>NZ_JAUCCQ010000010.1:0-76058 GCF_034676075.1 Pararhodobacter sp. | reverse complement strand
TCGGCCACGAGGCCGATCCAGACCAGGAACTGGTTCACCACGCCCTGATCCTGCAACAGCACCTTCCAGCTCGAGGTTCGGACCAGAAGCGATGTCCAGAAGGGCAGCATCACCAGGATCAGCAACAGGTTCGCGTGCCGCTCCTTGATATTGGCCAGAAGGAACGCGACCGGGTAGCCCAGGAGCAGCGTCATGAAGCAGATCAGCGCCGACATCCAGGCCGTCCGCCAGAACAGCATCAGATGCAGCGCCTGATTGTCCGGCACCGCCTCGACATGGCCCGAGACCATCGTCAGGTCCACGGCCGCCAAGTAATAGCCGGTGGTATAGGGGCTGGAATAGGCCTTGAGCGAGCGCCAGGTCTCCAGCGCGCCCCAGTCGCGGTGCAGATCCAGCACGCGCTCGCGGAACGGACCGTCGGTCTCCAGATCCCAGTCCGGCATTTCGCGCTGGGCGCGGCGCATCATCGTGGTCCAGCCCGCGGCCTCGAAATTCATCCGCCGCGCCAGATTCAGCGCGGTGCGGTTCTCGATCGCCACCTGCAGGTCCGCGACCAGGGCACGGAACACCGGCTCGGGCGGCAGTTCGGTCGAATCGACATCCCAGCTTTCCAGCGCGGTGATGGTCTGGGGCAGTGTCTCGACGACGATGTTGTTCTCGACCGAGCGCATCAGCATCGAGACGATGGGCATCAGGAAGCCCACGCAGATGAAGATCAGCAAGGGCGCGATCAGCATCAGCGCGCGCAGCTTCTGGCGCCTCAGCGCCCGGCCCAGCTGTCGCTTCAGGGCGCCGCCGGTCAGCTCGGGCGTCGGCGAGTCACTCATCGTCATCTGTCATTCCCTGTCGGTGCCGGTTTCCGTCTTGGCGCGGAAAGCCGGCGTCTGATGCGGAACGGCCGGCCCCGTCAGGGGGCCGGCCGTCAGCGTGTTATTGCGCCAGCCAGGCCTGGAAGCGGGCGTCGATCTCGTCGCGATAGTCAGCCCACCACAGGTAGTTGGTGACGAAGGCGCCGGTCATGTTGGCCGGGTCGGTCGGCATGTGCGGGGCCATTTCGATGCCCAGCGTTTCATGCTGGCCCACCAGCGGCGCCGACGAGGCGCGGGCCGGACCATACGAGATGTACTTGGCCTGATCGGCCAGGCGCTGGGTGTCGGTCGCGAAATAGAGGAAGTCCATCACGCGCTGCAGGCGGTCTTCCGGCAGGCCCGCGGGCACGATCCAGCCGTCGATGTCCAGCATCTGATAGCCCCAGGCCATGCCGATCGGCTGGTCCTGCTCGGCGATGGCCGAGAAGAGGCGCCCGTTATAGGACGAACCCATGAAGATCTCGCCATCGGCCAGCAGCTGGGGGGTTTCGGCAGCGGCCGACCACCAGATCGTCTGGTCCTTGATCGTGTCGAGCATGGCGAAGGCGCGGGTCAGGCCCTCTTCCGTCTCGAGCATGTCGTAGACTTCGTCATAGGGCACGCCGTCGCACAGCAGCGCCCATTCCATGTTCCCGACCGGGCGGCGGTTCAGCGCGCGGCGGCCCGGATAGGTCTCAAGGTCGAAGACGGCGCAGGCATCGGTCGGCGGCTCGACGCCTTCGGGCACCATGTCGGTGCGGTAGCCGAAGGTGGTCGAGAAGACGATCTGCGGAATGAAGCATTCCGAGACCAGCATCGGGCCGAAATCCTCGGTGGCCGAGGTGCCATCCGGCGCGGGCGCCAGCTGCTCGTCGGCGTTGATCGGCATGGCCAGGCCCTCGTCGCACAGCCGCAGCGAATCGGCGGCCTCGACGTCGACCAGATCCCAGGTGATGTTGCCCGCTTCCTGCATGGCGCGCAGACGCGCCACCGCATCGGCCGAGCTTTCGTCGGTGATGATGTTGATGCCGGGATTGGCGGCCAGATAGGGGGTGAAATAGGCGTTGACCTGCGAGGCCTGATAGGCCCCGCCCCACGACACGATGGTCATGTCCTCGGCGCTGGCGGTGGTGGCACCCAGCGCCATGACGCCGGCGGCCCCCATCAGAATCGTTTTCAGTTTCATTATTTAAGACTCCCTGGTCGGTCTGCCCGCTGATTTTGCACGCCGCCCTGCGGGCAAAGACGGCGCGATGGCATGTGTCAGGCGTCGAGCGCCCGGCAATCCTCGGGGCGCCAGCCGATGCGGATCTTGTCGCCCGCCGACAGCCTGCGCTGGTCCTGCGCGTTGCGGTATTTCATGACGAAATCGTCACGCCCCGCGACCCGCAGCCGGAACCGGAAGGTATCGCCCATGTAGATGAATTCGAGCACCTCGGCCTCGACCAGATGAGCGTCGCGCGCCAGCCGGTCGGGGTTCGATTCGACCCGTTCGGGCCGGATCGAGACGCGGGTGCGTTCGCCCGCCTTGCTGACGTTCACCGGCTGCGCGTCGATCAGCGTGCCGTCGTCCAGCCGCACCGTGCATTTGTCGCCGTTGATCGTCTCGACCGTGCCGTCGAGCTTGTTGTTCTCGCCGATGAACTGGGCGACGAAGCTGTTGGCGGGCCGCTCGTACAGATCCTCGGGCGGGGCCAGCTGCTGGATGCGCCCGTCGTTGAAGACGGCGACGCGGTCCGACATGGTCAGCGCCTCGGTCTGGTCATGGGTGACATAGACCGTGGTGATCCCGAGGTTATGCGCGAGATTGGTGATCTCGAACTGCATATGCTCGCGCAATTGCTTGTCGAGCGCACCCAGCGGCTCGTCCATCAACACCAGCTCGGGCTCGAAGACCAGCGCCCGGGCCAGCGCGACCCGCTGCTGCTGGCCGCCCGACAGCTGGGCCGGGCGACGGTTGCCGAAGGCGCCCATCTGCACCATGTCCAGCGCCCGCTTGATCTTGGCCTCGCGGTCCGACTTGCCGATGCCGCGCACTTCCAGCGGGAAGGCGAGGTTCTCGGCGATCGTCATATGCGGGAAGAGGGCGTAGTTCTGGAACACCATCCCGATTCCGCGCTTGTGCGGCGGGATGTTGTTGATCGGTTTGCCGTCCAGCAGGATCTCTCCGTGCGTGGCGGTCTCGAACCCGGCCAGCATCATCAGGCAGGTGGTTTTCCCCGACCCCGACGGGCCCAGCATGGTCAGGAATTCCCCCTTCGGCATGCTGAGGTTCAGATCTTTGACGACAAGAATTTCGCCGTCATAGCTTTTCTGCACGCGATCAAAGACGACGAAACCGTCGGCGCGGGCTTGGGACACGTAGCTTCCCCCTGTTGGGACTTTTGTTTGTTGTTCTTGAGGGTCAGTAAAAACACCCCGCCCCCTCATTTCAAGCGAATATCCGCCCGTTTCCGTTCGGCAAGGGTCAAACACGACAAAAGGAGAGCCATTTGCGCCCTCGGCAGGAGGATCGGCCTGTCTGTGCGGATTTCGCGGGCGTTCCGCCCGGAAGGCCCGCGGTTCCTGCCGCTCAGGCGGGCAGATTTCGCGGTGTCCGGCGGTTTTCTGGGCAGGGAAGGGATGCCTGGCGGGCAGTGGGGGCCGAGGGCCCGGGCGCCAGATAGACAAAAGCCCCTGAGAACAAGAAAGTGTTTGTTCTCAGGGGCTTTGAAATGGTGCGGTCGAGAAGACTCGAACTTCCACGGGGGTTAGCCCACAGCGACCTCAACGCTGCGCGTCTACCAATTCCGCCACGACCGCACTGGATTGGTGGGCTGCATGTAGCCGGTTCGGAAAGGGTTGTGAAGAGGGAAAGCAGCGCCCCGCGCAGCTTTCTGCACGCGCCCTTTGCCCCCCTGCCCCAGGCACGGAAGGAACGGCTGCGGGCCAGGCAGATCACCCGGTGCCGCCCGGCCGTTCCGCCGAATCGGGGCAAGGCTCCCGGTCTGGCCGGGCCTGTCCCGGCGGGCACGAAAAAGGGGCCGGGCTCGTCCGAGCCCGGCCCCCGAAACGCAGGCGCGCGGTTACTTGCCCGCGGGCGCGGTGGGTTGCGGCACCGGCGCGGCGGGCTGGGTCGCGGCGGCGGCGGGCTGGGCGCCGGTGGCCATGTCGACGGCCGCCAGGATCAGCCGGTTGCGGTCGGCGGGGCCGGGCTGGAAGGACACCGCCATCCCCTCGGCCACCGGCACGCTGGTGCGATACCATTGCGCCGCCAGATCCGGGCGCTGGGTGGCGCCGATCCCCTGCATCAGGTGATGCGCGGGCAGCTCGCCATAGGCCGTCTCGCCCAGCGCGGCCAGGATCAGGGCCGAGCCGATGGCGACGGCCAGATTGTCCGTCGCATAGCCCGAGGACAGGCAGATCCGCGCATTGGTCGCCAGATCCGCGGTGCTCATGCCCGAGGTCAGCACCCATTGCGTCATGCCCGCCAGCACCACCTCACGGCTTTGCAGGGACAGCGCGGCGACCTGCGGCTCCAGCGTGGTGCCGAGGCCCGCGCATTGCGCCGCCACATCCTGCGGCGCGACGCCCAGCTGGGCCATCAGCGCCTCGCCATCGGCGATGGCATAGCCGCGCGCCAGGCAGAATTGCTCGTTCAGGGTGAAGCCCGGGTCGGTGATGTTGCCCAGCGTCGTGTAACCGCCATTGGCCGAGGTCACGAGGCCCACACGGTTGCAATGCGAGGCAAGCGAGGCCTGCTGCGCCCGCCCGCCGGAACCGACGAAATTCGGCATGCCGGTCACCGGCGCGGCGGCGGCGGTCGCCTGCGGCGCGGGATCGGCCACCGGCGCCGCGGCGGTCAGCGTGCCCTGTTGCTGCGGGCGGCCCAGCATCTCGTCGCGCACGACCAGCAGGAAGCCGCGCAGCCCGTCGGGATGGCTCTGGCTGACCTGGATCACCTGCGGCCCGCCGAATTGGGCGCGCTGATACGAGGTGACCAGCACCTGCCGCTCGAACTCGGTCAGCTGGCCGGTGATCGGGAAGCCCAGATAGGCCTGATATTGCGAGATCCCGGCGCGGGACTGGCGGCCCAGCACGCCGTCCGGGGCGCCGACGTTGAAATAGAAGTGGTTGAGCGCAGTCTGCACCTCGCGCGCCTGCTGGCGGGCGCCGGAATCGACGATCACCGTGCGGGTCTGGGTGCGGGGCCGCTGGCTGCTCTGGATGCCGCCGACGATCAGGCCGCCGATGATGCCCCCGGCGATGGCGTCGCCGATATCGGCGCTGACACGGCCGGTGGTCCCGGTCATGAGCGCGGCGGCAAGAAGGGTGGAGGTAAGGATCTTCGCGGACTTCTTCGCTGACATGGCTTCTATCCTGTATCCAGATACTGAAAAGCGGGCTTTGAGGAATGGCGGGCGAAGGCTAGCCCCTCGGGCGATTCGCGCCAAGACCGAAGCGGCGGGCCTTATCCTGCAGGCTGCGGCGGGACCGGCGACACCGCCGCGCGCGCGGCAACCTCGCCGCCTGCCCTTGCGGGCAGCGCCGCCACGATGGGCAGCGCGGCGAGGGCGGCCAGCAGGATCAGCGTGGCGATCTGGGTCTGGGTGCGGGTCTCGGCGCGCAGGGGGCGGGACATCTCGGCCTCTTTCGGATGCGGGCTTGGTTGACTGTCCCCCTTGGGTCGTTACCTATCGGCCAACGGTTCAAAGAAAGTTCATCGCGATGGAATGGACGGTGCTGCCCGGCCTTCAGCCCTACCCCGAGACGCTGGCCGCGATGGAGGCCCGCGTTGCCGCCATCGCCAGGGGCGAGGCGGATGAGGCGGTCTGGCTGCTGGAGCATCCGCCCCTCTACACTGCCGGAACCTCAGCCCGACCTGAGGATCTGACCGATCCCGACCGCTTCCCGGTCTTCACCGCTGGGCGCGGCGGGCAATACACCTATCACGGGCCGGGCCAGCGCGTGGCCTATGTCATGCTCGACCTCAACAAACGGGGCCGCGACGTGCGCTGCTTCGTGCACCGGCTGGAAGATTGGGTGATCCGCACGCTGGCCGAGTTCAACGTGACCGGCGAACGGCGCGAGGGGCGAGTCGGCGTCTGGGTCCAGCGGCCCGAAAAGGCGCCCCACCCCGGCGGCCTGCCGCGCGAGGACAAGATCGCCGCCATCGGCGTGAAGCTCAGACGCTGGGTCAGTTTCCACGGCATCTCGATCAACGTCGAGCCGGATCTCGGTCATTTCACCGGCATCGTGCCCTGCGGCATCCGCGAGCATGGCGTCACCTCGCTGGTCGATCTGGGCCTGCCGGTGACAATGCATGATCTGGACGTGGCGCTGCGGCGGCAGTTCGATCAGGTGTTCGAGGCAGCGACGGCTTGCGGAGGCGGGACGGTGCGTGCAAGCACGCACCCTACGGACGCCATGTAGGGTGCGTGCTTGCACGCACCGCCGTCACACCGCCCTGAGCAACCGCCCCAGCCGCGTCATCCCCTCCTCGATCATCGCCTCGCTGGCGCAGGAAAAGGCCAGCCGGATGGTGTTGCCGTTCGAGCCGTCGGCAAAGAAGGCCCGTCCCGGCACAAAGGCCACCTTCTCGGTCTTGAGCGAGCGGGCCAGCAACTCGGCCCCGTCCACCCCCTCGGGCAGGGTCAACCAGACGAACATCCCGCCCTCGGGCTTCGTCCAGCGCACACCCTCGGGCATGTGCCGCTCCAGCGCCGCCAGCATCGCGTCGCGCCGGGCGCCGTAGACCCGGCGCAGATTGGCGGTGTGCTCGTCGAAGATGGCGCGGGCCACCTGCTCGGTGGCAATCTGGTTCAGGGTCGGCGAATGCAGGTCAGCGGCCTGTTTCATCAGCACCAGCCGCTGGATCACCGGCGCCGCCGCCACCACCCAGCCGACGCGCAGGCCCGGCGACAGCACCTTCGAGAACGAGCCGGAATAGATCGTGCGGCAGGCGTTCAGATCGCCCTTGCGCGCCAGTTCCAGGGCCAGGATCGGCGGCACCGGCTCGCCATCGTAGCGCAGCGCCTGATAGGCGGCGTCCTCAATGATCGGGATATCCAGCGCCTCGGCCAGATCGAGCAGCGCCTCGCGGCCCGAGCGGTCCAGCGTCTCGCCCGTCGGATTGGCGAAATCGGCCGAGAGATAGGCGAATTTCACCCGCCCGCCTGCGGCCTCGGCCGCCTCGGCGATGGCGTCGGCCGGACGGTTGCCTTTGGGGTCGAGCCGGTCGTAGCGCGGTTCATAGGCGTTGAAGGCCCCGAGCGCGCCCATATAGGCGGGCCAGGTCACCAGCGCGGTATCGGCGGGATCGAGGAACAGCTTGCCCAGATAATCCAGCGCCTGCTGCGAGCCCGAGGTGATCAGCACCTGATCGGGCGAACAGGGAATGCCGATCGAGGCCATGTGCCCGGCGATCCACTCGCGCAGCGGCTTGTACCCTTCGGAGACCGAATATTGCAGCGCGGCACCGGCAGCAGGGCCGGTCAGCGCCCGGTCCATGGCATCGCGGAAGGCGGCGGCGGGAAAGAGCGCGGGATCGGGGATGCCCCCCGCGAACGAGATGATGTCCGGCTGGTCCAGCAGCTTGAGCAATTCGCGGATTTCCGACGCCTTCATCCGCCCGCTGCGCGTGGCCAGCACCTGTTGCCAATCCATGATGTCCCTCCCGGTCTTGCGGCGCCGACATCAGCGCGCGGCGGGATTTAAGTCAATTATGCTGACCCAATGTTACAGGCCCGGCTGCGAAATGTGATCGCCGCCGGGAACCAGCCCGGCGGCGATTCGGCCTGCGGCAATGCGCCGTCCTTGACCTGCGTCAAAATTTTCCGTTCTGCGACAACAGGGACGTTGCCGCCGCGGCGTGACCATTCTAGAACGGGAATAAGTCTCGGCCGCGTGTACCCCACGATTCCGGCCCTGATCGCGTGAGAAAAAAGTTCGTAAGGGAACGGGAGCAACGAATGGCCAACGCAGCCGCCCACGGACACGAAGACCATCGCGGGTTCTTTACCCGCTGGTTCATGTCCACCAACCACAAGGACATCGGCGTCCTTTACCTGTTCACGTCGGCGATCGTCGGGTTCGTCGCGGTGGCCTTCACCGTCTACATGCGCCTTGAGCTGATGGAGCCGGGCGTGCAGTACATGTGCCACGAAGGCTTCATGGCCGCGGATTGCTCGCCCAACGGGCATCTGTGGAACGTGATCGTCACCGCCCATGGCGTGCTGATGATGTTCTTCGTCATCATCCCCGGGCTCTTCGGCGGTTTCGGCAACTATTTCATGCCGCTGCACATCGGTGCGCCGGACATGGCCTTCCCGCGGCTGAACAACCTGTCCTACTGGCTCTATGTCGCCGGTGCCTCGCTCGCCGTGATCTCGGTCTTCGTGCCGGGCGGTGAAGGCGGGCGCGGTTCGGGCGTGGGCTGGGTGCTCTATCCGCCGCTCTCGACCCGCGAGACCGGCTTCTCGATGGATTTCGCGATCTTCGCCGTTCACCTGTCGGGTGCCTCGTCGATCCTCGGCGCGATCAACATCATCACCACCTTCCTCAACATGCGCGCCCCGGGCATGACGCTGCACAAGGTGCCGCTGTTCGCCTGGTCGGTGTTCGTCACCGCCTGGATGATCCTGCTGGCCCTGCCGGTGCTGGCCGGCGCCATCACCATGCTGCTGACGGACCGCAACTTCGGGACGACCTTCTTCGACCCGGCCGGTGGCGGTGACCCGATCCTCTATCAGCACATCCTGTGGTTCTTCGGCCACCCGGAAGTGTACATCATCATCGTCCCGGGCTTCGGCATCATCAGCCACGTGATCGCCACCTTCTCGCGCAAACCGATCTTCGGCTACCTGCCGATGGTCTACGCGATGGTCGCCATCGCCGCGCTGGGCTTCGTCGTCTGGGCGCACCACATGTACACCGTCGGCATGTCGCTGACCCAGCAGACCTATTTCATGCTGGCCACCATGACGATCGCCGTGCCCACGGGCGTGAAGATCTTCTCGTGGATCGCGACGATGTGGCGCGGCTCGCTCTCGTTCGAGACGCCGATGCTCTGGGCCTTCGGCTTCCTGTTCCTGTTCACCGTCGGCGGCGTGACCGGGATCGTCCTGTCGCAGGCCCCGGTCGACCGGATCTATCACGACACCTATTTCGTCGTGGCGCACTTCCACTACGTGATGTCGCTGGGGGCGGTCTTCGCGCTCTTTGCCGGGATCTATTACTGGATCGGCAAGATGTCGGGCCGGCAATACCCGGAATGGGCGGGCAAGCTGCACTTCTGGACCATGTTCATCGGTGCCAACCTGACCTTCTTCCCGCAGCACTTCCTGGGCCGTCAGGGCATGCCGCGCCGCTACATCGACTACCCGGAAGCCTTCGCCATGTGGAACTTCTGGTCGTCGATCGGCGCCTTCCTGTCCTTCGCCTCGTTCGTGTTCTTCATCGGCGTGATGTATTACACGCTGCGTCACGGCAAGCGCGTGACCGAGAACAACTACTGGAACGAGCACGCCGACACGCTGGAATGGACCCTGCCCTGCCCGCCGCCGGAGCACACCTTCGAGCAGCTGCCGAAGCGTGAGGACTGGGACCATTCGCGCGCCCACTAGGCCCGCGATACCCTTGAAGGCCCCGGTGCAAACCGGGGCCTTTTTCATGGCCTGACGGCGGCTGCCCCGGCTCCCTTTCCCGGGGCGGGGACGCGCCTATCTCAGCCGGGGACGGCAGGCGAAACGCCGCGACGGCGCGGCCAAAGGGGACGAAACGAGATGCTGACGATCTGGGGCCGCAAGGATTCTTCCAACGTGCAGGTGGTGATCTGGGCAGTGGCCGAACTGGGCCTGCCCTATACCCGCCACGACGTCGGCCACCGCTTCGGCGGCACCGACACGCCCGAGTTCATCGCCATGAACCCCAACCGGCTGGTGCCGGTGCTGACCGACGGCGAGTCGATCCCGCTGTGGGAATCGGGCGCCATCCTGCGCTATCTCGCCAACCGCTATGCGCCGGAAAGCTTCTGGCCCTCGGATCCGCTGGCCCGGGCCGATACCGACCGCTGGGCGGAATGGGCCAAGATCAACGTCAGCCTCGCCTTCAGCGGCTCGGTCTTCTTCCCGATGATGTTCCACAAGCCCGAGGTGCGGAACATGGCCGCCGTCGAGACGGCGATGAAGACCCTGACCCAGCGCTTCAAGGTCGCCGAAGCGCGGCTCGAAAACCATCCCTACATGATGGGCGAGACGCTGACGCTGGCCGACCTGCATTTCGGCAACCTGCTCTACCGCTATTTCACGCTGGACGGGATCACCCCCGTCGCGCCGCCCGCCGTGCGCGCCTATTACGACAGGCTCTGCGCGCGCCCGGCCTATGCCGAACACGTCATGGTCCCCTATGACGCCCTGCGCCCCGCCGCCTGATGCCCTACACCCTGACCCGCACCGACGAGACCCACGCCGAACTGCGCGCCTGGCCGCATAACGCGCTCAACCCGCGCGGCTTCGTCATGGTCATTGCCATGGGCGCGGCGACGATGGCCATGCCGTTGATCGCCGTGCTGGGCTCACGGGTGCTCTGGGGGCTGCTGCCCTTCGCCGGTCTGGCGCTCTGGGGGCTGTGGTACGGGCTCGACCGCAACTGGAAGGACCGGGCGATCCTGGAGGAGATGACGCTCAACCGTCAGGCGGTGCATCTGATCCGGACCAACCCGCGCGGGCCGCAGCAGGAATGGCGGGCCGATCCGCATTGGGTCAGCCTGCGGCTGGTGCCGCGGGGCGGCCCGGTCGAGAATTACCTGATCCTGGCAGGGGGCGGGCGCGAGGTCGAGCTTGGCGCCTTCCTCACCCCCGGCGAGCGGGTGCAACTGCACGACGAGCTGGCACCGCTGCTGATGCGGCTGAAAAGCTACGCCTGAGGCGCCTCAGGCCCCGCCGCTGAGCCGTGCCTTGACCACCGGGCCGATGGCGCCGAAATCCATCTGGCCGGTGTACTTGGCCTTGAGCGCGTTCATCACCCGGCCCATGTCGCGAATCGAATTCGCCTCCAGCTCGGCGATCGCCTCGGCAATCGCCGCCTCGACTTCCTCGTCGGACAGCTGGCGCGGCAGGTAATCCTCGATCACCGCGATCTCGGCCAGTTCGCGTTCGACCAGTTCCAGCCGCCCGCCCTCTTCATAGGCCCGCGCGCTTTCCTGGCGCTGCTTGACCATGCGCGAGAGCACGCTGGTGATCTCGCCCTCGGACATCTCGCGGTCCTCGCCCTGCCCCCTCAAGGCGATGTCGCGGTCCTTGATGGCGGCGTTGATCAGCCTGAGCGTGGAAAGCCGCAGCTGATCCTTGGCTTTCATGGCCGTCTTGAGGTCCTCGGAGATCCGGGTGCGCAGGGGCATCGGGGGGTCCTGTGATGGTGCAAAGGTCGCCCACCATACCCCTCAGCCGATGCAAGGGCAACGTCCCGTCCCGTGACCCCGACCCGTCGAAATTCCCCCCGCAGCGGCCCTTGACAGCGCCCGCCGAATGCCGCATCTAGCGCCGCGTGGGGGCTGTAGCTCAGATGGGAGAGCGCGTCGTTCGCAATGACGAGGTCAGGGGTTCGATCCCCCTCAGCTCCACCACTTTCTCTCAAAATCCGCAAACGTGACGCCGGCATGACCGGGGTTTCGGGCGTGGCCTTCAGCCTGCCGGGTCGAAGACCGCGCCGGTGCTGGCCATGCGGATCGTGTCGCCGTCGCGCAGCAGGAACAGGGCGCTGAGGCCCAGCCGGGCGGCAAGCGCCAGCCCCTCCGTTTCCCCCAGCACCATCAGCGCGGTGGCGAAGGCATCGGCCTCGGCGCAGCCGGACGCCACGACCGTGACCGACGCCGGCGATTGCCTGAGCGGCGCGCCCTGCACGGGGTCCATGGTATGCGACAGGAGCCGGTCGCCCACCTGCACCCAATGCCGGTAATCGCCCGAGGTGGCGACGGCGGCGTCCTGCAAGGCGAGGATCGACAGCGGCGCGCGGCGCTTGCGGTCCGGGGCCTCGACGGCGACGGTCCAGGCCTCGCCATCGGGGCGCAGGCCCAGCGCCCGCATCTCGCCGTCGATGCCGACCAGCGCCGCCTCGATCCCGTGCTCGCGCAGCACCTCGGCCAGCCGGTCGGTGCCATAGCCCTTGGCGATGCCGTTCAGATCGACCGAAACCGGCGCCCGCTTCACCGCCCTGCCCGCCGCCGGGTCCAGGTCCAGCGCCTCCCAGGCCGGGAGGCGGGGGCGGCCCATGGCGGCGCGGATCGCGGCGGGGGTCGCGCCCTCGGGCCCGTAGCCCCAGGCGCGCACCGCATCCCCCAGCGTGATGTCGAAGGCCCCGCCCGTCGCCCTGCCCACCGCCAGCCCCAGCCCCAGCACCGCCATCAGCCGGGAGGGCAGCGCCACCGGCACCCCCACCGGCGCCGCGTTGAGGCGCATGAGGTCGCTGTCCGGTTTCCAGACCGACATCTGCGCATCGACCTCGTCCACCGCCCCCTGCAACGCCTGCCGGACCGGCCCGGGATCGACACCCTCAGCATGAAACAGCGCCGTCCAGCGGGTGCCCATGGTCGGGCCGTTCAGCGCGTGGCGGTCAGTAGACATCTTCGACATAGCGTCCCTCGGCCTTCAGGAGTGCAGGCGACAGGTCCAGCGGCGTCAGGATCTCGGTCAGGGCCGCCTGCACCCCCGCCGCCATCTCCCACCCGCCGCAGACCATGATCCGGGCGCCGTCCATGACCGCGCGGCCCAGCTCTCCCGCATCCCGGCGCAGCGCGTCCTGCACGTATTCCGGCCGCGACCCGCGCGACACCGCCGTCACCAGCCGCGACAGATGCCCTTGCTGCTGCCAGAGGCTCAGCTCGGGCCGATAAAGGAAATCGCTGCCCGGATCGCGCAGTCCGAAGTAGAGCCGGGCCGGGCGGCGCCGGTGATTGGCGCGCAGGAAGCCCGCCAGCGGTCCGATCCCGGTCCCGGCGCCGATCAGGATCAGGCCCTTCTTCGCCCGGCCCGCGTGAAAGCCCGGGTTCGGCCGCAGGAAGGCGAGGATCTGGTCGCCCGGCTCCAGCGCCGCCAGTTGCCCCGAGCACAGCCCCCCGGGCTGCTTGCGCACGACGATCTCGACGAAGCCATCGGCGCGGGAGGACGCCAGCGAATAGAAGCGTGGCACGGGCGAGCCCTCGGGCAGGATGCCGATCAGGTCGCCCGCCTGAAACCGGGCGAAGCCGCGCCCGGTCAGGCGTTGCCAGAGCGTCCCGGGCGGCAGGGCGAAACGCAGGATGACCATCGGCGCCTGAACCTCGGCCCCGTAATCGCGGCGCGAGACCAGCGTCAGCCCCTCCATCCGCGGGGTCTGCGGCTGATGGGTCAGCTCCAGCGGTTGGCTCAGGGCGGCGCCCAGCGCCCGGCCCCAGCGGGTGAAATCCTGCGGCGACTGGCGGTCGACGGTGCCCATCGGCAGCAGCAGGTCGCAGCCCTTGGCCTCTAGACGCGCCTCGATCCGCCGGGCGAAGCCGCAGAAGTGCGGGAAGCTGCGGTCGCCGAAGCCCAGCACCGCCAACCTGGCCCGCGGCGGGGCCTGCAGCGCGTCGATCCTGCCCAGCACACCTCGGGCCGAGGCGGGCGCGTCGCCGTCGCCATAGGTCGCGGCCAGCAGGTAGATCTGGCGCGCCTGCGGGTAGCGGTCGGGGTCGAAGGAAGCCATCGGCGCCAGATGGACCCGCGCGCCCTGCCCGCTCAACGCCCGGTGCAGGCTGGCGGCGAACCCCCAGCTGCTGCCGCCTTCCGAGGCGACGAGGATCACGCTGTCGGCGCTGCGGGCGGGGGCATTGCCGCGCACCCGCACCCGGCCCCGCAGACCCGCAAGCCAGGTCAGAATGCCCGTCGCCGCCAGCACCGGCACGCTCAGCGCCGCAAGACCCAGCAACAGGCCGAGCCAGGCCGCGCCCTGCCCGGTGTGCAGCATCTCGATAATGGCCGAGATCCGTTCGCCGACGCCCAGATCCGCCCATGCGAGCAGCGCGCCGGTTCCCTGATCGACAAAGCCGCTGCCCTGCGTCGTGGTCAGGGCGAAAGCCTCGGTGGCGTCGCCCGGATAGGGGAAGGTGAGGCTGCGCAGCTCCGAGAGCGGCAGCTCGGCCAGCGCGGGCATCAAGGCGGGGGACAGGCCGGTCAGGCCGCTGACCGGGCCGGGGCCGTCGGGCTCGGTCACCGCGATCTGCACCAGATCGAAGGTCTGCGCCGACATCGCCAGTCCGGTCAGCGAAGACAGCACCAAGCCCACCACCGCCACCCGCGCGATCTCGGTATGCAGCCGCCCGGCCAGCGGGCCGCGCAGCCGGGCGAACCAGCGCCGCCAGCCCCCGGTCCGCCGCGCCACCAGAAAGGCGCCGCCGATGGCCAGAAGCAGCATGAGCCCCGCCCCCGCGGCCACGGCGAGGCGCCCGCTGTCTTCAAGAAACAACGAGCGGTGCAGGTCGCGCAGCCAGCGATAGGCGGCGCTGGTCTGGGTTGGCGCCAGATCTTGCCCGGTATCGGGGTCGATCACCGCCGAGCCGGGCGCGCCATTCTCGAACCACCAGGCGGTGACAAGGCCCGCGGACGAGCGGCGCAGCTGCTCGACGCCGGGGTGCCGGGCCGCGACCTGCTCGGCCAGGGCGCCGACGCTGAGGCTGGCGGCCGTCCGTGGCGCGGCCAGGCTGTCCAGCGCCGGAAAGACCGACAGCGCGGCGCCGCTCAGCGTGATCAGCGTGACAAGGACCGCAGCCAGAAGGCCCGGCCAGCGATGCAGGAGCCGCAGCATGGCCCGGCCCTCCGATCAGAACGAATAGCCGAACGAGGCGATATAGCGCCCCCCGGGGACCGGAACGCCCGCCCCGGCCGTCGTCAGCGGCACCGAGACCTCGTCGGGCGAATCGCGCATATCCTCGACCGCGGCGTCGATATGCAGCGTATAGCCCGCGTCGAAGAGCGTATCGGCCAGGTCGAAGGTGATCTCCAGCGTGCGCCCCGCGCCGACGCTGGCGCCGGTGATGCCGTCGATCTGCGCCGGATCGCCGCCGGTCGCGGCGTACCAGTCGCTCAGATGCGAATAATAGCGCGTCCGCGTGCCGGCCATCCACAGCGTGCCCGCATAGGCGCCCGAGGGATCGGTCACATAGATCGCCAGATAGGCGCCATCCCCGCCGTAGCGGTTCATCTGCGTGGTCAGCGTGACCGGACGGGCGAGCACGAGGCCCGGCACCGTCAGGGCGGTCGTCAGGGCCAGGGCGGCGAGAAGGGATTTCATCGGAAAACCTCAGAGGCAGGAAGGGAAAGGTGTCTGCGGGTTGAACGCGCCGGGCGGCAGTTCCCGGCGCGCCCGGGCGGGCGGATCAGTTCATTTGCACGCGGGGCGGCGTGCCGGTGCCGAAGAGCCCGTTGGCGGGCGGCGCAACGCTGCCCGCAGGCGCCGCCATCCGGCCGCGGCCGCCGCCGTCGTCGTCGTCATCGTCGTCGTCATGGTGGCGCCCGCCGTGGCGGTGCCCGTCGTCGTCATCGTCGAAGACATGGAACAGCTGCGCCATGCGGTCGCGCAGGGTGACATGCTCGCCGCGGGAATCGTCCGACCGTGCGCGACGGTCGTCATCGGCAAGGGCGGGCAGCGTGAGGACCGCAGCAAGCGCGGTGGTGGCGGCAAGAAGGGCAAGGGTGGTTTTCATCGTCTGTCCTTTCACAGGGGGCACAGCCTTTCTGCGCCCCGGGGCTGATCCCTTGCTGACGGGCCGGGACAATCTGCTTCAGCCTGCCGTCAGCTTCCGGCAGCGCCCCGGCCAGAGGGCGCAGAAAAACCCCCCGGCCTTGGGGACCGGGGGGTGGCGGGATCGTCGGGACGCGTCGATCCCGCGGACGGGCGGCGCCGAGGCACCGGGCCCGTCGTCCGGGGCGGGCGTCAGTCCTGACCGTGGCGCCCGGGGAAATACCGCGACCAATCCGCGCCGCGGCCGAAGCGGATTTCCAGCTCGCGCACCTCCAAGGTCGCGGGGTCGAGCTGCATCTCGACCCGGTTGCCCTCGGCATCGCGGCCGCGCAACTCGTAGCAACCGTCGTCGATGCGCAGCCGGTCGACGCTGACGCCCAGCTCCCCGACCCGGGCCACCGCCGCCTCGCGCGGTTGCCAGTCGGACATCGGGCTGGTGCAATCGTCGTCGGCCAGGGCGCCTCCGGCTGCCAGAAGACCACCGGACAGGGTCAGGATCAGGACGAGGGGTTTCATGGGCTGCTCCGCTTTTGCTCTGCCCTGAATAGCGGCCCTAACTGACGGCAGCCTGAAGCGACCTGCGTCACCGGTTCAGTTTGCCGTCAGGCGAAAGCGGCATAAGAAGGGGCAGGCCAAGCGGAAAGTCCCATGCGCATCCTCCTGATCGAAGACGACACCGTGCTGGGCGCCGCGCTGCGCGACCAGGTTGCGGGGGATGGCCATTCCATCGATTGGGTGACCCGGCTCGATGCGGCCGAGGACGCGATGGCCACCGCCGCGCATGAGCTGGTGCTGCTGGACCTGATGCTGCCCGACGGGCGCGGCATCCCGTTCCTCAAGCGCCTCAGGGCGCGGGGCAGCGTGGTGCCGGTGATCATCCTGACCGCGCTCGATCAGGTCTCGGACCGGATCGAGGGGCTGAACGCAGGCGCCGACGATTATCTGGTGAAGCCCTTCGATCTGGGCGAATTGTCGGCCCGCATCGGCGCGGTCGCCCGGCGCTACAGCGGCAATCCCAACCCGATCCTCAGCCACGGCGATCTGGACATCGACCTCGCCGCCCGCAGCATCCTGCGCGCAGGCAAGCCGGTGACGCTGACCGCCCGGGAATGGGCGCTGTTCGAGGCCTTTCTGGCCCGCCGCGGGCAATTGCTGTCGAAAACCCAGCTGGAAGACACGCTCTATGCCTTCGACACCGAGGTCGAGAGCAACACGATCGAGGTCCATGTCAGCCGCCTGCGCAAGAAGCTGGGCGCGGGGGTCATCGTGACCGAACGCGGCCTCGGCTACCGGCTGGGCGCGGCGTGAGGCGGCGCTGGGGCCTGCAAGCGCGCCTTGCGCTGGGGCTGGGTCTGGCGCTGACGCTGGTCTGGCTGGGCACCGCGGTGCTGACCGCGCTGAGCCTGCGCCACGAGATGGAAGAGGTCTTCGATTCCTCGCTGGAGGAAACCGCGCAGCGCCTCTTGCCGCTCGCCGTGCTGGAGATCACCAACCGCGAGGCCGGTGACGGCGACCAGCACCTCGCCCCGATCCGCGCCCATCCCGAATTGCTAACCTATGTCGTGCGCGACGACGCGGGCGGCCTGCTGATGCGCTCGCATGCCGCCGATCCCGCCGCCTTTCCCGACTGGACCGGCCCAGGCTTTGCCCAGAACGCCACCCACCGCTTCTATTCCGAGGATACGCTGCAAGGCTCGATCCGCCTGACGGTGGCCGAGCCGCTGGCGCAGCGCCAGCAGGCGGTGGGCGAGATCCTGATGCGGCAGATCCTGCCCCTGGCGCTGATGATCCCGCTGACGCTGGCCATCGTCGGCCTCTCGGTGGCGCTGGGTCTGTCGGGGCTCAGGCGGTTCCGGGGGCGGCTGGCGTCGCGGGAGGCGCGCGACCTCTCGCCCGTTCCGGTGAGCGACCTGCCCGCCGAATTGCAGACAGTGGGCGAGACGCTGAACGACCTGCTGGCCCGGCTCGATGCCGCCTTCGAGGCCGAGCGCAGCTTCGCCGCCAATGCCGCGCATGAATTGCGCACGCCGCTGGCCGGGGCCATCGCCCAGATCCAGCGCCTGAAACAGGAGACGCAGGAAGCCCCGGTCGTCGCCCGCGCCGTCGCCATCGAGGAGACGCTGAAACGCCTGACCCGTCTGTCCGAGCGCCTGTTGCAGCTGGCCCGGGCCGAGGGCGGCAAGCTGCGCGTCGATCAGCCGGGCGACCTGCGGCCGGTGGCGCGGCTGCTGGTCGATGACCTCGGCCGCAACGCCGCGGGTCGGCTGGTGCTGTCCCTGCCCGAGGCGCCGGTCCTGTCGAGGCTCGACCCCGACGCCTTCGGGATCGTGCTGCGCAACCTGATCGAGAACGCGCTGCGCCATGGCACGCCCGGCGCCCCGGTGCAGGTCGTCCTGACCGAGGCGGCCGCGCTGACGGTCGCCAATCCCGGCCCCGTCGTGGCGCCCGAGGTGCTGGCGCGGCTGACGGATCGTTTCGCCCGGGCCTCGACCGGCGATGGCAGCGGCCTCGGCCTTGCCATCGTCGCGGCCATCGCCGGGCGGATCGGCGGGCGGCTGGTGCTGTCCTCGCCCCGCCCCGGCCACGCCGACGGGTTCGAGGCGCGGATCACGCTGTCCGGCGACGGCTGACACCGCCCTCCCCGCCATCGGCGCGGCGGAAACGAGGGGCGCTTGGCAAGTGAGACCGGCAGACTCAGGCCCGACGCACGCCACCCTGCGGCAAACCCCGACCGATATTGCCCGCGTGACTGGCCGGGTCGTCGGCGACCATCGGCCCCGGACGGGAGGAAGTGGTCGCCATGACTGACTGCCCGCCCCCAAGCCTGCTGGTGCGCGGCCGCGCCGCTCTCCCCGGGGCCGGACGGCTTTGACGTTCCTGCATTCCCTGCCGGGCAGAATCTGGATACGATCGCCCGACAGGCACCCTTCAGGCAAGAACCCGTCCATGCAGCACAACAAGCGCGGGACCTCCGGCGCGGAGCGACCGACAGCGACCGACGTCCTCCCCGGGCGGCGCACCCGGACCCTGCCGCCGATGCAGGTGTTCCACGACATTCTGGCCGGTCGCGCCCCGAACCGCCGGACGCCGGGCGTGCTCTGGCCGGATTTCGACAATCAGACCGATGTGCGGCTCTGGCGGGACCGGCGGCGCTTCTGCACGCGCCCGACCATCGACGCCTCGAACCCCGAGATAATCGAGGAACCCTGCGCCTTCGTCTCGGTCCACGACGATCATTTCGGGCATATCTGTTCAGAAACCGTGCCGCGGATCCCCCAGACGCTGGTCGATGCGCCGGGTCTGCCGCTCTATTTCAGCAGCGCCGCGCCGATGGGCCGCAAGGACATAGCGCCGGCGTTTCGGGCGATCATGACCTGGCTGCATGTGCCGCTCGAGCGGTTGCGCTTCGTCTACAAGCCGACGCTCTTTCGCGAGCTGCATGTCGCCGCGCAGGCCGAGCAGTTGAACGGCCCGCCGCCGCTGCCCGAATACCTCGACCTTCTGGAAGAGCGGATCGCGGGCAACCTGCCGCCCATCACGCCCGAGGGCGTGGTCTATGTCTCACGCGCGCAACTCAGGCCCGAAGCGGGGCGGATGGCGGGCGAGCGCTATCTGGTCCTTTGCCTGCAACAGGCGGGCGTGCAGATCGTCTATCCCGAGATGCTGTCCCTGCCCGAGCAGATGCGCGCCTATGCCGGGGCCCGGCATCTGGTCTTCGCCGAGGGCTCGGCGGTGCATGGCCGCCAGTTGCTGGGCCGTCTGGATCAGGAGATCTGGATCATGCGCCGCCGCCCCCGCAGCCATATCGCCCTGAACCAGCTGGCGCCGCGCTCCCTCGGGCTCCGCTACGTGGCCAGCCAGGCGGGCGGGCTGATCATCACCAATGCCAAGGGCGGACGCGTGCCGAATTCGATGTGCAGCCTTTACCGCGTCGACGCGGTGCTGGCGCATTTCGAGGGGCTGGGCGTGCCGCTGGGCCGCTTCTGGCGCACTAAGCACTACGAGCGCCAGCGCGACGAGGATGTGCTGTCCTGGCTGCGCGCCGTCTATCATCCCGGCATCGCCCCTTGGCTGCGCCCCCACAACAGCGACGAGGAGATGCTGGCGCAGTTCGAGGCTCTGGGCCTGGGGCATCTGACCCGCGAGGCCGCGGCCTTGATGAAGGCCCATCGCTGAGTCCGAAGAAAAAGGCGGCCCGTCTCGGGGCCGCCTTCGAGGCTCGGAAACCGGGGGGATCAGCCGTCGGTCTTGTTGGTCTTGGCATAATAGGGCACCGGGGCGATGGTGGCGCGGATCTCGGTCAGCTCATGCGCCTCGACCGTGCGGCGGCGACTGTCGGGCTCGCCCCAGAGGAGGGTGACTTCCTTGCCGATCTCGCAATGCTCCAGATCCATCAGCGCGGTGGACAGCATGGCGCCCGCATTCGACGAATAGCTCATCCAGTTGGACACGCCCGCGGGCTTGCCGCCCGCCAGCACCTGATCGGCCTGGAACGAGGAATACATCGGCACCGGCAGCGAGATGAACTTCGCGCGCGGCCCGTCGTTCCTGAGCGAGTTCTGGAGCACGCGGAACACGTCGTCGTTGTTCCAGATCAGCGTCATCTTCTGGCGCTTCTGGTTCTGCTTCTTCTCGACCAGCGCGTCGCGGCCGATGAAGTCGTGGTTGAGGTTCACCAGCGAGCCGTAGCCCACTTCGTAGGGCTCGACATAATAATCCTCGATCCGGTCCGACACGAAGCTGCCGCCCAAGGAGCCCGCGGCCTCGAAGCTTTGCGCGGGGATCCAGCGGCGGTAGTCCGCCATGGTCTCGCCCTCGTAGATCGCGGGCAGAGGACGCGGCATCCAGCCCGATTCCTGCGCGGCGGTGCCGTAGGTCACCGACCCCGCCTTGCGCAGGTCGTATTTCTCGCCCACGCGCTCCACCGCCTCGCGCACGGCCTGCTGGTCCTCCCACGGACCGTAGAGCTCGAAACCCGGGGTGCTGGCCATGCCGTGCCGCACGGCGCGCACGTCGCAGCCGGCGATCTTGAAGGCGCCCATGTGGAAGAACTTGATCTCGGGCAGCGTGCCTTCGGTCACTTCCTGCATCAGCGCCAGCGCGTTCGGGCCCTGAAGCTGGAAGCGGTAGACATCGCGGCGAGCGCGGGGGCGGATGAAGTTCTCATCGCGGGTGACGGTCACGTTCAGAGAGGTCTTGGTCGCGTTGTATTCGACCCAGTTGGCGGCGGTGGGCGGGCCGACGACGCGCATGAAATCCGCCTCTTCGCGGAACAGCACCGCGTCCGAGATCATCCGGCCGTCCGGCCCGCACATGACGATCTGCTTGGCGCGCATCACGTCGAAATTGTCGGCGCGGTTGGTCATCAGCCCGGCCATGAAGGCCAGCGCGTCTGCGCCGCGCACATGCACCTCGGTCATGTGATAGCTCTGTTCGAGCATCGCCACGCTGTGCTTCCAGGCGCGCTGTTCGTCGCGCCAGTTGGTGAATTCGGCCGGGATGCCCGGGAAGATCGTCGTGCCCAGCTGCGAACTGCGCAGCAGGTTGATCGGCCCGCCGGCGGCGTCCAGCGCGTCCTGCAAGGTCGTGGGGGCAAGGCTGTGGGGTTTGTTCATCAGGTCCTCCCGATCTGGTCTCTGGTATCGCCAATATTTTCGCATTGCGAAAATTCTTGCTTATAACGAAAATAGCGTGTTAGAATCTCGGGCGTCAAGCCTGATTCCCGAAGCATTCGGTGAAAAGAAACGGGCGCCGGGTCTCCCGGCGCCCGTTCAATTGTCCAGGACCGCGCCCAGGGTGGGGAAGCGGGTCAGCTGCAGGGCGATGGATTTCGCCACCGCCCGCAACTCGCCCAGCCGCTCCGCCACCAGCGCCTCGGGCGACAGCATGCCGGAATAGCCCGAGCTGTTGACCGCGGCGATGGTGCGGCCGTCCTCGTTGATGATCGGCACCGCCAGCGCGGTGATGCCGTAATCCAGCTGGTCCACCGTGGTCGCATAGCCCTGCTGGCGCACCGCCAGGATTTCATCCCTGAGCGCAGCCTTGTCGACCAGGGTCCGTGCGGTCAGGGGCACCGGCTCCAGCGCATCAAGCCAGGCATCGAGCGCCGCGTCAGGCAGACCCGCCACCAGCACCCGGCCGATCGAGGTGGCAAAGGCAGGATAGCTCGCCCCCGCCACGGCCGAGGCCCGCCGCGCCCGCTGCTGCGAATAATGCGCGACATAGATCACGTTATGGTCGTTCAGCGTCCCCACCGAGGAGGCGTCGCCGAACATCTCCACCAGCCGTCGCAGGTCGGGCAGGATGATCTCGTCCACCCGCGCGGCGAAATAGAAGGACGAGCCCAGCGCCATCACCTTGGGTTTGAGGTGAAAGCGCTTGCCGCTTTGCCCCACATAGCCCAGTTCGATCAGCGTGATCAGCCCCCGCCGCGCGGCCGCGGGCGAGACATTCACCCGCCGTGCCACCTCGGACAGCGTCATCTCGTTGTGGCGGGCGTCAAAAGCCTCGAGGATGGCGATCCCCTTGGCCAGTGCCTCGACAAAGCCCGCCGGTCTTTCGCTTTCCTCGTCCAAACCGCCTCACCCTTCCGGTGCCAGAACAAAATCCATTTCGACCACGGCATCGGGCATCTTGTCGAGGGCATAGCCCAAAGCCTCGATGTTGCGGGCGGGCTTGATGTCGCGGATCAGCGAGCGGCGCACCCCGAAAACCGCGTCATTATCGACGTAATCGGTGTTCTTGAAGAAAACTTCGGTGGTGATGCCGGACATGCCCGGGGCGGTGACGATGAAATGCAGATGCGGCGCGCGCCAGGCGTGGCGATTGCCCGCGCGCAGCAGCACGCCGACCGGGCCGTCATAGGGCACGGTATAGGGCTTGGGCAGCACGGTCGTGTAATAGTAGCGCGCCTGATCATCGACGGTGAACTTGCCGCGCAGGTCGTATTTGTCCTGCCCCTCCTCCTGGATCGGATAGGTCCCTGCCCCGTCCGCCTGCCAGGTATCGACCTGCGCACCGGGCAGCGGGTTTTTCAGCGTGTCCATCACCCGGCCATGAACCAGCAGCGTGACGCCGTCGCGCCCGTCGCCCAGATCGGCGCCCAGCGCCTTGGCCGGCGCGTTGTCGAGATAGAAGGGCCCAAGGTTCGATCCCTCGGTCGCGCCGCCCTTGGTGTTGATCATGTCGACCAGCGCCGACCAGCCCAGCACGTCGGACAACAGGATGAATTCGTGCCGCTCGGGCGTCGAGATCTTCCCGCAATCGTAAAGGAACATTAGCGCCGCCATCCATTCCTCGTGGGTGACGTTCTGTTCGCGGGTGAAATCGTGCAGATGCTCGATCAGCCCCTGCAGCAGCGATTCAAACCGGCTGCCCGGCTCGGTCTTGAAGGAATCCTTCACCGCCTGGGTGATGGTGTACTGGTTCACGTCGCTCATGCTGTCCCTCCCGCGCCTTGCGTCCGCTGCGCCCACAAAGTGGCTTGACGAAGCCTAAGCCGCGCGCTTACGCTTCGGCAAGAGAAAAATGTTTCGCAATGCGAAAAGATAAGAGATGCGGATCGGAAAACAAACCCAGCCCTACACGGCCATCGCCACCTCGGACGCCCATTCCATCACGGTGCGCGGCCGGGACCTCTGCCATGACCTGATCGGCAAGATCGGCTTCACCGATTACTTCTGGCTGCTGGTGATCGGCGACATGCCCAGCGAGGCCCAGCGCCGGATGCTGGACGCCTGTCTGGTGGCCATTGCCGAACACGGGCTGGTGCCCAGCGTGCAGGCCGCACGGATGACCCTGGCCGCGGGCCCCGAGGCCTGGCAGGGCGCCATGGCGGCGGGGCTGCTGGGGATGGGCACGGTGGTCGCGGGCTCGACCGAGACGGCGGGGCGTTTCCTGCATCAGGTCCTCAGCGACGCGCAGGACGGCGACATCGCCGCCGCCGCGCAGGACCACGTGACGCAGCTGAAGCTGGAGCGCAAGAAGGTGCCGGGCCTCGGCCATCCGCAGCATGCCGAGGGAGACCCGCGGGCGATCCGGCTGCTGGAACTCTGCGACGAGTTGGGTCTGAGCGGCCGCTATGTCGAGACGCTGCGCGTGCTGGGCGAACAGGCGCCCGGCATCATGCACCGGCCGCTGCCGATCAACGTCTCGGGCGCGATCCCGGCGGTGATCCTGGACGCGGGATGGCCGCTCGAGGCACTGAAAGCCGTGCCGCTGCTGGCGCGCGCCGCGGGCCTTTCCGCGCATCTTTACGAGGAATCGCTGCGCTCCATCGGCTTCGTCATGTCGAACCATGCGGATCTGGCGATTTCCTATGACGGCCTGCTGTCGGGCCACGAATCCCCGGCGGAGGACAAGGCATGAAGATCCTGAAGAACATCCGCGTCGTCGAGATGGGCACCTATATCACCGGCCCCGCCGCGGCGATGCATCTGGGCGACCTCGGCGCCGATGTGATCAAGGTGGAACTGCCGGGCACCGGCGATCCGTTCCGCGCCTTCAAGGGCGGGCTCTATTCGCCGCATTACCAGACCTACAACCGCAACAAGCGCTCCATCGCGCTGGACACCAAGAAGCCCGAGGATCTGGAGACCTTTCACCAGCTCGTCGCCAGGGCCGACGTGTTCATCCAGAACTTCCGCCCCGGCGTGGCCGACAAGCTGGGCGCGAGCGAGGCGGCGCTGCGCGCCATCAAGCCCGACCTGATCTATTGCGCCATCTCGGGCTTCGGCCCCTCGGGCCCGGCGATGAAGCGGCCGACTTTCGATTCCGTGGCCCAGGCGGCGGCGGGCTACATGCGGCTGCTCACGCCCCCGGACAATCCCCGCGTCATCGGCCCGGCGATCGCCGACGCCGTGACCGGCCAATACGCGGCGATGGCGGTGCTGGCGGCGCTGACGGAACGCGCGAGTTCCGGCAAGGGGCGCCGCATCGACATCTCGATGCTGGAGGCCATGTGCCATTTCAACCTCGACAGCTTCACCCATTATTTCAGCGAGGGCGAGATCATGGGCCCGCTGTCGCGCCCGGTCGTCTCGCAGAGCTACACGTTCGAATGCGCGGACGGCACCTGGATCGCCTTCCACCTGTCCTCGCCCGTCAAGTTCTGGGAGGGGTTGCTGGAAGCGACCGGCATGCAGGCCCTGAACGAGGACCCGCGCTTCAACGAACGCCTTGAACGCATCAAGCATCAGGAAGAGCTGATCGCCATTTTTGCCCCGGTCTTCGCCAAGAAAACCCGGGCCGAATGGTGCGACGCGCTGGAAGCGGCGGGCGTGCCCTATTCGCCCGCCTATGACAGCAACGAGGCGCTGGAAGACCCGCAGGCCAAGCACCTGGGCATCAAGCTGACCGTGCCGGGCGTCGTGGCCGAGACCTTCACCACCGTCCGCGCGCCCTACAGCTTCGATGGCGAGGCCGAGCGTGACGTGCTCCCGCCGCCGCTGCTCGACGCCCATGGCGACCAGATCCGCCAGGAATTGAAAACCGGCCGCCGGTCCTGACCCGGCCCCCGGGAGGAGAGACGAGATGAGTGACGATGTGCTGAAAGTGACCCTCTTGGGCACCGGCATCCCCAACCCCAGCATCCATGCCTTCGGCACCTCGACCCTGATCGAGGCGGGCGGCGAGAAGGTGATGATCGACTGCGGCCGCGGCACGGTGATCCGCATGTCGCAGCTGGGCATCCCGGTCGGCTATGTCGATACGGTGATCCTGTCGCATTACCATTCCGACCATTACGCCGGGATCTTCGACCTGCTGATGTCGGGCACCATCCCGCAGGGCTGGGCCGGGCGCGGCAAGCCGCTGACCGTCTATGGCCCCGAGGGGCTGGAGGATCTGGCCGAAGGCGCCTGGCAGGCCACCCGCCCCGACCGCAACATCCGCGTCAACGACAACGAGATCGACCCCGAGCACATGCGCATCATCCCGCATGTCTATACCGAGGGCGTGGTTTATGACCGCGGCGGCCTGCTGATCCGGGCGATCCTCGTGGATCACGGCGACAACATCCCCTCGGCCTATGGCTTCCGGGTGGAATACAAGGGCCGGGTCTTCGTCCACTCGCACGACACCCGCTACAACGAGAACCTGATCGCCCAGGCGATGGGCGCGGATGTCTTCGTGCACGAGATCGCCGCCGCCCGCGACACGACGCTGGCCAATTATCCCAAGGTGAAGGTGGCCATCGACCACCATGCCTCGCCCACCGACGTGGGCCGCGTCTTCGCCCAGACCAAACCGCGCCTGGCGATGCTGACGCATCTGGCGCTGCTGCCGCCCGATCCCCTGCCCATGGATGATGTGCTGGGGGAGCTGGCGGCCGAGTACAACGGCATCGTGCTGATCGCCGAGGACCTGATGACCATCCGCATCGGGCGCAACATCTCGATCGAACCCTACCGCCATCCGGCGCGCTGAGGACCGACCCGGCGCGGGGGAGGATTCGCGCCGGTCCGAACCACACCGGGCCGCTCCGGCGGCCCACAAAAACAGAGGGAGGAACGCATGAACAAACTGGCTTTGACCACGGCGCTGAGCCTGGCGCTGGGCGCCCAGGGCGCGCTGGCGCAGGTGAACCTGACCGCCATGACCTCGACCCCCGGGGTCGCGGTGCATCTGACCATCGCCCATCTGGCCGAAGTGGCGTCCGAACGCGGGATCGCCGATATCCAGATCACCCTCGGCCAGACCGGCGTCAACGCCACGCTGGCCGTGGCCGAAGGGCGCACCGATATCGGCATCTGCCCCTTCATCCTGCCGTTCCTGATGTCGCGCGGCGTCGGTCCCTTCGCCGATCTCGGCGCCGAACGCGGGGCCGAACTGGCCGGCAACCTGCGCGTCCTCTACCCCTATTCCTTCGGCGCCTACACGCTCTACGGCTACGAGACGGCGGGCGTCACCGGCTGGGACAACCTCGAAGGCCGCCGCGTGCTGGACGGCCCGCCCCGCGGCGCCGCGACCAACGAGGCGCGCTCGCTCATCCAGGTGATGACCGGGCTCGAGGCCGGGACCGGCTTCACCGCCGTCGAAAGCGACTGGTCGCAGATGGCCACCACCATCACCGAAGGCTCGGTCGATGTGGCGCTCTTGCCGGAATACATCCCCTCGGACCGTCCGCTTCAGGCACTCTCGGCCGGGCGGATGAACTTCTACTCGATCCCCATCGAGCAGTTCGAAAGCGAGGCCGTGCAGCGCGTGCTGACCGCGCCGGGCTCGGCCCCCTTCATCCTGAGCGCCGAGCAGATGGCAGCACTGGGCGAGAACGCGCACGTGGTGTCCGAAGACGGCGCCTTCCGCACCCGGGGTTCGGTCGGCGGCAATTGCGTCAACGCGGCGATGGACGAGGAGCTGGCCTATCAGCTGACCCGCGCCCATATCGAGACGCTGGCCCAGATCTATGAAAAGGCCCTCTACGCCCGCAACGTCGGTTTCGAGAACCTTGACCCCGTCGCCTCGGGCATGTGCGGGCTGAACCCCGTGCGCTATCACCCCGGCGCTGTCCGCGCCTGGGAAGAGGCGGGCTACGACGTTCCCGATTGCGCCCAATGATCGCCGCGCGGTGATCTTCCGGGGGCCTGCTTCCGGGCGGGCCCCCAGTCCTTTCTGACACGAGCGAGCGATGGAAACCGAAGCGCCCCAGATCCGCCCGGCCGTGCGTCGGGTCGTCTATGCCATGGCCCTGATCTTCGTGATCACCGGCATGATCAACTCCACCCCGGCGATCCCGGGCTGGGACCAGTTCTGGCAGAACCTGACCGGCTGGGACTGGCTGGCGGTGCGCCGCTTTCCCTATGAATATTACTACCCCATCGCCTTTGCCTGGATGATGATCATCGTCGCGCTCTGGCATTCGATCTGGCGCGAGTGGCAGGACAAGGGCAAGGCCCGCCGCCGTCTGGGGCTGGCGCTGGACATCGCGCTGGTCGTGGCCGCGCTGACCATCGCCACCACCTACCTGATCGAGAACGAGGCCGTCTGCCTGATCGACGTGATCACCGGCGAACGCGCCGCCTTCATGGAGCGCGCGCTGGCCGCCGAGCGCGAGGTGGCGCTGGCCTTGGGCCTGCCCGCCCCCACCTCCATCGACAACCCGCGCTGCATCGCCACGACCGGCCCCTGGATCACCCTGATCGTCGGCCTCGCCGTGATCGTCTTTTTGGCCTACAACACGCAGGTCTGGGGCTTCTCGCTGGTGCTGGTCTCCATCGCGCTGGCGCTTTACGCCATCGCCACGGTCACCCTCTGGTACGTCTTCGGCACCGATGGCATGAACCGCTACCTGATCACCGCATTGGGGGGCGAGCCGCGAACCCTGCTCGACGGCAGGCCGCGCTTGCAGGATCTGCTGGTCAATCAGGGCTCGGGCCTGCTGGGCCAGTTCCTGCATATCATGCTGAACACGGTCTTTCCCTATATCGTGCTGGGCTCGCTGCTGTCCGTCTCGGCGGGCGGGCGCACGCTGATCAAGGTCGCCGTCGTCTCGACCCGCAAGCTGCGCGGCGGATCGGCCCATGCCGCCATCGTCGCCTCGGCGCTGTTCGGCACCACGACCGGGACGCCCGTGGTCAACGTGCTGGGCACCGGCACCATCACCATCCCGATGATGATCCGCGCGGGCTTCAAGAAAAGCTACGCTGCCGGGGTCGAGGCCGCGGCCTCGTCCGGCGGGCAGGTGATGCCGCCGATCATGGGCATCGCCGCCTTCGTGCTGGCCGCCATGACCGGCGTGCCCTACCGCGACGTGGCCATCGCCGCGGCGATCCCGGCGGTGGCCTATTTCCTCTGCATGTTCCTCTCGGTCATGTTCCAGTCCCGCAAACAGGGGATCAAGGCCGTGGGCGAGGTCCCGCCCGAGATGCGCCTGACCCCCCGCGACTTCCTGCTCTTGAGCCAGATCGCCGTGCCGCTGGCGCTCATCATCGTGCTGCTGCTGGTGCCCAAGGACGCCATCGGCTGCGATCCGCTGAGCCGCCTTCTGGGCGCCGTCGCGGTCCAGACGCCCAGCGGCGCCTGCCGGGCCGAGCAACTGCCCTGGATCATGCAGCTGATCCAGAACACGCTGGGCGACGCGGGCAGCGTCGGCTGGTGGGCGGCGGTGGTGTTGATGGGCATGCAGTTCATCGACCGCGCCTTCCGCGAAAGCCCGTCGAAGCTGGTCGATGCGCTGGCCCATGCCGGGATCACCTCGGCCGGGCTCTACCTCATGTTCCTCGCCGTTTCGGTCATCGACATCAGCCTCAACCTGACGGCGCTGCCCAGCTTCATCGCGCTCGACATCCTCGGCTGGCTGAGGGCGCTGAACCTCGGCGACAACGCACCGCTGATGTTCCAGTTCGTGGCGCTGGGGGTGACGATGGTGCTGGCGATCCTGCTGGGGATGGGGATGCCCGCGGTGCCCGCCTACGTCAACGCGGCGCTGCTGATGGGGCCCTTGCTGGTCGGCCTCGGCATGGCGCATTTCACCGCGCATATGTTCATCTTCTACTTCGCCTGCGTCAGCGCCATCACCCCGCCCGTCGCCGTTGCCTCCTACGCGGCCTCGACGATTGCCAAGTCGGACCCGGTGGGAACCTCGTTCTCGGCGGTGCGGTCGGGGATCGTGATGTTCGTCATCCCCTTCATCTTCGCCTTCAACCCCGAGATCCTGCTGGTGCAGGCCGCGGTCCTCAACCCCGATGCCGCCACCGGCGGGGCGCGGTTCCTGCCGGGCTACGACGGCGAGTTCCACCTGCTGCCGCTGCTGTGGCTGCTCGCGCGGCTGGGGCTGTCGCTCTATCTGCTGGCCAGCGCGCTGGCCCGCTTCGACCAGCGGCGGCTCGCCAGCTGGGAGATGGGGCTCCGGCTGGCGCTGGCGCTCTTCGTGCTCTCGGGCAATCCGGCGTTGCAACTGCCCGCGGTCGGCGTGGGCGTAGCCCTGCTGGTCTGGCACCATATCGGCGGACGGCCCCGCGCCCTGTCGGCCTGAGACCCGGGGGCGGCGGGGCTCTCCGCCGCCTTTTCCCCCGGAAAACCCTCCCAACGGCGAGGACGGAACCGGATGAAGGTTCCGCGCCCGGGAACCGGGACAGGATAGCTGCCCTATCTGTTCGGCCGTCCTTGCGGCGCCGCAAGCCGGAACCCCATCTCAAGTCAGGACGTTGCCCTGCCAAAGGAGTTCCGCCATGATCGCAATCCCCCTCGACTGGCTGACCGGACTTGCCGGCGGGCTGATGATCGGCCTCGCCGCCGCGCTGCTGCTTCTGGGCAACGGACGGGTGATGGGCGCCAGCGGCATCGTCGGAAGCCTGGTCGAAAGGCCCGGCGCCAGCCAGACCCTGCGCGGATCCCTGCCCTTTGTCGCCGCCCTGATCGGCGCCCCGGCGCTGGTCGTGGCAATCGGCGGCGCGCCCGCCACGCATGTGACGGGCGATACCGGCATCCTGCTGCTGGCGGGGCTGCTGGTCGGCGTCGGCACGCGGCTGGCGAATGGCTGTACCTCGGGGCACGGGGTGGTGGGCATGGCCCGCCTTTCGCCCCGCTCGATCCTGGCGACGCTGACCTTCCTAGGCGCGGGCTTCGCCGTCATGTTCCTCGGCCGTCATACCCTGGGGGTGTTCTGATGCGATCCTGGATTTCCGCCGCCTCCGGCGCGCTGTTCGGCCTGGGCCTGCTGGTCTCGGGCATGACCGATACCGCCAAGGTGCAGGGCTTCCTGGACCTCGCGGGCAATTGGGACCCGACGCTCGCCTTCGTGCTGGGGGGCGCGATCCTGCCGATGGCGCTGGCCTGGCGACTCGCCGCCCGGCGCCGCCGCTCGGTCACGGGCGAGCCCTTCCCGCCGATGCCCAGCCAAGGGATCGACGGGCGCCTTCTGGGCGGGTCGGTCCTGTTCGGGGCGGGCTGGGCGCTGGCGGGCTTCTGCCCCGGCCCCTCCGTCGCCGCCCTGGGATGGAGCGGCGCCAGCGGCCTGACCTTCGTGCTGGCCATGCTGGCGGGGATGCTGGGCCTCGACTGGGCCCGTCGCCGCCTCCCCGCCCTGGCCTGAGGTCAGGCGGGCAAGGCCTGCCGGGCGGCGGTGATCTTCAGCGCCGCCTCGGCCGCCTCGCGCCCTTTCTGGACGAAATGCGCACGATAGATGCCGTCGTGATGCGCGGTCTCCTGATACTGGTGCGGGGTCAGCGAGACCGAGAGCACCGGCACCCCCGTCTCCAGCCCCGCCTGCATCAGGCCGTTGACCACCGCCTGGGCCACGAAATCGTGCCGGTAGATGCCGCCATCCACCACGAAGGCGGCGCAGGCCACAGCGGAATAGCGCCCGGTGGCCGCCAGATCGCGGGCCATCAATGGCATCTCGAAAGCGCCCGGCACGTCGACGACATCGACCTGTTCGGCGGGGATGATCTGAAGGAATCCTTCGAGCGCACGGTCGACGATGGCGGCATGCCAGCCGGCTTTGACAAAGGCGTAACGGGTGTGTGTCATGGTCTCTCCTTTAGCGACACGTCACCCAAGGCGATCCCATGCACCCCCGCGTGCCAGGCACGGGAGGCGATGGTTCTCTTTCATCCGGACTATGACCGTCGGCTCAGGAATCGCACCTGATCTGCTGACCCTGCCCGAAGGCAGGCGCTCGCGGGCTTGCGGTTTCGGCCGCTTACCGCCGGTGGGGAATTTCGCCCCGCCCTGAGAACAGCTTCTTGTTCCACGGCCGGGCCCGCCCTGCAAGCCATCACGGATGCGGATCGAGATGCGCCTCCAGATCGACGATCTCGCCCTCCCAGCCCGCGCCGATCCCGGCGGCATTGGCCTCGTCGGTGTCGATATGCATCTCGGTGAAGGCATTGGGCTGGATCCTGACCAGCGTGCGCCCGAAGGTCAGCGAGCGCTCCCCCTGACCCACCTTCACGCCGACGATCTGCCCGTCCTCCAGCCCCATGGCCTGGGCATCGGCCGGGTTCATGTGAATATGGCGGGAGGCGACGATCAGCCCGTCGGTGTCGATCTGCCCATAAGGCCCGATCAGCCGGATCATCGGCGTCCCGTCCAGCTGCCCCGAATCGCGAACCGGCGCGTCGATCCCCAGCGCGAAACTGTCGGTGCGCGAGACCTCGATCTGGGTGCGCTTCCTGAGCGGGCCGAGGATCGCCACATGCTCGATGCGCCCCTTGGGGCCGACCAGCGTGACCCGCTCCTCGGCCGCCCAGTTGCCGGGCTGGCGGAGGTTCTTCTTCACCGTCAGCTGATAGCCGGGGCCGAAGAGCGCGGCGAGGCTGTCCGCCGCCAGATGCACATGCCGCCCGGATACCGCCACCGGCAGGGGCTTCGGCGCCGCCGCCGGACGCGCCAGATGCTGCGCAACCTCGCGGGCGATCTGCAATTGCTCGGCGGTCTCGGTGACCAGCACCGCCACGCGCGAGCCATAGGCCTGGATCTGCGGCGCGGCGCGGTCCTTCAGGTCCACCGCCTGATTGCGGTCGAAATCGAGCCGCAGGCCCATGAAGTCGAGCCCGTCGCAGATCCGCCGCCGCATCGAGGGGGAATTCTCGCCGATGCCGCCGGTGAAGACCAGCGCATCCACCCCGCCCATCGCCGCTGCATAGGCGCCGACGTATTTGCGCGCGCGGTGGGCGTAGAGGTTGATCGCCAGCTGCGCCGCCCCGTCACCCGCCGCCGCGCGATCCTCGACATCGCGCATGTCGGACGAGCCGGTCAGCCCCTTCAGCCCAGAGTCGCGGTTCAGCGCCGCCTCGATCTCGTCGATACTGAGCCCCAGCTGCCGGTGCAGATAGCCGAAAGCGCCCGGATCGACATCGCCCGAGCGCGTGCCCATCACCAGCCCCTCCAACGGCGTCAGACCCATCGAGGATTCGAGGCTGCGCCCGAGGTTGATGGCGCAGACCGAGGCGCCGTTGCCCAGATGGACCGAGATGATCCTGAGCGCCGTGACCGGCTGGCCCAGCGCCTCGGCCGCGCGTTCGGCCACGTATTTGTGGCTGGTGCCGTGGAAACCGTAGCGGCGGAGCCCCGCCTCGCGCCAGCTTTCGGGCACGGCATAGGTGGTGACGCGGGGCGGGTTGGTCAGGTGGAAACTGGTGTCGAAGACGCCGACCTGCGGCAGATCCGGCCAGACCTGCCGCGCCACCCGCACTGCCTGCAGATTGGCCGGGTTGTGCAGGGGCGCCAGCGGCGTCAGCCGCTCGATCTTGGCCAGCGTTGCCTCGACCAGCGTGGCGGGGCCGGTGAAATCGGGGCCGCCATGGGCGATGCGATGGCCCACGGCCTCGATCCCGGCGATTCCCTCGGCCGCCAGCAGCGCGGGCACCGCGGCGATGGCGGCGGCGAGATCGGCATGCGGCGCCGTCCCGCTCCGGCACGTCCCGCCCGCGTCCACCGTCACATCGCAGGCCCCGTCCCGGAACCGGTCGAACGCGCCCTTGAGGACCGGGCGAACCTCGGACCCCGCGCCGCGCGCCCGGTCGAAGACACCGAATTTCAGACTCGAACTGCCTGCATTGAAAACGAGAATACGCATCCGATCCCTCCGGTTTGCCGCCACGATAGGACGCCCGCCCGGGTTACGAAACCATGACGCTGCGCCGCCGCGCGGGACCCTGCGAAAACCCGCCCCTTCATTCTGCCCTAAATACGCCGGGGGGTGATCGGCGTCTCGGAAACGTGCCAGTGGCACGTTTCAGCCGAGAACGCCGCGCCCGTGGCGCGGCTGGGGGGGGCTGGCCCCCCCGGTTCCGCCCCCTCCGCAAGCGCAACACTCGCCGATCAGGGCTTGCGCCGGACCCGCCTCTGGCTATAACCCGCCTCAATTTGCGCGCCGCCCCTCGGGGGGACGGCCTTCAGCGCACGCACGTCATGCACGCACGGGGTCCGACATGCCGAAAAGAACCGATATCACCTCCATCATGATCATCGGCGCGGGACCCATTGTCATCGGGCAAGCCTGCGAGTTCGACTATTCCGGCGCCCAGGCCTGCAAGGCCCTGCGCGAGGAAGGTTACCGCGTCATCCTGGTGAACTCGAACCCCGCCACGATCATGACCGATCCGCAGCTGGCGGACGCCACCTATATCGAGCCGATCACCCCCGACGTCGTGGCGAAGATCATCGAGGCCGAGCGCCCCGATGCCCTGCTGCCGACCATGGGCGGGCAGACCGGCCTCAACACCGCGCTGGCGCTCGCCGACATGGGGGTGCTGGAGAAATTCGGCGTCCAGCTGATCGGTGCCAACCGCGAGGCCATCGAGATGGCCGAGGACCGGAAACTGTTCCGCGAGGCGATGGACCGCATCGGGCTGGAAAACCCCAAGGCCACCATCGTCGCCGCGCCGAAGCTGCCGAACGGCAAATACGACATCAAGGCCGGGATCGCGCAGGCGATGCAGGACCTCGAACACATCGGCCTGCCCGCCATCATCCGCCCCGCCTTTACCCTGGGCGGCACCGGCGGTGGCGTGGCTTACAACCGCGACGATTACGAGGCCATCGTGCGCTCGGGTCTGGAGGCCTCGCCGGTCGCGCAGGTGCTGGTGGACGAAAGCCTGCTGGGCTGGAAAGAGTATGAGATGGAGGTCGTCCGCGACAAGGCGGACAACGCGATCATCGTCTGCTCCATCGAGAACGTCGACCCGATGGGCGTGCACACCGGCGACTCGATCACCGTCGCCCCGGCGCTGACGCTGACCGACAAGGAATACCAGATCATGCGCAACGGCTCGATCGCCGTGCTGCGCGAGATCGGGGTCGAGACCGGCGGCTCGAACGTGCAATGGGCGATCAACCCGAAGGACGGCCGCATGGTCGTCATCGAGATGAACCCGCGCGTCTCGCGCTCCTCGGCGCTGGCGTCGAAGGCCACCGGCTTCCCCATCGCCAAGGTCGCGGCGAAACTGGCCGTGGGCTATACGCTCGATGAGCTGGACAACGACATCACCAAGGTCACGCCCGCCTCGTTCGAGCCGACCATCGACTATGTCGTCACCAAGATCCCGCGCTTCGCCTTCGAGAAATTCCCGGGCTCCAAGCCCGACCTCACCACCGCCATGAAATCGGTGGGCGAGGCGATGGCCATCGGCCGCACGATCCACGAATCGCTGCAAAAGGCGCTGGCGTCGCTGGAAACCGGACTCTCGGGTTTCGACGAAATCGCCATCCCCGGCGCGCCCGACAAGGCCGCGCTCACCCAGGCGCTGAGCCAGGCCACGCCCGACCGGCTGCGGGTCATCGCCCAGGCCATGCGCCACGGGCTTTCGGACGACGAGATCCAGCACGTCACCGCCTTCGATCCCTGGTTCCTGGCCCGCATCCGCGAGATCGTCGAGGCCGAGAATACTGTGAAGGCCAACGGCCTGCCGACCGACACCGCCGGCATCCGCGCGCTGAAGATGCTGGGCTTCACCGATGCCCGCCTCGCCATGCTGACCGGCAAGACCGAGGCCGAGGTGCGCCGCATCCGCCGCGCCGCCAATGTCACCGCCGTCTTCAAGCGCATCGACACCTGCGCCGCCGAATTCGAGGCGCAGACGCCCTATATGTATTCGACCTATGAAGTCCCGGCGATGGGCGAGGTCGAGGACGAGGCGCGCCCCTCCGACCGCAAGAAGGTGGTGATCCTGGGCGGCGGGCCGAACCGGATCGGCCAGGGGATCGAGTTCGATTATTGCTGCTGCCACGCCTGCTACGCGCTGACCGAGGCGGGCTATGAGACCATCATGGTCAACTGCAACCCCGAGACGGTTTCGACCGACTACGACACCTCGGACCGCCTGTACTTCGAGCCGCTGACCATCGAGCATGTGCTGGAAATCCTGCGCGTCGAGATGTCGAACGGCACGCTGCACGGCGTCATCGTCCAGTTCGGCGGCCAGACGCCGCTGAAACTGGCCAATGAACTGGCCGCCGAAGGGATCCCGATCCTCGGCACCAGCCCCGACGCCATCGACCTGGCCGAGGACCGCGAACGCTTCCAGAAGCTCCTGAACGATCTGGGCCTGAAACAACCGATCAACGGCATCGCCTCGTCCGACGAACAGGCCATCGCCATCGCCGAACGGATCGGCTTCCCGCTGGTCATCCGCCCGTCCTACGTGCTGGGCGGCCGGGCGATGGAGATCGTCCGCGACATGGATCAGCTGCGGCGCTACATCACCACCGCGGTGAATGTCTCGGGCAAGAACCCGGTGCTGCTGGACAGCTATCTCTCGGGCGCCATCGAGGTGGACGTGGACGCGCTGTCGGACGGCAAGACCGTCCATGTCGCCGGGATCATGGAGCATATCGAGGAAGCGGGCGTCCATTCGGGCGACAGCGCCTGCTGCCTGCCGCCGCATTCGCTGGACCCCGCGCTGGTCGAGGAGATGAAGGTCCAGGCCGAACAGATGGCGCTGGCGCTGGGCGTCGTCGGCCTGATGAACGTGCAATTCGCGGTCAAGGACGGCGTGATCTACGTGCTCGAGGTCAACCCGCGCGCCTCGCGGACCGTGCCCTTCGTCGCCAAGGCCACCGACAGCGCCATCGCCTCGATCGCCGCGCGCCTGATGGCGGGCGAGCCGATGGCCAACTTCCCGCTGCGCGCCGCCTATCCCGAGGGGGTCGGCCCCGACACGCCGCTGCCGCTGGCCGATGCCAACACGCTGGCCGATCCGAAGACGCCCTGGTTCTCGGTCAAGGAAGCGGTGCTGCCCTTCGCCCGCTTCCCGGGCGTCGACACGCTGCTCGGCCCGGAAATGCGCTCGACGGGCGAGGTGATGGGCTGGGATCGCTCGTTCCCGCTGGCCTTCCTCAAGGCGCAGATGGGCGCGGGGACGATCCTGCCGGAAGAGGGCCGGGTCTTCGTCTCGGTCCGCGACGACGACAAGACGGCGGCGCTGGCCGGTGCGGTGCGCGACCTCGCGGGCATGGGCTTCGAGATCGTCGCCACCGGCGGCACGGCGACCTGGCTGAAGGCCGAAGGCGTCGCGACCACGGCGGTGAACAAGGTCTACGAGGGCCGGCCGAACATCGTCGATCGGCTGAAGAACGGCGATATCGCGCTGGTCTTCAACACCACCGAAGGCGCGCAATCCATCAACGACAGCCGCGACATCCGCCGCGTCTCGCTGATGGACAAGATCCCCTATTTCACCACCGCCGCCGGGGCCATCGCCGCCACGCAAGCGATGATGGCGCGGCGCGAGGGCTACGGGGTCCGCACGCTTCAGGGCTGATCCCTCGGACCGGAACCACCCAGACGGCGCCCTTCGGGGCGCCGTTTGTCATGGCGCGCCCCTGCCGGGAATACCGGGGGGAACCCCGGTTTTTCGTGTTACCCTCGTGCCCGGGCCCTGTGCCCGCAGCTTTGATCCCTTTCATCACGAGGTTTCTTCATGCGTTCTTTTCCGCGCCGCCTGTCGGCCGCCTTCACCCTTTCCGCCCTGCTGCTGGCCCCCGGTATCGCCCAGGCGGGCAGCTCGCAGGTCCCTTATGGCGACGTCAACGGCTGGTCCGTCTTCACCCTTCTGGACGGGACCACCTTCACCGGCTGCGCCGCCTCGCATCAGCAGATGGACGGCGAGGCCGGGATCGCCCGCAGCGCCGACGGCAATTGGCTGTTGCTCTTCGAGATGCCGACCCCGCAAGGCGTGGTTCCCGCACAAGTGACCATCGACGGGATGCGCTGGAACCTCTCGGTCACTGGCGAGGGCAACCGGGTCAGCTTCGCCCCCTCGTCGCAGATGATGGACGCGGTGCGGGTGGGCAGCAGCCTGACCATCAGCGTGCAGGGCATGAGCTTCACCAGCACGCTGACCGGCTCCTCGGCGGCGATGAGCATGGTGCAGACCTGCGTGCGCCGCCGGGGCGGCTGACGGGGCGCCTGATGGGGCTCAGCTCTCCTGCCGCAGGAGTTCGGTGATCAGCACATCCTGCACCTGCGGCCCCAGCTCGCGCCGCGCCGCCTCTCGCAGGATGCGCCGCAGGGACAGCAGCGCCTCGCCCGAGGTGAAGAGCCCGTTGAACCCGCCGATATTGGCGTGATCGAACAGCAGTTGCAGTAGAACCGCCCTGAGCCGCGCCTCGTCGGTCAGGACCGAGAAGGTGTAGCCCGCCTCCAGTTCCAGGGCGAGGCCGATGACCACCATCGCCTGCACCCGCCCGTCGACGATCACCGGCACCACGAATTGATTGGGCAGGCGCACCGTCTCGGTCGGCCCGGCCTCGGGGTCGTAATGGCTTGCCTCGGCGCCCGGCTCGGCCCCGTGCCCGCCCGCGGCCTCGCCATGACCGCCGCTTTCGGCCGCCGCCTCACCATGGGGGGCCTCGCCCGCCTCGGCAGCGGGTTTGAGGAACCACCCGGCCCCGACCCCGGCCCCGAGGCCGAGGATCAGCAACAATACCGGAAGCAGTTTGCGCATCGTGGTTCCCCCTACATCGGCAACAGGATTTCGCTGATCTGCTGACCCCAGCGCGGCTGCTGCATCTGCGTGATCTGCCCGCGCCCGCCGTAGCTGATCCGCGCCCCGGCGATCCGGTCATAGGCGATCTCGTTGCGGCGCGAGATGTCCTCGGGGCGGATGTAGCCGGTGACCAGCAATTCGCGCAGCTCGTTGTTGACCCGCACCTCCTGGCTGCCCTCGATGCGCAGCACGCCATTCGGCAGCCGCTCAATGATCGTGGTCGCCACCCTCAGCGTCAGCTGTTCGTTGCGGCTGACCGTACCCTGCCCCTGGAAGCTGGAGGCGGAATCGGCCGAGACGGCGTTCGCCATGCTCGCGCCCGCGGGCAATTCCCGGTTCAGCAGTTGCGGGATGCCCAGGAAATTCGGCACACCCATGCTTTGCGAACCGGTGCGGCCGCGCTGCGTGGTGTTCGAGATCTGCGCCGATTCGTTGATCTCGATGACCACGGTCAGGATATCCCCCGCGACCGAGGCCCGCCGGTCGCCAAACAGCGAGCGCTGGCTCGACGACCAGAGCGAGGCGGTATCGACCGCGCGCCGCCTCTCCGTCACCTCGGGCAGGGGCACGTTGTAGAGCGCGTGATGCTCCAGCGTCGGCCCGGTGTCGTTGAAATCCGGCGGACGGCCGACCTGCGCGAGGTCCGAACAGGCGGCAAGGGGCAGGATCAGCAGCAGGTGGCGCATGATGCGTCCTTTCATGGCACGCTCACCAGCCCCGGCCCGGCGATGGTGCCGGAAACCGTGCTGCGCGACGCCAGGTTCATGATGCGAACGGTCTCGCCCTCGGCCCCGCGGCCCAAAGCGCGCCCGTCGGCGCGGATTTCGAGCCCGCCGGCCTGGAAGACCAGGGTGACGAGCTGGTTGCGTTCCACCAGCGCCGGCGGGCCGAGGCTGGCCACGGGGATCGGCCGGCGGGCGTAGAGCGTGACGCGGGCCTCAAGGCCCACGGCCTCGTCCGGGGATTGCGCGGCGCCCAGCGGCGCGGGATCGCTGAGCAGGATGACATCGCCCGCCTCGACCAGGGTGCCTGCGCGCAGCGTGCGAGCGGCGACCAGCACATCGGCCGGGGCCGGGGTCGCAACCAGAAGGGCCAACGCCAGCGCGCGCATCACCGCACCTGTGTGGTGGCAGCCAGCATCTGATCGGCGGCGGTGATGATCTTGGCGTTCAGCTCATAGCCGCGCTGGGCCTTGATCATCTCGGTCAGTTCGCGGACCGGATCGACCGAGCTTTCCTCCAGATAGCCCTGCCGCACCGTCCCCAGCCCGTCCGACCCCGGCACCGATTGTACCGGCGGGCCGGAAGCCTCGGTCTCGACGAAGAGGTTGGAGCCCAGCGCCTCCAGCCCGCGCTCGTTGGTGAAACCGGCCAGCACCAGCTGGCCCAGCCGCTGCGGCTGCACCTGATCGGTGAAATAGGCGTAGACCTCGCCCTCGGCATTGATCGAGATCTGCCGGGCATCGGCCGGAATGGTGAGGCCCGGCGCGACCTCGTAGCCGTCCGAGGTGACGATCAGCCCCTCGCCGGTGCGCTTCAGCCCGCCGTCGCGGGTATAGGCCGCGCGGCCGTCAGGCAGCGTCACCTCGAACCAGCCGCGCCCTTCGATGGCAAGGTCGAGGTCGCCGCCGGTGGCGGTCGAAACCCCCTGCTGCACCATCATCGACACTGCCGCGGGCCGCGCACCGAGGCCCAGCTGCACGCCGGTCGGCACGATGGTGCCATCCGAGGCGCTGATCGTGCCCGCCCGGGTATGTTGTTGATAATGCAGGTCGGCGAATTCGGCGCGGCGGGTGTTGTAGCCGGTGGTCGACATGTTCGCCAGGTTGTTGGCCACGGTATCGACCCGCATCTGCTGGGCGCTCATGCCGGTGGCGGCGATCTGTAGGGCTCGCATGGCTGTCTCCTATCGGCCCAGGGTCTGGACCACGTTGCGGATGCGTTCGTCCTCGCGGTCGAGGAATTTCTGGCCGTTCTCATAGGCGCGCTGCACCTCGATCAGCCGGGCCATTTCGGAGATCGCGTTGACGTTCGATTCCTCGAGGAAACCCTGCAGGATCTGCGGCATCTCGACCGGCCGGACCTCGCCGTCGATGGAATGCAGCACGCCCGTTTCGCGCCTGAGATCCGCGGGATCGTCCGGCATCACCAGCGCGATCTGCGCCAGCGGCTGGCCGTCGGCCGAAACGGTGCCGTCGCGGGCGATGGCGATCTGGCCGGCGTCGGGCGGGATGAAGATGGCCGAGCCGCCGTCATCCAGCACCCGGTGGCCATCGGGCGTGACCAGCTCGCCGTCCTGATTGGGGGTGAAATGGCCGGCGCGGGTATAGCGCTCGCCCTCGGGCGTCTGGATGGTGAAGAAGCCCTCGCCCTCGACGGCCAGATCCAGCGGGCCGCCGGTCATCGTCAGCGTGCCCTGCGTCAGATAGGTCTGATGCGCCCGGCCGGTGGCCATCGACAGCGACGGTTCCTCGCCGCCCAGCCGCTCGACATATTCGCTGAACAGAAGCCCCTCGCGCCGGAAGCCGGTGGTCGAGAGATTGGCGATGTTATGCGCGATCATCTGGATCTCGCGCAGCAGGCCCGACTGGCGGGTCAACTGGGTATATCCGGCGTTGTCCATGACTAGCCCCCTGCGACGACCGGCAACACCGATCCGTGGAAGAAATCGACGAGGAGCGCGGTCATCGCGCTCATCGAGACCCAGAAGACCACCAGCATCGCCAGGATCTTGGGCACGAAGGTCAGCGTCATCTCCTGCACCGAGGTCAGCGCCTGAAAGAGGCCGACGGTGAGGCCTGCGACCAGCGCCACGCCCAAGAGCGGCGCGGACATGACCACGGCGACCCACAGCCCCTGCCGCAGGATGTCGAAGAAGGCGATCTCGGTCATGGCTGACCTCAGACCGGCATCCGCAGGATTTCCAGATAGGCCTCGACCACCTTGTCGCGCACCGCGACCGCCGTCTCGACGGCGAGTTGCGCCTCGCTGAGCGAGGCGACCAGCGCATGCGGATCGGCATCGCCGGTCATCGCCTGCTGGGCGGTGGTCTCGGCCCGTTGCAGGACCTGGGCGAAATCCTCGGCCAGGCGGGCACCGGCGGTAGCGGGACTGCCCGCGGCCTCGGCGTCGGGGGATGTGAGGGGACGCGCCGCGCCGTAGGAACGGGCGGCCAGACTGGCACTGACTTGCACTGACATGGCTCCTTATCTGCGGAGGAGTCCGATCAGGCTCTGCGACATTTGCCGGGCCTGATCGAACATTCTGAGGTTCGCCTCATAGGACCGCTGCGCTTCGCGCGCGTCGGCAATTTCGACCATCAGATCGACATTCGATCCATCGTAATGGCCGGTCTCGTCGGCCAGGATATGGCCGGGGTCGTAGATGCGGGGCAGCTCGCCGCGGTCCAGCCGCACCGGGCCGGGCATGACGCCGCTTTCCTGCCCGAAGGCGTCGCCCGCGATGGCCGCCGGGCGGAAGTCGATGAACTTGCGGTGGTAGCCGGGGGTATCGGCATTGGCGATATTCTCGGAGACATGGCGCAGCCGCTGGGCCTGGGCCTGCATCCCGGAAGCGGCGAGCGCCAGCGTATCGGTGAGGGTGCTCATGGCTTATTTCCCCAGCGAGGCGCGAAGCAGGTCGCGCGACATGGAATAGATGCCCAGCGCCATCTCATGCTGCTGCCGGGCCTCGACCGCGCGCATCATCTCGAACTCGACCGAGACGGTGTTGCCATCGGGCGAGACGGTGGCGGGCTCTTCATCGGGGCGCATGATATCGCCCTCGGCCAGGACCCGTTCCTCGCTGGCGCGCCAGTAATCGCCGAAGGGGATGGCATCGCGCGAGCGGTAGCCCGGCGTATTGGCATTGGCGACGTTCTGCGACACCGCCTGCTGACGGCTCGCGGCATGGGCGGCGAAGGCCTGCGCCATGCGCATGATATCCAGGCTTTCGAACATGGGATTCTCCCTTTGCTGGCCTACACCAAGCATTAAGGGTGATTCGTTTAGAAAGCGTAATCGGGGGTCAGAAGGACGCCCGCCATCGCGAAGGAGCCCCCGATGAGTGTCTTCGACTCGCTTCTGGCCGAGATTTCGCATCTGCGCCCGGTGCGCCATTACGGGCAGGTGGGGACGATGCAGGCCGCGACGCTGCTGGTGCACGGGCTCTCGAAACGGGCGCGGCTGGGCGATCGGGTGCAGATCGAGGATGCGCAGGGCCGGGTCATCGGCGGCGAGATCCTGGCGCTCAGCCGCGACGGGGCCGAGGTCCTGCCTGAGGAGGCGACCGAAGGCCTCGCCATCGGCGACCGGGTGGAGCACGTGGGCCGCAACACCATCGCGCCCGACGACAGCTGGATCGGCCGGGTCATAGACCCCTATGGCGAGCCGCTGGACGGCCGTCCGCTGGCCCGGGGGACCCTGCCCCGCGGCCTGCGCGCCGCCCCGCCCGCGCCCGCCCGGCGCAAGCGGCTGGGTGGGCGGCTGGGCACCGGGCTCGACGCCTTCAACACGCTGCTGCCGCTGGTGCGCGGCCAGCGGATCGGGCTCTTCGCGGGCTCGGGCGTCGGCAAGACCATGCTGCTGGGCCAGCTTGCGCGGGGGATCGAGGCGGATGTCGTGGTGCTGGCGCTGGTCGGCGAACGCGGCCGCGAGCTGCGGGATTTCGTCGAGGATGTTCTGGGGCCGGAAGGACTTGCGCGCGCCGTGGTGGTCAGCGCCACCTCGGACATGTCGCCGCTGGCGCGCCGCCGCTCGGCCCTGACGGCGATGGCGGTGGCCGAACATTTCCGCGACGCGGGCCAGCATGTGCTGCTACTGTGCGATTCCGTCACCCGCTTTGCCGAGGCGCATCGCGAGATCGCGCTGGCAGCGGGCGAGGCGCCCTCGCTTCGCGGTTTCCCGCCCTCGACCGCGCATCAGATCATGTCGCTGGCCGAACGCGCCGGCCCGGGCGAGCCCGGTCAGGGCGACATCACCGGGGTCTTCACCGTGCTGGTCGCGGGCTCGGACATGGACGAGCCGGTCGCCGACATCCTGCGCGGCGTGCTCGACGGCCATGTCGTGCTGGAGCGCGCCATCGCCGAACGCGGCCGCTTCCCGGCGGTGGATCTGATGCGCTCGGTCTCGCGCTCGCTGCCGGCCGCGGCAAGCCCGGGTGAAAACGCCCTGATCGCCGAGGCGCGGCGCCTGATCGGCGCCTGGGAACGGGCCGAGATGATGGTGCAGGCGGGGCTCTATGCCCAGGGGTCGGACCCGCTGACCGACCGGGCAATCCGGCTCTTCCCCAAGCTCGACGCCTTCCTCGCCGGGCAGAACGCCCGGTCGAACACCGACAGCTTCGCCCGGCTGAAGAAGGCGTTGGAGGGATGATCCGCGCCCAGCGCCCGCACTTTGGGCATTCCCCGCCGCCAAGGGCCCGCGCCGGTGACCTTCCCGTCACAACGCCACAAACCTCGCACCGCCCGGGTGCCGGGGACGGCCCGGGGCGGGCTGCATGGTGTAGGCTGCCCTGACAGACATGCCGTCGCGCCGCTGAACCCGCGGAGGACGGCCCGGAGTATCGCGCATGATCCGTCCGGCCCTTCTGCTGATCGCCTGCCTCGCCGCCGCCGCCCCGGCCCGGGCCGATTGCCCGGGCGCCCCCGGCTGGCACCCCCTCGACTACCTGTTGCCGGGCGATGCCTGGCTCGATGGCTATTGGCTGACGGTCAACCTGAGCAGCCATAGCGTGCGCTATGACGGCGGGCATGAGGAATACCGGGAGGACGGCAGTTATCGCTTCACCGCCGGGGAACAAAGCTGGACCGCGCCCGCCTATCGCTTCTACGACAACGGCGCGCGCTGCATCGACTACCCCGAGGGGCCGCGGGTCGATTTCTACATCCTCGGCCAGGGCCGCCTGGTGCTGATCACCGAGCGGGGCGACCGCTTCACCGGCCTCATCACCGACTGATTCCCCTTGTTTGCCGGGCCGGGGTTGGCAATCCCGCTTGGAAAAACCATTTGTGTGGCAGGGGCGTTCCCTGTATCGAGCCCGCGCGCGCTGGATACCGCTCCCGTCCCCCCTGGCTGCCGTGAGGGCCCGAGATGTTGCAAACCCCCTATTACCTGATCGACAAGGCACGTCTTCTGCCCAACATGGAAAAGATCGCCTGGCTGCGCGAGCAGTCGGGGGCGAAATCCCTGCTGGCGCTGAAATGCTTCGCCACCTGGTCGGTCTTCGATTTCATGAGCCAGTACATGGACGGCACGACCAGCTCGTCGCTCTATGAAGTCCGGCTGGGGTGCGAGAAATTCGGCAAGGAAACCCACGCCTATTCCGTGGCCTATGCCGATCACGAGATCGACGAAGTCCTGTCCCATTCGGACAAGATCATCTTCAACACCATCGGCCAGCTGCAGCGGTTCGAGGGGCAGAGCGCAGGGCACACCCGGGGCCTGAGGGTCAACCCGGGCGTCTCGACCTCGGATTTCGACCTCGCCGACCCCGCCCGACCCTTCTCGCGGCTGGGCGAGCATGACCCCGAGCTGATCGCCGAGGTGGCCGACAAGATCACCGGCTTCATGTTCCACAACAATTGCGAGAACGCCGATTTCGAGCGCTTCGACGCCATGTTGTCCCTGATCGAACAGCGCTTCGGCTTCCTCATCCGCGGCATGGAATGGATCAGCCTCGGCGGCGGCATCCATTTCACCGGCGAGGGCTATCCGCTCGACCGCCTGGCCGACCGGCTGAAGCGCTTCGCCGATACAAACGGCGTGCAGGTCTATCTGGAGCCGGGCGAGGCCGCGATCACGAAAGCGGCGACGCTGGAAGTCTCGGTGCTGGACACGCTCCACAACGGCAAGAACCTCGCCATCGTCGACAGCTCGATTGAGGCGCATATGCTGGACCTGCTGATCTATCGCCAGCAGGCCAAGGTCAGCCCCGACGCGGGCCCGCATGAATGGATGGTCTGCGGCAAGTCGTGCCTGGCGGGCGACATCTTCGGCGAATTCCGCTTTGCCGAGCCCTTGAAAGCCGGCGACCGGCTGTCGATCCAGGACGCGGCCGGTTACACAATGGTCAAGAAAAACTGGTTCAACGGCGTGAAAATGCCGGCGATCGCCGTGCGCGAGCTGGACGGAAGCGTCCGGCAGGTGCGCGATTTCGGATACGAGGAGTTCGCGGCAGCCTTGTCGTGAACGGGTAAGCCCCAAGGAGGTGCATGGGTAAATGAAACGCAATGTCCTGATCATCGGAGCCGGGGGCGTCGCCCAGGTCGTGGCGCATAAATGCGCGCAGAACAACGACATTCTGGGCGAGATCCATATCGCCAGCCGGACCCTTTCGAAATGCGAGGCGATCATCGCCTCGGTCGAGGAGAAAGGCGCGATGAAGGTGGACGGCGTGTTGAAAGCCCATGCCGTCAATGCCCGCGACACGGCCCAGGTGGCCGCGCTGATCCGCGAAACGGGCTGCGAGATCGTCATCAACGTGGCGCAGGCCTTCGTCAACATGCCGGTGCTCGACGCCTGTATCGAGACGGGCGTGGCCTATATGGACACGGCGATCCACGAGGAACCCGACCAGATCTGCGAGACGCCGCCCTGGTACGGCAATTACGAATGGAAGCGGAAGGCCGCCTGCGCCGAGAAGGGCGTGACGGCGATCCTGGGCGTGGGCTTCGACCCGGGCGTGGTCAACGCCTATGCCAAATACGCCATCGACACCTATGTGCCTGATGTCGAGTCGATCGACATCATCGACATCAACGCCGGCTCGCACGGGCGCTGGTTCTCGACCAATTTCGACCCCGAGATCAATTTCCGGGAATTCACCGGGACGGTCTACAGCTGGCAGAACGGCGCCTGGCAGTCGAACACCATGTTCGAGGTCGGCAAGGAATGGGACCTGCCGGTGGTCGGCACCCAGAAGACCTACATGACCGGCCATGACGAAGTGCATTCCCTGGCCACCAATTACCCCCAGGCCGATGTGCGGTTCTGGATGGGCTTCGGCGACCATTACATCAACGTCTTCACGGTGTTGAAGAACCTGGGGCTGCTGTCGGAAAAGCCGGTGGTGACGGCCGAGGGGCTGGAAGTGGTGCCGCTGAAAGTGGTGAAGGCGGTGCTGCCCGACCCCGCGTCGCTGGCGCCCGACTACGTCGGCAAGACCTGCATCGGCACGCTGGTGAAGGGCAAGAAGGACGGCAAACCGGCCGAGGTGCTGGTCTACAACATCGCCGACCACAAGGAGGCCTATCTGGAGGTCGGCTCGCAAGGGATTTCCTACACCGCGGGCGTGCCGCCGGTGGCGGCGGCGATGCTGATCGCGGACGGCACCTGGGACGTGGCTCGGATGGCCAATGTCGAGGAACTGGACCCCGCGCCCTTCTTCGCGATCCTCGACCGCATCGGCCTGCCGACCCGGGTCAAGGACGCGAGCGGCGACCGGGCCTGGAACGCCTGAGAGGGGTTTCGCCCTCGTCCGCGACGCCTCCGGCGCCGAGCCCTCGGGCGACCAGCGGCGCCGCGTTCCGCGGCGCCGAAGAGAGGGGGGCGCTGCCCCCCTCTGCGCGTGCCGCGCATTCACCCCCCGGGATATTTGGGGCGCAAAGAAGGCAGCGGCGGCTCCCCAAGGGAACCGCCGCCTTCTTCGCGCGCGGTCATCGGCGTCCCCGCCTGTACCGCACAGCCAGAATGCAGCGTTAACCTTAAGTCCTGGTAAATCGCGCTTCTTTGCGCCTCAAATATCCCGGGGGGTCCGGGGGGCTGGCCCCCCGGGGCAGCCACCCGCGCAGGGCTCCGGCCGTCGGGAGCTTGGCCGCTCGCGTCTTTTGAGACAGCTCCAGCTACGCCCGCGTAGGGTGGGCGATTCGCCCACCCCTGGCTCAATAGACCGCCGCGACCTCGTACATCACCGGCTCGAACCGGGAACACATCCCGGCGATCACCCGGTTCCGTTCCCGCATCTCGGGCGTGCGCAGCATCGCCTGGAAATCGCCCCGCTTCTCCCAGCGGGAATAGGTCGAGATCCGGGTCTGGGCGTCGTTCACATGGATCGCGCCGCCCAGGAACCCGGGCTGGTGGCGGATCACCTGCTCATAGGCGTCGGTCAGATGCTCCAGCACGTCCGAGCAGGTGCCCGGCGTCATCTCGAAGGTCGAGATGACGGTCTGGCCGTCGAAATCCGGGGTGATGGCGATGGGCATGGTCTTCCTCCCTTGGCTCTCCCCATGGTGCCCCCTTGCGACACGGCTGCAAAGGGTTATGTTGCCCCCTACCTCGGGGGGCCGGCGAACACCGGCTGAGATGCGGTTGGACCGCGGACCCGTTGAACCTGAACCGGTTAGGACCGGCGGAGGGAAGGTGACAGGATGATCCTCCACCCCGACCCCGCCCGTCGCAATGGAGGATCGACATGCGATATCCCACCCTTGCCGCGGGACTGTTCATGGCCAGCGCCATGGCAGCCCAGGCCCAGGCACCCGTCTTGCAGGTGCTCACCTACGACAGTTTCGTCGCCGAATGGGGCCCCGGGCCGCAGATCGAGGCGGCGTTCGAGGCGGAATGCGGCTGCGACCTGCAATTCGCCGCACCCGGCGATGCCGCGGCCATGCTCAGCCGTCTGCTGCTGGAGGGCGCGCGCACCGATGTGGACGTGGTCGTGGGCCTCGACACCAACCTCATCGCCCAGGCCGGGCCGCTGATGGCGCCGCATGGCGTCGAGGCTGCGCTCGACCTGCCGATCGCCTGGGAGGACCCGCTGTTCCTGCCCTATGACTGGAGCTGGTTCGCCTTCGTCTATGACACGACCCGCCTCGCCACCCCGCCCGCCAGCTTCCGCGAGCTGATCGCTAGCGACCTCAGCGTCGTCATCCAGGACCCGCGCTCCTCGACCCCGGGCCTTGGCCTGCTGATGTGGGTCAAGGCGGCCTATGGCGATGAGGCGGCCGCGATCTGGCAGGGCCTCGCGCGCCGCATCCTGACCGTGACGCCCGGCTGGTCCGAGGCCTATGGCCTGTTCCTGGAGGGCGAGGCGGACATGGTGCTGAGCTACACCACCTCGCCCGCCTATCACATCATCGCCGAGGGCGACGACACCAAGGCCGCCGCCCGTTTCGACGAGGGGCATTACCTGCAGGTCGAGGTCGCCAGCATCGTCGCCTCGACCGACCAGCCGGAGCTTGCGCGGCAGTTCATGGCCTTCCTGGCCTCGGATGCCGCGCAGGCGATCCTGCCCGAAACCAACTGGATGTACCCGGCCGTGACGCCCGAGAGCGGCCTCGCCGAGGGCTTCCGGGGGCTGATCCGGCCCGAACCGTCGCTCCTGCTGTCCCCCGACGAGGCGCTGGCGCTGCGTGACCCGGCGCTGGCCGAATGGCGTGAGGCGCTCGCGCAGTAATGACGCGACCGGCGCCTGCGCTTCTCAAGGGGGCCGCTGCATTGGTGGCGGCGGCCCTCGTGCTGCTGAACCTCGGCGCGCTGGGGGCCGTCGCCTGGCGGGCCGAGGGCGGCGCGGGCTGGGGCGCGGCCGATTGGGCAGCGCTGCGCTTCACCCTGTGGCAGGCCTTCCTGTCGGCCGTCTTCTCGGTCGCACTGGCGATCCCGGTGGCCCGGGCGCTGGCGCGGCGGCGCTTCCCGGGGCGCGGGGCGCTGATCGTGCTGATGGGCGCGCCCTTCATCCTGCCGGTGCTGGTGGCGGTGATCGGCCTGCTGGCCGTGATGGGCCGCAACGGCCTGCTGAACGACCTGCTGGCGTTGGCCGGGCTGCCGCGGCTCTCGATCTACGGGCTGCAGGGCGTCGTTCTGGCGCATGTCTTCTTCAACCTGCCCCTGGCCGTGCGGCTGCTGCTGCAGGGCTGGGCGCGGATCCCGGCCGAGCATCTGCGGTTGGCCGCAGCGCTGGGTTTCGGCGCCCGCGCGCGATTCCGGCATGTCGAGGGGCCGATGCTGGCCCGCGTGGTGCCGGGCGCGCTGGCGGTGGTGTTCCTGATCTGCCTGACCTCCTTTGCCGTGGCGCTGACGCTGGGCGGCGGCCCCCGGGCGACGACGCTGGAGCTGGCGATCTATCAGGCCTTCCGCTTTGATTTCGACCTGGGCCGGGCGGCGATGCTGGCCGCGGTGCAGGCGGGGATCGGGCTGGCGGCGCTGCTGCTGCTGGCGCGGCTGACCCTGCCCGAGGGGCGGATCGCCGGGCTCGACCGCGATGCGCCGCCGCCGCCCGGCGGGTTGTCGAGGGTCACCGATGCGCTGGCGATCGGCGCCTCGGCGCTGTTCCTGCTGGTGCCGCTGGCCATGGTCCTGATCCGCGGCCTGCCCTGGCTGGGCGATCTGTCGGCCGGGGTCTGGTGGGCGGCGCTGCGTTCCGTCGCCACCGCCGCGCTGTCGACGGCGCTGCTGGGGGTCTTCGCCGGTGTCCTGACGCTGATGGCGCTGACCCGCCGCTGGCCCGAGGCGCTGGGGATGGCGGCCCTGACCGCCTCGCCGCTGGTCATCGGCACCGGGCTTTTCCTGATCGTCAACCCTTGGGTCGATCCCGCGCATCTGGCGCTGCCGGTCACCGCGCTGGTCAATGCCGCCATGGCCCTGCCCTTCGCGCTGCGCGCGCTCCTGCCCGCGGCGCGCCGGGCCGAGGCCGATTTCGCCCGCCTTTCCGCCTCGCTGGGGCTGAGCATGGCGGCGCATGCCCGGCTGGTGCTCTGGCCGCGGCTCAGGCGTCCGGCGGGCTTCGCGCTGGGGCTGGGCGCGGCGCTGTCGATGGGGGATCTGGGCGTCATCGTGCTGTTTGCCCAGACCGGGGGCGAGACGCTGCCGATGCAGATGCACCGCCTGATGGGGGCCTATCGCAGCGGGGAATCGGCGGGCGCAGCGGTGCTGCTGCTGGCCCTGTCGCTGGGCGCCTTCGTAGCGCTGGAACGGATCGTGGGAGGACGCCATGCTGACACTTGAGGGCGCCGAGATTGCGCAGGGCGGCTTTCGCCTGACCGCAGAGCTGTCGGTCCCCGAGGGCGCGCGGGTCGCGGTCATGGGACCGTCCGGCGCCGGGAAATCCACCCTCCTCGGCGCCATCGCCGGTTTCCTGCCGCTGACCCGGGGCCGGATCCTGTGGCAGGGGCGGCGGATCGACACGCTGGCGCCTGCCGCGCTGCCGCTGAGCATCCTGTTTCAGGACCATAACCTCTTTCCGCATCTGAGCCTTTTCGACAATGTGGCGCTGGGGCTGGACCCGTCCCTGCGGCTGAGCCCGGCGCAGCGGCGGGCGGTGCTGACGGCGCTGGAGGAGACGGGGCTTTCGGGGCTTGAAGACCGCAAGCCCGCGCAGCTCTCGGGCGGGCAGATCGGGCGGGCGGGGCTGGCGCGGGTGCTGCTCAGGGCCCGGCCGCTGATCCTGCTGGACGAACCCTTCGCGGCGCTGGGCCCGGCGCTGAAACGGCAGATGCTGGCGCTGGTCGGGCGGATCGCCGGGGAAACCGGCGCGACCCTGCTGATGATCACCCATGACCCCGAGGATGCGCGGATGCTCTGCGATCTGACGCTGGTCGTGGCCGAGGGCCAGGCCAGCCCCCCTGCCCCGACCGAGGCGCTGCTGGCGGATCCGCCGCCCGCGCTTGCGGCCTATCTGGGCACCTGAGGCGCCGGGCTCAGATCCCGCAGGTCCGCCGCACGGCGTCCCGCGCGGCGCCGCTGCCGCTGAGACCGACCGCCGCCACCCGCACCCCCTGCTTGTTCAGGATCTCGAGCCGCGAGCCCATGGCCAGCGCATCGAGGAACTCGGGCCCCGGGGCCTCGACCGCCAGCCAGTCATGCGTGGCCGGGCGATAATCGACCATCAGCTCGAAGGCGCGCCCGTCCAGCACCAGCGACAGCGCCTGCTGGCGCGGCTCCTGCTGCGCCAGCGCGCTTTCGTCCAGCGCGTCACCGCGATAGCCCGACAGGCGCAGCCGCCGGTCCGAGCCGCCCGCGTCGCAGCTCAGCTCGATCCGGGCCTCGTGATGATCGCCCTCGGCGCTGATCGAGACGCCGCCCGCCTGCTGCTCGACCATCCAGGTGCCGGGCCGGACATAGCGGAAATTCCCCTCGCTGCCCCAGCGCCCCACGGCCAGCCATTGCGCCGTGGCGGGCAGCGTCGAGGTGCCGAGCACGACAAGGGCGAGGGCGGCGGCAGCGGGGCGAACCATGGAAACTCCGGCACTTCGGATCGGACGAACGGGAAAAACCTAGCGGTGCCCCCCTTGGGATGCCAGTCCCGCAAAATGCAAAACGCGCCCCTTGGGGCGCGTTTCACGGGTCTGTGATCGGGACGGATCAGCTGTGCTTGGCCGCGTCCTTGATCGGCGCCCAGAGGCGCTTGTTCGTGAGGTACAGCAGCGAGGCCAGCAGCGTCAGGAAGATGACGCCGACGAAGCCCCACATCTTGCGCTGGGTCATGTGCGGCTCGGCCGACCACATCAGGAAGGCCGCGACGTCCTGCGCCATCTGCTCGGGCGTGGCTTCGGTGCCGTCCGAATAGGTCACCAGACCCTCTTCCAGCTGCGGCGGCATCGAGACATTGCCGCCGAAAGCAGTGTTCTCGTAGAAGATCGCGCCGCCCTGTTCGGTTTCCTCGCCGGTGAAGCCCAGCAGGAACGAGGCGATGTATTCGGCGCCGCCCATGCCGTGGATCAGCTGGTTGATGCCGAGGCCATAGGGGCCGTGGAACCCGGCCCGCGCCTTGGCCATCAGGCTCAGGTCGGGGGCGGTTTCCATCGCCGAGGTCGGGAAGTGGTCCGGGCCGCCCGCGGCGCGGTATTCGCCGGTGGTGGCGTCCTGCACCTGCATCGTGCCAGCATAGGCGCGCATCACGTCGGGATCGAGGCCTGGGCCCGTCTCGTCTGTCAGCGAGCGGAAGGTCACGAGGTGCAGGCCGTGGCAGGCCGAGCAGACCTCGGTATAGACCTGAAGGCCGCGCTGCAGCTGCGCCCGGTCGTAGGTGCCGAAGGGTCCTTCGAACGAGAAGGCGAAGTCTTCGATATGGCCGCCTTCGCCCGCGGCGAGCGCCGGAGCGCTGCCGAGGGTAAGGGCCGTCAGGGCGGAAAGGGCAAGTTTGCGGATCATGATGGTCACTTTCTTCCTTGCGCTCACTCGGCCGGGATCTTTTCCGGGGCCGGGCCCGACTTCTTGGCATGGGCTTTCACCTTGGCCTTGAAGTCCTGCTCGATGGTGGCGGGCGGGGTCGTCGGACGCTCCAGCACGCCCAGAAGCGGCAGGATGACCAGGAAATAGCCGAACCAATAGGCCGCACCGATCAGGGCGATATTGGTGTAGATCCCTTCGGCCGGCATGGCGCCCGCCCACATCAGGACCACGAAGTCGACGACCAGCAGCCAGAAGAACGACTTGAACATCGGCCGGTAGCGACCCGAACGGACCGACGAGGTGTCGAGCCAGGGGGTCAGGACCATGACCGCGATCGCGCCGAACATCGCCAGCACGCCGAAGAACTTGGCGTCGATGATGCCGAACGAGAGCCAGTTGGCGGCGATCACCACCCAGACATCCGCGGTGAAGGCGCGCAGGATCGCGTAGAACGGCAGGAAGTACCATTCGGGCACGATATGCGCGGGCGTCGCGAGCGGGTTGGCGATGATGTAGTTGTCCGGGTGGCCCAGGAAGTTCGGCATGAAGGCGACGATCGCCCAGAACACCGCCAGCACCACGACCAGCGCGAACAGGTCCTTGATGACGAAGTACGGCCAGAACGGCAGGGTGTCCTTCTCGGCCTCTTCCTTCGAACCGCGGCGGACCTCAACACCCGAGGGGTTGTTGTTGCCGGTGTGGTGGAAGGCCCAGATGTGCAGGATCACCAGGCCCGCGATGACGAAGGGCAGCAGGTAATGCAGCGAGAAGAAGCGGTTCAGCGTGTAGTTGCCGACCGCCGGTCCGCCCAGCAGCCATTCCTGGATGATCGGGCCGATCCCCGGGATCGCGCCGAACAGGCCGGTGATCACGGTGGCGCCCCAGAACGACATCTGACCCCAGGGCAGCACGTAGCCCATGAAACCCGTGGCCATCATGGCCAGGTAGATCAGCATGCCGATGATCCAGGTCACTTCGCGGGGCGTCTTGTACGATCCGTAATAGAGGCCGCGGAAGATGTGGATATAGACGGCGAAGAAGAACAGCGAGGCGCCGTTCGCGTGCAGGTAGCGCAGCATGTAGCCGCCGTTCACGTCGCGCATGATATGCTCGACCGAGGCGAAGGCCATCGTCGCTTCCGGCGTGTAATGCATCACCAGCACGATGCCGGTGACGATCTGCAGCACCAGACAGAAGGCCAGCACGATACCCCAGATCCACCACCAGTTCAGGTTCTTGGGGGTGGGGATCATGAGCGTGTCATAGATCAGCCCAACGATCGGCAGGCGGCGGTGCAGCCACTTTTCCACGCCGGTCTTGGGCTCGTAATGGTCGTGGGGAATCCCGGACATGCCTCGTCTCTCCCTTAGCCGAGCTGGATGGTGGTGTCGTCGACGAAGCTGACGACCGGAATATGCAGGTTCTGCGGCGCAGGCCCCCGGCGGATGCGGCCCGCCGTGTCGTAGTGCGACCCGTGGCAGGGGCAGAACCAGCCGCCGAAATCGCCCGCACCATTGCCCAGCGGCACACAGCCGAGGTGGGTGCAGACGCCGGTCATGATCAGCCATTCTTCCTTGCCAGCCACGGCGCGGTTCTCGTCCGTGGCGGGCGAACCGGCGGGCAGGTTGGCGTTTTCGGCGCTCTGGTCGATCAGGGTGCTCAGGTCCACGGCTTTCGCCGCATCGATCTCTTCCTGGGTGCGGTGACGGATGAACACCGGCTTGCCGAGGAAGTTGACAGTCAGCTGGGTACCGACGGCGACACCGCTGATATCGACGAAGATCGAGGACAGGGCCTGCACGTCAGCCGAGGGATTCATCTGGTTCACCAGCGGCCAGACCGCGGCGCCCGTGGCGACGACACCGGCACCGGCCGTCGCGTAGTAGAGAAAATCCCGGCGAGTGCCTGCGTTGTCGTCTGCGTGGGACACGAGCATTCTCCATTTTCAGGTCATGGGTCCGGCGGATAGCCGAAACGAGCCGCAGTGTCCTGCAGCCTCCAAGGCGGCTGTTTAACGGCGATTTGAACGTCCGTCCAGCCGCGAAAGTGGGGAAAAACGCCGCACCCCGACCCTTTCGGGAGAGGGGTGCGCCGCAGCACGGGACCTGCCCGCGCCACTGTCGCCGATGCCTCAGATAAGGCGGAAAAGCGTTGCTGCAAGGGTCGCGGCGAAGCCAGCGAAGAAGAGGCCGACGCCCGCATTGATCCAGGGCGCGGCCTTCAGGAAGCCGCGCGCGGCGGCCGGGGTGGAGAAGGCGATGGCATAGACCGCGTGAATCACCCCGGCCACGACGCAGGCGCCGACGCAGAAAAGCGCCACATCCCAGGCGCCGGCGCGGGCGACCGGAAAGACCGCGGTCATGGTCAGCCAGGTGGTCAGCGCCTTGGGGTTCATCATCATGATGGACAGAGCCCGGACCATGCCGTCGCGAGCCCGCGCGCCGCGCTTTGCCTCGGGCGCCTCGGGCTCGCCCCGACGGCGGGCGGCGAAGCCGGTCATCGCGCGGCGCAGATAGCGCGAGGCGAACCAGACCAGCAGCCCCACCGCGATCAACGTCATCCCCACCCGCGCCAGCGGGAAGGCCGCGATCAGCGCCGACGCGCCCAGCACCATGCCGAGGCACCAGCCGGTGATCGCGAGGCCGGTACCCAGCGCCGCCCCCAGCGCCGCCCTTCGGCCCGAGCCGATGGCCAGCGCGATCGTGTTCAGCACATTCGGCCCGGGCGTGAGCACGTTCATCGCCAGAAAGCCCCAGGCGGTCAGGAAATCCGCCGCGGGCAGGGTGATCGGGGACATGGGGCTTCCTGCGAGGGGATCAGGCGGGCAAGGTCAGGCGGGACCAGATCAGGCGGGAATCGTCGCCTGCATCGAGGGGCGCATGGCGAAGCCCTCGTACCAGGCCGCCAGCTGCGGATGACCGTTGCGCCAACCGCGCGCGTCGTGGCGGAAATCGAGGTAGCCCAGCGCGCAGGCCACGGCGATGCCGCCCATGGTCAGGGGCCCCTGCAGATGCGCCATCCAGCGCGATTCCAGCGCCGTCAGGCTGCGGGCGATCTTCTGCCACTGCCCCTCGACCCAGGCCTCGGACTGGCCCTCGGCCGGGCGGATCACCGTCTCGTAGCGCATGAGCAGTGCCGCATCGAGGATGCCGTCGCCGGTCGCCTCCAGCGTCAGCGTCTCCCACAGTGCCGGCCCCTCGGGATAGAGCGCGGCTGCCTTCGGCGTCGTCGTGGCCAGATAACGGCAGATCACCCGGCTGTCGTAGAGCGTGCAGCCGTCGTCACGCTCCAGCGCCGGGATCTTGCCCAGCGGATTGGCGCCGAGCGGGATCGAACCGGGATCGACCGGCGAGCCGCTGGCAAAGGACAGCCGCACGCTGTCCAATGCGCCTGCCTCGTGCAGAAGGACCATGACCTTGCGCACATAGGGCGAGGTCGGGCTTTGGTGCAGGGTCATCATGGGGCGGCTCCTCAGGCTCGGTGATGCGGGCGGCGATCTCGGGCGGGAACTTAACACGCGCAAGGAAAAGGTCCATTCCCCACCGCCGCGGAATCGGACGCTTGATAGGACCGCCGCGGGCACGTTAACTGCGGCCATGGCACGCGCGAGCAGCAAGAAAAAGACCAAGGCAAAGAAGCCGAAACTCATGGACCGGCTGGCGGGCATGGTCCGGCGCCTGATCCGCTGGGCGGTGCTGGGCACGCTGGCGCTGGCGGTGTTCCTGGTGGCCTGGGTCGCGCTCTATCGCTTCGTGAACCCGCCGACCGGCTGGTACATGTGGAGCGAATCGCGCCGCCTGGGCGGTGTGCAGCAGGAATGGGTCGATTTCGTCGATATCTCCCCGCATATGCCGCTGTCGGTGGTCGCGGCCGAAGACGTGAACTTCTGCCGCCACTGGGGCTTCGACATGGGCGCGATCCGCGCCGCGCTGGAAGACGGCGGGGCGCGCGGCGCCTCGACCATCACCCAGCAGGTGGTGAAGAACACCTTCCTGTGGCACGGGCGCACCTGGGTGCGGAAGGTGCTGGAGGCGCTGATCACCCCGGTGGTCGAGATCCTCTGGCCCAAGGAACGGATCCTCGAGGTCTATCTGAACATGGCCGAGTTCGACACGGGCGTCTTTGGCGTCGAGGCCGCGGCCGGGCGCTATTTCGACACCAATGCCGCGGGGCTCAACGCGCGGCAATCGGCGCTGCTGGCCTCGGTCCTGCCCGCGCCGCAGGATCGCAACGCCGCCAGGCCCAGCGATTTCATGCGCCGCCGGGCCGCCGCCATCCAGGATGGCGCCGCCACCATCGCCCGCGACGACCGCTCGGCCTGTTTCGGCGGTTGAAACCTGCCCCCACCCGTGCAAAGGGTGGGAAACCCTACCAGACCATGCGCAATGCAACCTGCCGTCCACGTCCTCCATCACGTCCCGCTCTCGCCCTTCTGCCGCAAGGTTCGCCTGACGCTGGCCGAAAAGCGCATCCCCTTCTCGCTGAAGGACGAACGCTATTGGGAGGGGGGGACCGAATTCCTGCGGCTCAATCCCGCGGGCAAGGTGCCGATCCTGCGCTATGAGGGGCGGCTTCTGTCGGAAAGCCAGGCGATCTGCGAATTCATCGACGAGGTTCACCCGACCCCGCCGCTGATGCCCGACGACCCGGCAGGCCGCTATGAAGTGCGGCGGATGTGTTCGTGGTTCGATGACAAGTTCCATCGCGAGGTGACGGCGAACCTGCTCTATGAGCGGGTGAACAAGAAGATCATGGGCCAGGGCTACCCCGATTCCGAGAAGATCAAGACCGGCTCGGCGCGGATCAAGTATCACCTCGATTACATGGGCTGGCTGCTGGAGCACCGCCGTTGGATCGCGGGCAATGCGCTGTCGCTCGCCGATTTCACCGCGGCGGCGCATCTGAGCTGCCTTGATTACATCTCGGATGTGGATTGGGAGCGCGCGCCAGCGGTCAAGGCCTGGTATCAGACGATCAAGTCGCGCCCGGCCTTCCGGCCGCTCCTGACCGATCAGGTCCCGGGCTTCCCGCCGCCCCGGCGCTATGCCGACCTCGATTTCTGAACCCCGCAAGGGCGCGGCTCGGGGGCATCGAGCCCCCTCGCCGCGCCGGGGGGCCGTCTGCCCCCCGCCGGCCCGTGCGGGCCGCCCCCCGAGGATATTTGAGGCGCAAAGATGGGGCTGAAGGCGGCACTGGCGGCGCGTGCCCGGGCCGAGGGTTTCGCGGCGATGGGGGTGGCGCGGCCCGATGCAGTGCCCGACTTGCCGGAACGGCTGGCGGCCTTTGTCGAGGCCGGGCGGCACGGGCAGATGGGCTGGATGGCCGAGCGGATGCAATGGCGGGGGGATCCCTCCGCGCTCTGGCCCGAGGCGCGGTCGGTCGTCATGCTGGCCGAGGTCTATACGCCGGACGAGAGCCCGATGGCGGCGGTCGCCCGGCGCGAGGCGGGCGCCATCAGCGTCTATGCGCGGGGGCGCGATTACCATGATGTGGTGAAGGCGCGGTTGAAGCGGCTGGGCCGCTGGCTGATCGAGGAAGCCAGGCGGCAGGGCGAGACGGCCGAGATCAAGGTCTTCGTCGATACCGCGCCGGTGATGGAGAAGCCGCTGGCCGCGGCCGCGGGGCTGGGCTGGCAGGGCAAGCACACCAACCTGCTGGGCCGCGAGCTGGGCAATTGGTTCTTTCTCGGCGCGATCTTCACCACGCTGGAGCTGGAACCGGACGCCCCCGCGAAGGAAAACTGCGGCAGCTGCACCGCCTGTCTGGAGGCCTGCCCGACCGCGGCCTTTCCGGCGCCCTTCCAGCTCGATGCGCGGCGTTGCATCTCCTACCTGACGATCGAGCATCACGGGCCGGTGGACCCCGACCTGCGGGCGCTGATGGGCAACCGGATCTATGGCTGCGACGATTGTCTGGCGGCCTGTCCCTGGAACAAATTCGCCGTCGCCGCCACGGAAGTGAAATACGCAGCAAGGGACGACCTGCGCGCCCCGCCGCTGGCGGAACTGGCGGCGCTGGACGATGCCGGGTTCCGGGCGCGGTTCTCGGGCTCGCCGATCAAGCGGATCGGGCGGGACCGCTTCGTGCGCAACGTGCTCTACGCCATCGGCAATTCCGGAGCGCCGGATCTGGCCCCCGCGGCCGAGGCGCTGCTCGCGGACCCCGACGAGACGGTGGCCGAGGCCGCGCGCTGGGCATTGGGGCGGCTCAGACCCTAGGCCAGGGGCGCTGCGGCCAGGGGCGGTCGTAGAAGGGCTGGTCGGGACCATCCGAGAGCCCGGCTTTCCGCCATTCGACGAAAGCGGGATGTGCCAGATGGGCGGCGACATAGGCTTGCGCCGCAGGGCCCACAGGCAGGTTGTAACCGGCGATCCGGGCGGCGACGGGGGCGAAGAAGACATCGGCCACCGAATAGGCGCCGCAAAGCCAGGGACCGGTCGCGCCGGTCTCTGCCCGCGCCCAGGCCCAGAGGGTTTCGAGCCGCGCCAGATCGGCCAGGACCTCGGGCGGCGGGGTGCAATCCTGATAGCTGACCCGCAGGTTCATCGGGCAATGGCTGCGCAGCGCGGTGAAGCCCGCGTGCATCTCGGCCGTGAGATGCCGGGCCACGGCGCGGGCTTTCGGATCGCGGGGCCAATGCCCGGCCTCCGGGTGGCGGCTGGCCAGCTCCTCGGCAATCGCCAGCGATTCGGCGATGACCACGCCCTCGGGCAGGCGCAGGGCGGGGACCGTGCGGGCCGGGGCATAGCGCGCCAGTGTCTGGGCGAAGCCGGGCTCGTACAGCCGGGCGATTGTAACGTCAGCGTCGATCTCGAAGGCGCGGAACAGGAGCCAGCCGCGCAAGGACCAGCTGGAATAGGCGCGGTCGGCGAGGCAGAGGTCATAGGCGGCTTCGGTCATCGGGCGGGCTCCTTCGCGTTCGCGGCATCCTGCCCGGCGCCCCATTTCCTTGCAAATCAGCAATTGTGCGCCAAATGATGACCCTCTTCGATGAATCGCGACTTTTTGCCTGGGATCGGTGAACCAAAACGCCCCTCGCGCGTATTCCCTGTCAGACACGGGAGACGACGATGGCGCTGGACACCACCACCGGAACCGACCGCATGGCGCGCAAGGCGATGCGCGCCGAATTCCTCGATGCCGAAACCGAACTGGCGCTGGCCCGCGCCTGGCGTGACCGCCGCGACGAGCGGGCGCTGCACCGGCTGGTCACCGCCTATATGCGGCTCGCCATCTCGATGGCGTCGCGCTATCGGCGCTATGGCGCGCCGATGAGCGACCTCATCCAGGAGGCGGGGCTGGGCCTGATGAAAGCCGCCGACCGCTTCGATCCCGACCGGGGCGTGCGCTTTTCCACCTATGCCGTCTGGTGGATCAAGGCCTCAGTCCAGGATTTCGTGATGCGCAACTGGTCGATGGTGCGCACCGGGTCGACCACCAGCCAGAAGGCCCTGTTCTTCAACCTGCGCCGCGTGCAGGCCGAACTGATGCGCGAGGCGCAGCAGGCGGGCGAGGTGCTGGAGCCGAACGTGCTGCTCGAACGCGCGGCCGAGCGGATCGGCGTGCCGCTGGGCGATGTGCTGATGATGGAGGGGCGGCTTTCGGGCGGTGACCTGTCGCTGAACGCCAAGCCCTCGGGCGAAGACGACGGGATGGAGTGGATCGACCTGATCGAGGACGATGGCCCCGCCCCGGCCGATGGGGTGGCGGCCCGTCAGGACGGGTTGGTCCTGCGCGGTTGGCTTCTGGAGGCGATGGCGGCGCTGACGCCCCGCGAACGGGCGATCATCGCCGCGCGCAAGCTCGATGACGAGCCGCGGACGCTGGAAGCTCTGGGCGTGGAACTGGGCCTGTCCAAGGAGCGGGTGCGCCAGATCGAGGCCAGCGCGCTGGGCAAGATGAAGCGCGATCTTGCCAGCCGCGCGCCGGGGGTCTATGCCCTTCTCGCATGAGAAGCGCGATCCTGTTGACGTTCCTCGCCGCCATGCCCGCCGGGGCAGAGCCGATTTCCGAAACCGACCTCGACCGACTGCCCGCCGCGCAAGTGGTGGTGCTGGGCGAGGTCCATGACAATGCGCAGCACCACTTGAACCAGGCCCGGGCGGTCGGGGCGATGCGTCCCGCCGCGGTGGTCTGGGAGATGCTGACGCCCGATCAGGCGGCGCGGATGCCCGAGGACCGGGCGGATGAAGCGGCCGTGGGCGAGGCGCTGGGCTGGGCCGGCACCGGCTGGCCCGATTTCACCCTGTATTATCCCATCGTTCAGGCCGCCGGCGCGGCGCGCCATTATGGCGCCGCCGTCCCCCGCCCCGAGGCCCAGCGCGCCTTTGCCGAGGGCGCGGCTGCGGTCTTCGGTGCCGAGGCCGGGCGCTACGGGCTGGACCGGGCCTTGCCGCCCGACGAGCAGGCGGCGCGCGAGGCCGAGCAGTTCGAGGCCCATTGCGAAGCGATGCCGCTGGCGATGATGGGCGGCATGGTCGAGGCCCAGCGCCTGCGCGATGCGGCGCTGGCGAGGGCGGCCCTGCAGGCGCTGGCGGACACCGGCGGCCCGGTGGCGGTGATCGCCGGGGCGGGACATGCGCGGCGCGATCAGGGGATGCCGGATCTGATGACCGAGGCCGCGCCCGAGGTCACGGTGCTGGCGCTGGGCCAAACCGAGGCGGACCCGGGCCCCGAGGCGCCCTGGGACCTCTGGCTGGTCACGGCGCCGGCCGAACGCCCCGATCCCTGCGCCGCCTTCCGTCAGGAATGACGCGGCGGGGACCTGCGGGGCCGTGCCCTGACGCCCTCCGGTCAGAGCCGTAAAACGCGCGGGAGGGGGTATCTACGCCCCCTGCCCGCGCAGCGATCGATAAGAACTTTCCCGGCCAGACAGGGCCGCTCGGGACAGAGCGGCGCCCGGTCCGGCCGGGAAGTCACCATACCATGACTTCATACTCGTTAACGGTCACTTCGTTGCCGCCGTAGCCGATGTTGCAGCCGCTGAACCCCGGGCGCACCTTGCCCGGATGAGTTCCGCCCGCATACCAGGCCCGACAGAAATACAGTGCCTCGCCCGAGGCTTCGGCCGCAGCGCTCAGGGCGTTGCCGGGAACCATCCCGCCCCGCGCCCGAACCCAGTTGGCCTGCCCCATGGCGACATCATACTCGGCCACGGCAATCTCGCGGCCGCCGTAACCAATGTTGCACCCGTTAAACCCGGGGCGCACCTTGCCCGGATGATACCCGCCCGCATAAGCCGCAACGCATACATAAAGCGCGGCCCCGTTGCTTTCGGCGCCCGCCACCATCGCCCCCCGCGGGACCGACCCGCCCGAGGCATGGCGCCAGGCAATGTCGGTCTGCGCCTGCACCGGCTGCGCCAGGACCAGAACGGCCGCGGCAACCACACCGGAAAGAACGGTCTGCATCGAAACACACCATCGGACGTGAACCTGTATTCAAGATGGCAGATTCGACCGGCTTGAGGAACTGGACAGGTGTACAGTCCCGCCCTGTCGGGCCCGGCTGGTCAGCTGTCCAGTGTTCCCGGCCCGCCGAATGCGCTAGGACGGGGGTCGAGGGGTCCGCTGACCCGCCCGCGGGCGGGGCCTCGCCCCTTTCCCGTGCCGCCGATACCGCCCCCGGCGGTTCTCTCGTGGGGTGAGAGCGATGCCGAGCCTGTATTGGGGTCCCCTGGCGATCAACGCCCTGCTCTTTTCGTTGCTGGGGACGGTGATCGCTGCCTATTTCGGGGTCCGGGTGATCGTCGCCCGGCGGCAGAGAACCCCGACCGACGGGCTGATGCCGCCGCTCTGGATCTTCGCCATGGCCGCCCTCTGCGCGGTGCTGGTGACGCTCAGCCATGTGCTGGACCGCGATGTGGCGGCCTGGATCCTGCCCTGGGCCGCCCCCTCGGGCAGCGCCGCCATGGCCGCCTCGATCCTCTTTGCCGAACGGCTGTTTGGCGAGGGCATCCTGTCGCGCCGCGGCCGCAAGGCACTGGTCCTGGCGCTGACCCTCTTCGTCGCGGGCGAGGTCGCCATCGCGGCGGCGCGCACCATCCATCTGTCGCAGGGCGCGGTCTATTTCCGTGACGCCTGGCTGCGGACCGCCTTCGTCACCGGCTTCGTCGTCGCCCCCGCCTTCTGCCTGATCAACCTGCGGCGCGCGCTCGGACCCGAGGGCTGGCGGCGGATCGGACCGCTGCTGCTGAACCCGTTCCGCCCGCTGACCGATTACCCCGGGGCCTCGGCCGCGCGGGGCATCTTCTATTTCTCGCTGATGCCGGTGGCCCTGGCGCTGGTGCTCTTGGCCCGCAGCACCGGCATCCTCGGCTGGAGCGTCGCCGAAACCATCCTCAGCTGGCTGGTGCTGCTGGTCTTCTCGGGCTTCGTCTGGACCTTCCTGAGCTACCTGCCCGAACGCTCCGGCACCACGACCAAGATCGCGGCCATGGTCCTTGTCGCCTTCCTGATGATCGTCTCGGCCCTGTCCTGGCTGGTGGCGCCCGCCATCCTCGACGGGTTCCGCGACCGCGGCGCCCCCTACGCCGGGCAGGCCTATCGCTTCGCCCCGGCCCCGGACGGCGGCTATGACATCACCACGATCGAGGCGCAGCGCGTGGTCCCCCTGCTGCACCGCCCGGGTCCCGAGACGGAACCCGTCGCCCTGCCCTTCGATCTGCCCTTCCTGGGGCAGAACCACCGCAGCCTCTATGTCCGCGATACCGGGCTGGTCGGCCTGGGCGCCTTCCCCCGGCTCGAGGATATCCAGTTCCGCTATGGACCCGAAGCGGCGATCTTCGTGCTGGCCGCGCGCCTTGCCCCGCCGCAGGCCCCCTCCGCCGACAGCGGCGTCTTCGTCGACGCCCTGCCCGGCCGCGTGGTGATCAGCTGGGCGCGCATGACCATCGAGGGCGCCCCCGACCAGCGCTATGACGCGCAGCTGACGCTCTATCCCGACGGCACGCTCGACATCGCCTTCTTCGAGATCCCGCTGCATCCAAGGGCCAATCTCTATCGTCCCGACGATGTGGCGATGCTGGTCGGGCTGACCCCCGGCTCGCGCCATGGCACGGTCCTGGAGGGCGCGCTGGCCGGCCGCCACCTGCCACCGGGCACCGGCGCGGTCGATGACCGGCGGCCCGCCTTCTACAAGGCGATGAACGCGGCTTTCGGGCCGATGGCCGCCTTCCTGCTGCTGGCCGTGCCGGGGCTTTTGGTGCTGTTCTCGCTGCTGGTGCAGCTGAGCGTCCAGCGCCCGCTGGCAGCGCTGGCGATGGGGGTCGAGCGGTTCCGCAAGGGGCATCTGGGCACGCCGATCCCGGTCTATGCCCAGGACGAGATCGGCGCGCTGGCGCGGGCCTTCAACGAGGTCGCGGCCGAGCGCGAGCGCCTGCTGCAATCGCTGGAAGCCGAGGTCGAGCGGCGCTCGGCCGAGGCGGTCGAATTGTCGGCACGCAACGCCCGGCTCGAGGAACGCGCGGACCTCGGGCGCGAATTGCACGACGCGGTCAGCCAGAGCCTCTTCGCCGCCTCGCTGATCGCCGACAGCCTGCCGCGCCTGCAGCAGAACGATCCCGCCAAGGCCGCCGAGGCCGGTCGACAGGTCGCCGCGCTGAACCGCGCAGCCCTGGCCGAGACGCGCAACCTGCTGATGCATCTGCGCTCGCAGGAGATGCTGAGCCAGCCCTTCGGCACCCTCCTGCGCGGCGTGGCCGAGGAGATGGCGCGCAGCTACGGGCTGCAGGTCACGGTCAGCGTCGACAGCGACGCGCAATTGCCGGGCGAGGTGCAATACGCCTTCTTCCGCGTGGCCCATGCCGCCCTGACCAATGTCGCCCGCCACGCCGGCACCGACCGCGCCGAGGCCAGTTTCGACGCCGTCGACGGACAGGCGATGCTGACCGTCACCGACGCCGGCGCCGGTTTCGACCCGGATGCGGTGCCGCCGGGTCATTTCGGCCTCGCGATCATGCGGGAAAGGCTGGACAAACTGGGCGGAATGCTGGAGGTCGAGACGGCACCCGGCAGAGGGTGCAGGATCACGGCGATCTGGTTTTCGGATGACAACGGCGACGGCGATTCGGGTGATGCTGGTTGACGACCATCTGGTCGTGCGCCGTGGCATCGAACACGTGCTGGCCGATGACCCGGATTTCACGATCGTGGCCGAACTGGGCGAAGGTCAGGCCGCCGTCGCCGCCTATCGCGCCAGCCGGCCGGATGTGGTGCTGCTGGATGTGCGGATGCCGGGCATGAGCGGGATCGACACCGCCCGCGCCCTGCTGGCCGAGGACCCCGACGCACGGATCGTCGCGCTGAGCTCCTTCACCACCGATGATCTGATCGACGCCATGATGGCGGCCGGGGTCCGGGGCTATCTGCCCAAGGAAGTCTCGGAACTCGCGCTGAAAGAGGCGCTGCGCCGCGTCGCCCGCGGCGAAAGCCTGACCCGCCCCGCAGGCAGCGAGGCCGCGCCGCGCGGGGCGGATACCGGCGATCTGGCGCAGGTGCTGGGGGCGCAGCAGCTCAAGGTGCTGGCCCTGATGGTCAAGGGCCTGACTAACCCCGAGATCGCCGCGCTGCTCAGCATCACCCGGCCCACCGCGCGCTACCATGTCAGCGCGATCCTGAAGAAGCTCGATGTCTCGAACCGGGCCGAGGCCGTGGCACTGGCGGTGCGCAGCGGGCTGGTGCGGGACGAAGACGGCTTCTGACCCCGGTCCCCCTGCGCCCACCCCCTGTCAGCATGACACAAGCGCCCCCCTGCAAGGGTCTCACAGGATTTCGCTTTCCTCACGCCGACTTGGGGCGTAGGAAACGGGAATGCGGATTCTGTTTCTTGGCGATGTGATGGGCCGGGCCGGTCGCACCGCGGTAGCCGAGCGGCTGCCGGGGATGCGTCGGGACTGGGCGTTGGATTTCGTGGTGGTCAACGGCGAGAACGCGACCTCGGGCATGGGGCTGTCGCCCGATCATGCCGCGGGGCTCTTCGCCGCGGGCGCCGATGTGGTGACGCTGGGCGACCATGCCTTCGATCAGAAGGCGATGACCGGCCATATCGACGGCGAGCCCCGGCTGATCCGGGCGATCAACTTCTCCAAGGTCGCGCCCGGCGTCGGCGCCCGGGTCTTCAGCGCGCCGGACGGTCGGCAGGTGCTGGTGGCGCAGGTCATGGGGCAGGTCTTCATGAAACGCCCCTTCGACGACCCGTTCAGTGCCATCGAGCCGGTGCTCCGCGCCCATCCCCTCGGCGGGAGGGTGCAGGCGACCATCGTCGATGTCCATGCCGAGGCCACCTCCGAGAAGATGGCCATGGGCCATTGGTGCGACGGCCGGGCCTCGCTGGTGGTGGGCACGCATACCCATGTGCCGACCAGCGACGCCCAGATCCTGAACGGCGGCACCGCCTATCTGACCGATGCGGGCATGTGCGGCGATTATGACAGCGTGATCGGCATGCAGAAGGAAGAGCCGCTGCGGCGCTTCATCACCGGCATGCCGCGCGCCCGCTTCGAACCGGCGCTGGGGCAGGCCACCGTCTCGGGCATCTTTGTCGAGACCGACGACCGCACCGGCAAGGCGCTGTCGGTGGCCATGGTCCGCCAGGGCGGGCGGCTGCAGCCGAGCGGCCCCGCCCCCGTCACGCCATCCGTCGCCGCGCCCGAGAAAGCCGCACCGTGACACAGCCCCTGCCCGCGGCAGGTGCGCCCGCCCTCTGCGCGCGGGCGGCGCGGCGCCCCTCCGGTGTTGCCGCGTTGCAGACAGCGCCGCGCCCCGGCGACCGGATCGGCGTTTTCGGGCTTGCCGGGCGCCCCGCGATGGCCGCCTATGCCGGAGATCCGCGGCGGGCCCCGCCCCCCCGGACAGGAGAGACCACCGATGTTCGGACTTGAGCTGCCGCCCGAGTACCTGCCCGTTGCCGCGCTGGTGATCGTCGCCGGCATGCTGGCGACCTTCATCTCCGAGAAATACCCGGTCGAGGTGGTGGCACTGACCGGGGCGGCGCTGATGCTGGTCCTCGGCATCGTGCCCGAGGGCCAGGCCCTCGCCGTCTTCGCCAACCCCGCCCCCTGGACCATCGCCGCGCTGTTCCTGATCGTCGGCGGGCTGGTGCGCACAGGGGCGCTCGATTTCCTGTCGCAGCGCGCCATCTCGCAGGTGACGGAACGGCCGCGGACCACGCTGATCGTCGTCACCATGACGGTGCTGGCCATGTCGGCCTTCGTCAACAACACGCCCATCGTCGTGGTGATGATGCCGATCTTCGTGCAGCTGGCCCGGGCGATGCAGCTGGCGCCGTCGAAACTGCTGATCCCGCTCAGCTATTTCTCGATCCTCGGCGGCACGATCACCCTGGTCGGCACCTCGACCAACCTGCTGGTCGACGGTGTGGCGCAGGCCGCGGGTCTGGCGCCTTTCGGGGTGTTCGAGATCACGCTGCTGGGCGTGCCGCTGGCGCTGGTCGGCGTCACCTATCTGGCCTTCGCCGGGCGCTGGCTGTTGCCGGTGCGCGAATCGATGACCGCGCTGATGGGCGACCGGACGCCGATGAAATTCTTCACCGAAGTGGCGCTGCCCGAGGGGTCCTCGCTGATCGGCAAGCGGCTCGATGAGGTCGATCTCTTCCGCCGCGGCGGCGCGCGGGTCATCGACGTCCTCCGCGGCGATGCCTCGCTGCGCCGGGCGATGGGGGATGTGGTGCTGGAGCAGGGCGACCGCGTGGTGCTGCGCACCCAGATGTCCGAAGTTCTGGGCCTGCAGGCCAATCCCGAGGTGCGCCTGGTCGACCAGCTGAGCTCGGTGCGGACCTCGACCGTCGAGGTGCTGATCACCCCGGGCTGCCGCATGGTCGGCCGCTCGCTGGGCCAGATGCGCCTGCGCCGCCGCTATGGGGTCTATCCGCTGGCGGTCCATCGCCGGAACCAGAACATCGGCCGCCAGCTGGACGATCTGGTCGTGCAGGTCGGCGACACGCTGCTGATCGAGGGCGCGCCGGAGGACATCCGGCGGCTGGCCAGCGACATGGACCTGATCCAGATCAGCCAGCCCTCGGAACGCGCCTTCCGCCGGGGCCACGCGCCCATCGTCATCGCCGTGCTGGCGGCGGTGGTCGGCCTCTCGGCGCTGAACGTCGCCTCGATCCAGGTGCTGGCGCTGATCGGCGTGGTCATCATCCTGCTGACCCGCTGCATCGACAGCGAAGAGGCGTTCGGCTTCATCGAGGGCCAGTTGCTGGCCATGATCTTCGGCATGCTGATCGTCGGCGCCGGGCTCGAAGCCTCGGGCGCGGCGCAATTGCTGGTCGATCTGGTCGAGCCCTATCTGCGCGACCTGCCCGGCTGGGCGCTGATCGCGGCGGTCTATCTGGTGTCGATGACCCTGACCGAGGTCGTCTCGAACAACGCGGTGGCGGTGATCGTCACGCCCGTCGCCATCGGCCTTGGCCAGACGCTGGGCGTGGATCCGCGCCCGCTGGTCGTGGCGGTGATGTTCGCGGCCTCGGCCTCGTTCGCGACGCCGATCGGCTACCAGACCAACACGCTGGTCTACGGGCCGGGCGGGTATCGCTTCACCGACTTCCTGCGCGTGGGCCTGCCACTGAACGCGCTGGCGGCGCTGACCTCGACCCTGCTGATCCCGCTGATCTGGCCCTTGTGATCGGACCGGCGGGGAATTGTCCTTGCGCTCGCGCCCGGGGCACGGCATGCCAGAGATCATGAACGCGTTAAATACCGAGCCGTCTGTCCCGACCCCGCCCCCCGCCGTGCCCCAGGCCCAGGACCAGCGGCCGCTGGCGGGCATCCTGTGGATGCTGGGATCGGGCCTGTGCTTCGTCGCCATGACGGCCGGGGTCAAATACCTCGGCCCCTCGATCCCCGCCGCGCAATCGGCCTTCCTGCGCTATGCGCTGGGGCTGGTCTATGTGCTGCCGGTGCTGGGCCTGATCCGGCGCACCAAGCTGGAACCCTCGACCTGGCGGGCCTTCGGCTGGCGGGGCGTGGCGCATACGCTGGCGGTGATGCTGTGGTTCTACGCCATGACCCGCATCCCCTTGGCCGAGGTCTCGGCGATGAGCTACATGAACCCGATCTGGATCTCGATCGGCGCCGCGCTCTTTCTGGGCGAGCGGCTGCGCCTGCGCCGGATCGTCGCCATCGCCGTGGCGATTCTGGGCGCGCTGGCGATCCTGCGGCCCGGCCTGCGCGAGTTGAACACCGGCCATGTCGCCATGCTGGGCACCTCGGTCCTGTTCGCGATTTCCTATCTGATGGCCAAGCAGCTCAGCGGCCGCGCCCCGGCCAGCGTCATCGTCGGCATGATGTCCCTGACCGTGACCCTGGGCCTCGCCCCCTTCGCCATCGCCGTCTGGGAGCCGGTCACGCTGTGGCAATTGTGGGTCCTGTTCCTGATCGCCACCGCCGCCACCGCCGCGCATTACATGATGACCTATGCCTTCGTCGCCGCGCCGATCACCGTGACGCAGCCGGTCACCGCGCTGCAACTGGTCTGGTCGGTGACGCTTGGCGCGGTGTTCTTTGCCGAGCCCGTGGACCTCTGGGTCGTGGCGGGCGGGGTCATGGTCGTCTCGGCCGTGATCTTCATCGCGCTGCGCGAGCACCAGTTGCGTCGCAGCACGAAAGGTGGAACCGTGGCCGCATGATGCTGCGTCTTGCCCTGCTGCTCGCCCTCCTGTCCGGCCCGGCGCTGGCCTGCACCCCGCCCGAGGGGCTGGCAGGCCTCAGGACCGAATTGCTGGCCCTGACCAATGCCGAACGCGCTTCGCAGGGGGTGGGCACGCTCAGCGCCGATGCCCGGCTGGACGAGGCGGCACAGACCCAGGCCTGCCGTATGGCCGAACGCGAGCGGCTCAGCCATCGCGGCAGCTGGTTCGCGGGCCTCGGCCGTCGCCTGCGGCGGGTCGATTATCCCTATGCCATGGCGGTCGAGAACATCGGCGAGGGCCAGACCAGCGCGCCCGAGATCATCCGCGGCTGGATGGACTCGCCCGACCACCGCCTGAACATGCTGGCCCGCGACGCGCGCGAGGCGGGCTTCGGCGTCGCCCGGGCCGCAAACGGGCGCCTGCATTGGTCGATGGTCGCCGCCGCACCCCGGTTCTGACAGCCCCGCCGCCCCGGCGCGGTTCAGGCGCTAACGGGGGGAAATCCACCCACACGCTGCCGTGATGGGTGGATTTCCACCCAAAACCGGCGCCGCCCCCCGCAGAATCTGCCTCCCTCGCCCTCAGCATCCTTGATTCGCCGGGGCCCCGGTCGCCCTATGCCTCAGCGTCCCGCGCCGCCCGAGGAGCGGCCGGGGTTTGCCAACAATACGCGCAAACGTCCAAGGGAGGACCCACATGCGTCTGAATATCGCTGCGCTGGCTGCTGCCGCGCTGATCTCCACCACGCCCGCTTTCGCCCAGGACCGCGCCGGCTGGCCGGATTCCATCACCATCGGCACCGCAAGCCAGGGCGGCACCTATTTCGTCTATGGCAACGGCCTGGCCGGGTTCATCGGCGAAGAGCTGGGCGTCAACGCCTCGGGCGAAGTGACCGGCGGCCCGGTGCAGAACGCCACGCTGGTGCAGCTGGGCGACCATGCCATCGGCCTCGTGACCATGGGCCCGGCCTATGAGGCCTGGACCGGCCAGAGCGAACTCGCCCCCGGGCTTGAGCATCGCGATCTGCGCGCGCTCTTCCCGATGTACCAGACGCCGTTCCAGGTCATCACGCTCAGCTCCTCGGGCCTGACCTCGGTCACCGAGCTTGGCGGGCGCCGTGTCTCGGTCGGTCCGGCGGGCGGCACGCCCGGCACCTACTGGCCGCGCTTCCTCAACACGCTGGGCGTCAACGCCACCGTCTCGAACGCCGGGGCCTCGGATGCCGCGGGCCAGCTGACCGACGGGCTGATCGACGCCTTCGCCTTCGCCGCGGGCGTGCCGATCTCGGCCTTCTCGCAGCTCTCGGCCGAGGCCGATGTCCGCATGTTCGGCTTCAACGAGGCCGAACTGGCGCAGATCCTGGCCGCCCATCCCGAAGTCTCGCCGCTGACCATCCCGGCGGGCACCTATGCCGGGCATGACTACGACCAGACCACGGTCGCCATGTGGAACTTCGCCGTCTCGAACGCCTCGATGCCGGAAAGCCTGGCCTACGAGATCGTCAAGCTGGTGATGGAGAACCCTGACCGCATGATGCAGATCCACGCCTCGGCGTCGGAGACCATCATGGACAACGTCCTCAACAACACCTTCCTGCCGTTCCACCCGGGCGCAGTCCGCTACTACGAAGAGCACGGGATCACCATTCCCGAAGAACTGCGCGGCTGAACCGCCGACGGGTGACGACTGGCCGGGGTGCACGAAACCGCGCACCCCGGTCTTTTCATAAAAAGGGGCGGAGGAAATCATGTCTTCAACCGATCTCGCGGCGACGCAGGCCGAATCCGAGACCATCGCAGAGGGCGTCGACGACGAGGTGATCGCCTCGAACCAGCGGGTGTTCGGCGGCAATCTGGGCCTGTTCGTGGCGGTGCTCTGCGTGCTCTACACGAGCTTCCACATCTTCGTCATGAACGTCTATCCGCTGGAGCCCTGGGTCTACCGGCTGATCCACGTGGGCGGCGGTCTGGCGCTGGGCTTCGTGCTTTATTCCGCGCGCCCGCTGCCCGACGCGAGCCTGGCCACGGCCCTCACCCCGTACGAGCGGGTACTGGTCCCGGTCGCGGCGGTGCTGCTGGCGGTGGCTGGCGGGCAATTGCTGACCATGTGGGTGACGGGCGACCTGATCGCCACCGGTGCCCCGGCCACGAAATACGTCTATACGTTCGGCTATCCGCTCTTTGCCGGGACGCTGGCGGCGCTCGCCGCCTCGTGGCTGGCGCCGAAACGCGACCGCGCCTCGCTGTCCTGGGCCGATACGCTGCTGGCGGTCGCCGCGGTGATCGTGGCGCTCTATATCATCGTCCACGCCGATTTCCTGCGTATCCGCGCCCAGGTCTTCCCGCATCCCAATGACATGTGGGCCTCGATCTCGGGCATCGTGCTGATCCTCGAACTCACGCGGCGACTGGCGGGTCTGGCGCTGGTCATCATCGTCGCCGTCTTCATCGCCTATGGTTTCGCCGGTCCCTGGCTGCCGGGCGTCCTGCACCACAACGGCTATGCCGCGGCGCGGTTCTTTGCCTTCATCTACACCGATAACGGCATCCTCGGCCCGACCACGGCGATTTCCTCGACCTACATCATCCTCTTCATCGCCTTCGCCGCCTTCCTGCAAGCGTCGCGCGTCGGCGAATACTTCGTCAACTTCGCCTTCGCCGTGGCGGGCTCCGCCCGGGGTGGCCCGGCCAAGGTCGCGGTCTTCGCCTCGGGCCTGATGGGGATGATCAACGGCACCTCGGCGGGCAATGTGGTGGCCACGGGCTCGCTCACCATCCCGCTGATGAAGCGCGTGGGCTACAAGCCGCAGACCGCGGCCTCGGTCGAGGCCGCAGCCTCGACCGGCGGGCAGCTGATGCCGCCGATCATGGGCGCCGGTGCCTTCATCATGTCGGAAATCACCGCCATCCCCTACCGCGACATCGCCATCGCGGCGATCATCCCGGCGGTGCTCTATTTCGTGTCGGTCTATTTCATGGTCGACAAGGAAGCGCTGAAGAACCACATGAAGGGCCTGCCCCGGCACGAGCTGCCTTCGCTGCCGCTGATGATGCGCCGGGTCTTCCTGTTCATCCCGATCATCATCCTGATCGGCGCCCTGTTCATGGGCTATTCGGTGATCCGCGCGGGCACGCTGTCGATGGGCGCGGCCGCCGTGGTCAGCTGGCTCACCCCCACCAAGATGGGCATCAAGGAGATCTTCTGGGGTCTGGAGATCGCCGCCCGCATGGCGCTGCAGATGGTCGCCGTCTGCGCCGCCGCCGGCGTCATCGTCGGCGTCATCGCCCTGACCGGGATCGGCACGCGCTTTTCCTCGCTGCTCTTGGAGATCGCCGGGCAGAACCAGTTCGTCGGCATGATCTTCGCCATGTTCGTGGCGATCATCCTCGGCATGGGGATGCCGACCACCGCCGCCTATGCGGTGGCCGCGGCGGTCATCGCGCCCGGTCTGGTGCGGATGGGGATCGAGCCGCTGACGGCGCATTTCTTCATCTTCTACTACGCCGTCATCTCGGCCATCACCCCGCCGGTGGCGCTGGCCGCCTATGCGGGTGCCGCCATCGCCCAGTCGGACCCGATGAAGACCTCGGTCGAGAGCTTCAAGTTCGGCCTCGCCGCCTTCATCGTGCCCTTCATGTTCTTCTATGCGCCCGAGATGCTGATGCAGGGCGAATGGATCGACATCGCCCATGTGATGGTCACCGCCCTCTTCGGCATCTTCATGATGGCCTCGGCGGTGCAGGGATGGCTCTTCGGCAAGCTGAACCCGGTGCTGCGGATCATCACGCTGGTGGCAGCGCTGATGATGATCAAGAGCGGCTGGATCACCGACCTTGCGGGCTTCGGCATCGCGCTTCTGGTGATCGCGCTGCAGCGCGGGCTGATCAACCCGAGGAACGCGAGCCGCGGGATGGACTGAACACCCCACCGTGACACGAAAAAGGCGCCGGGAAACCGGCGCCTTTTTTCATTCCATCAGGGCGTTGTCAGCGCTTCAGCCGCTGCCAGACCCAGATCAGCGCCATCGAACCCAGCACCGCCAGCACGAAGGTAATGGCCCAGCCGCCCACCGTCACGATCAGCCGCAGCACGAAACCGCCGACCAGCGCGCCGATCACCCCCAGCCCCATGGCCGAGGGCACGTCCATGGTGACCCGCATCAGCCGCGTGGCGAGCAGCCCCGCCGCCGCACCGATCACCGCCAGGAACAGGATCTGCGGCACGGGCTCAGCCCCCCGCCGCCTCGGCCGCGATCTGGGCCTTGGACTTGCGGCCCCGCTCGGTCGCGGATTTCAGCTGCCCGCAGGCTGCCATGATATCCTCGCCGCGAGGCGTGCGGATCGGGCTGGCGTAGCCCGCCTTGAAGATGACATCGGCGAAAGCCTCGATCCGCTCCCAATCCGAGCGCTGGTAAGGCGCGCCGGGCCATTCGTTGAAGGGGATCAGGTTGATCTTGGCCGGGATGCCGCGGATCAGGCGCACCAGCCGCTTCGCATCCTCATCCGAATCGTTCACGCCCTTGAGCATGACGTATTCGAAAGTGATCCGCTCGGAGTTCGACAGCCGCGGATAATCGCGCAGCGCCTTCAGCAGCGTCTCGATGTTCCACTTCTTGTTGACCGGGACCAGACGGTCGCGGACCTCATCGGTGGTGGCATGAAAGCTGATCGCCAGCAGGCAGCCGATTTCCTCGGCGGTCCGCGCGATCTCGGGCACGATGCCCGAGGTCGACAGCGTGATCCGGCGCCGCGACAGGGAAATCCCCTCGCCATCCATGACGATCTTCATCGCGTCGCGCACATTGTCGAAATTGTAGAGCGGCTCGCCCATCCCCATCAGCACGACGTTCGAAACCAGACGCTCCTCGCGCTTGGCCTCGCCGGGCGTGTCCCAGTCCCCCAGATCGTCGCGGGCGATCATCACCTGACCGACGATCTCGGCCGCGGTCAGGTTGCGCACCAGCTTCTGCGTGCCGGTGTGGCAGAAGGAACAGGTCAGCGTGCAACCGACCTGCGAGCTGATGCAAAGCGTCCCGCGCCCCTCCTCGGGGATATAGACCGTCTCGACCTCGTGCCCGCCGTCGATCCGCAGGAGATACTTGCGCGTGCCATCGGCCGAGACCTGCTTGGTCACGATCTCGGGCAGCTTGATCTGGAAGGTCCGGTCCAGAAAGGCGCGATACTCTTTGGACAGGTTGGTCATCAGGGTGAATTCGCGCACCCCCCAATGATAGAGCCACTGCCAGATCTGCCCCTCGCGCATCTTCGCCTGCTTCTCGGGCGTGCCATGCTCGATCAGCGCCGCGCGCAACTGCTCGCGGGTCATGCCGATCAGGTTGGGCGTCTCGCCCTCGGGGGCCTTGCGCGGGATCGTCAGCACGTCCTGCGTGATGGGGGCCTGGGGACCAGGAATCGTCATGCGCGTCTCCGTCTGGGCTGCACGAAGTGCAAGCGCAGCATATAGGAAAAAGCCGCCGGGCAGAACAGCCCGGCGGCCTTCAATTCTGTCGGACGCCGCTTTTTGCGGCGATTACGAGGCGCAGCGGCGCTGGGCTTCCTCGGTCGCGGCGGTGATGCCGAAGAGCGAGAAGGTGTCCTGCGTCTGCGTGCCCCGCGCCGAGCGGGCGGTCAGCACCGCGTTCTGGCCGCGCCGCATCGAGGCGAGGATGCGCCCGTCTTCCTCGGGCGAGGCCGCCCAGGCCCATTCGCCATCGGTGATCAGCTGGAACGTATCCGAGCCGATCGTCACCTCGACGGTCGAATCGGGGGCGAAGGGATAGCCGCCGGTGAAGGACACCTCGGCTGCCGCGCCCTGCCCCTGACGGAAGGTCGCGAACAGGAGGATGTCGCCGCGGCGCACCGAGACCGCGCGGCCGTCGCGGGTGTTCACCGTCTCGGACGGAGCCGAAACCGCCCAGCATTCGCGCGGCGTGCCGTCGACGAAAACGCTCCAGGCGGTTTCCACCGCCACCCGGTTGGTCGAATCCTGCGCCTGAGCGGGGAGAGCGGCCATCAGGGCCAACATCGCGCCCATCGCGCCGAATTTGAACGAAGATGCCATATGTCTTCCGTGCCTCCAGCGTAAGTCGTGTCCCCCGCCGCCGGCCTTTTCGCACAAGGCTTTGAACTGGCGCAACAGGGGTTTGCCCGGTAGACTGCCTCATACCGCGAAAACGCGGGTCTGAGAAACCCCCGTTGGCGGAATATTGCGCAACCGTGAAGGAGTTCAGGGCATGACCGACGTTGCTGCGGGCGCTGTGCCGCTTGTCGATGTCTGGCGGGGGGATCTGCTGGAGAGCCGCCACCTGGGTCACGCGGTGATCTGCGACGCCAGGGGCGTGGTCGAGGCCTGGGGCAATCCGGGCGCGGTGATCTACCCGCGCTCGTCCTGCAAGATGATCCAGGCGCTGCCGCTGCTGGAATCGGGCGCGGGCGCCGCGCTGCCCGCCAGACGCCTGGCCCTGGCCTGCGCCTCGCACAACGGGGCGGCGATCCATGTCGATGCGGTGCGCGACTGGCTGGCCGATATGGGGCTGGGCGAGGAGGACCTGCGCTGCGGCACGCAGATCCCCGACGATCCCGAGGAACACAAGCGTATCCTCTGCACCGGCGATGCCGCCTGCCAGGTCCATAACAATTGCTCGGGCAAGCATTCGGGCTTCCTGATGCTGAACAAGCACCTCGGCGGCGGGTCGGAATATACCGAACCCGACCACCCGGTGCAGAAGGCGGTGAAAGCGGCCTTCGAGGAGGTGACCGGCGAGGACAGCCCCGGCTACGGGATCGACGGCTGCTCGGCCCCGAATTTCGCCACGACGGTGGGCGGTCTGGCCCGCGCCATGGCCCGCTTTGCCACCGCCAACGGCTCGGACGCCCGCAGCCGCGCCATGGTGGCGCTGCGTGAGGCGATGGTGGCCCATCCCGAGATGGTGGCCGGCGAGGGCCGCGCCTGCACGGAACTGATGCGGGTGATGGACGGCGTGGCGGTGAAGACCGGTGCCGAGGCGGTCTTCGTGGCGATCCTGCCGAAACAGGGGCTCGGCGTGGCGCTGAAGGTGCTGGACGGCGGCACGCGGGCGTCTGAGGCGGCGATCACCGCGCTCCTGTCCCGGCTGGGCGCGCTGGACCCCGCGCATCCGATGGCGATGAAACGGCTGGGCGAGCCGATGCGCAGCCGCCGCGGGATCCTCGCCGGTGCGGTAAAACTGGCGCCCGGGTTCTGCTGACCAAGGGAGAGGTGTTTCGCCCTCGTTGCCCGCTGCCGCGGGCGCCTCGGGCGACCAGCGGCGCGGCG
>NZ_JAUCCQ010000009.1:0-78057 GCF_034676075.1 Pararhodobacter sp. | reverse complement strand
GCTGGCCACCGGCTCGCATCAGATCACCGCGAGCTATGCCGGTGACAGCAACAACGCCGCGGCCAATGCCACGGCGCTGACCCAGGTCATCAACCCGGTCACCCCGACGCTGTCGCTGGCCTCCTCGGCCAACCCGGCGATCCTCGGCACCAGCGTCACCTTCACGGCGACGCTGACCGGCGGCAGTTCGCCGACCGGCGATGTCGAGTTCTTCGACGGCGCGACCAGCCTCGGCACCGCGCCGCTGACCGGCGGTGCGGCGACGCTTGCCACCGCCGCGCTGGCCACCGGCTCGCATCAGATCACCGCGAGCTATGCCGGTGACAGCAACAACACCACGGCGACTGCCACGGCGCTGACGCAGGTCATCGTCGATGTCACGCCGCCCAGCGTGCAGCTTTCGGCGATCAGCGGGCCGGTGGGCGGGGTCTATACGGCCACGGCGACCTTCTCGGAGCCCGTCACCGGCCTTGTCGCCGCCAATCTGACGCTGACCAACGCCACGGCCACCATCGCGGGTGGGGATGAGGTCTTTACCCTGACCCTGACGCCGCTGGCCGACGGGCCCTTCAGCGTCGCCGTCCCGGCCGGCGCGACCCAGGATCTGGCGGGCAACGACAACACCGCCTCGACCCTGGTGAGCGGGCTGCACGATTCGACGCCGCCCAGCATCGTCTCCTCGCAGCTGACCGGGCCGGTCGGTGGCGTCTATACGCTGCGGCTGACCTTCTCGGAGCCGGTCAACGGGCTCAGCGCCTCGGAGATCGTGGCGACCAATGCCACGGTCACGGTCAGCGGCGCGGGCACCGACTACGTGGTCGAGATCACCCCGGTCCAGGATGGCCCGGTCTCGGTCATGCTGCCAGCCGACCGGGTGCAGGACGCGGCCGGAAACGGCAATGCCGCGGCCTCGCTGGCCAGCCTGACGCATATCACCGTCTATCCCTCGGTGACGCTCAGCACGGCGACGACCGGCATCACCAGCCAGGCGCCGATCACGGTCAGCGCCGCCTTCTCGGAAACGGTGACCGGGCTCACGCTGGGCGAGATCACCGTGTCCGGCGGCAGCGCCACGGCGCTGAGCGGCCTGGGGCAGAGCTATGACATCACCGTCATTCCAAGCGGGGTCGGCGATGTCACGGTGCAGATCCCGGCCGGTGTGGCGCAATCGACCCTCGGGGCGGCCAACCTGGCCTCGAACCTGCTGCGGGTCCAAGGCCAGATCGTGGCCCTGACCGAAGAGCGGGTGACGACCTTCATGCTGCACCGCGCCGATGCGCTGCTGGCCAGCCAGCCCGACCTGATCGCGCGGCTGCGCGGCGGGGCGCCGGGCGGGTTGGACGTCGCCAGCCGCGGCATCGACGGCAGCTTCGCCTTCCGCAATTCCTGGCAGAGCGGCATCTGGGCCGATATCCATGGCCGCTGGAACACCGACGGCGGCCTGCAGTCGGATTACCTGTTCGGGGTGATCGGGGCGGAATTCGTCAGCGGGCCGCGGCTGATCTTCGGCGCCATGCTGCAGTTCGACCGCATGACCACCACCGATGCCACGGGCTTCGTGCGCGGGCAGGGCTGGTTGGTCGGTCCCTATGTGGCGGGCCAGATCGGGGACAATCCGCTGTTCTACGAGGCGCGGCTCCTCTACGGGCAGAGCCGCAACCGGCTGTCGATCGACAACGGCCTGACCATCTCCAGCTTCGAGACCGAGCGCTGGCTGGGCTCGGTGCGGCTGGCGGGCGAGATGACCCGCGGGGCGCTGACGTTCACGCCCAGCCTCGCCATCAGCCAGACCAGCGACAGCCACGACGGCTTCATCGACGGCTACGGCAATGCCATCGCCGCGCAACGCGTCTCGCTCCTGCAGGGCGAGCTGGGGCTCGATGTGCGCCGGGTCTATGCGCGGGAGCGGGGGGTGCTGACGGTTAACGGCGGCGGCTCGCTGGTCTTCTCGGACGGCGGTCTGGAAAACCTGACCTCGACCGCGCCGCTCGCCGATACGCGCGGCCGGGCCTGGCTGGGCTTCGGCTATGACTCGGGCCGCGGGCTGAACTGGACCGGCGAGGTCCGGCTGGACGGGCTGGGCACCGGCTCCATCACGCCGCAGATCGGCCTCACCTGGCGGCTGGAATTCTGATCCGGCCAAGGCCCCGCTTCCTGCCTTTCCAGGCAGCGGCGGGGCCGGGCACCGGAAAGTCTGCAACTGAAGGCTGATCACCACCTTTGGAAAACTTCATACGTCAAGGAATGGTCCGGCGGGCGCAGCGTTGTTGCGCTTGTCAGCGAAATGCGAAGCGGCCGTCCTCCTCGAACATGTAGTTGATCGCCTGTTCAAGGCAAAACGGGCGGACCGGGTGAAGATCGTCTTGTAGGAAGACAGCACCTTCTATGGCAGCGGTCCGCCCATGGTCGACTATCGGTCTGGCGACGGCGTGCGCCGACATCTCGACTGTTTGGTCTCGCTGGCGCTGAACTCAAAGCCGGAGAGACCCTTATCAGCCAGGAATCGAGCGGATTTGATGCGTTGGGCGATAGTTCGGACCTTGCTCACATGAACCGGATTTCAAGCGACATCAGAGACTCGCCCCGAGTCAGTTTTACCGTGTCGCCTGCCCCTCAATCTCGTCGGCGACCGCAACTAGGCCGATCGCAAGCTGGCGCGCTGTTTCAGGGGACATGCGAAACTGCCGGACGGCTGTGGCAGGCAGCGTGGCCCCCGCTATTCGTGGCTGCTCGGCATCTTCCCATAGACGTAGAATGACCACGATAGCACCTGAATTGAAGCCCTCGGTCGCGATCGAACTGTCTATCCATTCGGTGACGACGGTGTCTTCGAGACGGAGGAAGCCATCCGCGTCGACGGTCACGTACCGAGGTCTCTTCATCCGGGATCTCTCCTTCATTTGCCGAGCGAGCCGCTGCATTTTGGTTCGAATTAGCCGCGTGTCAGTGGTCTTGCCGCACTGTGCCACCACTGTCTGCTCCTACCAAGGAAACCCGCATTTGGTGCACAAGGTACCCGGATAGGTAAGGGCGATTTCGGAGGGGTCGGCACGATGGACGCGCTGTCTCAATTCTTCCGGCCTAGGTCATGTTGTCAAATGGCGGAGCCAGAGGCGGATCGACGTGATTTCGATGAAACCGAGGAAGCTTTCGGCGGTCTTGTCGTAACGGGTAGCGACGCCGCGGGCGTTCTTCAGTTTGTTGAAGCACCGCTCGACGAGATTGCTGAGCCGGTAGAGCGTCCGGTCGATGGCCACGGGTAGTTTCCGGGACTTTCCCATCGGGATCACCGGAACGACGTTGCTATCCTCCATGGTTTTGCGAAGCCTGTCAGCGTCATAGCCACGATCCGCCAGCAGGACGCGGGGCTCGGGCAGGTTGCTGTCCATGACCAGATCGAAGCCCAGATGGTCCGAGGTCTGGCCGGGCGTGATGTCCGACCTCATGGACAGGCCGGCACCATTGACCCGCAGATGGATCTTGGTCGTGAAGCCACCACGCGAACGGACAAAACCTTGTCGCGGAGTCCCCCTTTAGCGCCCGCTGCCTGATGATGGGCGCGGACCACGGTGCTGTCCATCATCTTGAGCGCATCCGGCTTTCGTTCAGCGCGTCGCGGTTCTGTTCTCACAGCCCGACCTGGGTGCAGCGCCGGAACTGGCGGTAGACACTGGACCATTTTCCGAACTCTTCCGGCAGGTCGCGCCACGGAGAGCCAGTTCGTGCGATCCAGAAAATCCCATCCAGAACAAGGCGGTGGTTCACGGGCTTGCGCCTGTTCGGGGTGCGGCCGGCAAGAATGAAGCGCTCATGGAAGGACCATTCCTCGGCCGACATCAGGTCTCGTTCCAAGCTGGTCTCCATCGCAGATGCATAGTTGAATTACGATCAGCCCACCCTGTTAAACCCTTTTGTCAACACGACCCATCTGCGGCCTGCTGACAGGCAGTGATGAGCCGATGCGAGATCGGGCGAACTTTCTGAAAGCCAACATCCTGTTTTGGCTGATCGGCGCGACCGATGGTCACGCGAAGAACTTCAGCATCACGCTTTTTCCGGGCGGCCGCTTTGCGATGACGCCCCTCTACGACGTGCTGACAGTCCAGCCATCGCTTTACGCCGGTCAGATCCGGATCAAGAGCATGAGACTCGCGATGCGGGTGGGACAAAGCCGTCACTACAAGGTTTCGGAAATCCTAGGCAGGCACTTCCTCGAGACCGGGCTGGCCGCTGGGTTCTCTCGGGAACAGGTCGCTCGGATCTTCGAGGACATTGTCGCGGAAGCTGAAAAGGCCTTTTCTGCCGCGTTCGCCGAGATGCCAATCGGGTTTCCCGAGGCGCTGTTCGCTTCCGTCAAGGGGGGCTTCGATCAGCGCGTCGATCGACTTGTCGATGACATAGCGTGACGCCACCCCCCGGGGCTGAGCGGATGGCGCGCCAGCTAGTGTTTCGTCATCGCGTGATTTCTCCAGCCATTACAGCCCGGCCGTGCACGGCAAGTGTCGCTGTGAATCGTGGGCAGCCGAACCGCTGGATGACATCGAGCACGCGAGCCTCGTAAGCCGCTTGTCCGATGAGCCGACACAGGTCTGACGCGTGAAACTGCCGGTTTGAACTCGGCGCCGCCTTGATCTGAATGAATAGTTCCCGCTCCCGTGGATTGGTTGCCCGCTCCGGCGCCGGCGCTAACTCCGGTAGGTTCGCCGCGCCAGGTGCGGTTCGCCATCGACGCATGAAGCCGAGTAAGAAGCCTGCCGGAACTTTGTGGTTCCCGCGCGCCCGGTTGAAGGCAAGGAAGCGGTCCCAGATCGTCTGCGTGTCGACGTTCCAGCAAGGCAGGGCCTTCTTTGCAGCCTTGATCAGTTCAGCCCAACAGGTCTGGAAGACGTTCGATCTTGCAGAAATAGTGATCTGTCCAGAGAATACAGTTTTGTTATCTCTTTCTTCAGATAGTGAAGTGTCACCCGTGCCTGACTCGACATCCTGATCTTTGCGGTCTGTTTCAAAGGCCGCGAAGCGGAACAGCCAGGGCGCGAATTTGCCGTTGGGCTTTTCACGCCTAAGCTCCAGTTTGGACGCTTCGAGCTCAGCCAGCAAAACGGTGAGGTATTGACGTGAGATGCCCATCTTCGACGCGAGATCGGCGAGGGTGAACGCGGCTGTCCCGCGCGGCAATCCGTTGTAGCCCTCCTTCCAGGCGTGTCGCGTAGCCCATAATTGTGAGATGAGAAATCCAACGAAATCAACGGCTGTCCTTTGCCCTTAAATATGAGATTTTGCCTTTAATTCGGGAGTGGGCAAAACTTGGTGGTCAGGCTGCCATTTGTGAGACAGCCAATCGCCCATCGAGGACAGCAGCTCTTGTGACGGCGACTTGATGCGCGCCTTTGGGTGACCATCTCATGCGTTGCCGTTTGCCCATCCGAGTATTTCCAATTTCATCGACGCATCCTTCTGCGCGAGAGGATGAAATCGCTAAACCATTCCGATACCGCCAACCATAATCGGTGAGCGTATCGAAGTTGTTGGCCAGGTACGAATACAGTTCTCGACATCGCGCCTTGACCCTCGCCGCCGCTTCGCGGACTTCAGCATCGATTTTGGAGATCCTGCTGCAATCAATCAACAGTACCTTGAGGCGTGTTCCAGCTGTCATGACCTTGCCATGCCAGATACACCACCGCAACGTCTCCGCCGGCTTCTTGAACAGCTCCGGCATACCCGGGAAGTTCTGTGTTTGAAGAAGACCTTTGACGGCATTCTCAATATGCTGAACGCGCATCGAGATATGCCACCAGTCGAGAATGTGGCGCACCGGCCCCTGGACCGCGCGGCGGACCAGGTTTGGCAGTGCTGGCTCGCCATCGGAAATTACCGTAATTGGACGCTGACCGTCCCAACCCTGCGAAACCAGAGCTTGACGGAGTTGCTTGGCCGGAGAACGCGCCGCTTGCTGAACCAGACCGAAGCGACGGCTCATATTGGGACTTTCGATCTTTCCCACCACGACATCAAGATGACGCCGTTGGTATTCTGGCCGACACCGGATGTGGGCGCCGTCGAGAAAGACGGTCAGCGCTTGCGATGTTGCATCTTCATCGACGGCGAGCTCCGCCCGATCATTGGCGCCGATGACTTGGGCGACTTTGCCCAAGCGATTACGCACCGTGGTATTCATCTGTTTCGCGCAGGGCACGAAGGTCTCAATGATGCGCGCGGCTTCCCGGAACGAATGTCGTGCTCCAAGCTCAGCCTGAAGGCGCTGCAGTTCCGGGGTCGATCGATCCGGGAAGTAATGGGCAAGCGGCGAAAACGGACCGCTCTGGTCGACATCGGATATAGCCTTGCAGGCACAGCGGCGAATACGCGGCGCCTTGACATGGACACGACCAAACAACGTGTCGAGAACCCGGGGGCGATAATCATGGATGGCTCTGACCCTGTCGCAGCCCAGGCAGATCCTGCTCTCCTCCGAGACCTCCTCGATCTGATCGAGCATAATAGCGTTCTGCAATTGCCATAACATGGTCTTGGCATCTTCGAGCAAGAGTCCAAACCCCTCGGGCTTGGTTTGTCGGAATGGGCGGGAAATGCAGCCAAGACGATGCGTCTTCGTGGTTCCGTTTTCAAATGTCGTCTCGACGATTATCCGCACATCCATGGTGGTCCCTCTCTCATTGAACCTCCACTATAGACGATCACCCCCAAGTTTTGCCCACTCCCCGCCAAACGCGTCCCGTCTCAGATTAAAGGGCAACGCGACAGCACGCCAGTGATACCCGAATACAGCGCTGTCAGGTGTCTGCATCCCGCAGCTCCCGTAGAGCAGCGAGGTAGCGGTTCATGCGGCGCATGTCTTTTTCGGTCAGCGCGGACAAACGCGAAGCGTTCAGGTTGTCGAGGATGTCGGCCGTCTTGACCCGACGCGCAATCTTGTTGCCCTTGGCGCGCTGAACGAAGGCCACGTACACTGCCTCGCTGTCGCCTTCATCCTCGGGCCGCTTCGTTACAAGGCGCAAGGCGTCGAGCACAGTTGGCGAGAACCCTTCTTTTTCCAGGCGCTCGAATGTCCAGCCGGGGCCGTCTTCGACCACGTCATGCAGGACGCCCACGATCCGTTCGTCGTCGGTCTCCAATGACATCATCACCCGGAGCGGATGTAGCAGATACGGCGCACCGGCCTTGTCGGTTTGTTCCCGATGGGCTTCCGCAGCGATTTCGATGGCACGTTGAAGGTTCAATGGCTTCTCCTGGTTCATGAATGTGATCGTGACCATTCGGTCGATATACAGCGCGATGGTATTCGCACGATGTCGATCTGCTCAACGTCCATGCGTTCGATGCCTGAAGGAAATCGTCTCTCGTCTTTGACGTGAGCCGACACAGGCGGTGTCGCAGGAGCACCGCAAAGTCATCGTGTAATCTCGCCTGCGATCACGGCCTTCCCATGAACCGCGAGTGTCGCGGTGAACCTTGGGCAGCCAAACTGCCGGATGACGTCGACGACCCGCGCATCGTAGGCAGCCTGCCCGATGAGCCGACACAGATCTGACGCGTGAAACTGCCGGTTGCCGCTGGGTGCGGCTTTGATCTGAGCGAGCAACACCCGCTCGCGTGGGTCAGCTGCCTGTTGCGGAGTTGGCGCTTCCGTTGGTCGGCTTTCCGAACCGGGTGAGGTTCGCCATCGGCGCATGAACCCGAGAAGATAGCCGGCGGGAACCCTGTCGTTCCCGCGAGCTCGGTTGAAGGCAAGGAATCGGTCCCAGATCACCTGCGTGTCGACGTTCCAGCAGGGCAGGGCCCTCTTCGCAGCTTTGATCAACTCCGCCCAACACGTCTGGAAGACGTTCGATACCTCAGAAATAGTGATCTGTCCCGAGAAAATAGTTTTGTTATTTCTTTCTCTAGATAGTGATGTGTCGCCTGTGCCTGACGCAACATCCTGATCGCCGTCCTCAGTATCGAAGGCCGTAAAGCGGAAGAGCCAGGGCGCGAATTTGCCGTTGGGCTTGTCGCGTCTCAGCTCCAGCTCAGACGCTTCGAGTTCAGACAGCAGCTCGGTCAGGTACTGGCGCGAGATGCCCATCTTGGATGCCAAGTCGGCCAGCGTGAAGGCGGCCGTCCCGCGCGGCAGCCCGTTGTAACCCTCCTTCCACGCAATGGCGTCGAGGATGACGGTCGCCAGCTTGTGGGCGGAAACGGACAGATCTGTCTGAGTGATCCGCCTCAGGATCAGGCCGGTCGTGGGTTCCATGGTCGGTGTCTCCTGTGAGAGACGACCCCATGCCGAGAGCAAACAACATTATTGCCAGCAAAACAACTTTGCTGGTTGCGGCGGTTCGGACAGTGCGCTAGAAGATCCTTGTTCACGGGTTCTTCTAGTGCGGCGTCAGGCTTTTCGGTCTGGCGTCGTTTCCCTTTTTGGTTCGGTGCACCGTCACAGGCGCAAGATGATCAGGTGCGGACCTGCCCCGGGCCAGGCCCGGCCAAGTTCAGTAGCGGACCTCTTCGAAACCGTAGTTCCCCTCATGATCCCGCCAGTCCACGAAGACCGAGCGGTAGCTGACCCAGTTGCAGTGCCCGGTGTCGGGCAGCTGTGATGCGGGCGGGACGTGGGCAACACTCGACCGTGTCCATCGATAGTCACCCTGCACACCGTAGGATCCGAGGCGCGTGGCGTCGTAACGGTTGCAATCGCCTTCACTGTTTTCGCGTTGGCTGAACTGGATGTGAAAGACGCGGATGCTGCGGACGAAGTCGAAGGCGTCGCCCGAAATGTCGATGTCGGCCTGCTCGTCTGACTGGACTTGGACCAGGGGCAGGGGATCTTGCTGTACGCTGGCCTGGGGCGCCTCTCGGAAGGCGATATCGTAGAGCCGTTCCATCGGCGAGTGCTGGGCAGGGGCGTTGAACGACGCCCCCATAGGGCAACGCCAGATCTGCAAGGGCGGCTCAATCGGCCAGGGTGTGATCCTGCGGATGAAGACCGCACGCGCATGTGCACAGGGTGCCGATGCCGGCCAGCCGCCCGCGAGACAAAGCAGAATGGCACAGTCGACCTGGTAGGCTTGCGCCGGCTCGACCGAACCGACGAGGCTCGATACTGTAACGGCCGCAGCAGCTGCTGCGGTCCGGACCTTGTGATTCATGACGCCGACTCCAGCTATAATGGTGCGGCGATACAAAACAACACTTACGATAGCAAGCGGATTTGATTGATCGCGCGCACCCTGGGCACATCACGCCCCGAACGTAAGGGACGCGGGATAGTACACAACCGTTACGGAGTGCAGATTGCCAAGAGGGCAAGCGGGGACCGGCTTCGACTCATAGCAGCCATTGGCCGGGCAAACGTCAGAATGCTTCAGCCCGCTTGTCGTTCCGAAAATAAGTGGCTGATCAGCCAGCTCCCGCCAGTTCGCCAGTTCCTCGTTTTCCGTGCCTGAGGTCCTCAAGTGCTGCGTAGAACGCAGGCAAAACCAGAAGGATCAGTACTGTCGCAGCCAAGAGTCCGAAGACAACCGAGATCACCAGCGGCTTGAGCGTCTGGGCCTGCGTCGAGGATTCCAGCAGCAAGGGTGCCATGCCCATGATCGTCGTCGAGACCGAGACGAAGATAGGACGGAACCGCGATCGCACGGCTTCGCCTGCGGCCAGCGCAGCTGACAGTCCTTCGGCGCGGCGGGTGTTGATGACGCCGACCAGCAGGATCGCGTTGTTCACCACGATTCCCGCAAGCGAGGCCGCCCCCACCAGCGAGGGCATGGAGATGTTGTAGCCCATCAGGACATGGCCCCAGATGACGCCCAGGAACGCCAGCGGGATGGTGATCATCACGATCAGCGGCTCCACATAGCTGCGGAACTGGAAGCTGAGGACGATGTAGATGCCCACCAGTCCGATCAGGAACCCGCGCAGGATCGAGACGACGGTTTCCGCCGAATTCGCGGCCTGCCCACCGATCTCGAAGATCAGGCCGGGGGTGGCAGCCGCGAGGTCCGGCAGAAAGCCCTCGGCCAGCCGGGCGGTGATCGCGTCGGCATTGCCGATACGGCCGTCCACATCGGCCGCGACGGTCAGCGTACGCAACCCGTTGCGGCGCGTGATGGTTCCCCACCCACGTGCTTCGGTGACGGTGGCGATGCTCGACAACGGCACGGTGCCGCCACCGGGCAGCGCGATCTCGAAAAGGTTCAGGTCAGCGCGGTTGGCGCGGTCCTCATCAGCAAGCTGCAACTCGATTTCCCAGGCCAGATCGCCGCGCCGGATTTCCGCAAGCTGTGTGCCGAGAAAGGCCGCGCGAAGTTGGCTTGCCACATCCGTTGCGGCCAGCCCCAGCGCCTCGGCCCCCGGCGACAGGCTCAGCCGCAATTCGGGCGCGCCCGGGCGCAAATCGAGGATCGCGTTGCGCACACCGGCATAGGTTTCAAGCTCCGCCAGCGTGGCGCGCCCCGCCGCCTCCAGCGTGGCGAGGTCGGGGTGGCTCAGGCGCAATTCCACCGCGATGCCCTGCGGGCCGATCCCCGGCTCGGTCAGGATCAACGAGGACACACCGGGCAGAGTGCCGATTTCCGCGCGCCAGAGCGTGACGATTTCGTCCAACGTGCTGCCGCGTGTCTCGGCGCCGAGCAGGTCCACCGCGACGGTGGCGACATGGGCACCGGCCTCGCCCGCCGAGAGGTTGCGGCCCAGCCGGGTGATGCGGCGGATCACCAGCGGCTGTGCCTGGGGCTGATCGGGGGACAGGCGGGCGTTCGCGCGGTCCAGCGCCGCCTCTACTTGTGCGACGGCCTCGGTCGTGCGCACAAGCGGCGTGCCCGCGGGCAGCATCAGCCGCGCCTCCAGCACGTCGCCGTCGATCTCGGGCATCGCCTCGCGCTTGACCACGCCGCCGCCCAAGGCGCCGACGGTCACGATCAGCGCCCCGATGGCCAGACCGACAACAAGCCAGCGCGCCTTGATCGCGGCGTCTGCCAAGCGGCCCACGCCACGTTCGCGCAGGGCATCGAAACCCGCCTCGAAGCGGATGCGAAAACGGGATGCGGCGGTGTCCTTCATCCCGCCTTTCAGGTGATGGGGCAGGATCAGGAAGGCCTCGATCAGCGAAGCGGCGAGTGCGGCCAGCAGGACCACCGGAAGAACCTCCAGCACCGCCCCCAGTTCGCCTGCCAGAAAGGCAAGGGGCAGGAACACGGCCAACGTCGTCAGGAAGGACGAGATCACGCCGGGCGCCACGGCTGCGACGCCCGCCGCGACGGTTTCGACCGTGGCCCCCTTGGCCGAATGAACCGCGATGGAATCCGTGATCACGATGGAATCGTCCATCACGATCCCGATCGCCATCAGAAGCGCCACCAGCGTCATCATGTTGAGGCTGAGCCCTGTCAGCGCCATCCAGACGAAGGCGCCCGCAAAGGCCATGGGCAGGCCCATCGCTGCCCAGATCGCGAAGCCAGGTCGGAAAAACAGACTCATGACGACGACCACCAGCACAAGGCCTATCACCCCGTTCTGAACCAGCATCACCAGCCGGTCGCGGATGATGGAGGTCACGTCCTGCACCACCTCCACCGTGATCGTGTCGGGCAGGCGGGCGGTTTCCTCGGCCACCAGCGCCGCGACGCCGTCGAGCACCCGCAGCGCGTCGGCATCGAGCGCCTTGGCGACATCGAGCACGATGGCGGGGATGCCATCGACAAAGGCGCGGTCTTGCGGCGGGTCGAAGCGTTCCTCGATCGCCGCCACGTCGCCCAGCGTCAGGGTCGCGCCATTGGGCAACACCAGAACCGGGATCGTGGCAAGCGTCCTGGCTGTATCGCGCTCGGCGGTGAAGCGCAGGGTCAGCTCCGCGCCCGGCCCCTCCAGTGTGCCTGCGGGCAGGTCGATGTTCTGCGCGGCGATGGCGGTGGCGAGCGTCGTGGGTGTCAGCCCGTGGCTGTCGAGCACGGCGCGCTCCGCAATGATGGTCAGTGTCCGGGTGCCGAGGCCGCCGCGCGTGACGCCCGCGACACCTGGTAGGGCGGTCAGCCGGTCCAACAGCGCGTCAGCGTAGCGGTCCAGCTCGCCCAGAGGCAGATCGCCCGAGATGGCGACCGATGTGACAGGATCCGAGCGGTGCAATTCGCGCACCACGGCAGGATCGGCGCGGTCGGGGAAGGTGTCGATGGCGGACACCTCGGTGCGCAGCGAATTGACGAAGCGCAGCGCATCGTTACCGGGCGCCATGGTTGCCACGGCCCGCGCGCGACCAGTCTGGGCCGTGCACGTGAAGGTTTCCAGCCCCTCGACACCCTGCACTCCGTCCCAGAGCGGCGCGCAGATCGCGGCTTCCACATCCTCGGCTGCAGCGCCCCGGTAGGGCACGGTGACCTCGGCCTCGACGGCGCGGAAATCGGGGAAGGTTTCGCGCAACAGGCCCGGCGCGGCAAAGATGCCCGCTGCAAGGAACAATAGAAGCAGCAGGTTGCCCGCCGTCGGGTGGCCCGTGAACCAGCGTATCATGGCTGGACCTCGACCGGGGTCAGGGCCATGCCGGGAATGGCCGGCGCGATGTCGTCGATCACCACGCGTTCGCCCGGCGACAGGCCAGCGGCGATAACGACGCGGCCATCCTGCGCGAAGGCGGCGGTGACGGGGCGCAATTCCAGCAAGTCTTCGGGGCCAAGGATACGCACCATGTCGCCATGCAACGCCGCCTCGGGGATCGCGATGAGGCCTGTCATGGAAGCGCCCGAAAAGGAAAGCTGCACCTGCATGTTGGGCACCAGCGGCAGGCGGCGGGGCGGGTCCGCGCCCTCATAGGGGTCGTCAACCCTGACCACCACCGGCACGGTGCGCGCACGGGCATCCAGCGCGCCCTCGATCCCGACAACACGGGCGCTCCAGATCTGCCTCGGGTCCGACAGAGGGCTAAGCGTCACTGCAATCCGCGTGGCGGGCATGTCGCGCATCATGTCGGCAAGGGTGATGCCCTCCGGTGCATCTCCCAGCAGCTGTCGAAAGCTGTCGATGGGCAGATGCGCCACGACCTCGGCCGCCGCGATCCCGTCGGCACGGATCACCACCTGACCGGGGGCGACGGTCTGAAACAGCTCAGCATTCACCTCGGTTACGCGCAGGTCGAACGGCGTCGTCAGGGTCGTGCGGTCGAGCGAGCGGCGCGCCCGGTTGATGGCGGCCTCGCTGCGCGCGACCTGTGCCGCGATCCGCGCCTCGCGGGAGGGGATTAGGGCGAGCGTGTTCTCCAGTTCCGCCACCGTGCGGCGGGCCAGAAGGGTCGCGCGCTCGGCCTCGTCGGCGCGCGATTGCGGAACGGCGCCTTGCGCGACGAGTGTGCGCGTGCGTTCCAGATCGGTCTCGGTCAGGGCCAGCCGGTTCTGTTCCAGCGAAAGGATGCGCCGTGTGTTGTCCGCCTCTGCCGTAAGCTGCACGCGCTCGGCCTCCAGCACCGCGAGGTCGGCCTGCGATTGCGCCAGCGCCAGCTCGTAGTCGGCGGGGTCGGTCCTCAGCACTCCCGTCCCCGCCGGGATCAGGCGACCGGGCTCAAGGTCCGGATGGCGCCAGATCACCTCGCCCTGCACCTCGGCCACGGCGACCCAGGTCTCCGCCGCGCGCAGGCTGCCCCAAGCGGTCGCGGCGGGCCGAATATCCTGCGCCGCGACCGTCATCACCCGAACGGGCAGCGCGGGCGCGCCGCCCCCGACCTGCGCGGGGCCGGGGGCAGACGCGATCATCCAGACCGCCGCGGCAATGCCGAGCGCGATGGGTGGCAGCGCCAGGAGCGGGGCGAGGCGCATGGGTTCAGCCCTGCGCCCGGCGCATCCGCGCCAGCGTGTCGTCGCGCAGGATGAACTGGTGGTTGAGCGCGCCAATCACATGCAGCGCAACCAGCGCCAGCAGGATGATCTTCATCACGTTATGCCCCTGCGCCGCGGCCTCGACCCCGCCGAACCACGCGACAGACCCGCTGAGTGGCATAAGGATCATCAGCGCGTAAAGCCCGACATGGGTGAGCTTCGCGAGAATGCCTTGTACCTTGCTGGCCTCGATCGCCGGGGGCACGCCGCGCCTGGCGCGCAGGGTCAACCGCCACAGCGCGAAGATCATCACCAGCGCGCCGCCCGCCACATGGGCCAGCACGAGCGGGTCGAACCCAGCCTCCAGCCCATCGGTGATGCGGTCCCATGCGGCCGACATCGCGTCCTTGAAAAGATATTGCTGCGCGATCAGTGCGAAGATGAGCCAATGCAGCGCGATCTGAAGGCGGGAATAGCCGGTGGGGGCGGTCTTGGCGGGCATGGCTAGGATCCTTTCGGTCAGGGTGCGCGACTCGGGATAGAGGTTGCGGTTGTCAACAGTATATGTTAGTGACTTATAACTAACAAGAGGTGACTCATGTCGGGCCGTCAAAGTGCTGAAGAGAGAAAGGCGCAAATCGTGGCCGAGGTTCTGCGACTGGCCGACGAGATCGGACCCGACCGGCTGAGCACCACGGATGTCGCGCGTGCCATCGGCCTCAGTCAGCCTGCGATCTTCCGGCATTTCCCCACCAAGGGCGCGCTCTGGCTGGCGGTGGCCGAGGATATCGCTGACCGGTTGCAGAGTTACTGGGCTGCGGCCGAGGCAGGGGCCACCGGGCCGCACGAACGCCTGAAAGCGCTGATCGGTGCGCAGCTGTCAGCCATATCCGAGACGCCAGCCCTGCCCTCGATCCTGTTCTCGCGCGAGTTGCAGGTGGACAATCAAGCCCTGCGCGACGTGTTCCGGGGGCTTCTGGGCGCTTTTCAGGGCCGCCTTGTTGCCGTGATCCGTGATCTTCAGGCTGCGGGCGATCTGAAGCACGACGTCAGCCCGGAAGATGTCGCCATCCTGTTGACGTCGCTGGTGCAGGGTGTCGCCATCCGCTGGACGCTCGGCGCCCGGGGCTTTGCGCTCGTGCCTGAGGGGTTGCGGCTGTTTGACGTGCAGATGGAACTTCTACGCGCGAAGGAGGGCGCTTGCGATGCCTAGAACCAGTCTGACGCTCCGCATAGCGGGCGGTGTTGCGATTGCCTTTGGCGTGCTGACCGTTTTCTCTGGTGGCCGAACATTGCTCGGATCAGCCGACATGGGGGCAGTCGTACCCTTCGTGCTGTGGTTCAACACGCTGGCCGGGCTCGCCTATGTCGTCGCGGGTCTCGGCCTGTGGCAGCGGCGGCGATGGGCCTGGCCACTATCGTTCGTGATCTTCGCCGCAACGCTGCTGGTTTTCGCGGCGTTCGGCCTGCATGTCGCCCAAGGTGGAGCCTTCGAGATGCGTACCGTTTACGCCATGGCCCTGCGCAGCGCGGTCTGGGGCTGGATCGCGTGGGTGGCGCGTCAGGCGTTTTCCGGACGGTAAACGCAATCGGCCAGGGTGCCGCGGTTGAGGTCGGCGACAAACGCCGCCTCAGCATGGGCCAGCCGCGCTTTCAACCGACATTGCGGGGTCAGGGTGCAGCTGTTGGTGCCGACGGCGAAGCATTCCACCAGAGCTTGATCGGCTTCGAGGGCCGCCACCACATCGCCCAGGCGGATGTCTTCGGGTGCACGGGCCAGCATGGCGCCTCCCCCACCGCCGCGCCGGGTTTCCAGAAGACCTGCCGCGGCAAGTGCCGAGATCACCTTGGCCAGATGGTTGCGGGAGACACGGAATTCATCGGCGAGTTCCGACGTGGTGAAGGCCCGGTCGGGTGCGCCCGCCATCCGCATCAGAACGCGCAGGCCGTAATCGGTGAAGGAGGTGAGGCGCAAGGTCGCGATCCTGATTTGGTAGTTGAAATGCGCATTCACGAGCGGTATGCGTATCTCAAATACCAATTCGCTGCGGCCCACGCAAGGACCGGGCGACGCGCGAGGGAAAGGACCCGCAATGAAAGACCTCCCAGAAACGGACGTGCCTCAGGAGACCGGCGCGCTGATCGATCACATCCTGACGCGCTATCACGAGATGCATCGGGAGGATCTCGCCTCGCTCGTACTGCTCGCCGACCGGGTCGAGCGGGTGCACGCGGACGATCCCGAGGCGCCCACGGGGCTCGCCGCGGCCATCCGGACGCTCGCCGGGGAGATGGAGGATCACATGATGAAGGAGGAGATGATTTTGTTTCCGGCCATGCGCGCGGGCGGCGGGCCGGGCATCGAGCACCCCATCGCGGTAATGCGCGCCGACCATGACGATCACGCCGAAAACATCGCGCTAATCCGGCGGCTCACCTGCGATCTGACACCGCCCGAGCACGCCTGCGGCTCCTGGCGCTCGCTCTATGGCGGCCTGACGACGCTGTTCGACGACCTTGCTGCGCATATCGCGTTGGAAAACAACGTGCTGTTCCCGCGCTTCGAGCAGGCTTGAGGCGAAGATGCGGCTTGCGGGAGTGACAGTCGGGGGACGCGGCGGGACGGATCGTCTTATGGACGCGGTGGCTGACCGGCTAACGCAGGACGGCGTCCGGCTGGTGGGTGCGTTGCGCGCGGCCTCGCCCGATGCCGGATCGGGATCGTGCGACTGCGATCTCTGGCTTCTGCCCAACGGGCCGCGCTGGCGCATCACGCAGGATCTCGGACCCGGCGCCACCGCCTGCCGGATGGATGCGGGCGCCTTCGAGGAGGCCGTCGGGCTGGCGATGTCGCGGCTTCGGGCCGGCCGGGCAGACCTCGTGATCCTCAACAAGTTTGGCCTGAGCGAGGCAGAGGGGCGCGGCTTCCGCGCGCTGATCTCCGAGGCGCTTGCCCGCGGCGTTCCTGTCCTGACGGGTCTCTCCGAAACCCACAGGGCCGCGTTCGACCGCTATGCCGATGGCATGGCGACGATCCTCGCACCGACCGAGGCTATAGTCATGGACTGGTGCAACGCCGCCGTCGCAACCGTGGCCGAGGAAGGCGTGACGCCATGAGCGGACAGGGGACTTACGCCTCGCCCCCCTGCATGGCGGCGGAGGTGGACCCGACCTATTTCGATCCGCTTGGCACGAATGCGCAGCAGGCGCGCGATGTCGCGCGCTGGCGCCGGGCCGAGCGGACAAGACTGGCCGGCCTTAGGGAGGGGCTGGGCCAGACAGGACGGGCGCAGGTGAGCAATTCCATCTGCGGTCATCTCGAAACGGTCCTCGCCGCGCGCGGGACCCTCCGGGAGACCGTGCTTGCCGGCTACTGGCCGATCCGAGGAGAGCCGGATCTGCGCCCGTTCCTGTCCGATCTTCACGCGGCGGGCGTCCGTATCGCGCTGCCGGTGGTGGAGACCCCCGCAGCGCCGCTCGTGTTCCGACGATGGACGCCGGGCATGCGTATGCTGCGCGGCTATTGGAACATCCCCGTTCCGCCGCCCGAGGCGGAGGTCCTGGTGCCCGATATCGCGCTTGCGCCCTGCCTCGGCTGGGAAGAGGGTTGTTACCGGCTCGGCTGGGGCGGCGGCTATTATGACCGGACACTTGCCGCGCTTTCGCCGCGGCCCGTCACCATCGGCATCGCGCTGGCGGCAGCCCGACTGACCACAATCTACCCGCAGCCCCATGACATTCCCCTCGACAGGATCGTGACGGAGAAGGGCGTATCGGGGGAGCGAAAGGACCCATCATGATCCCGACGAGCGAACCAACGGCCCGGTTGCGGCCCGGCGAAGGCGCGATCGCGCGGCTTGCCTGCCTTGTGCTGCAACCGGTCCTGACGCGCGTTGTCCGTCGGGTCGCGGCGCGGCACCCGTCTCTCTTCGCGCGGCTCGGACCGCACCAGGCGACTGACTTCCTGATCGATCCCGTGGAACTGCCCTTTGCGCTGCATCTCCGCCCCGACCCGCAGGCGCTCGTCTTCCGCGCCGTGCCGCGCGATACGGCGCCGCAGGTCGGGGCCACGATCCGCGGGCGGTTCTTGCTGCTTCTGGAACTGATCGACGCCGAGCAGGACGGCGATGCGGCCTTCTTCTCGCGCGATCTGGAAATCAGCGGGGACACCGAGGCCGTCGTTCGTCTTAGGAATGCGCTCGACGACATGGACGGCTCGCTGGCCGAGGAGGCGTCGGCGATGTTCGGGACACCCGGACGGGCGGTTCTCGCACGGTTGCGGCGGGCCTATCCGGATGCCACCAAACCGAGGGAATACGCATGAGCCTTGCCGAACTGATCTGCCCCGCGGGCACCCCCGCCGCGCTGCGCACCGCCGTCGACGCGGGCGCCGATGCGGTCTATTGCGGCTTCCAGGATGCGACCAATGCGCGGAACTTCCCGGGGCTGAACTTCACCCCCGATGAACTGGCCGAGGCGGTGACCTATGCCCATGCGCGCGGCACCAAGGTGTTGCTGGCGCTGAATACCTATCCGCCTGCGGGCAAGGTCGATCTCTGGCGACATGCGGCGGACACCGGCGCGCGCTTGGGCGTTGATGCCTTCATCGTGGCCGACATGGGCGTGGCCGACTACATCGCCCGGATGTATCCGGGCGTCCGGCTGCACCTGTCGGTACAGGCCGCGGCCTCATCGCCCGAGGCGATCCGCTACTATTGCGAGAACTTCGGTGTAAAGCGTGTGGTCCTGCCGCGCATCCTGACAATCCCCGAGATCCGCCAGATCCGCCGCGAGATTCCCTGCGAGATCGAGACCTTTATCTTCGGCAATCACGGGCTGATGGTGGAAGGGCGATGCAGCCTGACCAATTACCTGACGGGTCAATCCACGAACATGGACGGGGTGTGCTCGCCCGCCTCAGATGTGGAATATGTGCGCGACGCTGACGGGTCGATGTCCTCGCAGCTCGCGGGTTTCACCATCGACCGGTTCGGGCCCGAGGAGAAGGCCGGCTATCCCACGATCTGCAAGGGCCGCTACGCCGCGCCCCATCGCCCCGAGGGCTACTACGCCTTCGAGGAACCGATCAGCCTGAATCTGTCGCGGCTCCTGCCCGAATTAATCGAGGCGGGCGTGCATGCTTTCAAGATCGAAGGGCGTCAGCGCTCGAAGAGCTATGTCCGCGGCGTTGTGCGTGCGTTCCGCGCAGCGGTGGATGACATCAAGGCCGGACGCGAGGCAAACATCGCCGACCTGATCGCCCTGACCGAGGGGCAGAAGCAGACCCAGGGCGCCTTCGAGACAAAGAAATGGCGGTGAATACCATGACGAAACTGACGCTCGGCCCGATCGCTTACCACTGGTCCGCGGATGCACGGCGTGACTTCTATGCCCGCATCGCGGATGAGGCGCCCGTCGACGAGGTTTATCTGGGCGAGGTGATTTGCTCCAAGCGCGCGCCCTTCCACCAGGCAGACCTGCCGGCCACGATCGAGCGGTTGGAGCGCGCAGGCAAGCGCGTGATCCTGTCAACGCTGGCCGAGGTGATGCTGAAACGCGAGCGCAAGGCAACCGAGGACATCGCCGAGATGGTCTCGCCCGAGATGGAGGTGAACAACGCCGCAGGGCTTTACGCGCGAGGTAAGCGTTCGCATCGGATCGGCCCCTTCATGAACGCCTACAACGACGCGACGATAGCCTGGATGGCCGGGCAGGGCGCGACCCATGTCTGCCTACCGGCCGAGATGCCGGCCCCGGCCATTGCAGCCGCGGCGCAGGCAGCAGTTGCGTTGGGCCTGGGTGTCGAGGTGCAGGTTTACGGCCGCGCGTCTCTGGCTGTGTCAGCGCGGTGCTATCACGCCCGCGCGCACGGCCACACCAAGGACAACTGCCAGTTCGTCTGTGAAGAAGACCCCGACGGCATGCCGCTCCGCACCCGCGACGACCGCCCGATCCTGCGGGTGAACGGCATCCAGACCCTGTCGGAAAGCTATGTCGACCTGCTCCCCGAAGTGGCCCGTCTGATTGCCGATGGCGTCACGCACCTGCGGCTGATGCCACAGGCGGTGGACATGGTCGCGGTGGCGCAGGTGTTTCGCGATGTGCTCGATGGGCGCGGGCCGACAGGCGAGGCCGATGCCCGCCTTGCGACGCTGAGCGGGGATGCGGGCCTGAGCAACGGTTTCTATCATGGCACGGCGGGCTACCGCCGCATTGCCGCCGCGGCGCCGGCCTGAGCGCGCAAGGGACGCCACAAATGACCTCGACCGCCGAACAGATGCGCGCCTGGACCGGACCCGCGATCCTGACCTACGGGTTCCGCCCGTTCTTTTTCGGTGCGGCGGTCTGGGCCGTGCTGGCGATGGTGTTTTGGGTGCCGATGCTGTCAGGGCACCTGATGTTGCCCACAGCCTTCGACCCCGTGTCATGGCACGCGCACGAGTTCCTCTACGGTTATCTCGGCGCCGTCGTCGCGGGCTTTCTCCTGACTGCGGTGCCAAACTGGACGGGGCGCCTGCCAATCGTCGGCTGGCCGCTGGGCGGACTGGCGGCTCTGTGGCTCGTGGGGCGCGTGGCTGTGATCTTTTCGGCGGGGTTGCCGGGGCTGCTGGTGGCGGCGGTCGACCTTGCCTTCCCGGTCGTACTGGCCACGGTGATCGGGCGCGAAATCGTGGCGGGCCGGAACTGGCGCAATCTGATCGTGCTGGGGATGCTCGCGGTCTTTGCCCTCGGTAACGCGCTGTTTCACTGGGAGGCCGCGCGAGGCGAGTATGCCGCGCAAGGTTACGGCCTGCGACTAGGCCTGGGCGCGGGCGTGATGATGATCGCGGTCATCGGCGGCCGAATAGTGCCGTCCTTCACCCGTAACTGGCTGGTGAAGCGGCGCAGCGCCGTACTGCCCGCAGCGCCGATGCAGCCCTTCGATAAGGGGGCGCTCGGGACCCTTTTGGTGGCGGTTATGCTGTGGGTAGCACTGCCTCTCGGGACGCTGACTGGATTGGCGCTTGCGCTGGCAGCCGTGTTGCACGCCCTGCGATTGGCCCGTTGGGCCGGACACCACACCTTTGCCGAGCCGCTGGTGACTGTGTTGCACGCAGGCTATGCCTTCGTGCCGTTGGGGGCCCTGGCATTGGCCGCAGAAATCTTGGCTCCCGGGTCCTTCGGAATGGCGGGCGCGCAGCATTTCTGGATGGCGGGGGCAATCGGCCTGATGACACTGGCGGTGATGACACGCGCCACGCTTGGTCATACCGGGCAGGACCTGCGGGCGGGAGCAGGGACCGTCATGATCTATCTGGCCCTGATCCTGTCCGTATTCGCGCGGGTCGCTGGGGGCGTATGGCCCGAATTTTCCAGCCCGTTGCACACGGTGTCCGGGCTGTCGTGGATCGTCGCCTTCGGCAGCTTTGCGGTCATTTACGGCGGGCTTTTGCTACGTCTGCCCGCCGCCAAGCGGATCTGAGGCGCGCACCGATGGGATGGTTCGAGTTCGCCCTCGCCTATGTCGTGTTCTTCCTGTCGCATTCCTTGCCCGTGCGCCCGCCGTTGCGGCCTCGGCTTCAGGCTCGACTAGGCGCTTCCGGCTTCACACTGGCCTATTCTGTCCTGTCGCTGGCGGTACTTTCCTGGTTGATCGGGGCGGCGGGTCGCGCACCGCATGTTACCCTTTGGGATTGGGCCCTATGGCAGGTCCATGTCCCACTGACGGTCATGGGGCCGGTCTGCCTGATCCTCGCGCTGTCCATCGGCCGGCCCAACCCGTTCTCGTTCGGCGGGGCGCGCAACGATCTGTTCGATCCTGCACGGCCCGGAATCGTCCGCTTGTCGCGTCACCCGCTGCTTCTGGCGTTGGCGCTTTGGGCGGCGGCCCATGTCGTGCCCAACGGAGATCTGGCCCATGTGATCCTGTTCGGTACCTTCGCCGCCTTCGCGCTGCTGGGAGGCCGACTGATCGACCGGCGCAAACGCCGCGAGATGGGGCCAGAATGGCAACGGATGCTTGATCGCGGAGCGGAGGCGCCGCTCCTCTTGGCGTCCCTGTCGGGGGGCACTCTCCTACGGCTTGCGGCAGGCGTTGCGCTTTACGGGGCGCTGCTCTGGGCGCATCCATTGCTTTTTGGGGTCAGCCCGCTTCCCTGAACGTCAATCCTTGATGTCTTCGATCCAGGTCTTTGCGGCGACGGCACGAGGCAGGCCAAGCGGGCCGATGGCCAGCATCGCTACCTGCATGATCGCCTCAGCCTCAATGCCCTCCGATCTGGCACGCCGGGTGTGGGAATGGACCGCGCCTTCGGATCCGGCGCCAATCGCGAGTGCGAGTTTGACAAGGCGCTTTTCGCGGTCCTTCAGCGGGCCGCATTCGGCTGTAGCCTTGCCCAAGGCAGCATAGGCCTTCCAGACATCGGGGTGTTCCTCGGCGAGATCTCCGGCGGCGCCGGGCATGGATTTGGTCATCTGTCAGTCCCTCAAGTTGAAAAGTCATCAATCAGTGGATTTGGTTTCGCAAAGCGCTCAAGGTCCGCCTGATTGTCGATGGAGATGCGCGTGCCGGTCACGGAAACGCCATAGGGCTGCAGGCCCTTGAAGGCGCGGCTGAGATTTTCAGGTGTCATGCCCAGCACAGAGGCCAGGCGCCGCTTCTCGAAGTCCAACTCGAACGCAGCCCCACCGCCGGCGTGCCTTTGTTGCCTGAGCAGGTAATTCGCGAGCCGCTCGAGCGACGTTCTGAGTTTCAGGTCTTTTTGCGCCTTGATGACCGAGCGATAGCACTGCGCCAGTTCAGTGACGATCGCACGGGCAAAGTTGCCGTCGGCGTCGAAGATCGCGCGAACGTCCTGGCTGGGGATCAGCGCGATCCGGCTTTTCTCCAACGTGCGGGCCGACATCAGATAGGGCGCTTCCTTGATGGTCGCGCCAAGAATGAAGGTCGATATCGGGCGGACAGTCGCCATGCTGGTCTCGCGACCGTTCCATGACGAAAACAGATCGACCGAGCCCGAAACGACGATATGAAGAAAATCGCTCGGTTCTCCTTCAGTGATCAATTCGATCTGTGCAGGAAAATTCTGCACATAGGCGCCCCGCATCAAGGATGTGAAATTGTCATCCGCCATCTGCGCGAAGAGATCGAGTTTTCGAATTTCCCGGTATTCGGAATCGGGCACGTCGTTCTCCCTCCCACATCGCGCGCTTAACAATTGTCACCGAATCAATTGATATATGTCAACCGGTCGGTTGACCTTCGCGACCGCAGCCTTGATCTGCGACCGCGCACCGGATGACATATTTCTGTAAGCCATTTATTTCGTTATCCTTTTCCAGGTTTTGTGATCTAGATCAAGTCACGAGCGTCGCCGTCGCGTCAGGTCTGGCAGTGATCCCCTCACAGGGGTGAACCGCTATTCTTGCCGGAGACCCGCCATGCAGACCGTAGCCACAGCCTCACGCGCCGATCAGACACGCGCCCTGAGCTTGAGCACGATCGCCTTCACCGCCTGTTTCGCGGTCTGGACGATCTTTTCCATCATCGGTGTCGCCATCAAGGCCGAGCTTGGCCTGAATGACACACAGTTCGGCCTGCTGGTCGCCACCCCGATCCTGACCGGATCGGTCACCCGCCTGTTTCTCGGCGTCTGGACCGAAAAATACGGCGGGCGGCTGGTGTTCTCGAGCCAGATGATCCTGACGGCGCTGGCCACATGGGCGCTAACGCTCGCAGACAGCTACATCATGTATCTGATCGCGGCCCTTGGCATCGGCCTCGCGGGCGGATCGTTCATCATCGGCGTCGCCTATGTCAGCCGCTGGTATGACGCCGGCCACCAAGGGACCGCGCTGGGTATCTTCGGTGCGGGCAACGTCGGCGCCGCGGTCACCAAGTTCGTCGCTCCCTTCGTCATGGTCGCCTATGGCTGGCATGGCGTGGCCTATGTCTGGGCGGCGGGGCTCGCCATCATCGGCGTGCTGTTCTTCCTGCTCGCCAAGGACGACCCTGAGCTGGTCGAGCGCCGCAAGACCGGCACCAAGGCACCGACACTGGCGCAGCAATTCGCGCCATTGAAGAACCTCCAGGTCTGGCGCTTTTCGCTCTACTATTTCTTCGTGTTCGGTGCCTTCGTCGCGCTGGCGCTGTGGATGCCGCACTACCTGATCGACGTCTACGGCATCGATGTGCGCTTCGCTGGGATGGCGGCGGCGTCCTTCAGCCTTTCAGCCTCGTTGTTCCGCGCCTATGGCGGCGTGCTGTCGGACAAGTTTGGCGCGCGGAGGGTCATGTACTGGACCTTCGGCTTTTCCCTGCTGTTCCTGTTCATGCTGAGCTACCCGCCCACGGATTACGTCATCCAGGGCAAGGACGGTGCCATCGCCTTCTCGACACAAATGGGTCTTTGGCCCTTCATCGTCACGCTCTTCGCTCTGGGCTTCTTCATGAGCCTCGGCAAGGCGGCAGTCTTCAAGCACATCCCAGTCTACTACCCCAAACATGTGGGCGCCGTCGGCGGTCTTGTTGGCATGATCGGGGGCCTTGGCGGTTTTGTCCTGCCGATCGCCTTCGGCGCTCTCCTCGATCTCACGGGCATCTACACGTCATGCTTTGCGCTGCTCTTCGGGCTGGTCGCTATCGCTCTGACCTGGATGCACCTGTCGATCCGCGCGATGGAGCGCGCTGCGCATGGTGAAGTGCTCGACCAGTTGCCGCAACTGCCCGAGATGCAGGACATTCACCACCCCGAACGCACCGCCATGCCGCGCGTGCTGGAGGACTGGCGGCCGGAGGACCAACAATTCTGGGCCGAAAAGGGCCATGCCGTTGCACGCCGGAACCTGTGGATCTCGATCCCGGCGCTTCTGCTGGCCTTCTCGGTCTGGATGGTGTGGTCGGTGGTCGTGGCTCGCTTGCCCGCCATCGGGTTCGACTTCACCCCGGGACAGCTGTTCTGGCTGGCGGCCTTGCCGGGCCTGTCGGGCGCAACGCTCCGCATCTTCTACAGCTTCATGGTGCCGATCTTCGGTGGGCGGCTGTGGACGACGCTGTCGACCGCTTCGCTGCTGCTGCCCGCCATGGGCATCGGATATGCGGTGCAGAACCCCGACACGCCTTACCTGATTTTCCTCGTCCTGGCCCTTCTGTGCGGCTTTGGCGGCGGCAACTTCGCCTCGTCGATGGCCAATATCGGCTATTTCTTCCCGAAGGCCGAAAAGGGCAACGCACTGGCGCTGAACGCGGGGCTGGGGAACCTCGGCGTGTCGGTCATGCAGTTCCTCGTGCCCATCGTCATCACGGCGGGTGTCTTCGGGGCACTTGGCGGGCAACCGCAGACCATGTCCGACGGCGGTCAGCTGTGGATGCAGAACGCAGGCTTCGTCTGGGTGCCCTTCATCCTCGCAGCGACCATAGCGGCCTGGTTGGGCATGAACGACATCGCAGATGCACGCGCCAGCTTTGCCGACCAGGCAGTGATCTTCGGACGCAAGCAGAACTGGTTGATGTGCATCCTCTACACCGGCACCTTCGGCAGCTTCATCGGCTACTCGGCGGGTTTCCCTCTGCTGACGCGCCTGGCCTTTCCCGAAGTGAACGCACTCAACTACGTGTTCCTTGGGCCGCTCGTGGGGGCGCTGAGCCGCGCTGCCACCGGCTGGATCTCGGACAAGTTCGGGGGCGGTCGCGTGACCTTCTGGACTTTCGCCCTGATGATCGTCGCCACCTTCGGTGTGATCAGCTTCCTTGGATTGGGCTCCTTCGTCGGCTTCTTCGCCTGCTTCATGGCGCTCTTCTTCCTGACCGGTGTCGGCAACGCGTCGACCTTCCAGATGATCCCGGTGATCATGGGTCGCGAAATTCCGCGCCTGATGCCGCACTTGGGTGCTGAAGAGCGCAAGCGTCAGATCGCGATGGAGTCCGGCGCGATCGTGGCCTTCACCTCGGCCATCGCGGCTTACGGCGCCTTCTTCATCCCCAAGGCCTACGGGACATCAATCGCGATGACCGGGTCTGCCGTTGGGGCGCTGTGGGGTTTCCTGATCTTCTACGTGATCTGCGTCGTCATCACCTGGGTGGTCTACACGCGCCCCGGCGGCCTTCTCCACGACATCGAACATGGCCGCACGCCGCAGGGCACCGCAGCCCAGCCCGCTGAATGATTCAGTTGATTTCCCGGGCGGCGGAGCTCGCCGCCCGGACCCAGACACCCGAAAGGACAGCCAAATGAGCCATCTGCTCGACAAACTGAACTTCTTCCAGAGCAAGGAACTGGAGCAATTCTCCGACGGTTGGGGTCAGACCACCCGCGAGGATCGCAGCTGGGAAGACACCTACCGGAACCGCTGGCGGCACGACAAGATCGTCCGCTCGACGCACGGGGTGAACTGCACCGGGTCGTGTTCATGGAAGATCTACGTAAAATCCGGGATCGTCACCTGGGAAACCCAGCAGACCGACTATCCGCGCACCCGTGCGGGCCTGCCCAACCACGAGCCGCGCGGCTGTGCGCGGGGAGCCTCCTACAGCTGGTATCTCTATTCCGCGAACCGGGTGAAGAACCCGTTGATCCGTGGTGCGCTGATGCGGGCGTGGCGGAAGATGCGCGAGACGATGACGCCGGTGGCCGCCTGGGCCGCGATCCAGGGCGATCCCGCCCTGCGCAATTCGATCAACAAAACGCGGGGCAAAGGCGGCTTCGTGCGGGCCACCTGGGACGAAGCGACCGAGATCATCGCCGCCGCCAACGCCTACACGGCCAAGACCTACGGGCCCGACCGCGTGTTCGGCTTCTCGCCGATCCCGGCCATGTCGATGGTCAGCTACGCCGCCGGTTCACGCTACCTGAGCCTGCTGGGCGGTACCTGCATGTCGTTCTACGACTGGTACTGCGACCTGCCGCCAGCTTCCCCCCAGACCTGGGGCGAACAGACTGACGTTCCGGAATCGGCCGACTGGTACAATGCAGGTTTCCTGATGCTTTGGGGCTCGAACGTGCCCCAGACCCGGACACCCGACGCCCATTTCTACACCGAGGTCCGCTATCGCGGCACCAAGTCGGCCGTGGTCAGCCCCGACTATTCGGAAGCCGCCAAGTTCGGCGACATCTGGCTGAACCCGCAGGCGGGCACCGACGCGGCGCTGGCAATGGCGATGGGTCACGTGATCCTGCGCGAATTCCACCTCGACCGGCAGGCCGAGTATTTCGAGGACTACGCCCGCAAGTATACCGACATGCCGATGCTGGTTCGGCTGGATGAAAAGGACGGCCACCTTGTGCCGGGCCGGATGCTGCGCGCTGACGACTTCGACGGCAAGCTGGGCGAGGCCAACAACCCCGACTGGAAGACCGTCGCCTATGACGAGGCGTCGGGTCAGATCGTGGCTCCGAACGGGTCCATCGGGTTCCGCTGGGGCGAAGAGGGCAAGTGGAACCTCGAAGAGAAAGCGAAGGGCGCTGAAAGCAAGCTGCGCCTCAGCCAGATCATGGATGGCGATCACGATGAGGTCGTAGGCGTTAACTTCCCTTATTTCGGCGGTGCGGCCACGGGCGATTTCGTGAAATGCGATCACCCCGAAGTGTTGACCCGGAACATTCCGGCGCGCCGCGTGAAACTGGCCGACGGATCCGAAGCGCTGGTTGCCACCGTTTTCGACCTCTTCTGCGCCAACTACGGTCTCGACCGGGGTCTTGGCGGTGACTGGGTGTCCAAGGATTTCAACGACGACAGCCCCTACACCCCCGCCTGGGCCGAAAAGATCACCGGCGTTGAGAGGGAGAAAATCATCGCGGTCGCCCGCGAATTCGCCGGCAACGCCGAAAAGACCCATGGCAAGTCCATGGTCATCCTCGGGGCCGGTCTGAACCACTGGTACCACATGGACATGAACTACCGCGGCATCATCAACATGCTGGTGATGTGCGGTTGCATCGGGCAGGAGGGCGGCGGCTGGTCGCACTACGTGGGGCAGGAAAAGCTGCGCCCGCAGACCGGCTGGCAGCCGCTAGCCTTCGCGCTGGACTGGAACCGCCCGCCGCGGCACATGAACTCGACCTCCTGCTGGTACGCGCATACCGACCAGTGGCGCTACGAGACGCTGCGCGCCGGTGAAATCCTGTCGCCCACGGCACCCGAAGGCGATTGGGACATCTCTCTGATCGACTACAACATTCGCGCGGAACGGATGGGCTGGCTGCCCTCGGCCCCGCAGTTGAAAACCAACCCGCTAGAAGTGTCGAAAGCCGCGAAGAAGGCTGGGAAGGAGATCAAGGACTACGTCGCCGAACAGCTGAAATCCGGCGATCTGGAAATGTCCTGTCAGGACCCAGATGCGCCCGAGAACTGGCCGCGCAACCTGTTCGTCTGGCGGTCGAACCTCTTGGGCTCGTCCGGCAAGGGGCACGAATACTTCCTCAAGCACCTCTTGGGCACCGATCACGGCGTGATGGGCAAAGACCTCGGCGAGGAAGGCGGCGTGATGCCGAAGGAGGCCCGCTGGCACGACGAAGCGCCGAAGGGCAAGCTCGACCTCTTGGTCTGCATCGACTTCCGCATGTCGACGACGGCGGTCTATTCCGACATCGTCCTGCCCACGGCCAGCTGGTACGAGAAGGACGACCTGAATACCTCGGACATGCACCCGTTCATCCACCCGCTGCAGGCGGCGGTGGACCCGGCCTATGAGAGCAAGTCGGACTGGGAGATCTTCAAGTCGATCGCCCGAAAGTTCAGCGAGGTCGCGCCCGAGGTGCTGGGGGTGGAAACCGACATCGTGCAACTGCCGCTGCTGCACGACACGCCCGGCGAATTGGCGCAGGCCCATGTGAAGGACTGGAAGAAGGGCGAATGCGACCTGATCCCCGGCAAGACCGCGCCGAACTACATCGCGGTCGAGCGGGACTATCCGAACCTCTACAAGAAGTTCACCTCGGTCGGGCCGCTGCTGGAGAAGCTCGGCAACGGTGGCAAGGGGATCAACTGGGACACCAAGACCGAGGTCAAGCATCTGCGCGATCTGAACGGCATCGTTCAAGATGAGGGCGTGTCCAAAGGCCAGCCGAAACTCGAAACCGCCATCGACGCGGCCGAGATGATCCTGATGCTCGCCCCGGAAACCAACGGCGAAGTGGCCGTGAAGGCCTGGGAAGAACTTGAGAAGCCCACGGGGCAGCACCATACCCACCTCGCGGAGGGCGCACATCACACCAAGATCCGCTTCCGCGACATCGCCGCGCAACCGCGCAAGATCATCTCGTCGCCCACCTGGTCGGGGATCGAAAGCGAAGATGTCTGCTACAACGCGGGCTACACCAACGTCCACGAACTGATCCCGTGGCGCACCCTGACGGGCCGCCAGCAGCTCTACCAGGATCACGAATGGATGCGCGCCTTCGGCGAAGGGTTCGTCAGCTATCGTCCGCCGGTGGACCTCAAGACGATCACTGCAGCCGTCAACAACGACGCGGCTGAGGGCAGCCCGCACGTGGTGCTGAACTTCATCACGCCCCACCAGAAATGGGGCATCCACAGCACCTACACCGACAACCTGCTGATGCTGACGCTGAACAGGGGCGGCCCGGTGGTCTGGATGTCCGAGGTGGACGCGAAGAAAGCCGGGCTGGTCGATAACGACTGGGTCGAGGCCTACAACACCAACGGCGCGCTGACCGCGCGGGTGGTGGTGTCCCAGCGCATCAAGCAGGGGACGCTGTTCATGTATCACGCGCAGGAAAAGATCGTGAACACGCCCGGCTCGGAAAAGACGGGCAATCGCGGCGGCATCCACAACTCGGTGACCCGCGCCACACTGAAACCCACGCACATGATCGGCGGCTATGCGCAGCTGTCCTACGGCTTCAACTACTACGGCACCGTGGGCAGCAACCGCGACGAGTTCGTGATCGTGCGGAAAATGAAGAAGATCGACTGGCTCGACAAACCCGCAAGCCGGTCCGCAACCCAGAACGTGGAGGCAGCGGAATGAGAGTTCGTGCGCAAATCGGCAAGGTCCTGAACCTCGACAAATGCATCGGGTGTCACACCTGCTCGGTCACCTGCAAGAACGTGTGGACGACGCGCGAAGGTGTCGAATACGCGTGGTTCAACAACGTCGAGACCAAGCCCGGCACCGGCTATCCGACGGACTGGGAGAACCAGAAGCGCTGGAACGGCGGCTGGGTGCGCTCGGCCTCGGGCAAGCTGCATCCCAAGCAGGGGTCGAAATGGCGGATCCTGGCGAACATCTTCGCCAACCCGGCCATGCCCGAGATCGACGACTACTACGAGCCGTTCGATTTCGACTACGACCACCTGAAATCGGCGCCCGACATGACCGCGTTCCCGACCGCGCGCCCCCGCTCGAAGATCACCGGCGAGCGGATGGAGAAGATCGAGAAGGGTCCGAACTGGGAGGAAATCCTCGGCGGCGAATTCTCGAAGCGGTCTCAGGACTACAACTTCGATCAGGTGCAGAAGGACATTTATGGAGAGTATGAAAACACCTTCATGATGTATCTGCCGCGCCTGTGCGAGCACTGCCTTAACCCCACCTGTTCCGCCTCCTGTCCCTCGGGCGCGATCTACAAGCGCGAGGAGGACGGCATCGTTCTGATCGACCAGGAGAAGTGCCGCGGCTGGCGGATGTGCGTCTCGGGCTGCCCCTACAAGAAGGTCTATTACAACTGGGACACCGGCAAATCCGAGAAATGCACCTTCTGCTATCCGCGGATCGAAAGCGGCCAGCCGACGGTCTGCTCGGAAACCTGCGTCGGGCGCATTCGCTATCTGGGCGTGATCCTTTATGACGCAGACAAGATCGAAGCTGCGGCCAGCGCCGAGCGCGAGACCGATCTCTACGGCGCGCAGCTCGACGTCTTCCTCGACCCGAACGACCCCGAGGTGATCGCCGCGGCGCGCCGTGACGGCGTGCCCGAAGACTGGATCGAGGCGGCGAAGGTCAGCCCGGTCTGGAAGATGGCGATGGATTGGAAGGTCGCCTTCCCGCTGCACCCGGAATACCGGACGCTGCCGATGGTGTGGTACATCCCGCCGCTCAGCCCGATCCAGAACGCCGCTCAGGCGGGCCAGATCGCGATGAGCGACCAGATGCCCGACGTCCGCTCCCTGCGCATCCCCGTCAAATACCTCGCCAACATGCTGACGGCGGGCGACGAGGAGCCCATCGTTCACGCCCTCGAACGCATGTCGGCGATGCGGCTCTACATGCGGGCCCTCAGCGTTGACGGCGTGCGCGACGAGGCGATTGCCGCCCGGGTCGGCATGTCCGGTCGGGTGATCGAGGACATGTACAAGATCATGGCCATCGCCGATTACGAGGATCGTTTCGCGATCCCCACGGCGCACCGCGAACAGAACGAGCATGGCGCCGACATCCGCGGCGGCTGCGGCTTCACCGACGGCAACGGCTGTTCCACCGGCGAGGCGGGCAAGACGACGCTCTTCGGCGGCAAGAAAAAGAAATTCGCCCTTCCGCAGGAGACCTTCTGATGCTGGACCGTTCCCTGAAAGCCCTGTCGCTGATCCTGAGCTATCCCTCGCGGGAACTTCAGGAGGCGATGCCCGAGATCGGGACAATTCTTGGTTCCGATCCTCGCATCGCCACCGATACACGCGCTGCGCTGCGCTCGTTGACCGATGGCTTCGCAGACGCCGACCTCTACGATCTGCAGGAGAGTTATGTGATGCTCTTCGACCGCTCGCGGACGCTGTCGCTCAATCTCTTCGAGCACGTTCATGGCGAAAGCCGGGACCGCGGCGGTGCAATGGTCAGTCTGATCGAGACCTACCGGGCAGGCGGGTTCGAGCCCGCCACAACGGAACTGCCGGATCACCTGCCGGTGCTGCTGGAATTCCTGTCGACGCGTCCCTTCGCAGAAGTGCAGGAAACCTTGGCGGACGCGGCGCATATCATCGATGCTCTCGCGGCCCGGCTCGTCCGGCGCGACAGCGGATATGCCGCCGCGTTCGCCGCTCTTTTGCAGCTGTCAGGTGATAAGGCCGACGCCGAAGCGGTGGCCGACATGCTGGCCCAGCCCGATGATGATCCGACCGACCTCGCGGCGCTCGACGCTGTCTGGGAGGAAACGGAAGTCACCTTCGGCCCAGATCCGAACGCCGGTTGTCCGCAGGTCCGCGACATGCTCGCGGCGATGGACAAACCGACCCCGCAACAATTGAACAGGAGTGCATGACATGTTCGGCGACTTCGACATCAACTTCGTCATCTTCGGGGTCATGCCCTATGTCGCGCTGACGATCTTCCTGGTGGGATCGATCGTGCGCTACGAGCGGGACCCCTTCACCTGGAAGAGTTCCTCGAGCCAGCTCCTGCGTCGCAAGCAGCTGATCTGGGGTTCGATCCTGTTCCACGTTGGCATCCTGACCGTGTTCTTCGGGCACCTTATCGGCCTCTTCACGCCGATCTGGGTGCTGGATGCCATCGGCATTCCCTATGCGCTGAAGCAATGGATGGCGGTGCTGATCGGTGGCCCGGCTGGCATCGCCGCCCTGATCGGATCGACCATGTTGATCCATCGCCGCCTGGTCGATCCGCGCATCCGCGTGACATCGACTTTCCCCGACATCCTGATCATGGTCCTGATCTGGCTTCAGCTTGCCATCGGCCTGCTGACGATCACCCAGACACTGCAACACATGGACGGGTCGGAAATGGTCCGCTTCATGACCTGGTCGCAGAGCGTGGTCAGCTGGAACATCAACGCCTGGGTCACCGTCGTCGACGTGCACTGGCTCTACAAGCTGCACATCTTCCTCGGTCTCATCATCACGGCGCTGTTTCCGTTCACGCGGCTCGTCCACATCTGGTCCGGTTTCGCCGCGCCGTTCCGCTACCTGCTGACGCGGCCCGGCTACCAGATCGTGCGGTCGCGGCGGCATCGCCCGCTCGAGGAACGCCGCCGCGCCTATGACAAGGTGCAAGCCAAGCGCGGTCCTACCGCCACGACGCCAGCGGAGTGAGCCAGATGAACGTGGCCCTGTTTCCCGATGTCGTCGTGAACGGCGAAACCATCCCCTCGGCGGCAATCGCCGCCGAGGCCCAGAACCACAGCGCCCCTAAAGACAAGCCGGGGATCGCCTGGCGCAAGGCCGCGCAAGCATTGGCGATCCGTGCACTGCTGTTGCAAGAGGCGAAGCGACGGGGGTTGACGGCCGACCCGCTCGAGCTGGCTCTTGGGCGGTTCGAGACAGACGACGAAGCCCTGATCCGCGCCCTGCTGGACGAGGCGCTGGTGATCGAACCCGTCGGTGAAGAGGCCGTGCGCGCGGAATGGGAGAAAGACCCCGCCCGATATCGTTCGGCACCGCTCTGGGATGTCTCGCACATCCTGTGCGCCTGCGATCCGCGCGACGAAGCCGAGTGCGCCGCGGCCGAGGCACGGGCCATTGCCCTGCTGGCGCGACTCGACGGCGATGCCAAGGGATTTGCCGCTGCCGCGCGCGAAAGCGATTGCGGTTCGAAGGCTTCTGGCGGCCATCTGGGTCAGCTTGGCCCCGGCGACACCGTGCCGGAGTTCGAGGCAGCCCTGCGCTCCCTGACCGAAGGGGCCGTGACCCCGGCGCCCGTGTTATCGCGCCACGGCTGGCATATCATCCGACTGAATGCCACGGCGCCGGGGCAGGTGCTGCCCTACGACACCGTTCGGCCGAAGATCGCGCAGGCGTTGGAAAAGGCAGCCTGGGCGCGCGCCTCGCGCGCCTTCGTGGAGAGCCTCGGTCAAGGGGCGCAGATGTCCGGCGCAAGCCTGACGCCGATCTGAACCACGCGAAAGGACGTGTGATGAAACCGTCAGAGACAGTGACGCGCGGAAGTGGCGACAAACCGACGAGTCCGAGCCTGCTCGCAAATCCTCTGGACTTCATCAGCGAAGACCACCTGCGCGAACGTCAGATTTGCGCAGTTATCGACGCGCTGGCAACGGCGGACGCTTTCAATCGCCAAGAAGCGACAGCGGTGCTGCGCTTTGTGAACGAGGAACTGAACGTCCACCTGCGCGACGAGGCTGAGGACCTGTTCCCGCTTCTTGCCCGGCGCTGCACAGAAGAGGATGCGATTGAGGGTGCGATCGACCGGATCAGGGCCGATCAGGATGAGGCGATGCGTCTGCTGCCCGAAGTGCGAGCGATGCTCACTCGTTGCCTCGATAGAGGGGCCGATCTGTCCTCCAAGGAGCGCGGGGTGTTGTCCAGGTTTGCGGGGCACGTGCGGCGCCACCTCGTTGCCGAAAACGCGATCCTCTTGCCGATTGCCCGCGCCCGGCTGACCCGGGCCGATCTGCGGATCCTGTCGAAACACATGCGCTCAAGACGCGGGCTGCCAGATTTCCCGGAGACGACCGATGCTGAATGACCTTCTGGCGCGCAACGTGGCGTGGTCGAAACAACGTCACGACGAAGAGCCCGACTATTTCACCCGCCTTGCCGCCCTTCAGGCGCCCGAGTTCTTCTGGATCGGCTGTTCGGACAGCCGGGTGCCGGCCAACGTGGTCGCGGGGCTCGATCCGGGCGAGGTTTTCGTCCATCGCAACGTTGCCAACATCGTTCATTCCTCGGACATGAACCTCCTGTCGGCGCTGGAATTCGCGGTCGATGCCTTGCATGTACGCGAGATCATCGTTTGCGGCCACTATGGCTGCGGCGGGGTCAAGGCCGCGACCGAGGATCTGCCACACGGTCTGGCCGATCACTGGCTCGAGCCGATCCGGCGCCTCGCCCGTGCTTATGCGGTCGATCTGGGGCGCGAAGCCGACCTCGAGGCACAACGCGACCGGCTGGCCGAACTCAACGTGGTCGAAGGCGTGCGGCGCGTCTGCGAGACGCCGATCCTGCAGAAGGCATGGCGCCGCGGAGCCGATGTCCGCGTGCATGGCCTGATTTACGGGCTCAAGGACGGGCGCCTGCGCGATCTCGATTGCAGCATCGGGCCCGGGCATTTCCAGCCTACCCATTCCGCCGAGGAGGCAGCACAATGACCATCCATCAAGCCATCGCGTCACCGGGCTGCGGCTGTGACAGTCAGGACATGCTTCACGCGCTGATCAGCATCGACGAGGCACTGACCCGGATTGCAGGGAATGTAGCACCGGTCGGCCGCACCGAGGCCCTGTCGCTCGACCACGCCTTTGGCCGCATTCTTGCCCAGCCGGTCCGGTGCCGGTCCATGGCACCGGCTTTCGATAATGCGGCAATGGATGGCTATGCAATCGCGACATCGGCCCTGACTGGCGCTGGACCCTGGGTGCTGCCAGTCGTTGCGCGCGTGCCTGCCGGGCAGGCGGTGACGACGCCGGTTGCAGGAGCCGTGGCGGCCCGGATCTTTACGGGCGCGCCAATCCCCAATGGCGCGGACGCTGTCGTGATGCAGGAGGACGTCCTGCGTGACGGGGACGTCATTCATCTGTCGCGCCGACCCGAACCGCGCTTGAACATCCGCCGTGCGGGCAGCGACATGGCCAAGGGTGCGACCGTTCTGGACAAGGGGCACAGGCTCGGCCCGAGGGAGATCGCCGCCTGTGCCGCCGCCGGTGCAGGCATTCTGCGCGTTCGGCGCAAGCTCCGCGTAGCACTTCTGGTCACCGGCGACGAGGTGCGCCGCGCTGGTGGCGCGCGCGAAGCCGCCCAGATCTGGGACGTCAACACTCCGATGCTGACGGCAAGCCTTGCAGCTGCGGATGTCGACATCGTTGCCTCGGATCATGGTGCCGACAACCTTGCCGGCCTTGTCCGTCAATTGGGCGACATGTCGGCGCAAGCCGATCTTGTTATCACCACGGGCGGTATCTCGGTGGGCGAAGAAGACCATGTCAAGCCGGCCGTCACGGCACTTGGCGGCGAAACCCTGTTCAGCGGCGTTGCGATCAAACCGGGCAAGCCGGTGTCGGTCGGGCGCATCGGCAAGGCGCACTGGCTTGGATTGCCCGGCAACCCGGTATCGGCCTTCGTCACATGGCAGGTCTTCGGACTGGCGCTGATCCGTGCCCTGAGCGGCGCGGGACCCGCCCCGACCCGACGGCATGTCGTGATCGCAGGCCCAATCCGCCGCAAGCCCGGGCGCTGCGAACTCCGGCCCGCCAGGCTCGCCGGTTTCGATGCACATGGTCGCGAGGTCGTCGGTTTCGAGGATGCCACACATTCGGCCCGTGTCGGGCTGCTCTCTCCAGCGGACGGGCTGATGTTTCTGCCCGCCGACGTCGAATCCCTGCCAGCCGGTGCGCTGGTTGAATTCCAACCTTTTTGCCAATCCTGAAGGAGCCCCGGACATGAAACTCGCCTACACGATGGCGCCCGGACGCGGCGATACGGATCTGGTGCTTGAACGGCTGGCAGCGAACCTCGCAGCCCGGGGCCTCAGATGCTGCGGCACTGTCCAGATCAACAGCGAGCGCGCCGATGCCGGCCCCTGCGACATGGATGTGCGGGTGCTGCCCGATGGTCCCGTTCTGCGCATCAGCCAGGATCTTGGCCCGCAGGCGCGGGGGTGCCGCCTCGACCCTGCCGCGCTTGAAACGGCGGTGGGTCTGGTCAAGGTCAGCCTCTCATCCGGCGCGGACCTGCTGATCGTCAACAAGTTCGGAAAGCACGAGGCGGAGGGGCGGGGGTTCCGCGACGTGATCGCCGAGGCGGTTGCGATGGAGATCCCCGTTCTGGTCGGTCTAAATGCGCTCAACCGACCGGCCTTCGAGAGTTTCGCGGAAGGGCTGGCAGTTCAGCTACCGTCTGATCCCGCGGCGCTGATGGCTTGGGTTAAGGAAGTGACAACGAGGGTTGACGAGGTGGCCTGAGGTCAACCGACGCGCGCGACTTCCCGTCCCTCCTCCCGCCATTCCGGCAAACCGCCCTCCAGCCGCCGTGCGTTTAGCCCGTGGCGACGCAGGGTGGCGGGCCTGATGGGCCTATCGGATCAGGCCCGCCCAGTGCCAGCGGGAGGGGGGCTACTCGACAGCCTCGATGAACCGCCCGTATTCCTCGCTCACTTCCCTGGCATCCACAAAGGCTCGCGCGCGCTCCTCGTCGATGCAGCGGAAATACTCCTGCACGTCGGCGATGTAGGCCTCGAAATCCCCCCGGATCAGGTCCGCGTAGGCGCGCATGTCTTCTCGGGACGCGGGCAGGAACGGCCGTTCCGGCGGGATGCAGGCATGGGCCGGACCACTCACCACAAGGACGGTGATCAGCAGCGCGAGGGGGATGTTGCACGCACAGGACATGTGCAGGGCAAAACTCCTTTGCCGCCTTTAAGATCACGATTTTGTCGGCTATCACCGTTATCGGAGCAAGGCGAACTTCGTCAAGTCGTTTTAATTGTCTTGCTATCGTTCATGTTGTCTTGTATCGCCCGCGGTGTTGCGACCCCGTGGGCCCGAGACTGCACCTAGGCAGAAGAAGGACCCAAGGGAAGGCCATGATAGAAGAAGCACCGAATGTGGTTACAGAAGACGGGCTGCGCGGCCTCTTGGCCCAGGGCTATCTCATCGAGGTGGTCTGCAAGGAAGGCGCCGAGAAGCGCCACAACAGCTGGTACGGCACCTGGGTCATCCGGGCGGTTGCCCCGGATGGGGGGGACGACAAGATGCTCGTCACCAGCCGCAGCGTCCTCAAGCTGCGCGATTTCAAGACCATCGTCGGCCTTGTCAGCTTCCTTGCCGACATGGGCTGCACGACTGCCAGCATCCCGCTCATCGAAGGCGCCCGCGAGCGCCATGCAGCACCCGGGCGCACGCCCGAGCCACGAACCGGCCCGGTTCTGGTCAAGGACAACTGACCGCGCATTTGCGCTCGTCGTTGCATTGGGTACAGGTGTTTGTTCAGCACCCTTGGCCCTTGCCGACGGTTTCATCTTCCAAGTCAGTCCCGATGGTCGACTGATCAACACAACTGACACCACGAGCAACTTGCGCTCGTTCACCGGTGACGACGACACCCAGAATGGGCCCCTTCCAGATCGTCTCTTTCTCTTTGCAGCACCGCAGTCCCGTGGGGATGATGCTCCCCTGAGCGATGTGACAGCTGCCGCGGCGATCGCCCCGCGCGCCGTCCGCGCCTCCCCCGAAATCCTCCGCGCCATCGAGACCACGGCGCTGCGCTACGGCAGCCATGACGCCCTGCGTCAGGCAGGTCTGTCGGTCAGCGATTGGGCGCTGTTCTACCGCGCCAACATCGAGGTCGAGAGCGCCTACAATCCCGGCGCCTTGAGCCCGGTCGGCGCCATCGGGCTTGGCCAGCTGATGCCCGATACCGCGCGCGATCTCGGTGTTGACCCCCATGACATCGCCCAGAACCTCGACGGCTCGGCGCGTTACCTGCTGATGATGCTGGAGCAATTCGGCGATCCGGCGCTGGCGCTTGCGGCCTACAATGCCGGTCCCCATGCGGTTACCCGCCATGGCGGAATTCCCCCCTTTCGAGAAACCCAAGGCCATGTGGCCCGTGTGACAGCCGTGTTCCAGCGGCTGAGAGGAGACCTTTCGTGACGTCCAAGAATCTTCAAAGCGTGCTCCGCGCGCGGGCCGTTGTCGCGCTCGGCGCAACCGCCCTCATCGTGCTGGCGGGACCGGCACTGGCCCAAAGCATCGACCTGTCGCCCGTGCAGACGCTTCTGCAGGGCATCGTCGATGCGATCACTGGCCCCTTGGGCATCGTGATCGGCACGCTCGCGCTGATCGGCGTCTTCCTCTCCTGGCTCTTCGGCATCCTCGATTTCCGTCAGGCGCTCTGGGTCGTGGTCGCGATCGCGGGCATCGCCGCGGCGCCCACCATCGTCGCCGCCATCTGGACGACCTGAGCAAAACCCATGTCCGACCAGTCCCGCGTGTTCATTGGCCTTCTCAGGCCGCCCAAGCTGATGGGCTTGCCGATCATGTACGCCATGGTCTGGCTCTTCGGCTCGACGCTCCTGTTCCTCTGGGTCCAGAGCTGGGTGGTGGCCGTCTTCGCGGGGCTGGCCTGGCCGGCGCTCTGGAAGGCCGCGGATTGGGATCCGAACTTCCTCGATGTCATGGTGATCACTTTGCAGGAAACCCCGCCCACGACGAACCGCAAGCTTCACGGGGGCGACAGCTATGCCCCGTGATGGAATTGCCGATGACGTGGCCGACACACTCGATCCGCTGACCGCGCTACCCGCATGGGTCAAGGGCGAGAAGCGGCTCTCGTCGATGCTGCCCTATGTCAGCCTCGTGACCGACCGGACGATCCGGACGCGGGGCAACGAGCTGATGCAATGCATCCGGATCGAAGGGGTGAACAGCACCACGAGCGAGGATGGGCATCTCGACCGGATCGGCGGGCTTCTCGCCGGGATCGTCGCGCAGGTGGGGACGGAGTTTTCCTTCTACCTGCACAAGGTGTCAAAAGCGGTCGATGTGACCCTACCGTCCATCCCGGGCGAGGGGTTTGCCGCCGCAGTCGACAAAAGTTGGCGTGCACATCTGGGTCAATCCGGCCTGCGCGACAAGACACTGACCTTGACCGTGCTGAAGCGCCCGGAGGCGGGCAGCCGTCTGCACTTCGGTCTGGGCGCGTCGCGTGCGCGTCATGCAGCGGACACAACACGCCGCTTGCGCAAGCTCGACGAGGTCGTGGGGTTTCTCCTGTCGTCCTTCGATGAGCTGAAGCCCCGCCTGCTTGCTGCCAGCACCGGCGAGCTTCTGGGCTTCCTCGGTTCACTCAACACGGGCGAGGAACACCCGCTCTTCCCGCGCTCGCGCCTGGGCGTGATCGCCGAAGATGTTGCCAATACCCGCGTCACCTTCCGGGGTACGACCGTCGGGCTGTCCGACGGTGCTGTGGGCGACAAGCTCGGCGCGATCTTTGCGGTGAAAAACTACCCCGCGAAGACCGACAGCCTGATGCTCGACGAGCTGAACCTGCCCGTCGACATGGTGGTCACCCACTCCTTCGTGCCGATCAACGCCAATATCATGGCAGGCCGCATCAAGCGGCAGCTGCGCCTCATGCAGGCGGCCAATGACGGGGCCGTCAGCCTCGCGCAGGAGTTGGAACTCGCCCAGGACGATCTGGAATCCAAGCGCCTGATCTTCGGGGAACACCACATGACAGTGGCTGTCTATGCGCGCAGCAAAGCGGCGCTCGACGACATCGCGGCCGAGATCCGCAACATCTCGGCCACCTCCGGCATCAACCTGATCTCGGAAGCTTTCGGGGCACGGGCGCATTTCATGGCGCAGCATCCGGGGAATACCGGGGCGCGCAGCCGCAAGGCCGCGATCACGAACCACAACTTCGCCGATCTCGCGACCTTCCACCGCACCCCGCTCGGCAAGACTGGTCGGGAAGTGCCCTGGGGCGTGCCGATCACGCTCTTCCCGACACCCGAGCGGAGCGGCTTCCGCTTCAACTTCCACGAACAGGGCTCACCGGATCGCGAGCCCACGGGTGGGCACACGCTGATCCTGGGGCGTCCCGGCTCGGGCAAATCCGTGCTGGCGGCTTTCCTCATGACCATGGCACGGCGGGCAGGGGCGCGGGTCTTCGTCTTCGACTATCGCGCCGGCATGGAAATGGCGGTCCGCGCGCTCGGCGGCAGCTATTCGACCGTGCGGGCAGGGCGACCCACGGGGCTCAATCCGCTGCAGACCGAGATCGATGCCCGTGGTCAAGCCTGGCTTGCCGATTGGCTTGCAAGCCTCCTCGAGCGCCGCGACCGGCCGCTGACTCCGGTGCAGACCAACCGCCTGCAGGAGGTCGTGCGCCAGAATGCAAGCGCCGGGAACGCGGGGCTGCGCAACTGGTCCGACTTCGCCTCACTCCTCGTTTCGACCGATGATGAGGGCGACCTCTTCGAGAGGATGCAGGAATGGACGGCCGATGGTCGCTATGGCTGGATCTTTGGGGCGAACGCAGTCGACACGTTCCAGATCGGGGGCAGCACCGACGCTGACGTCGCAGGGTTCGACCTGACCGGCATCCTCGACTCTGAGAGCGAGCGGGAACGCATGGCGGTCCTCTCCTACCTCTTCCGCCGGGTCGAGCGCGTGATCGAGGACCGCAAGCCCACGATCATCGTGATCGACGAGGCTTGGAAGGCGCTGGACAACGCGTATTTCGCGGAGCGGCTCTCGAACTGGCTGGTGACCGCGCGTAAGCAGAACGCCGTCGTCGTGATGATGACCCAGTATGCCAGCCAGCTCGAGCGCACCAGGACCGGCAAAACCATCGTCGAAGCCGTGCCTACCCAGGTGCTCCTGCCCAACATCCGCGCCTCCGCCGCTGACTACGCCATGCTGGGCCTCAGTGAGAAAGAACTCGACGTGCTTCTGGGCGTCGGGTCGGCGTCACGGCTCGCCCTAGTCCGAGATGACCGGGGTGCTGTGGTGATCGATGCCGATCTCAGCGCCCTCGGTCCCCTCGTGACCATCCTTGGCGGCATGGAGAAGGGCGAGGCCCTTGTCGGCCCCGATTACCGTGACCGCCCTGATTTCTGGAGAGTGACATGACCCGTACCATCTTGCGCAGCGCCGTGCTGCTTTGCCTCGGCCTGACCCTTACGGCTTGCGCGCAGCATAACCCCGCGCAAGCCAATTGCTTCAACTTCCGCGACGCGCTTGTACAGGCAGGAACTGCCACCGCCACGACGACGATCTCGACCATGGGTGCCGCCGTCACGCGGCGCGATACGGCTTGCGATTTCGTGATGCTGGAGGCGGGTGGCTGAGCGGATGCGGAGCTGGCTCCCCCTCTCGATGGTCAGCCTGGCGCTGGCTGGCCCCGCTGCCGGGCCAGCCAACGCCCAAGGCGTGCCGACTTTCGACCTGCGCCTCTTCGCAGAGCGGCAGGCAATCCTCGATCAGACCGATCAGGATCTGGCGCTGCAGCAGGACCGGCTGACCCGCGAGGAGGAGCTGGCCGAGATCGAACGCCAGCAACTCGCCTCCCTCGAAGGATTGGTGGATGCCATGTCCCTCGGCTCCGGCGATGTGGCTGGCACCGTGGCCGGGCTCGAGGCGGGGCAGGGGGCTGTTGAGGACGTCGAGAGTGCTGCGGCCAGCCTCTATGCGCCCGAAGACAACAACCCGGCCTCAGCCCGGATGTTCGGCGATGCCCGGGAAGGAATTGAGGAGCTGATCATCCGCGCTGCGCGCGACACCCATAGCCTGCCCGGGGTGAGCCGCGCGGGGCTGTCGCTGGTCCAGTGGCGCTGCCTACTGCAAGCGCTGATCTGGCAGGAAAGCCGCTTCCAGATCGGGGCACGCTCGCCCGTCGGGGCCTTTGGCCTGACGCAGATCATGCCCGCCACCGCAAGCGATCTTGGCATCAACCCCGCCTATTACGACGACCCGTACCTTCAGGTCACAGGCGGCGCGCGATACCTCGCGATGATGCTGAACATGTTCGATGGCAACATCATCCACGCGCTTGCGGCCTACAACGCAGGCCCGGGCAACGTGCAGGACTACGGCGGCGTGCCGCCATTCGCAGAGACCCAGCACTACGTCGTGGTGATCCCGCAGCAGTACAACAGCTATCTCGCCGCCGTCGGCGGCATCGATGCGCTCGGCACCATCGACCCCGTCCTTCTGGCGAACGCGAGCTTCAGCCTCTCGGCCCATGGGGCGGGTGTCTACGGCGATTATTCACTGGTCTCGGTCCGTGCCGCCGCCTTGCGCGTGCAGGACATCATCACCCGCATCGGCGAAACCGAAGACCTGCACGAGGCCATCGCGCTTAACACCTACGCGCGCGCCGAACTGGCCCGGCTGGTCGCGATCCGCACACGGATCAAGGCCGCCCACACTCAGCCGCTGAGCGAGGAACAACTCGCGATGGCCGCCGCCCAAGCAGCCGAGCGGCAGTTCATGGATTTCACCCAGGAGACATTGCGATGATCCGGCGTTTGTACCGTTCCCTCACCACCACCGCCGCGACCCTCGCGCTGACCACTGCCCTTGCGGGGCCAGTCACCGCACAGGGCGTGCCCACGGTCGATACCCAGAACATCGCCCAGGAAATCCGCCAGCTTCAGCAGATGCTGCAGGATTTCGGGATCCAGACCGATCTTCTGGACAATGCGCTGGCGCAACTCGAGACGCTGCAAGGCCAGCTCGATCAGCTGAACGAAATGTATGCCTCGCTCACCGGGCCGCGCAGCATCCTCGGGCTTGCCATGGGCGGCGATCTCGATGGCCTCCTGCAGGCGAATTTTGAAGACATCCCGGGCCTGATCCGGGGCATTCAAGCCGGGGATTGGTCGAGCCTGATTGGCCCCAACGCAGGGCCCTTGCGTACGCAGATGGAACAGGCGCTGGCCAGTGCAGGCTTCGACGAGGACTCGCTGCGCGAGATCGCCACCAGTGGCAATCCAGGCGCGGAAGGTGTCGCGACGCGCGCCACGACCGGCGCCGTGATGTCCGCGGCGGCCCAGAACAGCCATGCCGAGGCGGCGCAATCGCTCGAACGCGTCGAACTACTCGTTTCGATGATCCCCGACATGGAGGACCTCAAGGAGTCGATGGATCACAACACCCGCGTCACGGCGGAACTCGCCATCGCCATGACGCGGATGTGGGAGCTTGAAGCCATCCAGACACTCGGCGCGGGCAACGCGGGCGTGGTGGATGCGGCCACGGTCGCCGAAGAGCGCCGCTACATGGACTTCACCCTGCCGAGCCTCGCACCATGAGCAAGGTACCGGACACGACGGCACGCATGAGTGCGCGGGAACTGGTCGAGGAGGAACTGATCCATGGCGCGCTGCGCCGGGAGCAGCTCTGGCGGATGATCGGCCTTGGCGGGGCGGGCTTTGGCGTTTTCGGCTGCCTTGCAGCCGCGACCGTCGCCCTGATGGTCGAGACGCCCCCGCCCGTCGTCGTGCCCTATGATCCAGCGACAGGTCTCGCTCTGCCGAACGCCACGGTGGAAACGGTCTCGCTTGCCGAGCGGCCCGCCATCATCGAGGCGCAGATCTACCGCTACATCCTCGACCGTGAGGCCTACAACCAGCTCGACAACGATCTGCGCGTGCGCCGTGTGCTGGCGCAATCCACCGGGGCGGCCGAGGCCAGCATGCGCGCCATGTGGACCTCTGGGCAGGAAAGCTATCCGCCGACCCGCTATGGCCCCGCGGCAGAGATGGCTGTCGAGATCGCCTCAATCACGCTCATCGGGGACAACCGTGCGCAGGTCCGTCTCAGAAAGCGCCTGACCAGCCCGCAAGGGGCGCAGGACGGATCCTTCACCGCCACGCTCATGTTTGCCTTCGAACCCGAACGGACCCGCACGATCGACGACGTCTGGCAAAACCCCTTCGGCTTCACCGTCACCCAATATGCCATCCGATCGGACCGTTCCGAATGACCTCTGTTCCCGTCCTTGCCTCCGTGCAAGCCCTGCTCGTCGCCAGTGCCCTCGTGCTCTCCGCACCCGCAGCCCTGGCCGAGACCACGCCGCGCGCTGGCCCACATGACAACCGCGTCCGGATCGCGAGCTGGACCGAGGGGCAGGTCTACCGCATCGTCACCACCCTGACTCGGGTGACCACCGTCGAGTTCGGCGAGGGCGAGACGATCCGCTCGATCATCGCGGGCGACACAGTCGGCTTCCAGTTCGACGGCGTGCCGGGCGGACGGGCCTTCGCGATCAAGCCAGCCGCCTCGGGTGTCGCCACCAACATCACGGTCTACACGAACCGCCGCTCCTACTATTTCCACGTGGTCGAGGCGCGCGAGACCCCGCATTATGTGGTGCAGTTCCGCTATCCTGAGAGCCGCGTTCAGCCGACCCGTGCGGTCGCGGCCGATGCGCCCAATGCGAACTACGCGGTCAGTGCAAGCGAGGAGTTCACACCAACGGCCATCTGGGACGACGGGACCTTCACCTATTTCCGCTTCGCGCGGAACGCGCCGGTCCCGGCGATCTTCCGCTATGCCAATGGCGGCGAGCGGGCGGTGAACAGCACGGCACTCGAGGATGGTGTCATCCGCGTCTCGGGTGTGAACCGCCAATGGGTCCTGCGCCTCGGCGAAGACGAAGTCTGTGTTCAGGATATGGGTGGGCCCACGTCATGAGCCAGTACACCGAAGACCTCGCCGCGCGCCTCGCGGCCCTTGAAGCAACGGGCGACAAGAAGCGCGCCGCAGCACGTCCCTCCCCGCTTACCGCCATCCTTGGCGTTGCCGGGATCGTGACCGTGGGCGGCCTGGCCTGGGCCGCGCTGCAGCCATCGCCGGAAGCGCCTCTGCCGACCGCAGCTCCGGAAGAATTCCAGACCACGGGATCGGGCTTCGGCGATCTCGCACCCATGCCCATCGCCGATCCTGCGCCGCCGCCATCGGCCGAGACCGGCCCCACCGAGTCGGAACTGGCGCTGATGGAAAGCCTTGCGACGCTGCGCGCGGAACTCGAAGACCTGCGCGCGCGGCCCGTCGAGGCATCGGATAGTGGCGCGGAGCAGGCCATCGCCGATCTCACGGCCCAGATAACGGCGCTGCAGACCGCCTCGACCGAGGCGCAACGCGCCCTTGAGCGGCAATTGACCGAACGCGACCGGGAACTCGACCAGTTGCGCATGGATCTCGAGGTCGCGCGGCTGACCCCGCCTGAGCCGACGGACCTCGGGCCGAACGAAGAAGAGCTGCGGCTCGCCGAACTTGAGCGCCGCCGCATCGCCGAAGCGGAGGCCCGGGCCGAGCGCATCGCGTCGCCCATGATCGCGTTTTCTGGGATGGGGGCAGGGACCGACCGAGAGAACAGCCTCGAGGCCGCACGCCTGAATGAAGACGAAGCCTTCGTGCGCGCAGGCGCCAGACCCGCCACGATGACGCGGGCCGAAGTCATCGTGAACCCCGGCAACACCGTCGTGCAAGGCACGATGATCCAGGCCGTGACCGAGACGGCACTGGACAGCACGCTGCCTGGTGCAATCCGCGCCATCGTCTCCGAGGACGTTCATTCCTTCGACGGCACGCGCGTCCTGATCCCGCGCGGCGCGCGTCTCGTGGGGCGTTACCGCTCCGATGTGGCGCTCGCGCAGTCGCGAGTCATGGTGGCCTGGGACCGCATCATCCTGCCCGACAACCAGACCGTGGAGATCAGCGCCTTCGGCGGGGACGAGCTCGGGCGCACCGGCACCACCGGCTTTGTCGATACCCGTTTCGCGCAGCGTTTTGGCTCGGCCGCCTTGATCTCACTGATCGGGGCCTTGCCCGCAGCCGCGGCCGGACAGATCGAGGATGAGGCCGCGGCCGACATCGCGAGCGACGTCGGCACGGACCTGCGCGACAGCACCCAAAGCGTCATGCAGGACTATCTGGCGATCCGCCCAGTGATCCATGTCGATCAGGGCACGCGGATCACGGTCATGGTCGACCGCGATCTGGAGATTTTCTGACATGGCGGCGAGCTATCTCGAAGCCTCGCTCGACCGGCTGGGCGCGCCCGTGCAGCGGGACGACACGATCGAGATCTGCATCAACCCCGACGGGCAGGTCTGGGGCGAGTTCCAGGGCGATCATTTCATGCGCGGCCTCGGCACGCCGCTCACTCAGACCGAGATCAAGGACCTCGGCAACCAGATAGCCTCGGCCGCCTCGACCACGCTCAGCACCAAGAAACCCATCGTCTCGGTCTCGATCCTCTATCGCGACCGTCCGATCCGGGCACAGGTGATCCAGCCTCCGGCTGTCGAGGGTGGGTTCTCCATCTCACTGCGGTTCTTTTCCTCCCTGCCGCTGGAGGCAATCCGGCTCGGGTTCCTCTATGGCAAGGAACGCAGCCTCGAGGGCCTGCGTCGCGAACGCAACGCCGCGCTGCGCGATGTGGTGGCTTCGGGTGACATCGACGCCGCCCTGCGGTTCTGCGTCGAAAACAAGCTCAACATGATCGTCTCGGGTGGCACCTCGACCGGCAAGACGGTCGCAGCGCGCAAGATCCTTTCACTGATCCCGCCCGAAGAGCGGATCATCACCATTGAGGAGGCGGCGGAGCTGCGCCCTGAGCAGCCGAATGCCGTGACCCTGATTGCCGACCGCGACACCGAGGCCCGCAGCGCCGATGTGCTTCTGGCTTCGACCCTGCGGATGCGGCCCGACCGGATCGTGCTGGGTGAGGTCCGGGGCCGCGAGGCCATGACCTTCCTCGAGGCGATCAACACCGGCCATGGCGGCTCGCTGACCACCTTGCACGCCGAGACCCCGCAACTCGCCGTCCGCCGCCTCGCCATCGCGGCCCTCAAGACCGATGTGCCGATGACCTATGCCGACATGGTAGACTACATCGAGGGCTCCATCGACGTGATCATCCAGGCCGGTCGCCATGACGGCGCCCGCGGCATCACCGAGTTCTTCCTGCCGGGGCAGGCAAAGCATCCAGATCAGAGCACAGGTCAATCCGGGGGTGCTGTGCGCCCCGCGGTCGCGGCCGAATGAACCGAAAGGAAACCCCCATGCGCAAGATCACTCTCGCCGCAGCTGTCACCCTGCTGGCCGCGCCCCTCGCGGCCCAGACTTCGCCTCAGGTCACAAACGATCTCGCCGTCACCATGACCCCCGAGCAATACCGGATCTGCAACGACCGACCTGCGCGCCCGGTATGGATGGACGAGGTCCATCCGCGTGAGGCCTACAAGGCGCTGACGTTGATGCGGCTCTACGAGTTGCGGTCGTGGGAGGCGATCAAGGAAACTGGTGACTGCGGCTGTGATGTCCGCTTCCCGTCATGGAATGCCGCCTCGGCCGAGTACGAGGAACGGTTCGCGACCAACACCCAAGCAGAGCACACTCAGATCCAATTGGCCTTCCGTAACGACCAGAACCAGATCGCGCGCGACGTCCAGGACATCTGCGAAGCGCAAGGCAACTGGTAATGAGCATCGTCAGCTGGATGGTCGGAACTGCCGATGGCTTCCTTGCCGACGCGGCCGAGTCCCAGTTCGGGGCTGTGGCCAGCAATACCGGCTCGATCGTTTTGCTGATGGTCACGCTTTCGCTGATAGGTGTCTGCATCAACATGGCCTTCCAGTTCCGCAGCATGGATGGGGCCACCTTCTTCTGGTATCTCATCAAGCTGACGCTGATAGGCCTTTTCGCCTTCAACTGGGCCAACTTCAACGCAGTCGCCAATGCCGTGATCGGTGGGCTCGACTACGTGGCCGGGGCTCTTATCTCCTCAGTTGGCGGCGGCGGGGCAGGGGCCACCTACTTCGCGGGCGAATTCGACCGCCTGATCACAGAGTTCAGCCAGTACCTGAACGCGATCGGCAACAACTTGAACTGGATGACCGGCGCAATCCTGGGAGGAATTGGACTGGTGCTCCTGAGCCTCCTTGGCTTTATGACCGGCATCGTCCTCATCTTCGCCAAGATGATGCTGACCCTGATGCTGGGCCTTGCGCCGATCATGATCGCGCTGTCGCTCTTCGATGCGACCAAGGATTTCTTCCACAGATGGGTCTCGACGACGATCAGCTACGCCTTCTACCCCATCGTCATCGCCGCCATGTTCTCGACCGTGGTCGGCATGGCGAATTCGCTGCTGGCGCAGCTCGGCGATCCGAACTCGGCCACCAATATCGGCTCACTGGTGCCATTCTTCGTGATGGTATTCCTGGCGAAGGGTTTTGTCGCGGCGACTCCCCTGATCGTGCGGGGGATTTCGGGGAACCTTATGGTGGCCGCGGCACCCGCTATCGTCAGCGGGTCTGCGGGGGTGCTCCGGGGCTTGGTGAACACGTCAGGCGTGCAAGGAAGAGCTAGGATCGGTGCGCTCACGACGGGCGAAGCGATCGGCCGAGGGGCGGTGCAAGCTCCCGCCGCCGTGCGAAGCGCTGCGGCCACCGCAAGCGCGCAGGTGGTCAGGATGGCGGAGAGGGCGAAGCGGTTGGGTGGGTGAAGCCGGAAGCGATCGGCGGCGCGCCGAAGACGCGCCGCCGATCGTGGAAGAGTTCAGTTTGCGTTGCGAAACTCGGCGTATTCGCCACGGAGCTGAACGGTCACGGTGGCGGCCTCGCTGTCGCGGTTGCGCCAGAACCAGCCGTGCTCGCCGTCGAATGCGGCTACGATCTCGCCTTCGTCCCCCGTCGAGCCACGGCCTCGTTCGTAGGTAACCGATTGGCCACCACCATGGCCGTGCAAGTCGAAGTTGATCCGTCCGCCTTCGACCAGCACGCGGTATTGCGCGGTCTGTCCCTCGGTCATTACGAGTTTCCATTCCGCAGTGTCGCCGGGCGCCAGCGTGAAGCTTGTCTCGTCGCGCCACACCTCCGCATCCTGAGCGTGGGCCGCCCCCACGAACAGGCCGAAGATATCGTCGAGCAGGCTCGAGGACTGGTCGCCTCCGGCAGCCTCGAGGTCCAGCAACCGGTCCGCCTCCGCTTCTTCCGCAAGCTGGGTTTTGATCTCGCCCATTTCGGTCAAGCCCAGAATGCTGCCCACGCCTGTCGGGTCCGTGCCATATTCAGCGGGCAGATACACCATCAGGCCAATGACCACCGCCCCGATGCCAGCGATGATCGTCGAGCGGCGCAGTTGAGCCGGTGTTGGCAGGTCTTCGATGTTGGGTTTCGGTGCGTTGTGCATTGTTCTTTCCTTTATGTGCTGGCGATGAATCCGGCGATCTGCTGATAGGTCAGCAAGACGCCAAGAAGAACCATGATGATGTTTGCATAGGTTGCCTGGGTCATGAACTTCGGGCTCCTGCGCCAGTAGCCCATGACAATCAGGATCACGAACAGCGCGAGAAGTTGCCCGACTTCGACGCCCACGTTGAAAGCCAGAAGGTTGGCCAAGAGCCCGTCTTCCGCGATCTCGTATTCGAGGATCTTGGTTGCGAGCCCGGTGCCGTGAAACAGCCCGAAAATCAGCGTCGCGGCCTTGGTGTTGGGCTGGAACCCGAACCAGCGCTGGTAAACCCCGAGGTTATCGAGCGCCTTGTAGACTACCGACAGGCCGATGATGGCGTCGATGATGTAGGCATTGATGCCCCAGCCGAACCAGACGCCCGCCAGCATCGTGACCGAGTGGCCAATGGCGAAAATGCTGACGTAGATGGCCACGTCCTTCATCCGGTAGAGGAAGAAGACGACGCCAAGCAGGAACAGGATGTGGTCGTATCCCGTCACCATGTGCTTGGCGCCGAGATATATGAAGGGGATGATGTGCACCCCCCAGATTTCCTGGATGTAGCCCGCGTCACCTTCGGTGACGTTGTGGGAGAGCACCTGCGCCACGCTGGATGCGTAGAGCGCGAGCACTGCAATGGTCAGGGCGACCGCGCGGCGCGATGCCAGCGCGCGCAAGCCCCAATAGCCTGAAGTCATGAATAGATCTCCGTTGTGCTGTTAAAGGATCGGTATGCCGCGCGATGCGCGATGCCGATCAGGCACGTGGAGGGCGTTCGATCCGGAAGGTGCGGTGGGGGCCGTCCGGCGAGGTCCGGAGCCGCCACGCATCCCTTTGCGCAAAGACCAGTTGGCCCCCGTGACCCAGCGACAGGAATGCCTGGCTGTGATCGTGGTCGGCGGCCTCGTGGCTGTGACCGTGCATGGCCCAGTAGAGATCTTCCTCGAACCCATGCGAATGGCCGTGGTCGGCGATCATCTCCAGATGATCCTGGATCGTCTCGAAGACAGTCGGCGCATGGGTTGCGGCCGGCATGACGGACCAGACCACCAGCGACAGGCACAGAAGCGTCGCAAACGCATTTCGTCCGTATGTCCGCAGAAGTGCCATCGATCTTGCCTGTCCGCCCGCTCGTCGTCGCGGCCCATTCATGGAGCCATCTTGTTCTATCCCCCTGGGGAGGATAGCGTCTTTCTATGACAAAGCCCCATGTGCACGCAACCCATCCCGCCCTCGTCGCCCGGCTGAAGCGCGCCGATGGGCATCTTCGTGCCGTGATCGACATGATCGAGGCGGGCAAACCCTGCCTCGAGATCGCGCAGCAACTTCAGGCGGTCGAGAAGGCGGTGGTCAACGCCAAGCGTGCGCTGATCCACGATCACCTGGACCATTGCCTCGATGCTGATCACTCGCCCGCGGACCGCGATGAACTGAAAACCATCTCCCGTTACCTCTGAGGTCACTGCAGTGCTCGAAGTCCTTGCCGACCGTACCTATCGCCATCTCTTCGCTGCACAGGTCGTGGCGCTTCTGGGTACGGGGCTTGCCACCGTGGCACTGGGGCTTCTGGCCTACGATCTTGCGGGCGACAACGCAGGCCTGGTGTTGGGCACGGTCTTCACCATCAAGATGGTGGCCTATGTCGGCATTGCCCCCATCGCCGGGGCTTTTGCGAACCGGGTGAACCGCCGGGCGTTTCTGGTAGCACTTGATCTGGTGCGGGCGGGCGCGGCGCTCTGCCTGCCTTTCGTCACCGAGGTCTGGCAGGTCTATCTCCTGATCTTCCTGCTGCAATCGGCGTCCGCCGCCTTCACGCCGACCTTCCAGGCGACCATCCCGGACGTGCTGCCGGACGAGGCGCGCTACACGCGGGCGCTGTCGCTGTCGCGGCTGGCCTATGACCTTGAGAACATCGCCAGCCCGATGCTGGCCGGGCTCCTACTTGTGGTGGTGAGCTACAACTCGCTTTTCCTTGGAACGGTGGTGGGGTTCGCGGCCTCCGCGGCGCTGGTCGTCTCGGTCCTGCTGCCCAGCCCGAAACCGTCCGAGCCGCGTGGCATCTACGACCGCACGACGCGCGGCATCCGCATCTACCTTGCGACACCGCGCCTGCGCGGCCTGCTGGCGCTGAACCTCGCCGCAGCCGCTGCGGGCGCGATGGTGCTGGTCAACTCGGTGGTGCTGGTGCGCAGCACGCTGGGGCTGGACGCATCCGCGCTGGCCTGGACGCTGTTCGCCTTCGGCGCGGGCTCGATGCTGGCCGCACTTGCGCTGCCGAAGCTGCTCGACCGCCTGCCGGACCGACCGGTGATGGTCGCCGGCGCTGCGCTCATGGTGCTGACGCTCCTCGGTCTGGCCGGAGAGGTCGCCGCCCTTGGGCTCACCTGGCCCGTCCTCCTTGGTGCATGGCTGCTGGTGGGACTGGGGTATTCGGCGGTGCTCACCCCCTCCGGCCGCCTGCTGCGGCGCTCGGCCCATGCGGAGGATCGCCCCGCGCTCTTCGCCGCCCAGTTCGCGCTCAGCCATGCGTGCTGGCTCGTCACTTATCCGCTGTCCGGCTGGCTGATGACGCAGTTCGGGCCGGTCGAGGCCCTCGGGACGCTGGCGGCGCTGGCGGGCGTCGGCGCGTTGTCGGCCCTTCGCCTCTGGCCGCAGGAGGATCCAGAGATCCTCGAGCACAGCCATGACAATCTGCCGCTCGACCACCCCCATCTGAAGGGCGCCCGGCGCCACGCGCATCCGTTTGTCGTGGACGACCAGCACCCCCGCTGGGCGTCACAGCTTTGAGCGAGCCTCAACGTATGCCCCTGAATGTCATGCGAATCTCAGGCTGCCTGATAGCTTGAGAATGTCTCTGTCGTGCCGTCACGACGGATCAGGTAGACGACATAAGCCTCTCGCTGCGACTCCGGGCCCATGCCGGGCGATCCGTAGGGCATGCCGGGAACTGCAAGGCCGACCGCGTCGGGGCGTTCCACCAGAAGACGGCGAATGTCCGCAGCGGGCACGTGGCCCTCGATCGTGTAGCCGTCCACACGGCCCGTATGGCAGGAGACCATCTCCTGCGGGATGCCGTTGTCCAGCTTGTAGCGCATCAGAAGCGTTCCGGCGCTCGCCTCGGTCGTGACGACAAAGCCGTCGTTTTCGAGGATCTCGATCCAGGCCGAGCAGCAGCCGCAGTTTGGGTCCTTCATCACGTGGATCGCCGGTCCGGCGCCTTGCCCCAGAGCCCTCAGGGGCGACGCAGCCGCCAGCGCAGCTGCGCCAATCAGGAGCTTGCGGCGGGAAAACATGTCTTGGGTCATCTGATGTTCCTTTCGAGGTTGGATGCGTGGGCTGGCAGATCAGAGATCGATCCGCCTAAGTCGCAGGGCGTTGGTGATCACCGAGACCGACGACAGGCTCATGGCCGCCGCCGCGATCATCGGCGAGAGGAGAAGGCCGGTGACAGGGTAAAGCAGTCCTGCCGCGATAGGGACGCCAAGCGCGTTGTAGGCGAAGGCGAAGAACAGGTTTTGCTTGATATTGCGCAGGGTGGCGCGCGCGAGTTTTCGCGCCCGCACGATGCCCATGAGGTCGCCGCCCAAGAGGGTGATGCCCGCGCTTTCCATCGCCACATCGGCCCCTGTGCCCATGGCGATGCCCACGTCGGCGGCGGCCAGGGCGGGCGCATCGTTCACCCCGTCGCCCGCCATCGCGATCTTGTGGCCTTTGCTTCGCAACTGGTCGATGAGGTCCTTCTTGGCCTCGGGCAGTATGCCCGCGCGGACCTCGTCGATGCCGAGCTGGCTTGCCACCGCCTGTGCGGTGCGTTCGTTGTCGCCCGTCGCCATTATGACGCGCAGCCCCTGGGCATGAAGTTCCCTGATGGCCTGTGCGGTGCTGTCCTTGATCGGGTCGGCGACCGCCACGATGCCGACGAGCGCTCCGTCAAGAGCGACGAACATCGCCGTCTTGCCCTCGACGCGCAGGGTGTCGGCCTTTGACTCGGCCTGCGCGGTGTCGAGCCCCATCTCCCGCATCATCGCAGCGTTGCCGAGCGCCACCGCGCGCCCACCGACGCGGCCCTGCACGCCCTTGCCGGTGACGGCGTCAAAGTCCGTGGCCTCCTGACGCGGCGCACCCTGCGCCTCGGCTCCCTCGACGATCGCCTCGGCCAGCGGGTGTTCCGAGCCGCGCTCTAGCGCTGCGGCCAGCGACAGCAGGTCTGTCTCGGTGATGTCGCCCAACGCCACAACGTCCGTCAGCTTCGGCTTGCCCATGGTCAGCGTGCCTGTCTTGTCCACGATCAGCGTATCGACCGCTGCCATGCGCTCCAGCGCCTCGGCATCCTTGATCAGCACGCCCGCCTGCGCGCCGCGCCCCGCCGCCGTGGTGATCGAGATCGGTGTGGCGAGCCCGAGCGCGCAGGGGCAGGCGATGATCAACACCGACACGGCAGATGCGATGGCGAAGACCAGCGCTGGTTCTGGGCCGAAGATCATCCAAACGATGAAAGCTATGATGGCGATGGCGACCACCGTCGGCACGAACACCGCCGAGACTCGATCGGCCAGCCCTTGGATCGGCGCGCGGGAGCGGCGTGCGTTCGACACCATCGCGACGATCTGCGCCAGCACGGTATCGGACCCGACCTTGCTCGCCTCCATCACCAAGGAACCGTTCTTGTTGATCGTGGCCCCGGTCACCGCATCGCCCGGGCCTTTTTCGACCGGCATCGACTCGCCGGTCAGCATGCTTTCGTCCAGGGATGATCGGCCCTCGATCACGACACCATCGACCGGAACCGCGTCGCCGGGGCGCACGCGCAGCCGGTCGCCCTCCATGATGTTCTCCAGGGGCGCATCGTATTCGGTGCCGTCCGGCAGGGTGCGCCGTGCGGTCTTTGGCGCCAGATCCAGAAGTGCGCGGATCGCATCCCCGGTGCGTTCGCGCGCCCGCAGCTCGAGCACCTGGCCCACGAAGACCAGCGCGACGATCACCACCGCCGCCTCGAAGTAGGTACCGACGCCGTGGCCCATCCGGTACTGTTCCGGAAACACACCCGGCAGGAACGTCGCGACGAGCGAGTAAAGGTAGGCCGCCGCCACGCCGAGGCTGATCAGCGTCCACATGTTGGGGCTGCGGTTCACGATGGACTCCCAGCCGCGCCGGAAGAACGGGAGCGCGGCCCAGAAGATGATCGGCGTTGCCAGCACGAACTCCAGATAGCTGGCGGTCTGGTGCCCGATCCAGTCGCGCACTGGCAGCGCCACCAGTTCGCCCATGGTCAGGATGATGAGTGGCACCGCCGCCGCGGCGGAAATCCACATCCGGCGGGTGAAGTCGGTCAGCTCCTCGCTCGGCTCATCCGAGGGGACCATCGGTTCCAGCGCCATGCCGCAGATCGGGCAGGATCCCGGCGCATCCCGGACGATCTCGGGGTGCATCGGGCAGGTGTACTGGACGTTGGCCGGCGCCGCCTTCTTCTGTCCGGCGGCGCGGCCCGAAGCGTAGAACCACGGATCCGCCTTGAACTTCGTCTGGCACTTCTCGGAGCAGAAATGGAAGGTTTCGCCCTGGAACTCGGCGTGACGTCCGTCCGGCTTGACCGCGACCGTCATCCCGCAGACCGGGTCCTTCGCCGTCTCTGTCCCAGCCGGAATGTCGGGCGCCGTGTGATGATGATGATCGTGGTCCATGGTCTGCCAGCCTTTCGGTATCTCGTTTCAGCTTGCGGCCTCCAGCCGTTGGAAGCTCAAGCCCTTTTCAATGGTGGTCGTGAGCGCCTTCCGGGGCGGGATTCCGTGCGAGGAAGATTCCGACGAACAGGAACACCAGCGCCATGCCGATCGCACCCAGGACGACGATCAAGGGGTCGGACTGCCATTTCATCGCGGCGAAGGCGGCCAGCACCACGGCATCAAGTGCGATTGCCGTCAGCAACACCCAGCCCCGAGCGCCGATTTCTTCGCGCAGATGCCGGAACACGCCAAAGTGGATGATCATGTCCATCACCAGATAGAAGAAGGCCCCGAGCGAGGCGATGCGGCTGAGATCGAAGAAGACCGTCAGGAAGCCCGCTATCACGACGGTGTAGACGAGCGTGTGGTCCTTGATCGTGCCTTGCATCCCGAAATGGCTGTGCGGGATCATTTTCATGTCGGTCAGCATCGCCAGCATCCGCGAGACCGCGAACACGCTGGCGATCAGACCCGACGCGGTGGCCACCAGCGCCAGCGCCACCGTCAGGTAGAAGCCTGTTTGCCCGAGCGCGGGCTCGGCGGCCTCGGCCAGCGCGTAGTCCTTCGCCGCCACGATGCGGTCGAGCGGCAGGCTGGAGCCGACCGCGAAGGCCACCAACAGATAGACGACGACGCAGAGCGCGATGGACCAGATGATGGCCCGGCCCACGTTGCGGTGCGGGTCGGTGACCTCTGCGCCGCTGTTGGTGATGGTCGTGAAGCCCTTGAAGGCCAGGATCGACAGCGCAACCGACGCCACGAACCCTGTGGCTGCAAAATCATCACCCGTCGCCTCGAACGAGATGCCGCTTGCCCAAAGACCCGCTGCGCCGAACAGCGCGATGCCGCCCACCTTGAGCACGGCCATGATGATGGAGAACAGCCCGACCGACCGGGTGCCCGATGCGTTCACGAGATAGGCGAAGACGATCAGCCCGACACCGAGAATAGGCACGAGGATGCTGTCCGGATCGCCGCCGAACGCCCGCAGCGTGTAGGTGCCGAAGGTGCGCGCGACGAGGCTTTCGTTGATCACCATCGACAGCGCCATCAGGAGAGCTGCGCCCGCCGCGACCGTCGTCGGTCCGTAGGCTTTCTTCAGGATCATCCCGATGCCGCCCGCAGACGGGTATGCGTTCGACATCTTGATATAGGTGTAGGCGCTGAAGGCGGTCACGATGGCGCCGACGACGAACGAGAGCGGGAAGAGAGGCCCGGCGAGTTCGGCGATCTGGCCGGTCAGCGCGAAGATGCCCGCGCCGATCATCACGCCGGTGCCCATGGCTACCGCACCAGGAAGGGTGATGCTGTTCTTCTGGTACTCGCTTCCGGTCATGGATTTCCCTTTTCAGGCTTTTGCCGCATGGCTACCCAAAGCAGTGGCAGGCCCGTCAAGAGGCCGAGGCCAAGTACTGCCCATGTCGCCCGGCCCAGATCTCCGCTCACCGCCTCGCCGCCGAAATGGGCCAGCAGGAAGCTTGCCGGAATGATCCCCGCCAGTGTTGCCAAGGCGAAACGCCAGGCGTGCAATCGGCTCAGTCCGGCCGCGTAGCTGATCATGTCGAAGGACACGAAGGGCATCAGGCGGCTGGCAAGAACCGTCGCCGTCAACGCGGTCTGCGAGCCGAGAAGCCCGGCATCGACGCGATCACCGAACACCCGCCGCAAGACATCATGCCCCAGAACCCGCGCGAGACCGAAGGCGATCAGCGCCCCGAGCTCGGCGCCGATGACGACCTGCACGGTCCCCCAGAGATGTCCGTAGGCCGCTCCGGCCGCCAGTGCGATCGGCGCGCTCGGGATCGGGCTGGCCACGACCGCGACGGTCATGAGCGTGACGATCACGACCGGCCCCCAGAGGCCGGCGCGCGCAACCAGTTTCTCCAGACGCTCGGGCTGCAGAAGGCTGCGCGCCTCGGCGAACACCGAAGGCGCGACCTGCCAGACAGCGAGCAGGACGATCCCGAGGATCGCAAGGCCGGCGAGAATGGTGGCGCGCAGGCTCATCTCACACCGCCGCGATGGCCTTCGCCAGGAGGTCACGCACCTCGCCCGCCACGGCTGTCAGCTCGGCGTTCTCAATCGCCTGCATCGACGCCACAGGATCGATGGCGCTGACTTCCACGCCGCCGTCCACCTCGCGCAGGATGACGTTACAGGGCAGCATCGCGCCGACCCGAGGCTCGATCCCGATCGCCTGATACGCCATCTTCGGGTTGCAGGCGCCGAGGATGCGGTAGGCGGGCATCTCGACGTCAAGCTTCTTTTTCATCGTAGCCTTGACGTCGATCTCGGTCAGGACGCCGAAGCCATAGTCCGCCAGCGCAGCACGGGTGCGCGGGTCGACGTCTTCGATCCCGATGTCGGGGATCATGCGATTGATTGTGTAAGCCATTGAGAAGTCCTTTCGTCTATTTCCGAAGATATTTGACCAGCGCTGCTATGGCCAAAACCACCAGCGCAAGGATCAGCAGGCCGAAGAGCCAGCCAATCCCCATTCCGAAACCCATTCCGGAGCCCATATCGTTCCAGTTCATCGTCTCATCCTCCTGATTTTCAGCCGCAGGGTGGGTCTTTTGGCCGGCCCTCACGACAACATGGGGCAGGACAGACCAGGATCGGTGCCGGTCGGGGCGCCCTGTCCGGACGCCCCGCCGGGATCAGACCGACGCCGTGACGGCGAACTCGGTCATCATGCCGGTCGACAGGTGCGGCATGTGGTGGCAATGCAGCATCCAGCGCGCGGCCTCGCCTGCATCGAGCGCGACATCGACCATCGACATCGGCGGCACGTGAACCGTGTCGCGCAGCGCACCGGCCAAACGCCGCCCATTCAGGCCGACGACCTGGAACACATGGCCGTGCAGGTGCATCGGGTGGCCCATCATCGACATGTTGTGGAACGACAGCACGACCCGCTCGCCGCTGCGCGCGGTGATCGGCTGGTGCTGGCCCCAGACGGCCCCGTTGATCGTCCAGACATAGGGCTGCATCGAGCCGCCCAGCATCAGCATCTGGCTGCGGTCCACCTGCCGATCCGGCAGGGGATCGCGGGCGAGGAGGCGCGCCTCCTGCGCAAGATCGGTGTCGAACGCGGGTGCTGCGGTCTCCGCCATGGCATCGAGGCGCCGGACCTCGGCTCCCTGCGTAGCGAGGATCAGGCCGGTGCGCTCCCGCGCGCCTTCGCGCAGGGCGAGGATCGGCCAAGCGCCACCTTCATTCGGCAGGTCGATCTCGATGTCCAGTCGCTGGCCCATCGCCAGCCCGAACCGGTTGCCCGCGATAGGCTGGACCGCGTGCCCGTCCACCGCGACCAGCCGCGCCTCGGCACCGCCGGTTTCGATCCAGAAAACGGTCGCCGCAGCGGCGTTGATGACGCGGAGCCGGATACGGCCACCGCGCTCGACCTGGACCACCTCCGGGTCCGACAGGGTCCGGTCATTGGCGAGATAGGCGTCCCAGTCATAGTCGTTCAGGTCCATGGCCATGCCGCCCATCTGGCCGCCCATACCCATCATCCCGCCCAATGCGGGCATGTTGCCCATCGGCATGCCGCCCATGGCGCCGTGGCCCATGGCTCCGTGATCCATGCCCTGCATCGCCCCCATACCTCCCATGGGTGCGCCTTGATCGGGCACTGCACCGGCAGCATGGCCTGCGCCGTGTCCGCCGCCATGGCCAGCGCCGATTTCGGCGAGAACCTCCTCGGGAGACTTGAACGAGAAGTCATGCAGGAACATCACGACCTCCTGCCGGTCGGCGGTCAGGTCCTCCGGCGAGCGCACGATCAGCGGTGCTGCCAGAAGCTGCATCTCCTGCGTCGGCACATGGCTGTGCATCCAGTGGGTGCCCGGCCGGGTCTCGAAGTCGTAGGATCGGGTCTCACCCGGGGCGAGAAGGGGCATCGGCATGTCGGGCACGCCGTCCTGCGCATTCGGCGGGATCTGGCCGTGCCAGTGGATGATGGTGCCGACATCGAGATCGTTGGTCAGATCGACCCGGAACCTCTGGCCGGGGTCGAGGATCAGTCCCTGACCGCGGGGGCCGGCAAGCCCGAAGACCGTGGCAGCGCGACCGTCGATGTCGAGCGTGCGCGTCGCAGCGGAGAGGCTGATCGGTGCCACCGCCTGCGCAAAGGCGATGCGGGGCATCTGTGCAGCGCCAATGGCGGCCGCACTTGCGGCAAGAAAGCCGCGTCTTGAAAGCGTGTTCATTGTCGTCTCCTCGGGACTTATGTCCCGTTCATCAATACCGATGGGACGCCGCGGGCGTCCGCCCGGGCGCGCTCAGAGGAGACGGAGCTTCGGAGGGCGTTCGTTTAGTCCCGGCGCGCGGCTGATGTGGATCGCCTCGGTGGGAAAGTCATGTCGGGAAGGCGTGTACTCCTGTCCGGTTTCCGCGCTCGGAAATGGCAGGAAGGCCGACAGACCTGCGCAGACGAACTCGCACATCTCGGCATCGGCCGGTCCACAGTGCTCTCCAGCGTCACAGTCGGGGCCCGCAATGACCTGAGGGTGCATCATGTCGGCGACATGCATCGAGTGATCCACACCGGAATTCATGCTCATGCGTGTCGCGTGCGCGGAGGTCACCGTCGTCACCACGGTGATCGCGAGTATGGCAAGCATGGTGATGACACGTTCGATCATGCTGCAAAGATAGGCATTACTCACGAGAATGTCCATTGTCGCAGGCGCCTAACCGCTGGCACAACGTGGGATTGACCAAAAGAGAATGATGTTCTGCAGTGATCGGGGACTGACGTCTTGGAAAAAACTCTTCGAAATACTGTCGAGATCGGTCTGTTCATCGGAGGTGTGACCCTCGACTTCGTAGCAACCCGGGGCAGGTAGGACGTATCAACGTACAATCCGTGTGCAAGTCCCAGTGGGCCCGGACGACACTGTCCGCGAAGCGGCCATCATCGCTCATCCATGAACTTCGATGATCGACCGCGTCGTCTGCACAGCCGACGCAAGTTGGGTCCTGTCTGCCTCCTTGAGCCCCAGCCCAGCAAGATCGAACGACAATTGACCGGACCCACCGCCACCCGCTGCAGCGCGTGCTGCGCGGCCGCGCGCCCGACCTGATGGCGCTGGCTGAGGATCCTGCGTCTCTGTTGCAGGTGGCTCAACGGTCATCGACGAGGACGCAGTCCCAGGCCCCTGCGCCCCAGCAGCCGCCCGCACCTCCCGCAGTTCCAGCTTCAGCTTCTCTACCGTCTCCCGCGTCTCGGTCATCTGCCGATCCCGCCGCAGCCCGTCCTCGTCAGGGTACGGGAAACTCCCCGCCTGACCGGCATGCAGCACCTTGAGTATCGGGTCCTCGAAATACTTGATCCGCCGCGCCCGGATCGGCATCTGCGCGTCGATCACGAGGATCACCTCGTCGAGGTCCATGCGGCGTGCCTGGTCTTCCGTCAGGAGCGGCGTATCCTCTGTCCGCTCGGAAACGCTGCGCCCCTCGAACGGGTTGCGCCCGACCGCGCGGGACCGTGTGACCACGCGCTTCGTGGTCTTGCCGACCGCCTGGCTTAGCTCCTCGATGGTCTTCTGCTCGGACGGGGTGAGGTAGAGCTTCACGCCCGCGCCGCCCTGAAGCGACCGGCGCGTGTTTTCGCCATAGATCTCGTCCAGTGCCGGGATGGTCTGGGTGACAATGGCGAGGTTCCCGCCGAAGGAGCGCAGCGTCTTGATGCTTTCGGCGACGATCGGCATTTTCCCAAGGCGGTCGAATTCGTCGAGCATGATCATCACCGGCCAAGGCTCGTCGTCCCCCGGTTCTTGCGCCTGCAGCGAGGCGATCAGGTCGGAGAAAAAGAGCCGGATCAGCGGAGCTAGCGGGCGGATCATCTCGGACTCGACCACGAGATAAATGGCGTGGGGGCGACGCCGGATGTCCCGGAAGGAGAAATCCGAGGTCGCGGTGGCCGCGTCGATCGCACGGTTGTCCCAGGTGTCGAGACCCGAGGTCATCAAGAGCGACAGGTAGGAGGTCAGGGTGTCATTGTTGGTCGAGGCCATGCGCTCGAAGATCAGCTTGGCCGACTTGTTCTTCACCTCCTGTGCGCGCTTGAGGTATTCCTTTTGCTTGTCGCCGCCCGAGGCGGTGATCCGGTAGATCTCGCCGATGGTCGGAACGCCGCGCTCGAAGGCCAGAAGGCCCGCCGCCACAAACAGATCAATGCCGCCTGCCAGTAGCCCGCTCAGCTTTTCGTTGTCGGTCTGCAGGAAGAGCTTGGCGGTCAGCTTCAACTCCATCTGCTGCCGGTCAGGGTTGGTCATAGCTGCGATACGCGCCAGCGGATTGTAGCGGTGGGTCGGCCGATCCCAGTCGGTCGGCGCGAACCGGAACACCTTGTCGCCCATGCTGGCGCGGAAGCGCGAGGTCTCGCGGAAGTTCTCGCCCTTTACGTCGAGCACCACGGCCGAGCCTTTGTAGGTCAGCAGGTTCGGGATCACGAAGCCCACGCCCTTGCCTCGACCCGTCGGCGCCACGATCAGCGCATGCGGGAAAGTTTTTGACACGAGGAAGGGACGCTTCGATTTCGGGCGACCAAGCTTGCCCAACAGGAACCCACCGCCCGGCTTGGCAAAAAAGCCGTTGCGCTTCATCTCGGCCTTGGTCTGCCAATGTGTCGTGCCGAACCGGGTCAGTGCGTCGCCGAGAAGCGTGACGCTCAGCATGAGCGCGGCTATGCCAAAGCCGCCCAGGATCAGGTTCACCCAAAGGAAGTCCTTCGTGGCGGTGGTCCCAAGCCCGCGGTATTCCCGCGCGAGCAATGTGAAATCAATGCGCTCGGTCGACAGCCCATAACGCAGGATCAGATAGCCTGTGGCCACGACGTAGCCGATGGCGAGGCCGACCAGCGTCAGGCTGAGGATCCCGCCCGCGATTTTGCCCTTATCCATGGGTGATCCCCTTCTCGCCATGGGTCGCCGCGTGACGCGCGCGCTGCGCCTCGATCTGTTCTTCGGCCAGGGCATCCAGCACCCGCTCCATGGCGGGGCCGTGGGCAGTCACCTCGCTGCTTTCCAGATAGGCCTTCGCAAGCTCCAGCTGCCGCAGCGGATGTTCGGTGAACTTGTCCAGCACATCTGCATGGCCGGCGCGCAGTGCGGTGACCGCGTTTGGCGTGAGGTTTCTGTCGACTTGCTTGATCAGGCGCTGCCCAGCGGTTTCGGAGAGAGCTGTGCCATCCTCGGCCTCGGCCCGCCGGAGGAACGTCATCACATCAGGGGCGGTCTCAGCCATGAAGCGCCGCTCGGCATAGTCTTGCCGCGCTTGATCCTCGATGTCGAAACTCCGCTCGCTGATATAGGCGCGCGATGCACCCATGGCGCGGAGGCGGTTGATTTCCTCCTGCACCGCCGTCCCGAATTCTTCATCGGGCATTTCCGCGCGGTAGCGCGCGAGGGTGCGGTCATCTTCGGTGATCGGACCGAGATGTTGCGTCGGATCGCGCAGAGCCAAGTCCATATCACCCGCGTGGAGCCTGCGATCCTTCTCCTCGACGGCGAACTCCTGTGGCTTGCGGCTGTCGGTGATTTTGTCCCATGCCATCGAGGCCAATTCGGCATGATCAGGCGACCGCTGTGCATAGGCGTTGAAGGCGGCGCGGGCTGCTTCCACTTCGACAGCACCCGCCCTGCGCACGGAAGGGTCGTCTGAGAACGGGTAGGTGAAATCTGTCCGTCGGAACTGGGCGACCAGCTGCTGGAAGTCCTGCCGCTCGGACGGGGCGAAGGCGTCCGGTCCCGCGTCGTCGAGATCGCGGCCCAGTGGCGTCAGACGCTCGGCATCTTCCGCCTCACCGACATCTTCGACCGCCCGCAAGATGCGCGCATCGGTCAGAGTATCGCCCAGGCGGACGTGAACGGCTTCCAGCCGGTCCAGCGCTTCCTCGCGATCCTCGCCCTTCTCCAGATCAAGGTCGCCCGCCGAGGCGATGGCGCGCAGATCCTGCGCCAGCCATTGGCGCTCAAGGGCGGCATTGCCTGCGCCCTCACGCATGCGGGCGGCCACGGCTTCGGGATCGATCCCGGTGCCCTGCAGCGCCTCGCTGAGGCGAGCCTTCACTGCATCATCGTCGAGGCGCGCCATCTGGTCTTCGCGCATGTTGGCCCGCGCGTAGACGCCGTCGCGGGAGGGCGCATCGAGCAGTGCGGCCGAACGGTCCCCGAGAGGGTTCAGATGCGCGACGGAGGCCAGGACATCGGTCAGCTTGCGCTCGATTTCCGGCCGCTCGGACGCAGGCGCCCGGTCGATCGCGGCTTCGATCTGGCGGATATTCTGAGAAAACTCGGTGATCAGCGTGTCGAACGCTGTTTCGTCTTGGGACATATAGATGGCTCCGTCAGATTGGACCTGACCGCCACTGGCAAGGATGGTGCTGGCCCGCTCGAGGGCCTCGGCCACGTCATCGAAGTTCGACCGGGACGCCTCGGCAGCCAGACCCCGATAGGTCAGCACGTTGCGCGCCACCGTCTCCAGGGCGGCGGCCAGGTCGGCCCCGGTGCGCTGACGTTCGACCGGCGGCCGGCCCTCGTCACGGGCCTTGTAGACCTCATCAATCTCGGCGCGGTAGGTCGTGACCCCCCGGTCAAGACGCCGTGTCGCCTCGAGCCGGATCCCGTGGACCTGCGCCGCGTCAACCATCGCCGCCCGGAAGGCGTCGTAGTTGAAGTGGTGATCCTTCCCGAGAAAGAACATTTCGCCATCCTTGCTGCGGCGGTTCAGAACGATATGCGCATGTGGATGCGCGCGATCTTGGTGTATTGCAGCAATATAGTCGAATTGCGACCCCTCACCTTGAAAGAACTTCTCGCAGACGGATTCCGTGATCGCGCGCACCTCCTCACCGCTGGTGCCCACGGGAAATGCCATCAGGAGATGCGAGGTATGGCCGAGCTTGGGGCTGTGCCGCTCACCCCACTGGTTCTCGAAGCGGCGCACGACCCGGTCAATCTCGGCCTCGGACAGGGTCTTCTTGCCATCATGTGTGCCACGACTGTCGAGGATGTGGCTCGACTTGGTGGTGAGGTACGTGAGCTGGGCCTTGAGCTGGGCGCCGGTATGGCACCCGCCTTTCGAGATCGGCTTGAAGATGGCCGGGGAGTAGCCGCGCGCAGCCCGGACCATCTGGGCATTCCTGGCGAGCCCCTGCCAGCTGCCAGAGACCCGGCTCCAGTCGCGATCGAAGAGGGCGGGGCTGACGCCGCGCGCCTCACTCCGCGCCATGTTCGGCCACCTGCTCCGCTTCCTGCCGCGCCAGACCGGCGAGGGCCCTGGAGACTTCGAGGTCCAGTTCACGGCGGCGCGCGCGGAACATCTCCTGGATCTGGTCGGCCATGTCGAAGACGAGCACGGCGAGATCACGGATCTCGGCATGACTGGCGGGAGTATAGGGCAGCCGCTCGCCCTTGAGCTTTGCCTCGTTCAGGCGGCGCGCGACCTGGTTCACGTTGTTGCCGACCCGGTTCAGCGCCGCGCTCATCCCTTTCAGCTCATCCGTCATACCCTCATCCGGGCGCAGGAGATCGTCGGCGGCCAGCATCAGGCAGCGCATGGCGTCTGACCGATGGGCAATACCGCGCCGCGCGAGAGCCGCATCGAAGCCGCGAAGGTCGCGATCAGTGACCCGCATGGTCAGCACACGGGTGCGGCTGTCGTTGGCGGAGACGGCAGAACGGCCCCGGCTCAGCACGTTGTAGACGGTCTTGGGCGAGACCTTCAGCGCTGCACTGATCGCACTGACCGAGACGCCTTTCGCCCGTTCCCGGACGATCTGACGGCGCTCCTGATCGGTCAGTCTGCGACTGCTGCTCATGTGAAGTATACGTTCCTATTTCTTGCCAACTTCGTACAAGCCCGCCTTCTCCCAGCACAAGCGGAGAAGGCACCAAGGGCTTGTACTCAATGTAGAAAATCGGCCTCACGGGCCGATTTGACGTCCTTTGTCAAATGCAGCGCGCAACGCGCTCAATGCAACGCGTCCCGCGTTCCCTGCACCGTGCATCACGTCCTATGCACGGTGCCTTTTGCGCTCTGCAGCGCGTCTTCGGGCAAGTGGGCCGTGTCGATTGCAGCACGCATCGCGCATCGCGCTTCATGCACGGCGTTGCGTGCACCCCGCGTCGCGTTCCGCGCTTTACGTCCTTTGGAGATTGCGGAATGCAGTGCGTCTTCTGGCAACTGCATCGCGCAACATGGATCGCGGCGTCTGTCCCCTGCGCCCCGCTGTCTGGTCGCTGCAAAACGCGTAACGGCGAATGCATCCTGCCCACCGCATCGTGCATCCCGCCTTCCGCTTGACGCCGATGCACCAACAGGTTAGCGACATTATTGCATCTTTGTCGCGTTTCACTATTCTTGTAGGAGGTCCACCCCCCATGCCCAATGACAATCTCGTGGTCATCGCCGCGATGGCCCGGAAAGGGGGGAGTGGCAAAACCACGCTCTCGCGCGCCCTGATCAGCGCTGCCGTGGCTGCCGGTCGCCGGGTTCTGCTGATCGACACCGATAGCACCGGAGTGCTTGGCGCCTGGCACGAACGAGCTGAAGCGGCGGGTCTGGGGTCGCCTCTGCTACGGTCGATCTCGGTCGAGAGTGTGGGGGCCGTCGATCGCAAGATCGAACAGGTCTATGATGCGGACTCGGCGGATTTCGTCTTCATCGACACGGCAGGCGTCGGCGCGGAATGGTCGGACGGGATCGCGGTTCTCGCCGATCACATTGTAACGCCGGTCATGCTCTCGACCTCGGATCTCGATGTCGGTGCGCAGACCGCCGACTGGTTCGAACGGTTGCGCGCGCGCGTCGATGACCCGGCGAGCTTGCCGCGTCACCATGTCGTTCTGAACATGGTTGACCCGAAAGCCACGCGCGCGGATGCCGGCTTGATCGAAGTGGCGATCGCCCGGTTTCCGGTGATCGAGACGGTGATGATGCGCCGCAACGTCTACAAGGAGATGGACGAGAAAGGCCTGCTCCACGCCATCGCGCTGCAAAAGCAGGCCGACCCAAACCCACTCATGCGCCCGCATGTCCGTCATGTCGTCGAGGCCCTTGAGGAGGCAACCGACATCCTCAACAACATCCTGGCCGCGTGAGGGTGGGGCGTTGAGAAAGAAGATTCCAACCATCACCCGGCCCGACCCAGCCTATGCTGCGTCCCTTCTGCCCGAAGGGGAGAAAGACCCGGGAAGGGAAGAGGCGGATCGGGAAGAGACCGTCCTGATGCCGATGAGCGTGACGGCAGACGTGGCGGATGAAGATCAAGCGCCGGCGCCAAGCAGGCCTTCCGTGCCTTCGCCGCAAGCAAGCCAGGAGACAGCGGCCGAGATCATAACAGCGCCCACGGCGTCGCAGCCTAGGGTCCGACGCATTCCGGCCACCCGCAAGATCGATATCCGGGTGAACGCGCTGGAACGGCAGGAAGAAGCCCTGATCGACTGCGGCGTCGACCCCGCCCATGTCATCCGGGCCGCTCTGCGCCGTGCCGTGAAGACCTGGCAGCTGGGGCCAGAGTTCGTCCCACCTTCCGAAGAGCAGAGAACGCGGATCACCGAATGGCGCGCGCGCACTTCACTGGCTGTCGATGCCAATGCGCTGACTTCCATCCTGCACGCCCATGACCCCCTCGATGTGCTCAGCAAGTGGGCCTTGATCCGCGGCCAGATCGAGCCGCGCGTCTGGGCGGAGATCGACATACTTCTGGACGAGATTGCCGTTCGCGCCGCAGCGCAGAATACAGAAAATGATGCGTCAACAACCTGATTATAAAGACAACTTGTCCTTTTGTCGGTGGGTTTTTGCCGAAGCTACCGCCCACACCTTGCAGTTGCATAAGCCTGTCGTTAACACCGCCGACAAGAAATTTTTGACCTCCCTTTAACCAGTTATGAGGTCCAAATAGCAGGAGCGCGTCATGACCCCAAAACCCCGCCTCACTGGCGAACCGATCATGCGCATCCTCTGCAAGAAGACCGACAATCTGGTGGGTTTCCTGTACCAATGGAACAATGGCGATCTACAGCCCGCGTGGCTGGACGATGCTTTGGCCGACGTTCGCTACGAACCAATTAGCGACGCCGCCTGACACACGTGATCTGATTGCGGGCGAGGCGATCAAGGGCGGTGCGGAGTGCGGGCCCACAGCAGGCCGCGCCGAATTCTGCGCATCATGAGGTATAGAATTGAATTCTATACCTCATACGTCGGCACCGAACCCGTTCCGACAGGCCCAATTTCTTTTCTTTCAGCCTCCCTGTCCAACCTACCGCGCCACGCTAATGCGGCTCCTTTGAAGGCGTAGCTTTTGCGGCGAGGGATCACAGAGGCAACGGATCGATCATCCACGAGCGCACGCGCACGGTTCTCGGAGCGGCAAGGGCAGACTGGAAGCCGGTGGCCTTCAAATATCGTGGCGCCGCGCCCCTGCCAGTATTTATGGTGAAGGCCCCTGCCTTGAACGGGCAATGCTTGCATCATCCCGAAGCCCCGCAACGAGCCTTTCGACAAGCTCGACGGCCTCGGTGACGCCTTCGGCGCGAAGTACAAGCCGCTGGCCGGGCCGGTAGCGGGTGTCACCGCTCTTGGCGATATACTCCTCATCGACAAGTCCCTGCCGGTGGGCAAGCAGATGGCGCTGCTGGAACGCCCGCGCGAGTTGGTCGAGGGAGGGGGCGTCGAGATGGGCGTCATAGCCCTGCCCCGTTGTCTGCTGCCAAAGGGTGCTGCCCTCGGCAAGGTTCTGGAAAGCGTTCCGCCTTGTCTTAGGAGGCGCGGGAAGCTCCACAAACAGTGCTTCGACCACACGCTGAAAGGCGGTGACGGCGTTCTGCAAGCCGTTCTCGATCACGACGCGCACGGTGGTTTCGGCGGTGTCGCGATCCGGCATGGCGGCGCGCACCTGGTCGAGCGCCTTCAGGGTGGCCTTGATCCCAGCGATGGTCTGCTCAAAGACCTGTTCGGCGGCGCTGTGGCCGCAAGCGGGACAGAAATAGGCAGCCCCGATCACGGCATAGCGGCAGGCGCAGGACGGGCAGGTGATCTTCAGCGCCATTGGGTCGGTGGCGGCCGGGGGCAGCATGACATGCTGCGGCCGGGAATCCACTTTCATCGTCATCGAAATGAAGCCGCCGCGCGGCCTGCTTCGGTTGAACCGGGCAGCATCGGTTTTCAGTGCTCGATTGAGGCCGCCTTGAATCTGCGCCACGGCAGCCGCGTGCATGTGCTCGACCTGTTGCTGTGTCCACCAACGGTCGCTGTGATCGGTATGGCCGCAGGCGGGACAGTGAAGCCGCTCTGCTTCCTTGGCCTTATGCCAATCTTCGCTGAGCATCTTGAACTGGAAAAGGCATTCATCCGATGGGCATTCACGGTCAAAGTAGCCTTCCTCGTCGTCCTCAATGAGGACCGGGACTTGGCCGCCGCCATCGAGGCTCCGCAAAAATCGTTGTGTCTCTTCAAACATCTCGCAACCTCAGAACATCTTGTAGCGTACCGTTCGCTCCAACCTAAATATAGCATGTTGGCAGGGCAACTTGGAGTCTTCCATTGGCACGGCGCTCTCCTCCGTGCCGGGAAGGGCGTAAAGAGGCGGCCTATTCGGTCGCCATCACTTGGGGCTCAGTTGGGACACAAGCGCGGGGACATTCAGCCGCCTTCAAAAACGAGGAAGAAAAGACCGGCCAAAACCGGTGCTACTGACAGGATGAAACTGGCCGTTACCCTGCTGGATCGTCGACTTTTGGAAGCGGGCGGGCAGGAAATTTCCGTTGCCATGTCTCAATCAGAAACAGCGCTGCCGTGCTCGCGGCATGGATCGACAAACGGGCAATCCGCGCGTCAACACGGGCAAAGCCCTTCTCGCGGCCGTGGGCGTCGCCGCCGTGGGTGCGCAGAGCCCCTACCCCTCCGATGACCGTGGCCAGGCCGGAAAGGATTTGCCGCACGTCATTCGCTATCAGGGGGTCGATGTCGGAACGGTCTGGGGACAGACCAAGCGGTTGCTTCACGGCATTGTATAGCCCCTGCACGTCCTTCTTGGCAGGGAGCGGCTGCCCCAGCTCGATGAGGATCGACCGGCACACGCTCTCGACCGTACTGCACGCGGCGGTGACTGCATCCTCGGGGTCGGCCTGGCTATGAGCGAGTGCGCGTTCAAGATCGCGGCTCACCGTGTCGAAGTCGATCACCTCGGACAGACCGGCCAGCTCCACCAGGACAGGGACATTCTTGCCCGCCTCGACAAGCCGCATCCGCCCGCCCTGCTGTTGAACCTCGAAGCCGTCGAAGCGCAGCGCGCGGTTGAGATGGTCGAGCACGGCGACATGACGCTCGGGCTCGTGGATGAAATCGCGTGGGTCAGCGGCTGCCTCAATAATCTTTGGGAGCGCTTTCTCAGCATCAAAGCCGTTGTTGAGATTGATAAGGCACTGCACCAGCGACGGTACGCGGGAGCCACTCACCGTGAAGGCCACATTGCAGGCGCGCATGAACTTCTCGATCTTCGGCCCGCTGCGATAGATCCCGATGGGGGGCGTCGTGTCATGCCCTCCCCCGCCGCTGATAATATCGGCGATCGCATCGATGCTCTGGGGCGACAGCGGGAAGGGCATGGCTACAAGTGATCCTTCGCCCAGAGAAGTGCATTGAATGCAGCAAGCTTTGCATCGTTTTCGGTTGAATAGGCCTTCCTACCAACCTGAACAGCTCCCGATGCCCTTCTCAGGACACGCACTGACCATCCGGCTCCTTCCCGATAGACTGTCAGATTGAACCCGTCCGTGTTGATATAAGGGTTGCCTTGTCGGGATATGCGCCACTTTCGAGAAGGCCAGGCGGCGCGGCGGCGTGCGGAATTTCTGAGACGCGTCTCCCGCTCCCGGGGCCGCTTGTAGTCCTCTTCCATGTGCTCAGCACAAACGCAGCCGACCTGAAGCGAACCGGGATAGTCCGGATGCTCCATGATATGGGCATACCGGATTTCGGCGCTCTCACACATCTCGCAGAGTTGGCTGGGCTCTTCCAAGTCTTCGACCGCTACACAGGTCCAGCCTTTTTTCGGGACGCCTGCCTCTGACCATTTCCCTCGACGCGTATGACGGTCCCGATCCATCGCCTATCCTACCCCAAAATCCGTTTGAGTTCGGCAGCGTGGGGATCATAGCGATAGCTGGTTATTGTGCCGTCCCTGATCTTGTCGACCGCGTCGTTGATCGCGAATATGGGCACGAGGAACCACTCTCGCGGGACCACAGGCCTTCCAAAGCGATCCATGATCTCGATTTCGAGCCGTGCGGGTTCGAAAATGCGGTGGATCAGGTTTTCCAGCTTGGACCGGTTGATGTTGTAGAGTTCATATGTCGCAACCACCTCGACATTCGCCATCAGAAACGTCGGCTGCAAATGCGCGCCGGCGATCCGCTTTTCGACGCTCATATTGGTGACGCCGATCTTGTGTACCAGTTCCCGGTTTTCTGTGACGAGCGGATGATCTGACTTGCTACGAAGCACATAGATGATCCCGCTCGCCTCATCGCCATCGATTGTCTGGTCCGAAAAAAGTGGGCCTGCCGATGGGTCAGTGATCCGGCGTCCGGCGTCGTCCTTGTTCAACGCGCGCTGGAGCGAGCGCATCAGCATGTTGCTCTCGGTGCCGTTGTCAAAAATGACCCGAAGGCGAGCATCCGTACGACCTTGCTCGTTCGTGATGGTCTCACCCTTTTCAGCAACATAGGCTTTCTGACCGCCGACGATGAAAAAGCGGCCCTTCTCGATCTCCGCTTTCATCTCGAAAGGGCGCGTTTCGCGCAAACCGGTGCCCAGTTCCTTTTGGACCATCTCGAACAATGGCTTGAACTTTGAGAAATCTTCGCATTTTTCACGGTTGGCGACCTCGTCGGCGGCCTTTTTCTCAGCGGTAGAGCGGACATGCTTCAATTCGGTAAGTGGGGATGCATCAACCGCCACACCCAGTTCCGCCAGAAGCGCGTCATCATCGAGCTCATCCGTGTCCGTCGCTACGAGCATCGGGCCCTCTGACAGAAGTTCGTGTTTGTCAAAGGGCGCGACGAGATCGCGGCATTCCTGTAAGTCGCGGATCCGATCGAGGCGCACTGCATAGAGACGTTCGAAGATATCGCGGTCTTCACCGTGCTGTGGCGGGCGACCGAATTCATCGGCGAACCGAAGGATCTCTTCAAAGCCTGCGATGATGCGTTCTTCGCGTGGTGTGCGGCTGAGCCGCTTCTTGACCTCGACCTCGACGCCAAGCTCAGCAAGAAGGGCATCATCTTCGTCGGTGAAACCCTTAGCCATTGGCAGCCTCCTGCTTCATGCGCGCGAGATATGCTACGCCTTCGGCCATTTTCTTCTCCCACGGATCAGGCGATGTGATGGAAGGCAGACGGCCCCGCTCCTGCTTGAATTTGACGGCGCGCTTCGCCAGATCGCGGGCCTCGTCCGGTGACAGTTGCACCTTCTTTGCCGAGATCACGGCCTGAACCTGCCGAAGGCTTTCCTCGCTCATCGTCTTTGCCAATATCGAATAGGCTTCGCCGAAGGGGTTGATCCGGTCGATCAAGTCGATGTCGAGCTCACGCACATCCATGGCGAATTTGCGCACCCCGTCGATCAGCGCGGTGTTTCCCGTAGTCTGCGTGTCATCGCCGCTCGAAAGAGCGATCTCCTTTGCCTTCTGGGTCAGGTTCAGCGCGGCCACCGCATGCTGGCGCACGGCTTCCTGATCCTCGGCGTTGAGCTCCGGGAACTTTGCTCCGACGATCTTTCCCATTCGAACCTGCGTCAATTCCTCGGGCACCAGCTCCTCATCGAAGAGCCCGCGTTCGATCGTGGTCTTGTCTTGAACGAAAGCTGTGATCACCTCGTTGAGGTCTTCCTGGCAGATGCGCTTGGCTTCCTTGCTCTTGGGTTCGACCAGGCCCTTGATCTCGATCTGGAACTGCCCGCTGGCCTCGTTGAAGCCGACATTTTCCTTGTTGGGATCATAGCCGCCGTCCCCGTAATCGAACCCTTCGACAGGGCCACTTTTCGCGGTTTTCGGCGTGAAGTTAAAACGCGGGGCCAGCACCTGCTCCATGAGCAGGCTCGCAGCGATCGCTTTCAGCGTGTCGTTGACCGCCTCGGTCACGGCCTCGGCCGCGGCGTCAGGCTCGGCGATCAGGTTTGTGAAACGCGCGCGCGTCTTGCCCTCGGCGTCGCGGGTGGCGCGGCCGATGATCTGGACGATCTCGGTCAGGCTGGCGCGGTAGCCGACCGTCAGGGCGTGTTCGCACCAAATCCAGTCGAACCCTTCCTTCGCCATCCCCAGGGCGATGATGATGTCGACATGGTCTCGGTTGTTCTTCTGCGCCGGGTCCTTCAGAGCGGCTGAAACCTTGTCGCGCTTGGCGGGCTCATCATCCACCAGATCGGCGATGCGCAGCACCCGCCCCTCGGGCGTCTTGACCAGTTGAAACCCGGTGGCAGGGTCGGTGCCCTGCCAGTCGCCCAAAGCGTCGATGATGTGCTCGACCTCGCGATGCTTGTCCTTGGTGCTCTCGCGCGAGTTCACGTTCGGGATGTGCAGGATCGTCTTCTCGGTCGGGTCCAGCACCTTGAGGATGTCGTCGGCGTAGGACCCGGAGTAGAAGAAATACCCGATGTCGAGCGACTTGAGGTGTTTATAGCCGTTCAGCTGCTCGTAATAGGTGTAGGTGACCGTGTCGAACCGCGCCTCGTCTTCGGGCGACAGAACGGCCTCGGCATCGCCGCGGAAGTATGATCCGGTCATGGCGACCAGATGCACCTTGTCGCGGGCAACCAGCGCGCCCAGATGCGTTCCCAACTTGTTGTCGGGGTTGGCCGAGACGTGGTGGAATTCGTCCACCGCGATCAGGCGATTGTCGAAGGCCTCGATCCCGAACTTGTCGACGGCGAAGCGGAAAGTGGCATGCGTGCAGACCAGCACCTTGTCGCCGCTCGCTAGGAACTTGCCGACAGCCCCGACCTTGCCGTCATCACCGCCGGGGGCATTGCACAGGTTCCATTGCGGCTGGACGGTCCAGTCAGCCCAGAAGCCGTACTTGCTGAGAGGCTCGTCGTTGAAGCTGGACCCGATGGACTTTTCCGGCACCACCACGATGGCCTGATGCAGGCCCTGATTGTGCAGCTTGTCGAGCGCGATGAACATCAGCGCGCGGGATTTACCCGAGGCGGGGGGCGACTTGATCAGCAGGTATTGCTCGCCCCGCTTCTCATAAGCGCGTTCCTGCATCGCGCGCATGCCCAACTCGTTCGACTTGGTCGAGCTGCCATTGGCGGCGTATTTGACAGAGACGGAGGGAACACCTTTGGTCATGACTGGCTTTGCCTCCCCTTTGAGAATTCGCGCTGAAAATCCACTGTTTGACAAATTGCAGAGTAGAAATCGACTATCACGCTGACTGTATGTGACGCCCGTTTCCCGTTCATTGCCCTGATGACGGTTTCAGCATTTGCATAGTTTGAAGCCTGTTCCTCCGACAGCGGCCTAGGCGCATTTGCCGTCTGTTCGAGCAACAGCTTCTTTTTCCGCTCCACATCTTTTTTCAGATCATCCCGCAGTCGTTTCTTCAACTTCTTGAAGAGGGGAAGGTCTTCTTCCATCAGCATCGCCTCAAGCTCTGACCAATGTATTTTGTAGAGATAATTAACCCAAGCAATGCGAAGTCTTTCGCTGAACTTGTCGGATGACTTGGCTATGTCACAAACAGCCATGTGGAAAAGATCGCGGTAGTATTCTAGAGCCATGACAGATCCCTCATGCGCTCACCTTCGTCGTCATCCGCGTATACATCTCGAACAGCTTTTCCAGTCGTTCGGTATCGTTGCGGAAGCGGCGGCCGATGTAGATGCGTTCCAGAACCTCGTCGTTGTGGTCATGCGCGGCGCGGAGGCCCTCGGGCATTTTGTCGGGGTCGTAGAGGTCGGCGATGGTGGCGGGGAAATGCGCCTCGCGGGCCAGAAGGATGCCTTCGGCCGCCGCTGTAAGGTCGGCGCGGTTCTTTTCGGTCAGTTTGGGTACGGGGAAAGTGTTCCAGCCCATAGTATTGGAATAGCGGAAATCGGTTTTCATTTTGCCGCAGACCGTGGCGATCCAAACCAGATGCAGGCGCGAGGCGATCAGAGCCATGTTCCAGAGAGGGGCATCGTATAGGGCGAATGTTTCACTGGTCACTGTTGACCGCGCATCAATGATCCCATTCGGCAGGTATGGGCGATTTTCTGAAGAAGTCCGAGGAACTGTAAGCGTCCAATTCTTGCCGATCCGCATTTCACGCATTTGATGCGCGCGACTTGCCATCTCGTTGGCGCTCTTGTCGCGGCTATTCAAGCGCATCGTGCGCACGCCTTCTACACGTTGGCGAATTGCATCAATTGCCATCGCCTCATGCAGATGATCGTTCTCAATCCATAGGCAATAGCGTTCGATGCCGCGAATAAATTCCGCTGAACCATAAATGCGACGAATGAATTTATCATGTTGGTCGGGGGTCAGACCGAGGGCGCGCACTTCGTCAGCGTTCAGCAGCAAATGTCCGCCGTCAACAGGCTTGTTGCCAAAGCTCATGTTGGCGGTGCCATTCATCGGCCTACTGGCTTTGTCCACGATCACATTCGGCGCGGCCACCAGATAGGCGTTGACGTTGTCCGCTTCTTTCACGACCGACCCACCATCATCAGCCAATGAGAACAGCTTTCGGATAGGCCCTGCATCGTTAGAAATTCCAACAATCGCAACGGTCACACCCGCATTATGGCTGGCAAGGTTCGCCCATTTGAAACTGGTATGGGCAAAGGCGATCTCATGCCCTATCTTGAAGATCAGCGGCCAGAGGATCGGCACCTGCTGGCCCTGACAGATCGAATTGGTGGACACGAATGCCGAGACGGTGGGCGTGTGCAGCCCGTAATCGGCGGCCTTCATGAACCAGCCCGCGACATAGTCGAGCGACTTCCAGCTTTTCGTGCGCCCCTCGAAAATGCGCTGCAAATCCTCTTTCTGCTCAGTGCTTTGCCACGTTGACCCTAGATAAGGCGGGTTCCCGCAGATATAGGTCTCGCCGCCTTCGTTCGCGAAGTCGATCTGCGCCTGATCCAGCGGCGACATGAACAGGTCATCGGCCTGAAACTTCACCCCCGTCCCCGTGGGCGGGCAGACCGACAGCCAGTCCAGCCGCAGGGCGTTGCCGCAGGTGATCCAGTTCCGCGCGTCCAGCGGCAGGAATTCTGCGAGGGCTTCTTTCTGGCCGCGATAGGTTACGTCGCATTGGTATTCGGCGATGATCAGCGCCAGCCGCGCGATCTCGGCCGAGAAATCCCGCAGCTCGATCCCGCGATAGTTGGTCAGGGGAATGTCGGTGCGGCGCTGCGGCTCGCCCCGGCGCTTGTTGATCTCATACTCGATGGCGCGCATTTCCTTGTAGGCGATGACAAGGAAGTTGCCCGACCCGCAGGCGGGATCGAAGACGCGGATCTTGGCCATGCGCGCGCGCAGATTGGCCAGCTTGCGCGCGTTGTCGCCCGCCGCCTCTAGCTCTGCCCGCAGGTCATCGAGGAAGAGCGGGTTCAGCACCTTCAGAATGTTCGGCACAGAGGTATAGTGCATCCCGAGGACCGAGCGTTCCTCCTCATCCGCGACGGCCTGGATCATGGACCCGAAGATGTCGGGGTTGATCTGCGTCCAGTCGAGGCTGCCGATATGGGACAGGTAACGTTGCGCGATCTTGGAAAAGCGCGGCACATCGGTGCTGCCGGAGAAGAGGCCACCGTTCACATAGGGAAAGGTGTCGGCCCAACGGGGCAGCCTGGCCTCGGCGCGTTTGGGGATGGCGGTGTTTATCGCGCGGAAGATCTCGCCGATGACTTCGTGCGTGTTCGACCCGTCGCGGTTGGCCATCTGGTCGATGGTGGCGGTGAACAGGTTGTCGCTGACGAAGATGTCTGTGTCTTCAGCGAAGAAGCAGAAGATCAGCCGCGCCATGAAGTGGTTCATGTCGTGGCGTTTGTCGGCGCTGCCCCAGTCGGGGTTGTCCTTGATCAGCTCGACATAGAGCCGGTTGAGGCGGCTGGTCGCGCGGATGTCGAAGGCGCTTTCGCGGATCTGCTTGACGGTGGAGATACCGGCGAGCGGCAGGAAGAAGCCGAAATGGTCGGGGAAATCGGCGTAGCGGCAGGCGATGGTTTCGCCAGTGGTGATGTCCTCGGCCTCGAGGTCGATGCCATCGGTGGCGAGGATGAATTTCGCCTTGGCGCGGGTGGTGGCAGGGCTGTCGCGCAGCGCAGTGAGGGTTGCCGCGATGTCGCCCGGCGCGCAAGTCGCAAGGTGGATGTTGTTGGTCTGCAGGACGCCGCCAATGTCGGACTTGTTCGACGCGCCGGTGCGCAGGCGCTTGATCGTCGTGTCCTTGTTTCCGAAGGCCATGAGGAAGGCATAGGGAAACTCGGCCGCATCAAAAGGCTGCTCAGCGAGTTCGGAAACGGCTTGTTCAATCTCAACGGCGTTCATGCGGCGGTCCAAGGGTTGATCAGGTCGATCTCGCAGCCCTCGAAGTCAGGCGTATTGCGTGTGGCGACGGTGGCGCCGCAGGCGTGGGCAATGGATGCGATCTGGCAATCGGCTTGGGCGATCGGTCGCCCGGCGGCGCGACGTGCGGCGGCGATTGTGGCATAGGACTGCGCGGCGTCGCTGTCGAAGGGCAGGATGCGCCCGGCCAGGTCCTCGCGCAGGATACGGTCCACGGCGTCAACCAGCGCGGCGCGGCGTTTGCCGTTCCCCATGATCGCGAGGCCGTAGCGCAACTCTGCCTCCGATATCGAGGTGAGGTAGACGTTGTGTCCGTCCTGAGCGGACAGCCAGTGTTCGACCTTGGGCTCAGGGGCCGGGCGCAACAGCTCCGAGACGACATTCGTATCGAGGATGATCATGCGTCAGGCCTGGTCGAACGCGGGCGGTTCACGCATGGCTTCACGCTGCGGAAGGTCGAGATCAACGCCACCCAGCGGCGCGACCCGTGCCCGGATCGCCGCGGCAAGATCGTGGGATGGCTTCGCTTCGCCGACGACATGGCGCAAGATCTCGCGCGCCTCCTCTTCCATCGAGCGGCCATGCTCGGCTGCGCGGATGCGAAGGCGGCGCTTCACGTCATCGTCAAGGTTCCGGATGGTAATGCTTGCCATGATATCCTCCTGAGAGGAGTGTAATCGTCGCAATCAATGCGATCAAGACTAATCGCCTGAATGTAGGGCCTCATAACCCCGCCGCTTCTTCACCGCTGCCAGCTTCATCAAAGCCGTGATGGCTTTGCCCTCATCAGGGTGCGTCTCGACCATCATCTGCCCCCGGAAACCGATCCGGCCCCACTCGCGCACAAGGCTGGCACGACCGAAGAGATCGCGCTGCACGCTCAGCCGATAGTAGCGACGCATGTTCCGCGCCGGATCGATCCGGCGCATCTGCACGTCGGTCGGGAAGACATCAAGCTGGATCGGACTATGGTACATGTAGTGATCGAGTGAGGTTTCTTACACAATATCAGGTGGAAGCCTATGCTTCCACCTCGATTTCGCTGCGAGGGAAACAGGGGGCTTACGCCCCCTTTTCGAACTTCATGACCGGGATGCCCAGCTTCTTGGCCTTGTCGGCAAGGTTCTCCTGAATGCCATTGCCCGGGAAGACGAGGACGCCCACCGGGAGCACGTCGAGCATCGCGTCGTTGCGCTTGAAGGGGGCGGCCTTGGCGTGCTTGGTCCAGTCAGGCTTGAAGGCGACCTGCGTCACGCCCCGGGCCTCGGCCCATTTGGCGGCGATGAGCTCTGCGCCCTTCGGGCTGCCACCGTGCAGGAGGACCATGTCGGGATACTTGGTCCGGACCTGGTCGAGCTTGCCCCAGATCAGGC
>NZ_JAUCCQ010000008.1:0-85551 GCF_034676075.1 Pararhodobacter sp. | reverse complement strand
GCCGCCGTCACCCAGACCGGCGGACAATCCGGCCTCACCCTCCTGTTCGGGTGGTGAGCCGACCCCCAAGACCGCCAGCCCAAGACCAAGACCCCTCCTGCAACCCCTGTTGAAAGGACTTTCCCATGACCCGCCTTCGTTCGATCACCTCCGCCCTTGCCGCCGCCGCCGCCCTGAGCGCCGGGGCGGCCGGGGCCACCACCATCATCTCGACCCAGGGCAGCAACACGCTGCGCATCCAGCAATCGCCGATGGGCACCGTGGTCCGTGACGGGATCGGTGCGCATTACGTGGCGCCCTCGACCATCAGCCACGAGCCGCTGGTCCTGCGTCATCCGGCCCGCGACCGCATCGAGGAGCCGAGCGGTCTGGCCCGGCTCTTCATGTGGCTGAACCCGTTCGACGGCTTCTTCCGCGACCGCAGCCGCAACCGCGTGATCGAGGAGCTGCCGCCCGAGGTCACCACCCGCGGCCGGGCTCGGGCGATGTTCGACGACGTCCCGGGCGAGAACCGGGCAGTCGACATGATGCGTTCGATCATGATCCGCATGGATCGCTGAGGCTGATAGCCCTCTGGAAACGGGCCCCCGAGGTGGGGCCCGATTTCGTTGCGGTCGCAATGATCTTGACAGGGGCGGGCGATTCGTGGTTCCTCAAGCCATATTGTTGCACTTGCAATGAATGGAGGAAGCCATGCCCGCCCTGAAGATCCAGCAGATCCATCACGTCGCCTATCGCTGCAAGGACGCGAAGGAGACGGTCGAGTGGTACAAGAAGAACCTCAACATGGACTACACGCTGGCTTTCGCGGAAAACCACGTGCCCTCGACCCATGAGCCCGATCCCTACATGCACATCTTCCTCGATGCGGGCATGGGCAATGTGCTGGCCTTCTTCGAACTGCCGACCAAGCCCGAGATGGGTCGGGACGAAAACACGCCGAAATGGGTGCAGCATCTGGCGCTGAAAGTGGCCGACCGCGACACGCTGGTGGCCTACAAGGAGCATCTGGAAGCGAACGGGGTCGAGGTTCTGGGCGTAACCGACCATTCGGTGTTCCACTCGATCTATTTCTTCGATCCGAACGGTCACCGGATCGAGCTGGCCTATGACGACCCCGGCGCGGCCGAGATGGCGGCCAAGGCGGCGGCGGTCAAGGATGAGATGCTCGAGGAATGGACCCGCACCAAGCGCGCGCCGCGTCAGGCCGCCTGGCTGCACGAAAAGGAAATGGACAAGGTCTGAGCGTCACGCGATCGTCACGGGCCTAGGGCAGGGTGACGGCGTTTCGAGCACCTAGTGATCCCTTTCAGGGCGCGGGGCCTTCGGGCCTCGCGTCTTTTTTCAATCGACCCGCCAGCGCTGTTCCAGGGCTTCAATGGCCGCGACGCGATCCTCGGTCCGGGGATGCGAGGCCAGCCAGACCGGCGGGCCGCCCCGGGCGCCGGTGAGCGACGACAGGCGCGACAGCAGGGATTTCTGCGGCGCGGTGCCGATGCCCGCCTTGGTCAGCAGCGCCGCGGCGTATTCGTCGGCGGCGTATTCGTCCTTGCGGCTGAGGCCCGCAGCCAGCATCGACACCAGCATGTTGGCGATCATCACGCCCAGGCCCGGGATCAGCCGCCCCAGCACCGCCGCCAGCGCCATCCGCACCGCGTTCTGCCCGGAAAAGTCGATCATCCGCCGCCGGGTATGCCCCAGCGCCACATGGCCCAGCTCATGGGCGATGACCGAGGCCAGTTCCTCGGCGCTGACCTCGCCTGTGTGGTAGCGGTCGAGGAAGCCGCGGGTCAGGAAGATCCGTCCGTCCGGCGCGGCCAGCCCGTTGATGACCGGGGTTTCATGGACATGGACGGTGATGACCGGCAGGTCCAGCACCGCCGCCATCTGGTCGGTCAGCCCCTGCAGCGTGTCGTCCTTGAGCGGTGTCGAGCTTTGATCCAGCTCGCGCTTGGTGCGCCAGGCCGAGAAATGCCAATAGGCCAGCCCGTAGAGGGCGGCGAGGATGAAGGGGAGGAGGCGCAGCAGCATGCCTCCGATATGGCGGCTCGGACCCGCCCTGGCAAGGTCAGTGCGGCCGACCGGCCAGATGCGCGGCGCAGCCCAGAAGGGCTGCGTAATCGTCCTCGACCATGGTGACGGCAAATTCCGCCATCATCGGGCTGAACCGGCCCATGTCGCGGAAGGCCTCGCCCATGCCGAGCGCCACCAGATGCGGGGCCATGGCCCGGGCGACGCTGCCGATCAGGAAGATCCCGCCATAGGGCAGATGCACCAGCGCCAGCGTCGCCAGCGCCCGGCCCATGATCCGGGCGTAAAGTTGCCCGGTCTTGCGCGCCGCAGGCTCGCCCGCGGCGATCGCGGCGGTGAGCGCGTCGCCCGCCAGCTCCTGCCCGCTGAGCCAGCGGTGCAGCGCCACCAGACCCCGGCCGCAGAGCACCTCCTCGATGGTGGCGATGCCGTGCAGCTCGGCCAGATGGAGGGCCAGCGCCGCCTCCTGCTCGCCCTTGCGGGGCAGGTGGATATGGCCGCATTCCGAGGGCGCCACATGGGTGCCGCCCGGCAGATGATGGACCGGCGCCGCGTTGAAGCCGGTGCCGGCGCCGACGACCAGCTGCGTGGCGCCGGCGGGGGCGGGCTGGCCGGGCAGCAGCACCCGCAGATGCCGCGCGTCGAGCGAGGCCAGCGCATGCCCCTGCGCCTGCAGATCGTTCAGAATCGCCACGCGCTCGGTCCGGCCGACGCGGGCCAGATCCCCGGCGGTGATCTCCCAGTCGAGGTTGGTCATCCGCGCCACCCCGTCGCGCACCGGCCCCGCGGCGGCGACGCAGACGCCCGCACAATCGCCGGTCGCGGTTTCCGCCAGGTATTGCTGCAGGATCTCGGCCAGCGAGGCCCGGCCGTGGTTGGGATATTTGCGGATCGAGCCCTGCCTGAGCACCCCGGCATCGGCCAGCGCCACGCGGGTATTGGTGCCGCCGATATCGGCGACAAGCTGCGGCGCGGGCGTGAAGGGCCAGGATTGCAGGGGTCTGTCGGACATTGTTCCCTCGGGTCTTTGCCCCTTCATAGCGGGAACGCGGGCTGCGCTCCACGGGCTTTGTGGGCGGGCAGGGCCCCGGCGCGACGCAAAGTCCTCTTGCGCGCCCGGGGTGCAGCGGGTTCAGTGGCGCCGATCCCTGCCGGAGAGCCGCCATGTCAGACAGCCCGCGACCCGTTCCCTCGATCAAGCCGCGGCATTTCCCGCCGCCGCCACCGCTGGTGCAGAAGACACCGGGCCTGTGGCGGCGCACGCCACCGGCGATCTTCTCGCCGGTGATGGGGATGTTCGGACTGGGGCTGAGCTGGCGCAATCTGGCGCTGCAGCCGGGCATGGCGCCGCTGCAGCCGGTGGGCGAGGCGATCCTGGGCGCCGTGCTGCTGCTCTATGCCTTCGCGCTGGTTGCCTGGCTCTCCAAACCGCTGCGCCGCCCCGGCGTGGTGATGGAGGAGCTGGCGGTGCTGCCCGGGCGCGCGGGCACCGTGGCCATGGTGTTGTCCTTCATCCTGGCCGGCGCCGCGCTCCGGCCCTATGCGCCGGATCTGGCCTTCTGGATGGCGGTCGGCGGCATGGGCGCGCTGGCCGTAGTCGGCAGCCTGATCACCTGGCGGGTCGGCACCGGGCCGAGGGAGGGCCGCGGCGTCACGCCGGTCTTCCACCTCACCTATGTCGGCTACATCCTGGCGCCGCTGACGCTGATCCCGCTGGGCTATGTCGAGGCGTCAAAATGGATCCTCTGGCTGACCATGCCCGCCGCGGCACTGATCTGGCTGGCGAGCCTGCGCCAGCTGATCCGCACCATCCCGCCCGCGCCGCTCCGTCCCTTCATGGCGATCCACGCGGCGCCTGCCTCGCTCTTCGCCACGGTCTCGGCGCTGCTGGGCTATCAGAGCGTGGCCCTGGTCTTCGCGATCTTCGCGCTGGCGCTGATCACGGTGATGATCGTCAAGGCGAACTGGCTGCTGCACTCGGGCTTCTCGCCGCTCTGGGCGTCGCTGACCTTCCCGATGGCGGCGGTGGCCTCGGCCGCGATCTGGGGGCTGGGGGCACCGGGGCTCTGGATCGGCGCGGCGATCCTCGCCTTCGCCACCGGCTTCATCCCCTGGATCACCTTCCGGGTCTACACGATGTGGGCCAAGGGCGAGCTCGGCCCCAAAACAAACGCCGCCACGGCATGACGGAAAAGGGGCCCGAAAGGGCCCCGTTTCATTTGAAGTGCTTGGCGAGTTTCAGGCCCTGGCCCTGATAATTCGAGGCGATCCCCGCGCCATAAAGCCGGTCGGGCACCTCGGACATCCGCTCATAGACCAGACGGCCGACGATCTGCCCGTCCTCCAGCGCGAAGGGCGCTTCGTGGCAGCGGACCTCCAGCACGCCCCGGGCGCCGACGCCATCCGCCGCGGCATGGCCGAAGCCCGGGTCGAAGAAGCCCGCGTAATGCACCCGGAACTCGCCGACCATGGCCAGATACGGCGCCATCTCGGCGGCATAGCCCGGCGGGATGCAGACCGACTCGCGGCTGACCAGGATGTAAAAGGCGCCGGGATCGAGGATCAGCTGCCCGTTCGAGCTGTGCAGCTCCTCCCAGAAATCGGCGCGGTCGTAATGGCCGATCCGGTCGAGGTCGATGACCCCGGCATGGGGCTTGGCGCGGTAGCCGACCAGCGTGGTCCCCTCGGGCCGCAGATCGACGGAAAAGCCCAGACCCTCGGAAATCACCGCCTCGCCCGAGACGAGCGGCACCTCGGCATTGAGCGCCTTCAGCTCGCTATCCGACAGCACCGCCTGACCCTGCCGCAGCCGGATCTGATTGAGCCGCATCCCCGGCCGCACCAGCACCGAGAAGGAGCGCGGGCAGATCTCGGCATAGAGCTTGCCCTTGTAACCCGCGGGGATCCGGTCGAATTCGACGCCATGGTCGGTGATGACCCGGACCAGCAGATCGAGGCGGCCGGTCGAGCTTTTGGCATTGGTCACCGCGCTCATGCCGTCGGGCAGCGCCAGCGTCTCGGCCAGTTCGACGACATAGACGCAGCCCTTTTCCAGCACCATGCCGGCGCCCAGGGGGAATCGGTGCATCTCGAATTCGGGGAGCCGTTCGGCCACCGTCCGCCCCTTGCCGGGCAGGAACGAGGCGCGCAGCCGGTGGGCCGTGCCCCCCAGCCGCAGGTCCAGGCTCGCGGGCTGCACCTGATCGGGCAGGATGGCGGGGCTTGCGCCCAGGACGCCGCGGTCGATCGACAGCCGCAGCGCCTGCGAGGGCAGGACACCCGGGTTCGCCACTGGGTTAAGGGTCATCTCAAGCCTCCCGAAAAGCAAACCGCCCGCAGCCAGAAGGCCACGGGCGGATTGTGATGGTCGGGCTGGCGAGATTCGAACTCACGACCTTCCGCCCCCCAGACGGACGCGCTAACCAGACTGCGCCACAGCCCGACGAGGCGCTTTCTACCCGTTTTCGCGGCGGGGGCAAGCGCCAAAATGCCGGGTCGGACGGGAAATTTTCTCGACCCGCCAAGGCCCATGCCGGAGTGGCCGGAATCACCAGCGCCCGGCGCCCGAAGCCTCGGACATCCGTTCCAGAAGCGCGTCGATGCGGCGTGCCAGCATTTCGGCCCGGTCGCGCCGGGGGCCCAAGCTGCCCCGCGACATGCCCCGCAGCCGCCGGGCCAGCATCGCCCGGTCCGACGGCTCCATCGCCTCGACCCGCTCGGCCGCGGCCTGCGGCGCCACGGGGGCAGGGGTGGCGATAACCGGCTCGGTCGGGGGCAGGGCGCGGGCCACGGGCTCGTCGACCGGGTCCCGCACCACATCGGGCGTGATGTCGTCGGCAGCCTCGGGCGCGAGGTCCAGCGCCTCGGCGGGTTCGATCTCGTCCTCGGCAAGCGTCCCCAGAGGGGGTTCCTCGGGCAAATCGGCCTCGACCGTCCGGGCGCGCGCGTCTTCAAGGACGGGCTCGGGCGTCAGCGCCACGGGCTCATCCTCAACGGGCGTGAGCGTCGCGGCCACCGGCCGTGTGGCGGGCGCGGGGATTCGGTCGGACAGCGGCGGATCGCCGACGATCTCGGCCTCGTCGATGGCGGGATCCTCGAAGCCCTCCGGCAGGTCGAAATCCTCGTCCTCGCCAGCGGTTACGGGCTCAAGCTCACGCAGCGGACCACCCAGGCCCGCGACATGTTTTACGCCCTGTTCCTGCAAGACCCGCTGCACGCCACGGATGGTCATGCCCTGGCTTTGCAGCAGGGCCTTGATACCGTTGATCAGCGCGACGTCGTCGGGCCGGTAATACCGACGCCCGCCCGCCCGTTTCACGGGCCTGATCTGATAGAATTTGCTTTCCCAAAACCGCAGCACATGCGCCGGGGTATCCAGGATATCGGCCACTTCGCTGATCGTGCGAAAGGCCTCTGGCGCCTTTTTCATGCCTTAGGCCTTGTTGCGCAGGTTCCCGCTGGAGACGCGATCCTTCATCAGATGCGACGGCCGGAAGGACAGAACACGACGCGGGCTGATCGGCACTTCTTCACCGGTCTTGGGATTGCGCCCCAGCCGTTCGGCCTTGGAGCGGACACTGAAGGTGCCGAAGGACGAGATCTTGACCTGCTCGCCCTCGACCAGTGCATCCGACATGTACTGGATCACCGCCTCGACAAGAGCGGCGGATTCGTTGCGAGAGAGTCCCACTTCCCGGAACACCGCTTCGCTCAGATCCATCCGTGTCAGAGTTTTTTCGCTCATCTCAATCTCCCCGGTGATTGACTGGCTGCACCGCAAGGATGCTGCAAGGAATTTTGACTGTCAACACCGGGGTTTGCGGTGCGTTGTTTGCACGGGGTCTCAAGCGCGGGGCCTTGCCTACCAGCGCAGCACCACGGCGCCCCAGGCCAGACCGCCGCCGATGGCCTCGGTCACGATCAGGTCGCCCTGCTTCAGCTTGCCCTGCGACGCCCCCACCGACAGTGCCAGCGGAATCGAGGCGGCCGAGGTGTTGCCATGGTCCTGCACGGTGACGATCACATGATCCATCGACACGCCCATCTTCTTGGCGGTGCCCTGGATGATGCGGATATTGGCCTGATGCGGCACGATCCAATCGACATCGCCGGGGGCGACCCCGGCCTTGTCGAGCGCGGTCTCGGCCGTCTCGGTCAGTTTCTCGACCGCGTGGCGGAAGACCTGGTTGCCCTGCATCCGCAGCTGCCCGGCCGTCCCGGTCGAGGACACGCCGCCATCCACATAAAGAAGATCGCGGAAGCGCCCGTCGGAATTGAGATCCGTGGACAGGACGCCCCGGTCCGAGGGCAGGCCCTGACCCGGCTGCGCCTCGAGGATCACGGCGCCCGCGCCGTCGCCGAACAGCACGCAGGTGCCCCGGTCGGTCCAGTCCATGATCCGGCTGAAGGTTTCGGCCCCGATCACCAGGATCCGCTTGGCCTGGCCCGAGACGATCAGCGCATTGGCATTGGCCAGCGCAAAAACGAAGCCCGCACAGACCGCCTGCACGTCGAAGGCATAGGCCTTCTGCGCGCCGATCTCGGCCTGCACCATGGTGGCGACCGAGGGGAAGGTGAAGTCGGGGGTCGAGGTGGCGACGATGATCGCGTCGATGGTCTCGGCGCCGATACCGGCCTGTTCCAGCGCGGCCCGGGCGGCCTTGGCGGCCAGATGCGAGGTCATCTCGCCCTCGGCCGCGAAATGCCGCCGTTCAATGCCGGAACGCGACACGATCCAGTCATGCGAGGTATCGAGGGTCTTCTCGAATTCCGCGTTTTCGACAACGCGCTCAGGCAGATAGTGGCCGTGACCGATGACCACGGCCCGCGTGACGTTGTTCTGGATCATGCCGACTCACCATTCCCGGGGCCCGCATCCTGAGCCGTCTTGGAAGCGATCACAAGGCGTTCGGCCATGCGACCGCGGTATCCCGATTGCGCCAGCTTGGCGGCCAGGCCGATGGCCGCCGCCACGCCGGTCGAATCGGCGGAACCGTGCGATTTCACCACCGTGCCGTTGAGGCCCAGAAAGACGCCGCCATTGACCCGGCGCGGATCGACCCGGCCCGAGAGGCGCTTGAGCGCCCCCCGTGCGAGGATCGCGCCCAGCATGGCCAAGGGGCCCGAGGTCAGGCTCTGGCGGGTGAAATCGGAAATCAGTTTGGCCGTGCCCTCGCCGGTCTTCAGCGCGACATTGCCGGTAAAACCGTCGGTGACGATCACGTCCACGCGGTCGGAGGGGATATCCGAGCCCTCGACGAAGCCCACGTATTCGTAGCGCCCCGTCTCCTCGTGCCGCGAAATCAGGTCATGCGCGGCCTTGATCTCGGCCCGGCCCTTGTGTTCCTCGGTGCCGACATTCAGCAGACCGACGCGGGGCCGGGGTTCGCCGAAGCCGTTGCGGAAATAGGTCACGCCCATGATCGCATAGGCCAGCAGATCCTCGGCCTCGGCTTTCACATCGGCGCCGACATCGAGCATGGTGTTGAACCCGTGCCGCCCGCGCGAGGGCCAGAGGCAGGCGATGGCGGGGCGGTTCACGCCCTCCATCCGCCGCAGCTGCAACATAGAGACGGCCATCAGCGCGCCGGTATTGCCGCAGCTGACCGCGGCCATGCCGGTGCCGTCCTTCAGCGCCGTGATGGCGGACCACATCGAGGTGTCCTTGCCGTGGCGCATCACATGGCTGGGCTTGTCATGCATGGTCACGATGCCCTCGGCATGGACCAGCGTGAGCCGTCCCGTCAGCGCGGTTTCCCGCGCGACCAGCGGCTCCAGCACGGCCTTGTCGCCATGCAGCAGGATGTCGATGCGGGGATTGTCCCGCACCGATTGTGCGCAGCCGGAAACGACGGCCGAGGGTCCCCGGTCGCCGCCCATCGCATCGACGGATATAATGATCCGACCCGAGGCCGAACCAGGCACCGGCTCACCGGCGTGCGGATGTTCCGTCTCGGACGTCATCATTGCACCGCCGGTCGAGACCGTCAGGCCGCGTCGTCGTCCAGGTCGACGCTGGCTTGCGCGATCACTTCGCGGCTGTCGTAGTGACCGCAGGACGGGCACACGTGGTGCGGGCGCTTCAGCTCGCCGCAGGACGGGCATTCATTCGGATTGCCCGCAACCAGCGCATCATGTGCGCGGCGCATGTTGCGACGGGAGCGGGTCACGCGGTTCTGTTGAACGGCCATGTCAACCTCTGAGTTTAGGCGGGCGCGACCGGGCGGCCCGTGACTGTGGAAACTTGCTGCGACGGGGCATTACACCGCCAGGGCGGCCATTGAAAGACCCATCGTGCATGAGGCGCGGAACATAGAAGCTTTTCCCGTCCGCGCAAGGGCAAATCGGGGCTATTCCCCGCCCTCGCCCAGGTCTTTCTTCAACTTCGCCAGCGCGGCGAAGGGGTTGGGGCGCTCCTCGGGCGGCAGTTCGGTGACCGAGTCGGGGAGTTCGGCCCCCGGCACGCGCGGGTAATCGGGCAGCGCCAGCGCCAGCGCCTCGGCCATGACCGCGCCGGGGTCGATCACCGGGCCCAGCGGCTCCAGCGTGTCATCCTCGGGGATCTCGACCTCGGGTTCATTGGAAACCGGCATGTCGCGGACGAAGCGGCGGGTGACAGGCTCGTCGATGCGGGTCGTGACGGGTTCGGCGGTGATCACGCATTCCTGGACCACGGTCGCGCCCAGCTTGCCCTCAAGCCGCCAGTCGCTGCGCCCTTCGGCGACGATCTGGCCGGTGAAATCCAGCTTGCGGATCTTCAGCGCACCGAGGTCGGCGGCCAGATCGGCCCGGGCCTCGGCCGTGGGGGTCAGGCGAAAGCGCAGGCTGCCGCGCGCGGAAAGGTCGCTCACGCGCAGGGGCAGCGTCAGGGCGTCCGTCTCGCGCAGGGTGGGATCCGGTTGTGCCGGGTGCTCGCTCATGACGTCTTCCTTCCTTGCTGGCCCTCACATGCGCGTGCGGGCGGGTCGGCGCGGGGTTCCATTCTTGAACAGCGCCCGCTCCTCTAGTAATCCAGTTGCCACACGGGGTTCCAGCCCCGAGGCACCGGGAAGCCGGGGCCGACGGGGCCTGACCCCGCCAGACAACAGCCGGGAGTGGGGCATGAGCGATCGCGCAGCGAAAGAAAAGACGTCTGCGGCCATGGGGTCGGGACGGCCTGCAACGGGACGGCGGGGCCTGATCGCCGGGCTGGCGCTGGGGGTGCTGCTGGCGGCCTGCTCGCCGATCATGCGCTATCATGGCTATGCCCCCTCGGACGAGGATCTGGCCCAGATCCAGGTCGGCCGCGACACGCGCGAGACGGTGGCGCAGGCCATCGGCCAGCCCGGCATGGGCGGGGTGATGGAAGGCTCGGGCTGGTATTACGTCCAGTCCGACTGGCGCGAACGCGGCTGGCGCGCGCCCGAGGAGGTCGACCGCCAGGTGGTCGCCATCTCGTTCGACCAGCGCGACCGGGTCAGCAATATCGAGCGCTTCGGCCTTGCCGATGGTCAGGTCGTGGCGCTGTCGCGGCGGGTGACCGATTCCGGGCCGCGTCCGAGCGTGATGAGCCAGGTGATGAGCGCGCTGGGGCAGTTCACCTCGCTCGGCGGCTGACAGCCGCGGGGGGCAACCCCCCGCAGAGGGAGCGACGGGCATGGCCCAGGCGGATGGCGACAGGCTTTTCGGCGCCCCCATCGTGGCGGGAACGCGCGTGGCGCGGCTGGCGGGGCCCGAGGACATGGCCGGGGTGCTGGCGCTGCGCGGCCGGGCCTTCCGTGCCGGGGCCGAGGACCGCGACGATTACGACGACCTGAGCCTGCATCTGTGGATCGGCCGCCCCGGTGGCCCGGCCGAAGCCACGCTGCGCTTTCGCCGCCACGGCGACGGCGCGGCGCTGCTGGCGGGCTATGCCGCGCGCCAGTACGGGCTGGAAGCCATGGCCGCGGCCGGCGGCGAGACGCTGGAACTGGGGCGGCTGTGCACCGAACCCGGGGCAGGGGACGCGGACCTCATGCGGCTCCTCTGGGCCGGAGTGTCGCGGGTGGCGCTGGTGACGGGCGCCGCGCGGATGATCGGCTGCACCTCTTTCCACACGCGCGAGCCCGAGGCGCTGGATCCGGCCTGGGCGCTGCTCATGGCGCGCCATCAGGGCCCGGCCGCGCTGACCCCCTCGCGCAAGGCACCCGAGGTCCGCGCCTTCGAGGCGGTGACCGCCACGCCGACGCCCGAGGCCGCGCAACTCCTGCCGGGGCTCCTCAGGGCCTATCTGTCGATGGGGGGCTGGGTGTCGGACCATGCGGTGATCGACCGCGACCTCGGCACCTGCCATGTCTTCACCTGCGTCGAGATCGACCGCATGCCGCCCGCAAGGCGCCGCGCCATGGCCCAACTGGCGGCGATCGCGCCCGACTGACCATCCGCCCCTTGCGCGGCGGCCAAGGGTGCGGTAATGGGCGCGCACTTCACAGGCGGGGCCGGGCCCTGCGGGGAGACATCCCGCAGCGGTCCACCGGTTGGGCGAATGCCCGAAAGCCCCGTCCTAGGCGCAAACCGGAAAGGACATGGACATGGCGCTTCCCGAATTCTCCATGCGTCAGCTGCTTGAAGCTGGCGTTCACTACGGCCACCAGACCCAGCGCTGGAACCCGCGCATGGGTCAGTACATCTATGGCGACCGCAACGGCATCCACATCGTCGACCTGACGCAGACGGTCCCGATGCTGGACCAGGCGCTGAAGGTGATCCGCGACACCGTCGCCAAGGGCGGCCGCGTGCTGTTCGTCGGCACCAAGCGCCAGGCCTCGAAGCAAGTCGCCGAAGCCGCTGAAAAATGCGCCCAGTACTACATGAACCACCGCTGGCTGGGCGGCACGCTGACCAACTGGAAAACCGTTTCCCAGTCGATCCAGCGCCTGAAGAACATCGACGAGGTCATGGAACGCGGCGCTGCCGGCCTGACCAAGAAAGAACGCCTCCAGATGGAGCGCGAGCAGACCAAACTGCAGGCCTCGCTCGGCGGGATCCGCGAAATGGGCGGTCTGCCGGACCTGCTGTTCGTGATCGACGTGAACAAGGAAGACCTCGCCATCCTCGAAGCCCGCAAGCTGGGCATCCCGGTTGTCGCCGTGGTCGATACCAACTGCTCGCCCGATGGCGTGGATTACGTGATCCCCGGCAACGATGACGCCGCGCGCGCCATCGCCCTCTATTGCGACCTCGTGGCCCGCGCCGCGCTCGACGGCATGTCGGCGCAGCTGGGTGCCGCCGGTGTCGACATCGGTGCGATGGACGAAGCTCCGGCCGAGGAAGCGGTTTCGGAAGAAACCGAAGCCTGAGGCCTTTCGGGCGGCCCCGGGCGCCAACGGGCGCCGGGGCTGTCACGCGATTGACACCGGGCGGGGGCAACCCTGCCCGCATCCCCATTCAAGGAGAGAGATCATGGCGATTACCGCTGCGATGGTGAAGGAACTGCGCGATTCGACCGGCGCGGGCATGATGGACGCCAAGAAGGCGCTGACCGAGACCGACGGCGACATGGAAGCCGCCGTTGACTGGCTGCGCACCAAGGGCCTGGCGAAAGCCGCGAAGAAAGCCGACCGCGTCGCCGCCGAGGGCCTCGTCGGTGTGGCCGTCGACAACGGCCGTGGCGTCGCCATCGAGATCAACTCGGAAACCGACTTCGTCGCCAAGAACGAGGACTTCCAGTCGCTGGTCCGCGAAGTGGCGAAAGTCGCGCTGCAGACCGGCGAGTCGGTCGAGGTGGTGAAAGCCGCCGACCTCAACGGCGACACCGTCGAGAACGTCATCAACGGCGCCATCGCCCGCATCGGCGAGAACATGACCTTCCGCCGCATGCATGTGCTGGAAGGCGATACCGTGGTCTCCTACGTGCACAACGCCGCGACCGAAGGCATGGGCAAGATCGGCGTGCTGGTCGCGCTGACGGGCCCGGCTGACGCCGCGCAGGCGATCGGCAAGCAATTCGCGATGCACATCGCCGCCACCTCGCCGCTGTCGCTGTCGGAAGCCACCATGGACCCGGCCGTCGTCGAGCGTGAGCTGCAGGTGCAGACCGCCAAGGCGCTGGAAGAGAACGCCGCCGCCGCCAAGCCGAAGCCCGAGCAGGTGATCCACAACAACATCATCCCGGGCCGGATGAAGAAGTTCCTCGCCGAGAACACGCTGCTGGGCCAGGCCTTCGTGATCAACCCCGACCTGACCGTCGAACAGGCGGCCAAAGAGGCTGGCGTCGAGATCACCGGCTATGCCCGCGTCGCCGTTGGCGAAGGCGTGGAGAAGAAGCAGGAAGATTTCGCCGCCGAGGTTGCCAAGACCCTCGCCGGCTGAGCCGCCGCGGCCCCGGGGGAGGATCCCGGCGCGACGACGAGAGGGGCGGAGCCGCGGGCTCCGCCCTTTTTCATGGGAGTGGGGTGATTCGGTCCCACAGGGCCATTCTGCCAAAACGCGTATTCGCCGCAAAATCTGCGGCCACCCTGGGGATTTTCCGGCGTGTTTTTATTGCACTAGTGCAAGTCATTGAATTATTTTGCTAAAACTTGACTGAATGGAAAAATTTCATGCCGGTTTGGCACGGGTTTTCTGACCGCGGTGTCCGGGTGCCTCGACAATGGAACAAAATTGGTCCAGCACTCTTATGACACCGAATGGAATGACCCGGGCGCCTACCATGGAGCACCAGAGTTTTCGTCACGTTCCAAGTGACATGGCCGTTCCCACCAGGCCGGGGTCTTCCCAGTCGTTTCAGGCGGGCACGGCGAGGCTCCTGGCCCGGATCCTGTCCTGCGGCGATGCGGAACTGATCTGGCGCGACATCTGCGACTTCTTTTCCGGTTTCGGTTTCGAGCATGTGCTCTACGGCTACTCGCCGGATTCGCGCGGCGCCATCCTCGGCGCCCCCGAGGATTACCTGGTCCACAGCACGCTGCCGCAATCCGTGGTCCATGAAATGGTGACCGAAGGCTATTTCCGCATGAGCATCACCTTCAACTGGGCGCTGCGGAATGTGGGCGTGGCCAGCTGGGCGATGTCCGCCAAGGAAGCCGGCATCGACGAGGATATCCCGGTCTCGGCCGCCGGGACCGATTTTTTCATCCGCCATGGCCTGTTAACCGGCTGCACCATCGGCTTCATGCCCGAACGGACCCGGGGCAGGGCGGCGATGGCGCTCATCGCCCCGGCGGATGTGCCGCAGCACCATGTCGACGCCATCCTGGCCGAGATGCAGGACCTGATCTTCGCCGTCGCCGCCGTGGCGCATCGCTGCCTGTCGTCCTTGCCCTACCACGCCCCCGGCCGCCGCCTGACCCGGCGTCAGCGCGAGGTGCTGGAATGGGTGGCCGAGGGCAAGACCTCGGCCGATATCGCGGTGATCATGGGCATCACCACGCCGACGGTCGAAAAACACCTGCGTCTGGCCCGGGAAACGCTGGGGGTCGAGACGACTCCGCATGCGCTGATCAAGGCGACCTTCCTTAACCAGATGTTCGTGACATCGCCGGTCGAAACGGGCCCGCGCCGCACGCTGGTGCCCTGGGGCATGTGAGAGCGGCGGGTTTTTTTGCAGTTTGCTAAGTATATGGCCTGCAGAGGGTATGGATTCTCATACTGACGCGCTGGAAGCGAAGACTTTACTCTGAAAAAGTTAACGAGTGGCCAGAAGTGCCGCGTCCGATCCCCCAACCTGGACCGGGCGTTTTTTGGCACGACTGGAATGCGTTCTCTTGCCGTGTCCTTTCCCAACCCGATGCAGCAAGACAATCCGGTGCAGCTTGCTGCACCGGAATGTCTGCGTCTGGTGATTTCGGGGGGAGGGGGCTCAGGCGAGCCGGGCGTTGGCGGCCAGATCCGCCGCCTGGCGGATGGCCCGGATATTGGCGCCATAGGGCGCGGGATTGGCAACCGAGCCGCCCTTGAACACGGCAGAGCCCGCGACCAGCACATCGGCCCCGGCCCGGGCCACCAGCGGCGCGGTTTCGGTGGTGACGCCGCCGTCGATCTCGATATGCACCGGCCGGTCGCCGATCATGGCCCGCAGCGTGCGGATCTTGGCGGTCATGTCGATGAATTTCTGCCCGCCGAAGCCCGGGTTCACCGTCATGACGCAGATCAGATCGGTCAGGTCCAGCACATGCGCCACGGCCTCGGCCGGGGTGCCGGGATTGAGCGCCACACCCGCCTTTTTCCCTGTCGCACGAATGGCTTGCAGGGTCCGGTGAATGTGGGGCCCCGCCTCGACATGGGCGGTGATGATATCGGCCCCGGCCTCGGCGAAGGCCTCGATATAGAGGTCGACCGGCGCGATCATCAGATGCACGTCCATCACCGTCTTCACATGTTTGCGGAAAGCCGCGACAGCGGGCGGCCCGAAGGTGAGGTTCGGCACGAAATGGCCGTCCATCACATCGACATGCACCCAATCGGCGCCCTCGGCCTCGATGGCCTGGATCTCGCGTCCGAAATCGGCGAAATCGGCGGAGAGAATTGAGGGGGCGATCTTGATCGCGCGCGAGAACACCATGACTTTCTCCATGGGGTTGTGGCAAGGTCCGAGGTCTCCGCCCTATGCCAACGCATCCCGGGCGTCCACTGAAAAAGCGAGGGCGCCATGCTCGAGATTCTGTCCCTGTCGGTCGCCGTCGTCGCCCTGATCGTGGCGCAACGCGCGCATGGGCGGATCGCCTGGCTGACCCGGAGAATCGCCGCGCTGGAGGCCGGGCAGGGCGCTCCGGTCGCCGAAACGGCCCCCGTCGCCGCGGTCCCCGTTAAGGATGTTGCCCCGGCCCCGGAACCCCGCCCGGTGGCGGCGCGGAAACCGGCGCGTCCCTCGGTCTTCGCCCGTTTCCTGCCCTGGCTCAGGGCCAATTGGATCTATCCGGTGGCAGGGCTGGCGCTGGTCATGGCGGCCGTCTTCCTGGTGCAATATTCCATCGAGAAAGGTCTTCTGTCGCCCGCCATGCGCATCGCACTGGCGCTGGCCTTGGGCCTGGCGCTGGTGGCCGGGGGCGAAGCGCTTCGCCGCCGCTGGGACGCGGGACAGGCCGGGCTGGTGCCCGCGACGCTGGCCGGAGCGGGGGTCCTCACGCTCTTTGCCGCGGTGCTGGCGGCCTATCACCTCTATGCCGTGCTGGGCGCCGAGGCCGCGCTGCTGCTGCTGGCGCTCATCGCTGCGGGCGCCATGGCGCTTGGCTGGGTGCATGGGCCGATGCTGGCGGCGATGGGTGTCCTCGGCGGCACGGCGGCGCCGTTCCTGCTGGGCGGCAGCGGCCCGCCGCCCGTCCTGCTATTCGGCTACTTCGGCGCCGTGGCGGCGCTGGGGCTGGGCATCGACGGGCTGAGGCGCTGGGGCTGGGTCTCGATCCTGGCGGTGGCGCTGCCGCTGGTTGCGGGTGTGCTGATCGCCATGGGCGGGGCGCCGTCCTGGGGGTTGGCGCTGCTGGCGCTCTGGATCGCGGTTCTGGGCACCGCCTTGCCCGGCGGCCGTCTGGTCCCGGGGGCCGAGGGCGTGCCGCTGCACCGCTGGCGCGCGCGCCCGGGCCTCGAGGTGATCGTCGCTGGCCTGTCCGTCCTCGGCGCGACGCTCGCCATCCTCACCCAGGTCAAGGCCCCGGAGAGCCTGCTGGCGATGGGCGCACTGGCGGTGCTGCTGCCGCTCTGGACCGCGCGTGCCCCGGCGCTGGCCGATCTGTCGCTGATCCCGGCCCTGGGCCTGCCGCTGGCGGTGCCATTCGCCGGGATCACCACGCCCTTGCTTCTGTCCATGATCCTCAACCTGCAGAGCTGGCTGCCGCAAGGCAGCGTGGCGCTGGCGGTTCTGGCGGGCCTGGCGATGCTCTGGCGCAGCGAGCGGGCCGAGGGGCTGGCGCGCGACCTCTGGGCGATCCTCGCCGTCGCCACGCCCGGCGCCACGCTCGTCGCGGTCGAGGTCTTCTGGAAACCGATGTCGCTGCTGGGCGCCGGCTGGCCGTTCACGGTGATGGCGCTGGCCGCGGGATACACCGCACTGGCGCTCTGGGCGGCGCGGCGCGACGGCGGGCAGGGCGCCCGGCTGGGGGCGGCCGCGGCCGCCGCGATCGCCACCATCGCCCTGGCCCTGATGCTGATCCTCTCGGCCGCGGCGCTGACCGTGGCACTGGCCGTGCTGCTGGCGGCGACGGCGGCGATGGACCGGCGTTTCGACATTCCCTATCTGGGCTGGATCATCGGCCTCGGCACCATGGCGATGGGCTGGCGGCTGCTGTTCGATCCGGGGCTCGACCCGATCCTGCTGGGCCAGATGTCAGCCCTCGACACCGGGCTCACGCTGCTGGCGGTGCTGGCGGGACCGCTGGCGGCGCTGGCGCTGATCCGTGGTCTGCCGGCGCATCCGGCCCGCGACTGGGGCCGGATCATCGCCGAGACCGGGCTCTCGGGCCTGATCCCGGTGGTGCTGGCCGTGGCCATCGCGCGCTTCCTCGACGGGCTGAGCACCCATGCCTCGCTGGGCCTGCAGGCGAGCGTGTTGATCGCGCTGGCCGCGGTACAGATCGCGCGGGCCAAGGCGCTGCCGGGCAGCCGGGCGATGCTCTGGCTCCGCCGGGGTCTGGCGGGTCTCTTGGGCTTCGCCGCCGGGCTCTGCCTGCTGGCCAACCTGACGCTGTTCTCACCGTTGGCCGGTCCCGGTTTCCTGGCCTCGCCGGTGCGCGGCTGGCCGGTGCTGAACGATCTGGCGCTGGCCTATCTGGCCCCGGCGCTGATGCTGGCCTGGACCCTGCGCCACCGCCCGCGCGCGCGATTCCTGGCAGCGATCCCGGGCATCTATTGGCTGGCGCTGGTCATCCGGCATCTGTGGCACGGGGGCGAGCGCATGGGCCTCGATACCGGCTTCGCGCAGGGAGAGCTCTACGCCTATACCATCGCGCTGCTGGTGGCGGGTGCGCTGGCGCTGGCGCTGGCCTTGCGGCTGGGCGTGACCGGCTACCGCATCGCCGGGCTGGCGCTGATCGGGCTTGCGGCGGCCAAGGCCTTCCTGATCGACGCTTCGGGGCTGACCGGCCTGATGCGGGTGGGGGCGTTCCTGGCGCTGGGTCTGTCGCTGGTCGGGCTCGCCTGGCTCAATACCTGGGTCACGGGACGCATGGCAGGCGGCACGGAAGAGCCTCCGGAGGGCGGCATCCGATAGTCCTATAATAGGTATTATGTAATATATACGGATAGCCAGAACGCCGCCCTTTGGCCGCGTTTTTGCTGTGAACCTGCCATGATACCCCCAAATCATGTTGCAAAACGAGAATGCTGGTTGCCAAAATGCAACAAATCGAACAAACCCGAGGCCGGATCAGGCATCGCCGCTTGTCCTGCCGCCAAATGCAGCGAATTGTTTACCTGTTCTTAAATGTTGCAACGGCATAAGGGCCTGAACAAAGATCGGCGCAATCCAGAATGGATGTCCCGCCAGGAGATTACGGTCGGAATGATACAGGGCAAGCTTCCTCAGGAGGACTGCACCAAGCTGGTTCCGGCTCCGCGGTCAATCAAAGACGCGGGCACGGTCCTGCTCATCGACGCTGCTGAGGCCCTGTCCCTGATGACGCCACGGCGCGACCGGCAGTCCATCATCTTGACGCAGATGCGCATGCTGAACAGCGGCATGCTGCAGAACATCGCCCCCGAGGCGATCGTGGCCCCCTTGATAACCGCCGATTACGACATCGTCGATCTCGGCATCCTGCTCGAGGATCTGGGTTATGCCGGCGATCTCTACGCGCTGACCCGGCCTCTGCCGCGGGCCGAGCTGGTGATCCGCGAAGTGGGCGCCGCCTGCCCGCGTCTCACCGTCCGCCTGCTCGAGATCGGCTGATCATTCCCCGCGCGGAAAGCGCTGGGAATCCTCCAGAATGTTCAGATCCATGTGGTTGCGCATATAGCGCTGCCCGGCGTCGCGGTGCGGCTGGAAATCCCAATCCTCGTAGCGCCCGGCCCTGAGCGCCTCGTAAACCACCCAGCGCCGCGCCTGGCTTGCGCGAACTTCGGCGTCGAAGTCCTTGAGATTCCAGCGCGCCTTGGTCATGACACGGAAGCGGTCCAGCACCGGCGCGAAGGCCGGATCGCCCGCCAGATTGACCCGTTCGTCCGGATCGCTGTCGAGGTTGTAAAGCGTCTCGGGATCGGCGGCGCAGGCGATGTATTTCCACGGCCCGTCGATCAGCGCCACCATCGGCGCCACCGTCCCCTCGGCCGCGTATTCCATCGGCACCGGCCCCCGGCCGCCGGTGCCATGCATCAAGGGCAGCAGGCTTTCGCCATCGGTCCAGGGCAGGATCCGCCCCATCTCCAGCCCCGCCAGATCGCACAGCGTCGGCAGCAGATCCAGCGTCGAGACCGCCTGATCGACCCGCTGCGCCTTGATCCCGGGCCCGGCGATGAACAGCGGCACGCGGGCCGACCCCTCCCAGAAATTCATCTTGAACCAGAGCCCGCGCTCGCCCAGCATCTCGCCATGGTCCGAGAGGAAGACGATCACCGCCTCCTGCCGCGTCCTCTCCAGCACATCGAGGATCTCGCCGATCTTGTCGTCGATATAGGAGATATTCGCGTAATATCCCTGCCTTGCCCGGCGAACCTCATGCTCGGACGCCTCGAAGTTCCGATAGTCGAAACTCTCCAGCAGCCGCTTGCCATGGGCGTCCTGATCGGCAAAGGCGATACCTTCGGGCGGCGTCAGTTCCGGGCAATCCTCGTAAAGATCCCAGTATTTCCGCCGCGCCACGAAGGGGTCATGCGGATGGGTGAAGCTGACCGTCAGGCACCAGGGCCGCGCGTCATGCCCCCGAGCCAGATCATAGAGCTTCTGCCCGGCCAGATGCGCCACGTCATCGTCGTATTCCAGCTGATTGGTGATCTCGGCCACGCCCGCGCCGGTCACCGAGCCGAGGTTGTGATACCACCAGTCGATCCGCTCGCCGGGCTTGCGGTAATCGGGGGTCCAGCCGAAATCGGCGGGATAGATGTCGGTCGTCAGGCGTTCCTCGAACCCGTGCAGCTGATCGGGCCCGACGAAATGCATCTTGCCCGCCAGCGCCGTCTGATAGCCCGCCGCCCGCAGATGGTGGGTGAAACAGGGCGTGTCCGACCGGAATTCGGCCGCGTTGTCATAGACCCCGGTGCGGCGCGGCAATTGCCCGGCCATGACGCTGGCCCGGGCGGGCGCACAAAGCGGGCTCGGGCAATAGGCGCGCGAGAACCGGGCCGAGCCCGCCGCCAGCTTCCGCAGGTTCGGCGCATGCAGGAAATCGGCCGGGCCATCGTCCATCAGCGTGCCGGTCAGCTGGTCCACCATCAGGATCAGGATATTCGGGCGGGTCATGGCGGGCCTTTCGTCAATCGGATGCCGGGCGATCCTGACCTACGACCGATACCCCTGCCCCGTCAAATGCGACCCCGCCGCGCCCGGTTTGCGACGACGCCTGCGAGCGGCTAGTCTCGGCCCGACTCGCAACGCCAGAGAGGCCCCGGAATGGATACCAAACTCCTGCTCATCATCCTCGATGGCGTGCCCTACGCCAATTGGCGGCGCTATTTCGGCTGTCTCGAGGGTTGGGTCGCCTCGGGCGAGGCGCGGGTCTGGAAGATGCGCTCGGTCCTGCCCTCGATGTCCGGCCCCTGCTATGCCTCGATCCATTCGGGCGTGGCGCCGCAGGTGCATGGGGTGCTGTCGAACGGCCATATCCAGCGGGTCGAGCTGCCCGACGTCTTCAGCGAGACCCGCAAGGCGGGCGGCGTCACCGGCGCCGTAACCCATAGCTGGTGGTCGGAATTCTTCAACCGCGCGCCCTTCCAGTACGTGCGCGACATCGAATACGACGAACCCGAGAGCGCCAGCATCAACCATGGCCGGTTCCACACCATGACCGGCTACGACCACATGAACCAGACGACGCCCTCGGACGTCGATCTCTTCGCCACGCTGACCTCGCTCTGCCTGCGCTTCGGTCTGGATTACGGCATCCTGCACACCTGCACGCTGGATTCCATGGGCCACCGCTTCGGCCATGATTGCCCCGAGATGGACCATGCCTGCGCGTTGCTCGATGCGATGCTGGCCAAGTTCCTGCCCGACTGGCTGGCGATGGGCTATGAGGTGATCGTGACCGCCGACCATGGCCAGTCGCTGCGCGGCCATCATGGCGGCACCGGCGAGGATCAACAGGATTTCGCGCTCTATTACTTCGGCAAGGGCGAGGGTCCTTCGAAAGACACGCTCTTGGACCAGCGCCAGCTCGCGCCCACGATCCTGACCCGGCTCGGCGCCCCTGTCCCCGAGACGATGAAGCATTCCAGCTTCCTCGGTTAGGGCTTTACCCCTTTTTAACCTGCATCTTTGCGCCTCAAATATCCCGGGGGGTCCGGGGGGCTGGCCCCCCGGTTCCGCAGCTGCCTCAGGCGCTCAGACCCCGAACTCGCGCAGCCGCGCCACCAGCGCCGCCGTCGACCCGTCGCGGCCCTCGGTCGAGGCCTTGCCCTCGATCATCGGCAGCAGCTGCGTCGCCAGCTCCTTGCCCAGCTCGACGCCCCATTGGTCGAAGGAATTGATCCCGAGCACCACGCCCTCGACAAACACCCGGTGTTCATAAAGCGCGATGATGGCGCCCAGCATGGCGGGCGTCAGCTTGGGATAGAGCAGCGTGGTCGAAGGCCGGTTTCCCGGGAAGACCCGGTGCCGGGCCTGCCGTTCCAGCTGCTCGCCTTCAAGCCCCTTCGCCGCCATCAGAGCCCGCGCTTCCTCCAGCGTCCGGCCCTGCATCAGCGCCTCGGCCTGGGCCAGGCAATTGGCGGCGAGCAGGCGATGCTGATGGGCGAGTGCGGGCTCATGCCCCTGCCCCGCCAGCAGGAATTCGCAGGGCACGACATCGGTGCCCTGATGGATCAGCTGATAGAAGGCATGCTGGCCATTGGTGCCGGGCTCGCCAAAGACCACGGGGCCCGAGGGCACCTCAAGGTCCTGACCATCCATCGACACCCGCTTGCCGTTCGATTCCATCTCCAGCTGCTGCAGATAGGCGGGCAGCCGGGCCAGCCGCTGGTCATAAGGCAGCACGGCGCGGGCGGCATGGCCGCAGACCTGCCGGTGCCAGACGCCGACCATGGCCAGCGCCACCGGCATGTTGGCCTCCAGCGGTGCGGTCAGGAAATGCTGGTCCATCGCCGCAGCGCCCGCCAGAAAGGCGCGGAAATCCTCGGGCCCGATGGCGATCATCAGGCTCAGGCCGATCGGCCCCCAGATCGAATAGCGCCCGCCGACCCAATCGGCGAACCCGAAGACCCGGGCCGGGTCGATCCCGAAGGCCGAGGTCTTGTCCAAGGCCGTCGACAGCGCCACGAATTGCCGGGTGGGCTCGGCCACGGCGCGCGACATCCAGGCCTTCGCGGTCTGGGCATTGGTCATCGTCTCGATGGTGGTGAAGGTCTTCGAGGCGACGATCACCAGCGTCGTTTCCGGGTTCAGCGCTTCCAGCACGTCATGGATATGCGCCCCGTCGACGTTCGAGACGAAATGGCAGCGCGGACCGTCGGCATAGGGCGAGAGCGCCTGCACCGCCATCGCCGGGCCCAGATCCGAGCCGCCGATGCCGATATTGACCACATCCGTGACCCGGCCGCCCGCGGCGCGGATCCGGCCGTCGCGCAGGTCGCGGGCGAAACTCTCCATCCGCGCCAGCGTGGCGCGGACCTCGGGCATGACGTCCTGACCGTCGACCGTCACGCTGCCTTGCAGGTTGCGCAGGGCCGTGTGCAGCACCGCGCGATCCTCGGTCTCGTTGATCCGGGCGCCCTGGAACATGGCGTCGCGGCGGGCCTCGACGCCCCGGGCCCGGGCCAGATCCAGCAGCGCGGCACGGGTCGCCTCGTCGATATTCGTCTTTGAATAATCGAACAGAATCGGCCCGGTCGCCGGAGTTTCCAGAATCGCCGAAAAGTTTTGCGCCCGGTTCGGATCGGAAAACAGCGCGCGGATCGGCCGGTCGGCGGTCTCGCGCAGGCGGTCGCTCAATGCGGCCCAGTCGTTCATCAAAACACTTCCAAGAGGTTGCTTCGCTCCTTTCTGCCAAGATGCGCCCGGGTTTCCCAGCGCAAAAGCGCCCGGCGCCTTTTCCCCGCGCCGGTGCTGTCTTCCAGCAACAGGCCGGACGCCCGGCGCCCGGGTCTTGTGGCGGGCGCGACCCCGTGCAGAATGGCGCGCATGACCCCGCGTATCCTGCATAGCGAGGCCTGCATGGCCGAGGGGGCCGAATGGCTCGCCGCCGCCCATCCGCCCTTTGCCCGGGCGCTCGAACTTTGCGGCCCGCCGCCGCTCAGGCGGCGCGGCGACGGGTTCGAGGCGCTGGTCGGCGCCATCGTCAGCCAGCAGGTTTCCGTGGCCTCGGCCCGGGCCATCGCCGCGAAACTGCAGGCCGCCGAGCTGGTGACCGCCGCGCACTACGCCGCGGCCAGCGAGGAACATCTGCGCGCGAACGGCCTGTCCCGCCAAAAAGCCCGCTACATCAAGGCCCTGGCCGAGGCCGCGATCGACTTCGACGCGCTGCGCGAGGCACCCGAGGACGAGATCGTCGCCACCCTCACCGCCGTGCCCGGCATCGGCCGCTGGACGGCCGAGATCTATGTCATGTTCAGCCTCGGTCGCGCCGACACCTTCGCGCCGAACGACCTGGCCCTGCAGGAGGCCGCGCGGCTGCTGTTCGACCTGCCCGAGCGGCCCAAGGAAAAGCCGATGCGCGCCATGGCCGAGGCCTGGACCCCCTGGCGCACGGTTGCCGCGGGGATGCTCTGGCACTACTACCACCATGCCAAAAGCCGTGAAGGCATTACCTGAAAGGACGATCCATGCCCCCTCGCCCGCTGAAATCCGCCCGCAAGGGGGCGCCGAAGGGCTCCGCGACCTCGGTGGTGATCTTCCTGCATGGCTATGGGGCGAATGGCGCCGATCTGCTGGGCCTCGCCGACCCGCTGGCGCCGCATCTGAAGGGCACCGCCTTCTACGCCCCCGACGCGCCCGAGAATTGCCAGGGCAATCCCTTCGGCTTCCAGTGGTTCCCGATCCCCTGGCTTGACGGCTCCTCGGAGGAAGCCGCCAAGGCCGGTGCCGAACAGGCGCGCGCCGATATCAACGCCTTCATCGACCAGGTGCTGGCGGATGAAGGCCTGCCGCCCTCGGCCCTGGCGCTGGTCGGCTTTTCGCAGGGCACGATGATGAGCCTCGCCACCGCGCCGCGCCGGGCCGAGCCCATCGCCGCCGTCGTCGGCTTCTCGGGCCGGCTTCTGGAAAAGGACGACATGGGCTGGATCGTCTCCAAGCCGCCGGTGCTGCTGATCCATGGCGACGCCGACCCGATGGTCCCGGTGCAGAGCCTGCCCGAAGCGGCGGATGCCCTGACCAAGGCGGGCGTCGAGACCTATGCCCATGTCTGCAAGGGCCTCGGCCATTCCATCGATAACGAAGGGCTGTCGCTGGCTCTGGGCTTTCTGCACGATAAATTGCCGCGCTGAGGCGTAACTGTCGCCTCTTTGTGATGCAGGACCGGCATCCTGCGCCCGGCACCCGATCTCGCGGGCTTGTCAGAGGCGCAACACCGGATATAGTCGGGGCAACTTCCGCTTCGGCCGGTCCTGCCAGGAGAGACGAGGAATGGACGGCGACTTCAGGCAAAGTTTCGTGCACGAACCCGCGGCGCTGCGGCAATTCCCGGCGCTGGTGCTGAACGCCGATTACCGGCCGCTCAGCTATTACCCGCTGTCGCTCTGGCCCTGGCAGGAGGCGGTGAAAGCGGTCTGGATGGACCGGGTGACCATCGCTGCCGAATACGAGCAGACGGTGCGCAGCCAGCGGATGGAAATGCGAATACCGTCTGTCGTGGTGCTGAAAGACTACGTCAAACCCCGAAAGCGCGTGGCCTTCACGCGCTTTAATCTTTTTCTGCGGGACGAATTCGCCTGCCAGTATTGCGGCTCGCGTCATGACCTGACCTTCGATCACGTGGTCCCCCGGGCCATGGGCGGCGTCACCAGCTGGGAGAATGTCGTCGCCGCCTGCGCGCCCTGCAACCTGCGCAAGGGCTCGAAAAGCCTGCGTCATTCGGGCCTGTCACTGCAGCGCCTGCCGCATCGGCCCTCCTCGGCCGAGCTGATCGACAAGGGCCGCCGTTTCCCGCCGAACCACCTGCATGAAAGCTGGGCGGATTACCTCTATTGGGATACAGAACTGGACGCCTGAGCGTCCATCAACCAGGCGTCAACCCGGCCTTAACCTTGTGACGGCAAGGCTGGACTTTCCCGCGCGCCCGCCCTATTCAAGCGCCGAGTTACCGCTAACAATTCGCAGGAGCCCGGCATGGTCGCCCGCGTCATTCCCGTCGATCCCTTCGACCTGGTGGTGTTCGGCGCCACCGGCGACCTGGCCCGTCGCAAGATCCTGCCCGCCCTCTGGCAGCGTTTCGCCGAGGGGCAGATGCCGCCCGAAGCCCGCATCATCGGCGCCGCCAGGACCGAGCAATCGGCCGCGGACTTCCGGCAGATGGTGTCCGAGGCCTTTGACGAATTCATGGGCGACAAGGCCCCCGATCCGGCTGCGCGCGCCGATTTCCTCGAAAGGCTCGATTACGTCGCGGTCGAGGCCACGGGCGATGAGGGCTGGGCGGAACTCGCCTCGAAACTCCGCGACGGCGTGGTGCGGGCCTTCTATTTCTCGGTCGGACCCTCGCTTTTCGGCCCGCTGGCCGCGGGCCTAGGCAAATACGGCATGGTCACGCCCGAGACGCGGATCGTGGTGGAAAAGCCCTTCGGCAACGATCTGGAAACGGCGCGCGCCCTGAACCAGACGCTCGCCGCGCATTTCACCGAAACGCAGATCTACCGGATCGACCATTACCTCGGCAAGGAAACCGTCCAGAACCTGATGGCGGTGCGCTTCGGCAATATCCTGTTCGAGCCGCTGTGGAACGCGCGTTTCGTCGACCATGTGCAGATCACCGTGGCGGAAACCGTGGGCGTCGGCGGCCGCGGCCCCTATTACGATAAATCGGGCGCCATGCGGGACATGGTGCAGAACCACCTGATGCAGCTTCTGTGCCTGATCGCCATGGAGCCCCCGCACAAGTTCGAACCCGACGCGGTGCGGGACGAGAAGCTGAAGGTGATCCACGCCCTCGACCCGGTCGAGCCGCAGCATGTGGTGCGTGGCCAATACGCCGGCGGGGCCGCGACGCCCTCCTATCGGGAGGAGGTCGAAAACCCAGCCTCGACCACCGAAAGCTATATCGCGCTCAAGGTCGGCATCTCCAGCTGGCGCTGGAAGGGCACGCCCTTCTACCTGCGGACCGGCAAGCGGTTGCGCTCGCGCGCCTCGGAAATCGCCGTGATCTTCCGCGACCCGCCGCATTCCATCTTCGGCGAGGACGCGCCTTGGAAAGCCAACATGCTGGTGATCCGCCTGCAACCGGATGAGGGCATGACGCTGAAGGTGATGATCAAGGAACCCGGCCCCGGCGGCATGCGGCTGAAGGACGTGGCGCTCGACATGTCCTTTGCCGAAGCGCTCGGCGACGACATGCATATCCCTGACGCCTATGAGCGGCTGATCATGGACGTGATCCGCGGCAACCAGACGCTGTTCATGCGCGGCGACGAGGTCGAGGCCGCCTGGGCCTGGACCGATCCGATCATCGCCCACTGGCAAAAGTTCGCTGACCGGCCCTTTGCTTACGACCCGGGCTCGTCGGGACCGGATGAAGCGCTTAAGTTGATCCATCTGGACCAACGAAGCTGGCGCGAGATCCGTTGATGGACTTTATCGAATATTCCGACGCCGACATGATGATGCTGTCCCTGGCCCGCATCCTGTCGCGCGACCTGCGCGAGGCGCTGCTCAGGCGCGATCGCGCGCTCTTCGCGGTGCCGGGCGGCACCACGCCCGGCCCGGTCTTCGACATGCTGTCGGCGGTGGACATCGACTGGGACCGGGTGGACGTCGTGCCCGGCGACGAGCGCTGGCTGCCCGAGGATCACCCCCGCTCGAACGCCGGGCAACTCCGCGCGCGGCTTCTGCGCGGCAAGGCCTCGGCGGCGAACCTGCTGCCCCTCTGGCGCGACCTCCCGCCCGACGAGGGCGCGGCGCAGGTCGCGGCGGAACTGGCGCCGCTGTTGCCGGTCGACGTGGCGCTGGTCGGCATGGGGTCCGACATGCACACCGCCTCGATGTTCCCGGGCGCGCCGGAGCTGGCGCTGGCGCTTGCCAATGACGCGCCGGTCATCGTGCCGATCACCGCCCCCGGTGCGCCTGAACCGCGCGTGACGATGAGCGCGCGCGTGCTGAAAGGCGCCTTCGCGCTGCATGTGCTGATCGTCGGCGCCGAGAAGCGCGAGGCGCTGGAGCGGGCGCAGAAACTCTCGCCGACCGAAGCGCCGATCAACGCGCTCCTGTCCAAGGCCAGCGTCCACTGGGCGCCCTGAGGCCTAGTCCCTGAGGCTGCCCTCGGGCAGGCCCGCGATCAGCCCCGCCTTCACCGCCGCCTCGCACCGGGTGGCCATCGCCTTGCGGCTGGGCGTTTCGGCCACCGGGATCGGCGGGTGATAGACCACCTCGACCTGGCCCTGGCGGACCTGCGCCAGCACCCGGACCAGATGCCCGGCAAAGCCCAGCGACCCCCACCAGGCGTAAAAGCGCGGGTCGCGCCCCGGCGGGCCGGTATAGACCAGCGTCACCGGCTGAATGGACAGCAGCCCCGCCAGATCGGGATCGAAGAAGGCGGCAAAGAGCGTGGGCTTGAAGGGCAGGATCCTCAGCCCGTCGGAACTGGTCCCCTCGGGGAAGAAGCACAGGTGATGCCCGGCCCTTAGCCGCGCCTCGAACACCAGCTTCTGCGCCCGTGCCTCGCGCGGGTCGCGGCGGATGAAGACGGTGCCGGTGGCCTTGGCCAGCCAACCGATCCCGGGCCAGCCCGCGACCTCGTTCTTGGCCACGAAATAGATCCGCTGCGGCGCGTTCATCGCGAAGATATCGAGCCAGCTCACATGGTTGGCGACCACCGCGCCGCGCCGCCGCATCGGCTGGCCCCGGACCCGGAAGCCGATCCCCAGCACCAGAAAGGCCGCCCGGCAGACCGCCTGCGTGACGAAGGGCGTGACCGGCCGCCTGAGCCCGAAGAGCGGCCGCTCCAGCAGCCGGATCGTCAGATGCAGCGCCAGCCCGCCGAAGACGACGACGATCAGCACCGGCAGCCTGAGCGCCAGCACCAGCCAGCCCAGCGGCCCGATCCTGACCGGCGGTGGATCGCCATCGGGCGAGACCCAGGTGGGATCGCGGGGAACGGGCGTTTCAGCCGCGAGGGGTTTTGCGGGTGTAGAAGTCAACGGCTCGCTCGGACATGGTGGAGGTGTCCATGATCAGGCACACATCCGTGGTGTTGAAATCATGGTCGATGAAGGCGCCCTGCCCCACGAACCCGCCCAGCCGCAGATAGGCGCGGATCAGGGGCGGAATGGCCGCCAGCGCCCGGGTCCGGTCCAGCGCGGCGGGGTCGATCAGATCCATGCGCTGTGCCTGCGGCCCGGGACGGACCGTGACGCGCAGGGCCTCGGGCGCCAGATGATGGGCGTTGAGCCAGCTCAGGGCCTCGGCATGGGGCGCGGGATCGGCGCCGTGGAACGAGGCCACGCCGAACATGATCTCGATCCCCCGGGCGATCACGTATTCGGCCAGCCCGTTCCACATGAGCAGCATCGAGGCGCCGCGACGATGGGCGGGATGCACGCAGCTACGCCCCAGTTCGACCAGCTTGCGGCCCGAAGCCCTGAGAGGCGCCAGGTCGTATTCGGCATCGGAATAGAACCGCCCCAGCGCCGCGGCCCGGTCCTGTGGCAGCAGGCGGTAGACGCCGACCACATGGTCCAGCGTCTCGGGATCCGCGTTGCGGTCGATGAGCAGCAGATGGTCGAAATGCGGGTCCAGCGCGTCCCGCTCCAGCCGCGCCGCGTGATCGGCGCCCTCGCAGCGCGCGCCCAGCTCCTCGACAAAGACCGCATAGCGCAGCCGCTGCGCAGCCTTGAGGTCGCGCTCGTCTTGCGCCAGACGCACCTCATAGGCGATCTCGCGCGGGGCGGCGGCGGGGCTTTGTGCTTCATTCATCGCTGTTCCTCCCCTCCCGGGGTGCCGTTGACTTGGGGCGGGCTTCGGTCCTAGGCTCGGCCGGATTTCCCGGCTAAAGCCCCGGCACCCAATCGAGATTGATGACCCGTGTATCCACCACGACCTTCCCGGCCTCTTCGAAATTCACCGTCACGCGGTCGCCCACCACGGATTGAACCTGCCCAAGCCCCCAATCGGGCTGGGCCGGGTGGCGGACAAACATGCCGGGCTCCAGCAACTGGGCCATGGGATCGCTCCTGTGCAGGGGCCGGCCAGACCGTCGAGGCGGGCGCATGAGCGCGCCCGATCTCGCCGCGCTGGTCGGCTCGCGGCTTTGCCATGATCTGGTAAGCCCTCTTGGCGCGATCGGCAACGGGGTCGAGCTGCTGAAAATGCTGCACGAGGGCTCGGACGAACTGGCCCTGATCGAACAGGCTGTGGCGGCGGCGCAGGCCCGGGTCCGGCTCTACCGGCTGGCCTTCGGCGCGGCGCAACCCGGGCAGGAGGCAAAGGCCGAGGATCTGGCCGAGGCGCTGCAGGCCCTGTCGCTGAATGGCCGCCTGACGGTCGAGTGCGGACTGCGCGGACCCCTGCCCCGCGTGCAAGCGAAACGGCTGGCCCTGGCCGCGCTCTGCCTGGAAACGGCGCTGCCCTGGGGTGGCACGGCGCAGGTGACCGGTCAGGGCGTCAGCGCCCGGGCCCCGCGGATGAAGCTGGACCCCGACCTGTGGGAAGCGCTGGCCACCGGCACCCCGCCCGAGGCCCCGGCGGCCGCCACCGTGCATTTCGCGCTGCTGGCCGACGGCGGCGCGGTGGCGGTCACCCGGGACGAAGGCGGGATCGCGATCAGCCTCTGATCGTGCCCTCGCCGGTCACCAGATACTTGAAGCTGGTCAGCTGCTCGGCGCCCACCGGGCCGCGGGCATGCATCTTGCCGGTGGCGATGCCGATCTCGGCCCCCATGCCGAATTCACCGCCATCGGCGAATTGCGTGGACGCGTTGTGCATCAGGATCGCCGAGTCGAGCCGCTGGAAGAAACGGTCCGCAGTGGCTTGATTTTCCGTCAGAATCGACTCTGTGTGCTGGCTGCCGTAGCGGCGGATATGGGCAATCGCCCCGTCCACCCCATCGACCAGCTTCGCGGCGATGATCATGTCCAGGAACTCGCGGCCGAAATCGTCAGCTTTGGCCTCCATCGTACCGGGAATGCTGAGCAATTCCCCTTCGACCCTGACCTCGACACCAGCCTTCAGCAGATCCTCGATCAGCACCCCGCCATGCTTGGCATAGAAGGCGCGGTCGATCAGCAGGCATTCGGCGGCGCCGCAGATGCCGGTGCGGCGGGTCTTGGCGTTCAGGACGACGCGGCGGGCTTTCTCCAGATCGGCCTCGCCGTCGGCGTAGATGTGGCAGATCCCCTCCAGATGGGCGAAGACCGGCACCCGGGCCTCGGCCTGCACCAGCCCGACGAGGCCCTTGCCGCCCCGGGGCACGATGACGTCGATATACTTGACCATGCGCAGCATTTCGGAGACCGCGGCGCGGTCGCGGGTCGGCACCATCTGGATGGCGCCTTCGGGCAGGCCTGCAGCCTTCAGCCCCGCGACCATGCAGGCCAGCAGCGCCTGCGAGGAATGATAGCTCTCGGACCCGCCGCGCAGGATCACCGCATTGCCGGACTTGAGGCAGAGCGCGGCGGCATCGGCGGTCACGTTCGGGCGGCTTTCATAGATCACGCCGATCACGCCCAAAGGCGTGCGGACTCGGCGGATATGCAGCCCGCTGGGCATGTCCCATTCGGCCAGCACCGCGCCCACCGGATCGGCCTGCGCCGCAACGGCGCGGAGCCCGGCGACGATGCCGGCAATCCGGGCGTCGTCCAGCTTCAGCCGGTCGAGCATGGCGTCGCTGAGGCCCTTGTTGCGGCCGAAAGCCATGTCCTTGGCATTGGCCTCCAGGATCTGCGGCAGCGAGGCCTCGACCGCCTCGGCCGCGGCCAGAAGCGCCGCTTCCTTGGCCTGCGGCGGGGCGAAGGCCAGCTCGGCCGAAGCCTCGCGGGCGCGCGCGCCCAGACCTTCCATCAGCGTGGCGATATCCATGCCGTCCATCTGCCCCTCCTAGAGAACCATATCGTCGCGGTGAATGAGCGCGGCGCGGCCGGCATAGCCCAGCACCGCCGCGATCGCATCCGACCGCTTGCCCTTGATCTTGCGCGCTTCCTCGGCCGTGTAGCGGACAAGGCCGATCCCCAGCGCCCCCTCGGGCCCCTGGATCGCCACCGGCTCGCCCCGGCCGAAAACCCCTTCAACCGCGGTGACGCCCGCGGGAAGCAGCGACTTGCCCTGCCCCAAAGCCTGCGCCGCGCCCGCATCGATCCGCAGCACGCCCTTGGGCTTCATCGCCGCGATCCAGCGCTTGCGGGCGGCCTGCGGGTCGCCGAGCGCACCGAACCAGGTGCAATTCGCGCCCTCTTCGATCGCCGTCAGCGGCCGCAGGGGCGCCCCGGCAGCGATGACCATGGCGCAGCCGCCATGCGTCGCGGTGCGCGCGGCCATCACCTTGGTCTTCATCCCGCCCTTTGAAAGGCCGGAGACCGGATCGCCCGCCATCGCCTCGATCTCGGGCGTGACATCGGCGACGTAGTCGAGGCGCCGGGCGGTGGGGTCCACATGCGGGTTTCCGGTATAGAGCCCGTCCACATCCGACAGCAGCGCCAGCTGATCGGCGCCGATGGTGATCGCCACCTGCGCCGCCAGCCGGTCGTTGTCGCCGTAGCGGATCTCGTCCGTGGCCACGGTGTCATTCTCGTTGACGATGGGCACGACGCCCAAGGACAGCAGCGTCTCCATCGTCGCGCGGGTGTTCAGATAGCGGCGCCGGTCCTCGGTATCCTCCAGCGTCACCAGCACCTGCGCGGTGGTGATGCCATGGGGCTGCAAGGCCTCCTCATAGGCGCGCGCCAGACGGATCTGTCCCACGGCGGCGGCGGCCTGCGATTGCTCCAGCGCCAGTTCGCCCTTCGGCAGCCCCAGCACCCGGCGCCCCAGGGCGATGGAGCCCGAGGAGACCAGCACCACATCGGCGCCCCGCGCCTTGGCTTCGGCCACATCCTCGGCCAGCGCGCGCAGCCAGTCCGATTTCAACTGACCGCTGGCCGCATTGACCAGAAGCGCCGAGCCGATCTTGATGACCAGCCGCCGCGCCTGGGTCAGCGACAGCCGGGTCTCGGTCAGGGTTGCCACGATTCGTCGTCTCCCTCGGCCGCGGCTTCGGCCCGTTGCGCGGAAATCTCGGCCCAGAGGGCGCGCAGCACCTCGGTCACGCCCTTGCCGGTCGCGCCGGACAGCAGATAGACCCGCCCGCCCGAGGCCTCTTCCAGCGCCGCGCGTTTCTCGGCGATTTCCTCGTCCATCAGCGCGTCGATCTTGTTCAGCCCGACGATCCGCGGCTTGTCGTAGACCACCTCGGAATAAAGCTCCAACTCATGGTCGATGACGCGGAAATCCTCGGCCACGTCCTCGGAGGTGCCGTCAACCAGATGCAGCAGCACCGCGCAGCGCTCGATATGGCCCAGAAACTGGTCGCCCAGACCCCGGCCTTCGGACGCGCCCTCGATCAGGCCGGGGATGTCGGCCAGCACGAATTCGCGCTGGTCGATGCCGACGACGCCGAGGTTCGGGTGCAGCGTGGTGAACGGGTAATCGGCGATCTTCGGCCGGGCGTTCGAGGTGGCGGCGAGGAAGGTGGATTTCCCCGCATTCGGCAGCCCCGCCAGACCCGCATCGGCGATCAGCTTCAGCCGCAGCCAGATCTCGCGCTCGACGCCCTCCTGCCCCGGGTTGCCCTTGCGCGGCGACTGGTTGGTCGAGGTCTTGAACCGCAGGTTGCCCCAGCCGCCGTTGCCGCCCTTGGCCAAGAGCACCTTCTGGCCGATCTCGGTCAGGTCGGCGATCACCGTCTCGCCGTCGTCCTCCAGGATCTCGGTCCCTTGCGGCACCTTCAGCACGATGTCGTCACCATCCTTGCCGGTGCGCTGGCTGCCCATGCCGGGCCGACCGTTGCCGGCGAAGAAATGCTGCTGATAGCGGAAATCGATCAGCGTGTTGAGCGCGGGCACGACCTCGGCCCAGACATCGCCGCCGGAACCGCCGTCACCCCCGTCCGGGCCGCCGTATTCGACGAATTTCTCGCGCCGGAAACTGACGCAGCCGTTGCCGCCGGAACCCGAACGGATGGTAACCTTGGCGAGATCGAGGAATTTCATGAGACGGTCCAGTTTGGCGCAAGACTTGGCGATAGCCCCATGCGCGCGGCGGATCAAGGCCCGCGCGACGGCGCGAGCCCCGGAGGAAAGGCGCGGCAGGCCCTCTCAGGCCATCTTGCGCAGATAGGTCCAGGTTGGCACGGCGCCAGCCCGGGCGACCGACCAGGCCTCGGCATCGCCGATATATTCGAACCCGGCATTGGTCAGGATCCGCGCCGAGACGGGATTGTCCTGGAACACCTCGGCGAAGACCGTGCAATTGGCATGCGGATTGGCATCGAGCAGCGCCCGCACCGCCGCCGAGGCGATGCCGGTGTGCCAGAAGGCGGGCGCCACCCAATAGCCGATCTGGCTTTGCTTGCGGTCGAGCGCCTTGAGCGAGACGACCCCCACCAGCGGATCGCTGCCGCCCGGCGTGCCGTCGATGGCCCAGACATCCTCGTCCCGGCCGGGCGCCAGCGCCGCGGCGACAAAGGCCTCGGCCGCGCCCTCGGGCAAGGGATGCGGGATCGAGCGCGTGCCCTGCGCCACCCGGACATCGCCGACGTGACGCGCCAGCGCCGGCACGTCGGCCGGGGTCAACGGGCGCAGCAGCAGGCTGCCCGCTTCGATGGCGGGCTGGGGCGGACGCGGCGCAAGCGCGGCGAGGCTGGAACGGGCATTCATGGCGACACTCGGACGGGGACGAACAAAAGCGAAGGGGCCGGCAGTTTCCTGTCGGCCCCCGGAGTATCAGTCGATTGTATCTACTGAGTTACTCGGCGGCCTCGGCCACCGGAACGATCGACACGAAGCTGCGGCCCTTGAGGCCCTTGGTGAAGGTCACGCGACCATCTTGCAGCGCGAACAGGGTGTGATCCTTGCCCATGCCGACACCGGCGCCGGCCCAATGCTTGGTGCCGCGCTGGCGCACGATGATGTTGCCGGCGATGCAAACCTGACCGCCATAGATCTTCACGCCGAGACGACGACCGGCCGAGTCGCGGCCGTTGCGGGACGAACCGCCTGCTTTTTTGTGAGCCATGGGGTCTTACTCCTGCGCTTCGGCCGCCGCTTTTTTGCGGGGCGCCCGTTTCGGTTTCTCGGCAGCGGCTTCCGCGGCCGGGGCGGGCTCGGCCTCGACCGGGGCTTTGGTGCCCGAGCCGATGGCGGCCTTCACGCCCGACTTGTCCGCGCCTTCGGCGAGGATGTCGGTCACGCGGACCAGCGTCAGCAGCTGACGGTGACCCTTGGTGCGCTGCGAGCTGTGCTTGCGGCGACGCTTGACGTAGTGGATGACCTTCTCGCCCTTGATCTGGTCGATGACTTCGGCCTGCACCGCCGCACCCGCGATGAGCGGCGCGCCGATGACGGTCGAATCGCCGCCCAGCATCAGGATCTCGTTGAACTGGATCTTCTCGCCGGCATCAGCGGCGAGACGTTCGACGCGCAGCACGTCGCCCGATTGGACGCGGTATTGCTTGCCGCCGGTCTTGAGGACTGCGAACATGTCCTGTCTTCCTTTTCGTTTCCGCGTTCTGTGGCCCCCGTCGCCGGGCGTTATGGGCTTGCGCCGCCTCGAACTGCGCCCCTTCAAGGGGTGATAAACAACGCGCCCCGCATCGGCGACAACGCGACGAGAGCGGGGCGTGGCGGTCCTCTACCCTCAAGTGGCGGCAGAAGTCAAGCCGTCGCCCAGGGAAACGGACCCGCAGAAGCGCAGCAAATGCGGCCCCGTGCGCGGCCTGTCCAGGGTCGGTGAGCAAGCCCGATCTGGCACGGAATGCCGCCCTCGCGCAACCGCAAGCACTGTGGCTTTTCGGGATGGACCGGGACTTGGCGCTTCGCATACTCTACGCCCGAGGCGGGTTCAGGGACCCGCTATCCTTGCGCAGTCAATCGGTTGTCCCAGAACATGACTTCTTCCGCTCCGCGTGTCGGCATCGTCATCCGCACCAAGGACCGGCCGCTCTTCGTGACCCGCGCGCTGCACAGCGTGCTGGCGCAGACGACGGACAGCTGGCGGGTGGTGCTGGTCAATGACGGCGGCGATCCTGCGCTCCTGGAGGCCGCGCTGCAGGCCGATGGCCTGTTGCCTGCCTTCAAGGGTGGCGCCATGCAGCTGCTGTCGCTGCCCCGGTCCATCGGCCGCTCCCTCGCCTTCAACCGCGGGGCGGAGGCGCTGGCGACCGAGTTCGTCTGCTGCCTCGACGACGACGACACCTGGGATCCGGAGTTCCTGGAGGCGCTGCTGGGGCTCTATGACCAGACGCTCGCCATGGCGCCCGATTTCGGCGGCGTCGCCTCGCTGGTCACCGCGATCCGCGAGGATCTGGTGACCGAGGACGGCACGGAAACCCTGGTGCCCGAGGGCGAGGATGACCTGCCACCCTCGTTCCGGCGGCGGGACTTCTTCCTCGATCCGGTGGCCTACGCGACCTATCGCCACGACCTCTATCCGGTGCAATGGATGCTGCGAAGGGCCGAAGCGCTGGAGGTCGGCGGTTTCCCCGCCGCCTTCAACGTCATGGAGGACCGCGCCTTCATGACGCGCTTCCTGCAACGCTGGCGGGTGGCGATACTCGACCGAAAGCTGGCCTTCCACCACCGCCGCACCCGGCGGCAGGACGACACGGCGCAGAATGTCGCGCTGAACACGCTCGACAACCCGTCCTATGACTGGCGGCTCTATTCCGACCTGGCGAAGATGCCGCTCAACTCGCCGCCGGAAGGGGCCGATCCCGGCATCCTGATCCGCGCCACCGCCGCCACCGTCATCAAGGAGCTGAACGACGAGACCAGCGCGCTCTGGCACAAGATCAACGGCGAATCCGCGACGCTCAGAGCCAAGATCGACGCGCTGGAGGCCCGGGTCAGCGGCGTCAGCCTCCACGAGGAGGTGACCGCCCCGCTCGAGGCCCGGGCCTGGTCGCTCTGGCCGACGGTGGGCGAATTGAACCTCGGCTACCGGCTGGGGGCGGGCACGCCCTTCCTCGACCGGTTCGAATTGTCGCTGGCCGAAAGCCGGCCGGGCCTGCTGATGCATGCCTCGCCGGTCGAACGCCGGATGGTGGTGCAGATCCCCCAGACGCAGGATTGGGCGGCGGTGGAATTGTCGCTTGCGGGGCTGGCCCGGCGCGGCGAGGGGCTGCGCTGCGAGCTGATCGTCAGCCACCCGCAGGGCTTCCTCTTCGAGACCGCGCTCTCGGTCCGGCACAAGGACCTTATCGGCCGCCGCAGCCACGCGTTCGAGGAGAACCACGTCCATTCCTGCCCGCCCGGCGGCGCGCTCAAGATCACCCGCGAGTTCAGCGCCAGGCAGCTGGCCAAGGCCGAGATGCCGAAACTGTCGATCGCCCTGCCCCGTCAGGCGCTGGACTTCCGCTTCATCTGCCACGACCTCGTGGTCAGCCGGATCTGAGGGGGGCGCATGTTCGACGATGAGCTTCCCGAATTTGCCGTCCGGGGCGAGGCGGGGATCGACCTCTTCGAACGGCTGCCGATGGATGGCCAGCGCCGCTCGCGGTTTCGCTGCCTGGCCACGCTGACCCCGGACGGGCAGCTGCAGGACCACAGCGGAAAGGCCACGGCGCAGGCCGAGCGGCTCACCGCCCTGGCCCGCGCGCTGGACGACGACCCGCTGCTGGTGCCGATGTCGCTGGGCGACGCCAGCGCCTGGCCCCGCGCCGCGTCCGGGGGCGATCCGCTGCGGCTGTTCCTCTACCTCGATTTCTTTCGCGCCTGGCAGGTCGCCGATCTGGCGGGTGCCCGGCTCGAGGCGCAGCTGGCCCGCGATCCCGGGGCGCTGCCGGTCGATCCCGGGCAATTGGCGGGCGCCATCGCCCCGGTCTTCGACTTCAACCGCCTGTCGCGCGGGCGGGCGCTGGCGCGGGCCCTGATGCCCCGGCTCAGGCCGCTCCTGTCGCAGGCGGGGGCCGAGGAACGCTACGAGGGCATCGCCTTTGCGCTGCGCATGCTGGGGGATCTGTGCCTCAGGGCCGATGCCCCGGCCGAGGCGCTGGCCTGCTTCGACACCGCCGTCACTGCTGGCGACAACCCTTTCCGCCGCCGCAAGGCGATCGAGGCGGCGCGCGCGGCGGGCGATGCCGAAGCGCTGCGCCTCCACCGTGCGGGCTATGCCGCCCGCTGGACATTGCCGGCCGATCTGGCCGAAACCGGAGACCTTGAATGAGCCGCGAGAATGCCGCCGATATCCTCGGAATCGGGGCGCAACGGGCCATGACCTCATGGCTGCATCAGGCGCTGTCCGCCCATCCCGGCACCTGGACCTTTCCCGATTTCCACCCCGTCACCTCCTCGACCAAAGAGGCGCATTACTGGGACTGGAACCACAAGCGCGGCCCGGATTGGTACAAGGTGCTGTTGCGGCCGCTGGAGGAGGGCAAGAAAAGCCTCGACGTGACGCCGGAATACGCCTTTCTCACCGACCGCCAGATCGAGGAATGCAAGGCGCTGAACCCCGGCGCCCGCGTCATCTACATCCTGCGCGATCCGCTGGCCCGCGCCGTCTCGGGGATCCGCATGCATACCGTCTGGGCCAGCAAGAACGCACCGGCCGAGGAGGTCTCGCTCGAGATGAACCAGACCTTCCTCGACCGCTGCGAACGGGCGCGGATCTGGGACCATGGCGCCTGCGCCGCGAATCTCAGGCGCTGGCGGCGGCGCTATCCCGACCTTCTGGTCCTGAATTACGAGGAATTGCGCGCCGATCCGCTGGCCGGTTTCCGCAAGGTGCTGAGCCATTGCGGGCTCGACTGGCAGGGGCTGGACGAAGCCGCGCGCGAGACGCTGACCGAACGCGCCCGCCGCCATGTCTGGGCGACGCCGCGTTACGCACTCTCGCCCGATTGCCTGCATTTCCTGGCGGGGGCCATGTGGCCCCTGCGCGAGGCGCTGACCAAGGAGACGGGCATCACCTTCGAGGAAGGCGACGCGCTGATGGAGGGCGTGGCATGACGCGCGAGAATATCACCGACATCCTCTGCATCGGTTGCCAGAAGGGCTCCACCTCGTGGCTGCATTCGGTGCTGAGCACCCATCCCGGCACCCATGCCTTCCCCAACATCGACCCGGTCACCTCGACCAACAAGGAAGCGCATTTCTGGGACTGGAACCACAAGCGCGGCGTGGACTGGTATCGCACCCTGATGGCGCCCGAGGATCCGGCGTTGAAATCCATGGATTTCACCCCCGAATACGCCTTTCTCAACGAGGTTCAGATCGCCGAATGCAAGGCGCTGAACCCCAGCGCCAAGGTCATCTACATCCTGCGCGACCCGCTGGCGCGCGCCGTCTCGGCGATCCGCATGCACATGCTCTGGCGGCTGGGCAAGGACCACGCCGAGCCGCTGCACATGGACGACACGTTCCGCTTCTTCCTCAACGCCGCGCGGCTGACCCAGCATGGCGATTACCTGCGCAACCTCCGGGCCTGGCGGCGCCATTACCCCGATCTGATCGTCCTGAACTACGAGGATTTCCATACCAACCGCGAGGGCAGCGTGCGCCGCATCTTCGCCGATCTGGGCCTCGATATCGACGCCGCCAACCAGCAGCGGCTGAAAAAGCTGATGGGGTCGCGGGTCTGGGAATCCGCCAAGTTTCCCATGGACCGCTCGGTGCTGATGTTCCTGCAAGGCCTCACCTGGCGCTTCCGGCAAGAGACGCAGGCCGAACTCGGCATGCGCTTTGCCGAGGGCGAGCGCCTGCTGGCCGGGTGAGCATGGAAGATCTCGCCCGCCAGCTCTGGACCGGGCCGCTGCCGGACCCCTCCGCGCCGGGGCGCGATCTGGCCGGGGTTGCGGACTACCAGACCGCGCTGTCCCGGGCCCGGGCGCTGGTCGGCTGGAGCCTGCCGGTCGATCTGGCCGCGCTCAGGGCGCGCTGGCCGTGGTCCATCGACCTCGCCCGCCTCTCGGTCGAGGCCGAGGGCGATCTGGCCCCGCTCCACGCCGCCGTCACCACGGCCGGCCGCCGTCTTGGCGTGCTGGCACGGGCGCTCTGGTCGCAGGGCCGGGTGGACGAGGCGCTGGCCTGCCTCGACACGCTCGATCCCGCATCCGAGACCTTTGCCGAGGACCACGCCACCCGCGCCGAACTCCGCATCCTCAGCGATCTGCCTGCCGATCCCGTCCCCGGCCCCCGCGGGGTGCATCTGTCGCTGCTTTCCCTCTGGCGGGAGGAGGGGGCCGAGGCCCTCGCCCGCCGCCTGACCCGCGACGCCGCCGACCTTCCCGCCCATGCGCCGCTCTGGGCCTGGCTGATCGACACTTTCATCACCGAGCGTGATTTCGCCCGCGCCCGCGAAGCCCTTGGCGGTTTCGCCGCCCGACTGCCCGCCCATCCCGACCTCGCCGCCGCCCGCATCCGCCTGGCGCTGGAAGCAGAGGACCGTACTAGCGCCCGCGCCCTTCTCGACGCGCAGGGCGAGGCGGACGCCCCCTGGCGCTGGACCGCGCGGCGCTATGTCCAGCATCTGCGCTGGCTGACGGATGACATCTCGGCCGCCGACCAGCCGGATTTCACCCCGCTGAGGCTGCAGGCCGAGGCCGCCCTGCGCCTGCATCCCCGCAACGGCATCCTGCAGGGCCTCTGGCTGATGGCGCGCGAGCTGACCGAGGATTGGGACGCCCTCGCCCGCGACCTGGCCGACTGGCCCGACGCCCGCGCCGCCGCCGCGCTGCTGCTGCGGCTTGGCCTGCCCGATGCGGCGCTCAGCGCGCTCGACCGCGCGGCGCCAGCCCCCCCGGACGAAGCCTTCCGCACCCGCCTGCGCCGCGCCGAGGCGCTGCTGCGCAAGGGGGCGCTGGCCGAGGCCGGGGCGGCGCTTGGCCCCTGCCCCAGAGCCGCGCCACTCGCCGCCGATCACGCCTATTGGTCGGCCGAGATCGCCGCTGCCGCCCGCGACCTGCCCGCCGCCCGCGCCGCGCTCTCCCCTTCGTTGGCCAGCAGCCCCGCGCGCATGGGCCTGTGGCTCAGTGCCGCCCGCGTGGCCTTCCTGTCGGGCGACGACGCAAGCGCCGCCGAGGCCCTGACCCGCTTCCGCGCGCTGAAGACCGCGCAACTCGGCGCCCCGCCGCCCGACGATTTGCGCGACCTGATCGCCCGGGACGCCGCGACTGGCCAGCCCGGCCCCGGCCTCGCCGCCCGCGCCTTCGCCCGGGCGCTGCCCGCCTTCCAACCGCAGGAGGGCCCGCCGATCCCGCCCCGCATCGCCCATTACTGGGAAGGCCCCCGCTCCGCCCCGCTTGAGCGCAGCCTCCGCGCCTGGGCCGGGCTCTATCCGCAGACGCTCTATGACGCGGCCAGCGCCCGGGCGTGGCTCGCCACCAATACCGACCTCGCGCCGCTCTTCGACCGGCTGACCCAGCCCGCCACCCGCGCCGACCTGTTCCGCGTGGCGCTGATCGCCCGTGACGGCGGGCTCTTCGCCGATCTCGACGAATATCCGCGCGCGCCGCTGGATGATTGGCTGCAGAGCGCGGCGGCCGTGCTGGTGGTCGAGGAAGGCCATGCCACCATCGCCAACAATTTCCTCGCCGCCCGGCCCGGCCTGCCGCTTTTCACCCGGCTTCAGGACCGCATCGCCGCGACGCTCAACGCCACCGAACAGCCCTATCCCTGGTGGCATTCCGGCCCCGCCCCCCTGACCGTCGAGGCCCATGACGCCCGCGCCACCCCAGGCCTCAGGGTCCTGCCGCAACCCGCCTATGAGGCGCGGATCGCCACCAACCTGCCCTTCCCGCACAAGCGCGGCCCCGGCCATTGGCGCTGAAAGCGGGGGCTGGACAAACCGCCGCCCGCAGGGTCCAATCGCCCCATGGAAAAGCCAGACCTTTCCAACGCCTATGCGCTGAACGGCGCCGAGGACATCCGCCGTCTCTATGCCGGTTGGGCCGACAGTTATGACGCGGATTTCGCCCAGGGCATGGATTACCGCCTGCCCGCCGAGGTCGCCGCCGCCTTCCTGCGTCACGCCCCGCCAGCGGGGCCGGTGCTGGACGTGGGCGCGGGCACCGGGTTGCTGACGCAGGCGCTGCGGGCACTGGGACACGCGGGCCCGGTCGACGCGCTCGACCTCTCGGCCGAGATGCTGGCAAGGGCCGGGACCAAGGGCCTCTACCGCGACCTGATCGCCGGGGATGTGACGAAACCCCTGCCCTGCACGGGCTATGCCGGGATCGTCAGCTCCGGCACCTTCACCCATGGCCATGTCGGGCCCGAGGCATTCGGACCCCTTCTGGACGCCGCCCAGCCCGGCGCGCTCTTCGCACTGTCGGTCAATCAGGGCGTCTGGGACAGCCTCGCCTTCGGCCCGGCGCTGGCCGCGCTTCCCGTCACCGGGCTTGACCGCGCCGAGGTGGCGATCTACGGGCAGCGGGCGGCCCGGAAAGACCCCGGCCACGCCGCCGACCGCGCCCTGATCGTCACCTTCCGCAAAGCCTGAGCCCCCGCGTGACCCGCCCCGACATCCTCTGCATCGGCTCCGTCCTGTGGGACATCATCGGCCGCACCGATACTTCGCTGCGCGCCCGCGGCGATGTGGCGGGCCATATCACCCGGCTGCCGGGTGGCGTCGCCCTCAACATCGCCATGACGCTGGCCCGCTTCGGCCTGCGCCCCGCCGTCCTTAGCGCCATCGGCGCCGATACCGAGGGGACGGAACTCCTGGCCGCCTGCGAGGCCTTGGGCGTCGATACCCGCTTCGCCCTCAGGACCGACCTGCCGACCGACCGCTACATGGCGATCGAGGATAGTACCGGCCTCGTCGCCGCCATCGCCGACGCCCATTCATTGGAGGCCGCCGGGGCCTCGATCCTCGAACCGCTGTCGGACGGCCGTCTCGGGACCGAAACCGCGCCCTGGGCCGGCCCCATCGCCGTGGACGGCAACCTGACCGAGGCGCTGCTGGCCGAGATCGCGGCCTCGCCCCTCTTCCGCGCCGCCGATCTCCGCATCGCCCCCGCCAGCCCCGGCAAGGCCGAGCGGCTGATCCCGGTCATGCGCCACCCCGGCGCCACGCTCTATGTCAACCGGCAGGAGGCGGGCCTCATCGCCGGCTGCACCCCCGCCACCGCCGCCGAGGCCGCGCGGGCGCTGATCGCCGCCGGGGCCGCCCGCGCGCTGGTCACCGACGGGGCCCATCCCGCCGCCGATGCCGCCCGTGGCCAGCCGCTCCTCACCTGCGCCGCCCGCCCTGTGCAGGCCCGTCGCATCACCGGCGCGGGCGATACCTTCATGGCCGCCCATCTTTTCGCCGAAACCCGCGGCCACGACCGGACCGAGGCGCTGACCCGCGCCCAGGCCGCCGCCGCCGCCTATGTCGCCTTCGAGGACTTTACCCCATGATCCACTATTCGCCCGAAGTTGCCGAGGCTCGTACCAAGGGCCTGCCGCTGGTCGCGCTGGAATCGACCATCATCAGCCACGGCATGCCCTTCCCGCAAAACGTCGAGACCGCCCGCGCGGTCGAGGCTGCGGTGCGGGAGGCGGGCGCAGTGCCCGCCACCATCGCGGTTCTCGACGGGCAGATCTTCGTCGGCCTGACCGATGCGCAGCTCGACACGCTGGGTCAGGCGCAGGACGTGATGAAACTGTCCCGCGCCGACCTCGCCGTCTGCGTCGCCACCGGCCGCACCGGGGCCACCACCGTCGCCGCAACGATGATCTGTGCCGAACTGGCCGGGATCAAGGTCTTCGCCACCGGCGGCATCGGCGGCGTGCATCGCGGCGCCGAACTCAGCTTCGACATCTCGGCCGACCTGCAGGAGCTGGGCCAGACCGCCGTCACCGTGGTCGCCGCCGGGGCCAAGGCGATCCTTGATCTGCCGAAGACGCTGGAAGTGCTGGAAACCCTGGGCGTGCCGGTCATCGCCGTCGGCCAGGACGACCTGCCCGCCTTCTGGTCGCGCGCCTCGGGGCTGAAGGCGCCGCTGCGCCTCGATACCGCGGCCGAGATCGCCGCCGCCCACCGCACCCGCACCGCGCTGGGCCTGAAGGGCGGCCAGCTGGTCACCAACCCGATCCCGGCCGAGGCCGAGATCCCGCGCGCCGAGATCATGCCGGTGGTCGAGGCCGCGCTGGCCGAGGCCGAGGCGCAGGGCATCAGCGCCAAGGCGGTGACGCCCTTCCTGCTGGACCGGATCTTCGCCGCGACCGAGGGCCGCTCGCTGACCGCCAATATCGCGCTGGTGCTGAACAACGCCCGGCTGGCGGCGCAGATCGCCCGCGAATTGGTCTGACATCCGGCGCGGTTTTCGCGCGAATATTGCCTGACATTCGCGACGCCCCGAGCGGCCCTTGCGCCGCCTCGGGGCGCTGCCTATTTAGGGGTTAACGCCCCTCGCCCCAGTGACGAACCGCCTGTCATGTCCACGCCTCCCCGCCCGCATCGCCGCGGGTTCTTCGCCGGACTTCGGGCTTCGTTCCTGACCGGTCTTGTCGTGGTCGCACCTGCGGTGCTGACCATCTGGCTCATCACCGCCGTCGTGGAATTCGTCGACAGCCGGGTCATTCCGCTGATCCCGCGCGAGACGTTGCGCCGCTTCCTGCCGGAAAACCTGGCGCATATGGACCTGATCAGCCTGCCCGGAATCGGGCTGGTGATCGCGCTTCTGTTTACCTTGATTGTCGGCTTCTTCGCCAAGGGCTTCATCGGCCGCAGCCTGATCCAATGGGGCGAGGATCTGGTCTCGCGCATGCCGGTCGTGCGCTCGATCTACAACGCGCTGAAGCAGATCGCCGAGACGGTCTTCGCGCAAAGCTCGACCTCGTTCAACCGCGCCTGCCTGGTGGAATATCCCCGCCCCGGCCTCTGGGCCGTGGCCTTCGTCTCGACCGACACCAAGGGCGAGATCGCCCAGAAGATCGGCGGCGAAAAGCTGATTTCGGTCTTCCTGCCGACCACGCCGAACCCGACCTCGGGCTTCCTGCTCTTCGTGCCGGAAAAGGACGTCATCGCGCTGGACATGTCGATCGAGGATGCGGCGAAGCTGATCATCTCGGCGGGCCTCGTCGCCCCCGACCCGGCGAAACCGGGTCAGGTTACGCGCAAGAAGCGCGACGAGATCAGCTGAACATCGCCGCCAGGTCGACGGTCGCGGTCTTGTTCAGGTCCTGACCATGGGCCCGCAGGAACCGCCCCGCCGCCCGCCGTCCCGACCGGAACAGCCGCTCGATCAGGTCGGGTGTGGGCGAGACCTTGGTGCGCACCGAAAGCTCGCGCATGAGCCGGTCGTCGGCGATGAAATGCACCAGCACATCCTTCATCGCCCCCTTGGTCACATGCCCCTCGGCGATCAGCCGCTTGACGAAGGCGATGGCGCGCAGGTCCCGCAACAACGCCGCGTTGAAGCTTACCTCGTTGATACGGTTCAGGATTTCCTGAGAGGTCTGGGGCACTTCCGGCCGGTACTGCGGGTTCAGCGAGACGATCACCAGGTCGTCGGGCAGCGCCGGATCATAAAGCGGGTGCAGCGCCGGATTGGCCGAATAGCCACCGTCCCAATAGAATTCGCCCTCGACCTCGACCGCGCGGAAAAAGGTCGGCAGGCAGGCCGAGGCCAAGAGCGCCTGATGCGTCACCTGCGACCCTGAGAAGACCCGGACCTTGCCGGTATGCACATTGGTCGCGGCCACGAACAGCTGCGGCCCCGCGTCGGCGCAGACATTGTCGATATCGAGCGCCAGCACCGCGGGCTCCAGCGGGTTCTTCCACAAGGGGCCCCAATCATAGGGGCTGAAGACCTGCGCGGCGATATCGGCGGGGGTCACGGGCATCACCGTCTCGGCCAGCCTTGCGGCGTAGTCGAAAGGATAGAAGAAGGCCCGCATCCACTCGGCCGTGGGCGGCAGGCCCGGCACATCGGGCAAGCCGTCATAGGCGCCGCGACCGACCCGCTCCCAGAGCGCGCGCATCGTCGTCCGCGCGCCCTCGCGCCCGCCCTGAGCCATGCCGGATTTGAAGGCTGCGCCGTTCAGCGCCCCGGCCGAGGTGCCGGAAATCGCCGCGATCTCCAGATCCTCCTCGTCCAGCAGCCGGTCCAGCACGCCCCAGGTGAAAGCCCCGTGCGCCCCGCCGCCTTGCAGCGCGAGGTTGATGCGTCGCGTTCGGGTCATGCCCTAATTCCTTGAAAGACGGATAAGAACGGGGCCGGCATCGCGCCGGCCCCGGCGCGTCACATGGCGGTCCAGCCACCATCGACGCTGATCGTCGTGCCGGTGATCTGCGCCGCGGCCTCCGAGCACAGGAAGGCCGTCGTGCCGCCGATCTCCTCGGTGGTGGCGAACTGGCGCGAGGGCTGGCGGTCCAGCATGACCTCGCGGATCACCGTCTCGCGGTCCATGTTGTGGGTCTTCATCTGGTCGGGGATCTGCGCCTCGACCAGGGGCGTCAGCACATAGCCCGGGCAGATCGCATTGGCGGTGACACCCTTGCCCGCCGCTTCCAGCGCCGTGACCTTGGTGAATCCGACCACGCCATGCTTGGCCGCCACATAGGCCCCCTTGAAGGGCGAGGCCCGCAGCCCATGCGCCGAGGCGATGTTGACGATCCGGCCCCAGCCCTTGTCGTACATTCCGGGCAGCGCCGCGGCGGTGGTGTGGAAGGCCGAGGACATGTTGATCGCGATGATCGCGTTCCACTTCTCGATCGGGAAATCCTCGATCTTGGCGACGTGCTGGATACCAGCGTTGTTAACCAGGATATCGCAGCCACCGGCCTTTTCGACCAGGGCGCGGCATTCCTCGGGCTTGGACATGTCGGCCTTGATGTAGGTGACGGTGACGCCGAACTTGGCGGCCATGTCCTTGGCCTGCTGGTGGTCGGCCTCGGTATCGGAGAACGAGTTCAGCACGACATCGGCGCCCGCGGCGGCCAGCGCCTCGGCCACCCCGTGTCCAATGCCCGAGGTCGAGCCGGTGACGATGGCGCGGCGGCCTTTGAGAAATTTGTCGGTCATGATTGCCTCATGGAATCTGATGCTGCATGTGCAACATAGACCTCATATAGGGGGGCGCGGCACAAAAAAAAACGCCCGCGCAAGGCGGGCGTCAGTCGTTGAGGCAGGTTTCATACAGGCAAGAAACCTATCGAGCAGTGAGATACTTATAGCGCTTTGTTCAGACTGGGCCAAGCTTAAAGTTTACAGGCACCTAGCCGGGGGAGTACCCAGAAGAACCCCCTCCGCGACGCCAGGATTGTTTCGCCCATGACCTTCTTTTTCCCCTTGCGAGCCTCGGGATTCGCGCTTGCAGCACTGCTGTCGGCGCTTGCTGCTACGCCGCAGGTTCTGGCGCAGGACGGCCAGAGTCACGGTATCGCTATGTACGGAACCCCCGCGCTACCACAAGATTTCGTGTCCCTGCCCTATGCCAATCCGGAGGCCCCGCAGGGTGGCCGATTCGTTTTCGCCGAGATCGGCAGTTTCGATTCGCTCAACCCGTTCATCCTGCGCGGGTCCGCCCCCTGGGGAGTCAACCTGTTGACGGTTCAGAGTCTTCTGGGCCGTTCTTACGACGAACCCTTCGGCCTCTACCCGGTGCTGGCGGAATCACTGCGGACCGATTCGTCCCGCTCCTTCGTCGAATTCACCCTACGGGAGGGCGCGCGCTTCTCGGATGGCTCACCGGTCACTCTCGACGATGTGATCTGGTCCTTCGAGACAATGGGCGCCGAAGGCCACCCGCGCTACCGCAATGCCTGGACCAAGATCGCCTCGATGGAGCAGGTGGACGAGCGCACGCTGCGCTTCACCTTCACCGAGCCCGACCGCGAATTGCCCCTCATTCTGGGCCTGCGGCCCATCGTGCAGCGGGCTCAATTCGACGTGAGCGCGGGTGGGCGGAGTTTCGCCGAAAGCTCGCTCACCCCGGTCATTGCCTCGGGCCCCTACGAGGTTTCGGCGGTCGATCCCGGCCGCTCGGTCACCTTCCGCCGGGTCGCCGATTGGTGGGCCGCCGACCTGCCCTTCTATCGCGGCCAGATGAACGCGGACGAGATCCGCTACGAATATTACAGCGACCTCTCGGTCGCGTTCGAGGCCTTCAAGGCCGGGCTGATCTCGGTCTGGCGCGAGGTCAACGCCGCCCGCTGGGCCGACAGCTATGACATTCCCGCCGTCCATGATGGCCGGATCCGGCTGGTCGAGGTGCCGCATCAGCGCCCCTCGGGCATGTCGGGGCTGTTCATCAACACCCGCCGCGCGCTCTTCGCCGATTGGCGGGTGCGCGAGGCGCTGCTGCTGGCCTTCGATTTCGAGCGGATCAACCAGGTGGTGACCGGCGGCGCCGAACCGCGCATCGCCTCGTATTTCGGCAATTCCGTGCTGGGCATGCGCCCGGGTCCGGCCGAGGGGCGCGTGGCCGAACTGCTGGCGCCCTTCGCCGACGAGCTGCCGCCCGGCGCGCTTGAGGGCTACGCGCTGCCGGTCAGCGACGGCCGCTCGAACCGGCGCAACCGGCGCGAGGCGATGCGCCTTCTGGCCGAGGCTGGCTGGGAGCCCGACGCGCAGGGCGTCCTGCGGAACGCCGAGGGCCAGGCCTTCGCCTTCGAGATCCTGTTGCTGCAGGGCCAGGCCGAGATCCAGTCGACCGCCGCCGCCTTCGCCGAGGATCTGCAGGCGCTGGGGATCCAGGCCCGCGTGGCGCTGATCGATTCCGCCCAATATGTCGAGCGGACCAATCGCTATGACTTCGACATGACCTATTCGCTCAGGCTGATGACCCTGTCCCCCGGCAACGAGCAGGTGCTCTATTGGGGCGCCCAGGGCGTCGACAGCCCCGGCAGCCGCAATTTCGCGGGCGTCCATGACCCGGCGGTCGAGGCGATGATCAATGCCATGCTCACGTCGACCACCGACGAGGAGTTCACCGCCGCCGTGCGGGCGCTCGACCGGGTGCTGATGGCGGGGCGCTACGCGATCCCCTTCTGGTTTTCGCCGGTCAGCCGGATGGCGGTGCAGAGCAACTTGCACTTTCCCGACATTTTGCCGATGTATGGGGACTGGACGGGCTTTCTGCCCGAAGTCTGGTGGTATCAGGAATGAAAACGGCTTTCGCGATTGCCCTTGCCCTTGTGACGCTCACGGCCTGCAACACGGTCGAGGGCGTCGGTCAGGACATCTCGGGTGGCGCCAATGTGGTGCGGGGCTGGATGCGCTGACCAGCGCAGCCGCCCTGCTTCACCCGGCCCTTACTCCAACGACGTCACCCAGAGGATGGTCGCATCCTCGGGGCTCAGGCTGATGACGTTATGACCCATCGAGGCATCGTAATAGGCGCTGTCGCCGCGCTTCATGTCGATGGGGGCGTAGAATTCGGTGTAAAGCCGGATCTGCCCGGTCAGGACATAGAGGAATTCCTCTCCGTCATGGCGCACCCAGCCGTCGAAATCCTCGAACCGGCGGGCATGGATCGTCGCGCGGTAGGGCAGCATCGCCTTGCGGGTCAGCGCCCCCGCCAGCAGCTCATGCTCATAGGTCGTGGTGACATGCGCCTCGCCCTCGCCCGCCTTGGTCACGGTCATGCGCCCGCCCGGCGAGCCATGGCGCGGCGGGGTGAACAGCTGCGGCACGCTGATGCCCAGCCCCTCGGCCAGTTTCTTCAGCCCGTCATAGGTGGGCGACATCTGGCCGTTCTCGATCTTCGACAGCGTGGACCGCGCCAGCCCCGCCGCCTGGGCCGCCTGTTCCAGCGTCCAGCCCCGGTCCTTGCGCAGGGTCCGCACCCGTTCGGCCAGGTCGATTGGCGCGGCCAGGGCCTCGCCGCCGTCGGAACGGGCGATACGGATGATGGCGGGATTGGTCAGATCGCTCATGAACGTGGCCTTACTCAGGGTAAGGCGTTTTGCGCTATTGTCGCGTCCTTGTCGAGGGTGCCCGCCCGCCGCCACAGGGGGACTCGGCCCTTGCCCTTGCGGCCCCACCGGATTAGCTGGATTTCATGCACGCGTTAATCGATTCAAGCCCCTTTGACCCCTGCCCCGCGCCCTTCAACCTGGCCGCCTATGTGCTGGCCCAGGCCGAGGTCACGCCCGAGAAGATCGCGTTGCAGATCGTCAGCCTGACCGGCGCCGAACGCTGGTCCTATGGCGCGCTGGCGCAGGCCGTGCGCGGCATCGGCACCGGGCTACTCGAGGCCGGGCTGGCGCCTGGCGACCGCGTGCTGCTCAGGCTGGGCAACACCGTCGATTTTCCGCTCGCCTTCCTCGGCGCCATCGCCGTGGGGCTGGTGCCGGTTCCGACCTCGTCGCAACTGACGGCCGAGGAAATCACCGCCATGGCCGCGCAGATCACCCCCGCCGCGGTGATCGCCGCCCCGGGCATCGCGCTGCCCGATACGGCGCGACCGGGTGGCGCGCTGCCGGTCATCACCACCGAAACGCTGCACCGCTGGCGCGACAATCCGCCCTGCGACTGGGCGATGGGCAGCCCCGACCGGCTGGCCTATCTGATCTTCACCTCCGGCACCTCGGGCAATCCGCGCGCGGTGATGCATGCCCATCGCGCCGTCTGGGCGCGGCGGATGATGTGGGACGGCTGGTACGGGCTCACTCCCGGCACCCGGCTTTTGCATGCGGGCGCCTTCAACTGGACCTATACGCTGGGCACCGGGCTCATGGATCCTTGGGCCAGCGGCAATACCGCGCTGATCCCCGGTGCCGGGGTCACGCCCGCGCAGCTGCCGCTGTTGCTCAAACGCTTCGACGTGACGATTTTCGCTGCCGCCCCCGGGGTTTACCGGCAGATGCTGCGGGCGCCCCTGGCGCCGATGCCGCATCTCAGGCACGGGCTTTCGGCCGGCGAGAAACTGCCCGAGCAGACCCGCGAGGCCTGGACCCAGGCCACCGGCACCCCGATCTACGAGGCGCTCGGCATGTCCGAAGTCTCGACCTATATCTCCGCCTCGCCCGGGCATCCGGCCAGCGCTGGCGCCTCGGGCTATCCGCAAAAGGGCCGCAAGGTCGCGGTTCTGGGCGAGGACGGCCAGCCCGTCCCGCGCGGCGAGGCCGGGGTCATGGCCGTGGGGCGCGACGACCCGGGATTGTTCCTGGGCTATTGGGGCCAGGAGGCCGAGACCGCCGCCAAGTTCCGGGGCGAATGGTTCCTGACCGGCGATACGGTCAGCATGGACGAGGACGGCGCCATCCGCTACCTCGGCCGCGACGACGACATGATGAACGCGGGCGGCTTCCGCGTCTCGCCGCTGGAAGTCGAGAAAGCGATGAACGCCCATCCCGGCATCGTCGAATCCGCCGCCATCGAGGCACGGGTCAGCGACACGACCACCATCCTCGCCCTCTACTACGTCCCCGCCGCGGACGCCCCTGACGCCGCCTCGCTCGCCGCCCATGCCGAGGCGCATCTCGCCCGTTACAAACAGCCCCGCCAGTTCATCGCGGTCGAGGCGCTGCCCAAGGGCGCCAACAACAAGATCAACCGCCGCGCCCTGCGCCAAGGATACGAAGCCCCATGAGCACCAAACTCGACATCTTCTCCGACCCCGTCTGCCCCTGGTGCTATATCGGCAAGGCCCGTCTGGAACGCGCGCTGGAACAGCGCCCCGACCATCCGTTCATCATCGAATGGCATCCCTTCATGTTGGCCCCCGACATGCCGCCCGAAGGCATGGACCGGCGCGAATACCTGCAGGCGAAGTTCGGCCCGCCGGAACAGGTGGCGAAGCTGCATGTGCCGATCCTCGAGGCCTGCGAGGAGATCGGCCTGCCGCTGGCGCTGGAAAAGATGGAGCGCAATCCCTCGACGCTCAACGCCCACCGCCTGATCCATTGGGCGGGGCTGGAGGGGCGGCAGCATGCCGTGGTCAGCGCGCTTTTCCGCGCCAATTTCGCCGAAGGCCGCGACATCGGCGACCGCGAGGTGCTGCTCGACATCGCTGCGGATGCCGGCCTTGACCGGGCCATGATCGCGCGGCTGCTGGACAGCGACGCCGACGTGGCCGAGATCCGCGCCCGCGACGCCGATATCCGCGCCCGCGGCCTGCGCGGCGTGCCGGGCTTCCTGCTGGGGCGGCAATACGTGCTGTCGGGCGCCCAGCCGGTCGAGACCTGGCTCGACGTCATCGACCAGATCACGGCGGCCAGCCAATGACCGGCCCGACAAGGCCGCTTCCGTTCGGCGAATTCATCGCCCTCTTGGCGCTGCTGATGGCGACCGTCGCCTATTCGGTCGACGCCATGCTGCCGCTTCTGGACCCGATCGGCCGTGAACTCGCCCCCGCCACGCCGGAAAACGCGCAGCTGGTCATCACCGTCTTCATGTTCGGCCTTGGCCTCGGCACCTTCGTCATGGGGCCGCTCAGCGACGCGCTGGGGCGCAAGACGGTGATCCTGGGCGGCATCACCCTCTATATGGTCGCGGCCGGCGTGGCCGCGGTCTCGAACGACCTGACGATGCTGCTGGTCGCCCGCTTCGTGCATGGCGTCGGCTGCGCCGCGCCCCGTGTCGTGGCCCAGGCGCTGGTGCGCGACCTCTATTCCGGGCGGCAGATGGCGCGGGTCATCTCTTTCGGGATGACCATCTTCACCCTCTTCCCCGCTGTCGCCCCCTATATGGGCGCGGAACTCGGCGCCCTCTTCGGCTGGCGCGCGATCTTCTGGAGCTTCATCGTCTTCGGCATCGTCTCGTTCCTGTGGATGGCCCTTCGCCAGCCCGAGACGCTGGCCCCCGAGAACCGCCGCCCGCTGGCCCTCGCTCCCCTCGGCCGGGCGCTGGTGACGGTGCTGTCGCACGCCCGCGTGCGGCTCTATCTGATGGCGCTGACCTTCGTCTTTGCCACCATGCTGACCTGGCTCAGCGCCGTCGCCGCGATCTTCGACCAGAGCTTCGGCCGCCTCGACCAATTCCCCGCCTGGTTCGCGCTGGTGGCGCTGCTGTCGGGCACCACCAGCCTGATCAACGCCAAACTGGTCGTGCGGCTGGGCATGCGGCGGCTGATCGGCATCGCGCTCAGCGTGCAGATCGCCATGGTCACCGTGACGCTCCTCGGCTTCGCGCTGGATCTGCCGCTGGCCGGTTTCGGGCTTTTCATCACGTTCATGGCCCTGCAATTCCTGTCGCTGGGCTTCCTGATCGGCAACATGAACGCGCTGGCGCTGGAGCCGATGGGCCATGTCGCGGGCATGGCGGCCTCGGTGATCGGCGGCGTCTCCACCGTGGTGGCGGCGGTCCTGGCCGCCGGGCTCACGCTCTTTGCCAATGGCACGCCGGTGCCGCTGGCGGCCAGCGTGCTGGGCTGCCTGCTGGCCTCGGGCGGAGCAATGCTGGCGGCGCGGCGCTACGCCGACTGAGCGCCGCGCAGCCGCGCCCGGTTCAGCGCCAGCCATTGCAGCGAGATCACCAGCGGCCCGTTGGCGATCTCGCCCGTCTCCAGCATCGCCATCGCTTCGGCGAAGGGGATGAGGTGGGTGCGGATATCCTCTGCCTCGGTCGCGAGGCCATGGATACCGTCCGCCCCCTCGGGCAGGTCGACCAGGGCCAGATAGCTGTAGAGGAATTCAGTCACCGCGCCGGGGCTTGAGTAATAGCGCGCCACGCTGTGAAGCGCGCCGATCTCCAGCCCCGCCTCCTCGGCCGCCTCGCGCCGCGCGGCCGCTTCGGGCGTCTCGCCCGCGTCGATCCGCCCGGCGATGGCCTCCAGCGTCCAGGGGTTCGCGTCGTCACGCAGGAACGGGGCGAAGCGGAATTGTTCGACCAGCAGCACCACGTCGCGCTTCGGGTCATAGGGCAGCAGCGTCACCGCATCGGTCAGCACAAACGCCGCCCGCTCCACCGGGGCGCTGTCGGTGCCGTCGTGATGGCGGAACCGCAGGCGGTTCTCCTCGATCGCGAAGACCTTGGCATAGGGCGTCCGGCGCCCCTCCACCGTGACATCCCCGGGCTGGGGGGCGCGGCGCCGCGTCGCGGGCGCGGCTTCGCTGCGGGCCCGGCGACGGCTGGCCACATGCCCGGCCAGCAAAGGGTAACGCCGCCGCAAGACTGCCGCCGGATGCTCAAGCGACAAGGCCATGACCTCGGCCGCGACCTCCGCCGCCAGCCCGCCATGGGCCGCGGCCCAGGCGTCGAGCGACCAGTCCGGTCCGGGCAGCCAATGCTCGTCTGCGGTCTGATAGAGCAAGGCCTCGACCGGTCCCTCGGCCGTCTGCGCGATCACCGGCACCGGGTGGTACTCGAAGATCCGCTCGTAAAGGTCGAGCGCCGCGCGCGCCTCAGCCCCCGGCCGGATCAGCGCACCTTGGGCCTCGGCGCCCGGCCGCGCCACCAGCAGCGGGAAATGCAGCGTGCCGCCGCCCGGCTCCTGCGCCTCGGTCACGGCATGGTCGGTCAGCGTGGCGGGTTCATAGGCCAGCGGCATGCCCGCGACCGCTTCCAGAACCGGCGGGTAGCGCAGGGTTCCGAACAGAAACAGGGGCTTATCGGGCATTCCTGCGACGCTCCATGCCGCGGTTGATGACATGCAGGACCAGCCCCAGCGCCAGACCGCCCGCGCCCAGCAGCAACAGGTATTCCTGCACCATCGCCTTGGCGAACCAGCCGATCAGGATGTCGAAATAGCCGGTCAGCGCGTCCATCACCTCCGGGTAACGGCGGCGATAGCCCAGGATGAAGACCTCCCGCACGCCCATGATCATGGCGGTGAACAGGGCCGTCAGCACCACAGCCTGCACGCCCACATAGAGCGAGAACCAGATCGAGCGGTCCAGCCTGCCGCCCAGGAAGACCCAGCCGGTGAAGAAGCCGACATAGGCGGTCCAGAGCGCGAAACTGCCCATCACCGCCTGCGGATCATGGAGCGGCTCATAGGCCTTGGCCGCGAAAAAGGCGAAGATTGCCAACAGGATGGCGGCCACGGGCCGGATCAGCGTGAACATCGCCGCTCCTCGGCAAAGGCCGCCGGGATCAGGCCGGCCGGCGCAGGGTTATCTGGGTCACGTCACAGATACCCGTGTGGAACGCCCCGGCGCAAGAGGTCAGGTAGAAGTCCCACATCCGCCGGAAGCGCTCGTCATAGCCCAGGGTCTGGATACGGTCCCAGGCCCCGGTGAAGGAATCGTGCCAACGCCGCAGGGTCAGCGAATAACTCTCGCCGAATTCGAGCGAGTCGAGCCATCCCAGCCCGGCCTTCTGCGCCTCGGCGGCGAAGCGCGCGGGCGAGATCAGCATGCCGCCCGGGAAGATATACTTCTGGATGAAGTCCACGTTTTTCCGGTAGGTTGGGAAGCGTTCATTGGGGACGGTGATGACCTGGATCGTGGCCTTGGCACCCGCTTTCAGCCGCTCGCGCACCGTCTCGAAATAGGCGGGCCAGTATTTCTCGCCCACCGCCTCGAACATCTCGATCGAGGCGATGCCGTCGTAGCGGCCCCGCTCGTCACGGTAATCCTGCAGCTTGATCTCCACCCGGTCGGCCAGCCCGGCCCGCGCCATCCGCTCCACGGCGAAATCGTGCTGCGCCTGGCTGATGGTCAGGCCCGTCACCTTCAGCCCCCGCTGGCCGGCTGCATATTCGGCGAACCCGCCCCAGCCGCAGCCGATTTCCAGCACGTGATCGCCCGGTTTCACCCCCAGCGAATCCACCAGTGCCGCGTATTTCTGCTCCTGCGCGCGTTCCAGACTCTCCTGCCCGCTGCGGAACAGCGCCGAGGAATAGGTCATGCTGTCGTCGAGCCACAGGCGATAGAATTCATTACCCAAATCATAGTGATAGGCGATGTTCTTCTTGGCCTGGGCCCGCGAGTTGCCGCGCAGCCAATGCCGCGCCCGCTCATAGGCACGCACCAGCGCCATGCCGGTGAATTCGTCCAGCAGCGCCGGATTGTCGTGGAAGATGACATCCATCAGCGCCTGCAGATCGGGGGTCGACCACCAGCCCTCCAGATAGGCATCGGCAAAGCCCAGCTCGCCCTCGCGGATCAGCCGGGCGAAGGCATCAGCGTTGTGCACAGTGATCTCGGCGGCAAGGCCGGGCTTCTCGCCCTGGGCGCGGAAGCGGCGGCCATCGGGCAGGATCACATCCAGCCGTCCCCGCCCCATGCGGCCCAGCTGGGCGAAGACCGGTTTGAAATAGCGCGGCAGCCCGCCCTGTCCCTCGGTCGAAGTCAGATGATCCATGTGCGTCCCCGTCGGCTCTTTTGCCTTTTACGACAGACTAGTCCGCTTGGATCTTCGTGCAAAAAGAAATTTACGTCTTCTTCAGCGCGGCATAGGCCGCGAGCGCCCTCTCGCGCCCCTGGGCCAGGTCGACCATCCGCTCGGGATAGGCCTTGGCGGGGTCGAGGCCCCAGGACCGCGGCACCGCCTCGAAATAGGCCAGCGCCTCGGGGCCCGACTTGCGGCTGAGTTCGGCGATGAAGGTCTTGCGGTAAGTCCCTTTCCCGTCGAATTTTTCCGCTTGGGTGCCCGGGTTGAACACCCGGAAATAGGGCGCCGCATCCGGCCCCGAACCCGCCACCCATTGCCAGCCCATCGCGTTCGAGGCCGGGTCCCAGTCCGTCAGGCAGTCCGCGAACCAGTCGAGGCCGACTTTCCAGTGCGTCATCAGATGCTTGGTCAGATAGCTGGCGACGATCATCCGCACCCGGTTGTGCATCGTCCCGGTCACGAACATCTGCCGGAGCCCGGCATCGACGATCGGCTCCCCGGTCAGGCCGCGGCGCCAGCGCTCGGCATCGGCGTTGTCGGTTTTCCAAGCAAAATCATCCCATTCCGGGCGCCAGTTCGCGTCCAGAAGATGCGGAAAATGGAACATCAGATGATGGGCGAAGTCGCGCCAGACCAGCTCCTTGCGGAAATGCGTGGCGCCGTCACCCGCCACCGGCAGCGCGGCGTGCCAGATGCGGCGCGGGCCGATCTCGCCATAGGTCAGGTTCTCTGACAGACCCGAGACCGCTTCAAGGGCCGGAAAATCGCGGTCCTCGCGATAGCCCTCGACCTTGGATTTCAGAAACGATTCCAACCGCTTGCGGGCCGCTTCTTCCCCCACCACAGCGTACCGCGCAAGCACCGGCGCCCCCCGGTTCATCGTCGCGCCCAGCTTCCAGGCCGCCAGATCCTCGCTGCCCGGCCAGGTCCCGGGCGCCCTCAGCGCCTTGGGGGCGGGCAGCGCCTCGTCCACGCCACGCGCGGACAGGGCCTTCCAGAAGGGCGTATAGACCTTGTAGGGGTCGCCTTGGCCGGTAGCGATCTCCCAGGGCTCGGCCAGTGTGTGTCCATGGAAGGAACGCGCCTCAAGCCCCTTTGATTTCAGGGTTTCCTTGATATCGGCGTCCCGCTCGCGCGAGAAGGGATCATAGAGCCGCGTCCACCAGACAGCCCCGGCGCCGACCTCCTCGGCCAGCGACAGCAGCACCGGCAGCGCCGCGCCTTTCCGCAGGATCAGCCGCGAGCCCTGCCCCTTGAGCCGCTCGGCAAAACTCTCCACCGCCTCGCCCCAGCGCCAGCGGGCGGCGGCGCCGATCTCGGTGACCGAGCGGTCGGCAATGAAGACCGGCAGCAGCGGCCGCCCGGTGGCGGCGGCCGCGGACAGCACGGGATGGTCGTCCAGCCGCAGGTCGCGGCGGAACCACAGGATCAGGGGCGTCTGGGACATGGAACCTCGGAGGGGCGTTACAGCTCCCGATCTAGCGCCCCGATCAGTTGGTCAACCTCCGCCCGGGAGGTGTAATGCACGAAACTCAGCCGCAGGACGCCCTGCGCGGGGTCGATCCCCTGCGCCTTCAGGGCGCGCAGCGCGTAGAAATCCCCGGCCCCCGCCATGATCCCGTGGCGCGACAGCCGCGCCGCCAGATCGCCGGCCGGAGCCTCGGCCTGCAGCGCGACGGTGGGCGCGCGCCCCTCGGCCCGGCGCGGCCCCAGCAGCCGCAACTCATTGCGGCTGCTCAGATAATCGAGGAGCGGTTGCAGCAGCGCGGTTTCCTGCGCGCGCATCAAATCATGGGTCAGTGCCGCCTTGCCGCGCGGGTCGAGCCCGGCGCCACCATGGTGATCGGCCAGCGCCTCGATGTAATCGGCCAGCCCCGCGCAGGCCGCGACCTGGGCATGGTCGGGCCCGGCCGGGGTGAAGCGCTTGTAGAGAACCTCGCCGTTGAAGACATGCCCCTGATTGGGCAGCGCCATCCCCAGCTCACGGCGGATCGCCATGATCCCCTGATGCGGGCCATAGGTCTTGTAGGCGGAAAAGAGGTAGATATCCGCCCCCAGCGCCGCCACATCCGGCAGGCCATGCGGCGCGTAGCTGACGCCATCGACGCAGACCACGGCGCCCGCCTCATGGGCCATGGCGGTGATCTCGGCCACCGGATTGACCTCGCCCACCACGTTGGAACAATGCGGGAAACACAAAAGCCGCGCACCCTGCAGCAGCTTCGGCAGACGGTCCAGCGGCAGATGGCCGGTCACCGGGTCGATCTGCCATTCGCGCACCTCGATCCCGCTGTCCGCGAGACGCCGCCAGGGGCCGGTATTGGCCTCGTGGTCCTGGTTGGTGACGACGATCGCCTCGCCGGGTTTCAGATGCTGGCGGAAGGCCTGGGCCAGAACATAGGTATTGGCCGTGGTCGAGGGGCCGAAGCTCAACTCATCCGTCGCGATCCCCATCATGGCAGCGAGCCGGCTGCGGGCTTCGTCCATCTCCTCGCCCCCCAGGCGAGACGCCTCGAACGGGTGATAGGGCTGCACCTTGCGCTGGTGGTAGAAGCGCGTGAGACGGTCGATCACCGGCTTGCAGGCATAGGAGCCGCCCGCATTCTCGAAAAACGCCTGTCCCTGGAGCGAGGGCTCGGCAAAAGCCGGAAATTGCGCGCGCACGAAATCAAGGTCCAGTTGCATCCGAATCCCCCCTCATTGTGGTTTCCGCGACCCTAGACCGCCCGCTCGCCCCCCGCCAGACCGGCCCGCGATTGACACGACTCGCCGGACCTGCCATCTTGATTGACAGACATTAAAAATAACACAAAGACAGTGGGTTGAGGCGATGAGCAGCACATCGGCCCCTGAAGGACGGGCGCCCGACCGGGCCAGTGCGATTGCCACGCTTCTTCAGGAGAACATTCTTTCGGGACATTACGGACCGGGCGACCGCCTGCCGTCCGAGGCCGATCTCTGCGCGCATTTCAAGGTCTCGCGCCCGACCCTGCGCGAGGCTCTGGGCCGTCTGACGGCGCGGGGCCTGATCGCCGCGCGGCGCGGTGCGGGGGGTGGCGCCTTCGTCACCCAACCCAGCGCCGCCGTGGCGGGCGAACAGATCGCCACGCTGATCGCGCTGTCGACCCGGGCCGAGGACAACGCCCACCGCCCCCTGCTGACCGAGGCGCGGATCCAGCTGCAACTGGGCTGCGCCGAACTCGCGGTGCTGCGTAAGGCGGATATCGCCGACCTCAGGGCCGAGATCGACCTGCAATCCGATTTCGCCATTCCCGACAGCGATTTCGTCGCCTCCATGCGGCGGATGAATCTGGCGCTGGCGGTGGCCTCGGGCAATCCGGCGATGGCGATGGTGGCGCAGGGGCTGATCGAGGCCGAATTCGCCGTGACCCCGCAGACCGGCTATGCCACCCGGATCCGGGCGCGCTTTCTCTCCTATCACGTGCGCATCGCCAATGGCATCGCCGGGGGCCGCGCCGATGACACGCGGGCCGCGCTGATGGAGTTGTGGAGCTTCGAATCCGACCGCGCCGGGGCCGGTGAGGGCGAGGCCCAGCCGGTCGAACGCCCGCCGCGCATGCGCGACCTTCGCCTGCCTCCGGTGCAACGCTTGAACCCGCTCTCCGAATAGCCCGGTGCCATGGACCCCGCGTCGCTGCGTCATCGCGTATCGGCTGCCATCGACCCCGAGATGCGGGTCCACCCCGGACTTTCCCCCTTCAACCGGCTGGTGGTGGCGGGGATCATCGTCCTCATCGCCATCGCCGTGCTGGAGACCGAGATCCATGTGATCCGCCATTACGCCTGGCTGATGGAGGCGCTGAAACTCGCGCTCTTCGCCTTCTTCGCGGCGGAATACGCGCTCAGGCTCTGGGTCGCGACGCTGAACCCGAAATACCCCAGCGTCTGGCGCTTCGCCCGCACCCCGGCGGCGCTGCTGGACCTGCTGGTGCTGCTGACCTTCGTCACGCCCTTTCTGGGGCTCGAGGCCGCGGTCTTCCGGCTGTTGCAGCTGACCCGGATCCTGCGGCTGGCGCGGCTCGGGCGCTATTCGCGGGCGCTGAACCTGCTGTTCGACGCCTTCCGCTCGCGCGCGACCGAGCTTTTGCTCAGCGCCATGCTGGCTTTCGGGCTGATGCTGGGTGCCTCGACGCTCCTGTATCTGGTCGAGCGCGAGGCCCAGCCCGAGGCCTTCGGCTCCATCCCCCGGGCCATGTGGTGGGCGGTCGAGACGCTGACCACCGTGGGCTATGGTGATGTGGTGCCGGTCACCGCTCTGGGGCGCGTCCTGTCGGCGCTGACCGCTTTGTGCGGCATCGGCATCATCGCCCTGCCCACCGGCGTGCTGGCCGGGGCCTTTTCCGACGCGATCCGCCGCGCGCGCGAGGACCGGCTGCACGATCATCCCCACGGGCGCGAGTGACCCCCAGAGCCCCCCTTGAGGCCCGCCCTTCGGCACCCTATATTGGGCTTGTTCCGGGCAACCGGGACTATGGACATAAACGCGCTCGTAATAATCGGATCGGACCCGGGGGCGGTACCCGGCGGCTCCACCAAAACGTCCTTCATTGGGGGCGAATGGGGCCGAAACAGGATCGACGAACGTCTAAAGGGGTTTGCTTTGTCCCGGTGAGCTACCACCGATATCGGTGCAAAACGTACAGTTGCCAATGACAACCGTGCTCCGGTGGCCGTCGCTGCGTAAGCAGTTGACCTAAACCGATCTTAAGTCCCTGCGGTTAGCCCCGTAGGGCGGGGTTCGGAGGTACCTGGCAACAGAAACCTCCACTTCCCCCCTCCCTTCACAGCTCCGCTCACGGTTTCGTGAACGCGCCTGCCCGCCCTGCATGGCACCATACCGCATGCCTGCCGGTCCCCATCCGCGCCGACCGACCCTGCGCCGCCTGCTCGGCGCCCTTGCGCTGGCGCTGCCGCTGGGGGCCGCCCCTCAGGCCCGGGCCTGCGATATCGCGCTGATGCTGGCGGTCGATGTCTCGGGCTCGGTCGACAGCTATGAATACGCGCTCCAGCTTCAGGGCATCGCCAATGCGCTCAGGGACGAGGATGTCCGCGCCGCCCTCCTGCAGGGACAGGTCGCGCTGGGGGTCATGCAATGGTCGGGCGCCATGGAGCAGACCGTCTCGGTTCCCTTCACCCGCCTCACGGAACCCGCCGAGGTGGCGCAGCTTGCCGCCCGCATCGGCACCCTGCCCCGGGCCCATGCCGGGGGCAACACTGCCGTGGGCGAGGCGATCGCCGTGGCGGTCGAGCAATTCCGCCAGGTCCGCGACTGCGCGCATTGGGTGATCGACATCTCGGGTGACGGGGACGAGAACGAGGGCTACACGCTCGCCACCGAACGCCGCACAGCCTATGCCCGGGGGATCACCATCAACGGCCTGGCGATCGAGGCGGCAGGCACCGGCCAGCCGATCACCAATTTCTACCGCCGCAACGTCGTCACCCCCGGCGGTTTCGTCATCACCGCCCATCAGCACAGCGATTTCGCCCGCGCCATGCGCCAGAAAATGCTGCGCGAACTGATCCCGCCGATGGCCCTCGTCCCGGCCCCGCGCGACACGCAACTGGCCAGCCTGTCGGGTTTTCTGCACCTGCACCCCCGCTGAAGGCTTTTCTTCGGTCGCGAAACGCCTATGCTCAGGGGCAGACGACCCCGACCATCCGGGGGTTCGAAGGGGATGATGATGACGCGCGGAATCGACTACGGAAACCTGATGCACCAGGCCATGCGCGGCCTGATCCGCGAGGTGATGATCCGCACCGCCGAGCACGGCCTGCCGGGGGCGCATCACTTCTTCATCACGCTGAACACCCAGTATCCGGGCGTCGAGATGGCCGATTGGCTGAAAGCGCGCTACCCGGACGAAATCACCATCGTCATCCAGCACTGGTTCGAGAACCTTGCCGTCGATGATCAGGGATTCGCCGTGACGCTCAATTTCGGCAACCAGCCCGAGCCGCTCTATATCCCCTTCGACGCGATCTCGACCTTCGTCGACCCCTCGGTCGAATTCGGCCTCAAGTTCGAGACCCATGTCGATGACGATGACGAGGATGAGGACGACGACGAGGAAGCGCCGATGCTGCATTCGGTGCCCGAAGCGCCGAAAGCGGGCGAAGTCGTGAGCCTCGACAAGTTCCGCAAGTAGGCCTCCCACTGTCTTGCAGACCACCGACTTGCAGCTTGGCGCCGTGATGCCCATGTTGACCGCAAGACGGAGACAGACATGAGCAAATCGCTGGCGCGCGTCGCCAAGGCCATCGAGGACAGCGGACTTCAGGCGGAAATCCTGAACCCCGGCCCCAGCCGCACGGCCGAGGCTGCCGCCGCGGCCTGTGGCTGCGAGCTGGACCAGATCGTCAAATCGCTGATCTTTCAGGGCGAAAGCGGGCAGATCTATCTGTTCCTGACCGCTGGCGGCAACCGGCTGGACCCCGACCGCGCCGCGGCGCTGGCGGGCGAGGCGCTGAGCCGCGCCGACGCCGCCACGGTGCGCGCGGCCACGGGTTTCGCCATCGGCGGCGTGGCTCCGGTCGGGCATCTGACCCCGCCCGCGATCTTCGCCGATCCCCGCCTGCGCGACTTTGCCGTGGTCTATGCCGCGGCCGGAACGCCTGACCATGTGTTCTCGGTCGAGCCCGGCGCCCTGATTGCCGCCTGCGGCGCGCGCGAAGGAGCTTTCACTGCATGACCGCCCTGCCCGATCCCTATGACGATCCCGCCTTCTACGACGATCTGATCCCCAAGCGCTTCCTCGCCTGGGTGGTGGATCTGGCGATCACGCTGATCCTGGTGGTGCTGGCCCTGGCGCTGACCGGCTTCATCGCCATCTTCATCCTGCCGCTGGTCTGGATGGGCGTCGCCATCACCTACCGCACACTGATGCTGGACCGGTTCGGCGCCACCGCCGGGATGATGCTGGTGGCGCTGGAATGGCGCAGGCTCGACGGGCGGCAGCCGGACACGGCGCTGGCGCTTTGGCATTCGGCGATCTACGCGCTGTCGATGAGCTTCATCCTGGGCCAGCTGGTCTCGGTCCTGCTGATGGTCATGACGCCCTACAAACAGGGGCTCAACGACAAGATCCTCGGCACCGTGATCGTCAACCGGAGCCTGGTTTCCTGAAGTGACGTTCCTGTCGCGCAAGCGACAAACAATCCCTTGGCGAGGACAAATCGCCTTGCTACGGTAGCCCGGAAACCCGCCTGACCCCGGTCAGACCGGGGCCTCGCCAGTGACAACCACAGCCTCGACCAGGAAGGACGGGCGCCCATCATGCGCCATTCGCTGCCTATCGCGCCGCAGTTCTATGTCACGGCGCCGCAGCCCTGCCCCTATCTGCCGGGGCAGAGCGAGAGGAAATTGTTCACCGCCCTGACCGGCGAAGGGGCGCGCGCGCTCAACGACACGCTGTCGAAACAGGGCTTCCGGCGCTCGCAGAACGTGCTCTACCGCCCGGCCTGTTCGGAATGCGCGGCTTGCCTCTCGGCCCGGATCCGGGTGGCGGATTTCGAACCCTCGCGCAGCCAGCGCCGCAACCTGCGCCGCAACGAGCATCTGAACCGCGAGGCGACCAGCCCCTGGGCCACGGATGAGCAATTCACCCTCTTCCGCCGCTACCTCGACAGCCGGCATGCCGATGGCGGCATGGCCGACATGGATATCTTCGAATTCGCGGCGATGATCGAGGAAACGCCGGTCCGCTCGCGCGTCATCGAATACACCGAAAAGCCCGAGGTCGCGCCCAAGGGCCAGCGCGGCTCGGGCCGCAAGCTGGCGGCGGTCTGCCTGACCGATGTGCTCGATGACGGGTTGAGCCTCGTCTATTCCTTCTATGACCCCGACCGGATCAAGGACGGGCTCGGCACCTACATGATCCTCGACCATGTGGCGCTGGCCCGGCAGGTGGGCCTGCCTTACGTCTATCTCGGCTATTGGGTGCCGGGCAGCGTCAAGATGGCCTACAAGGCCAGTTTCGGCGCGCTCGAGGTCTATCGCGACGGCCAGTGGCGCGATCTGGGCAATCCGGCGGATTACACCGAGCAGCCGCATCCGCTGGCTGTGCGGCCGATTACCGAACAGGTGGCGGCGATCACCCTGCCGCCGACCGAATCAGGGCTGAAGTCGGGGCGCTGAGCCGTTCCGATTTCCATTTCCTGCGTCAGAAAGTGACCCTGCGCAACTTTCGCAAAGATTTCCTGCCGAATTCGCATCAAACACCCCGCTTTGACGGTTGACGCTGCTTTGCGGCAGACGTAAATTCCGCCCGAACCAAGAGGTGACGAATGCATTTCGTACTTATCAGTTCCGGGGGCCTGAACGGATCGGTGTAGCACCGAAACCGAACGTCCCCCGTTTGCCCCCCTGACCGGGGGTTTTTTATTGCCCGCGTTGCCGGTCTGAGGCACAGACCGGACCCAGACCAGAGGTGGAGAAGACCATGTCCCAGCAGAAGACCACGTCGCAGATGACCGGCGCGAAAATGGTCGTTCAGGCGCTCAAGGACCAGGGGGTCGAGGTGGTCTTCGGCTACCCGGGCGGCGCGGTGCTTCCGATTTACGACGAGCTGTTCCAGCAAAACGAGATCCGCCACGTGCTGGTGCGCCACGAACAGGGCGCCACCCACATGGCCGAAGGCTACGCGCGTTCCACCGGCAAGCCGGGCGTCGTGCTGGTGACCTCGGGGCCCGGGGCGACCAATGCCGTCACCGGCATCACCGACGCGCTGATGGATTCGATCCCGATGATCGTGCTGTCGGGCCAGGTGCCCACCTTCCTGATCGGCACCGACGGCTTCCAGGAGGCCGATACGGTCGGCATCACCCGCCCCTGCACCAAGAACAACTGGCTGGTGAAGGATCCCGACCGTCTGGCCGAGACGATCCACCAGGCGTTCCATGTCGCGACCTCGGGCCGCCCGGGTCCGGTGCTGGTCGATATCCCCAAGGACGTGCAATTCGCGGAAGGCACCTACACGCCGCCGCAAAAGGCCAAGGTCGACCATTACCAGCCCCGCGTGAAGGGCGATATCGACGCCATCACCGCCCTGGTCGAGATGCTCGAACAGGCCGAGCGCCCGATCTTCTACACCGGCGGCGGCGTCATCAACTCGGGCCCCGCGGCCTGTCAGCTGCTGGTCGAACTGGCCGATGCCACCGGCATCCCGGTCACCTCGACCCTGATGGGTCTGGGCGCCTATCCGGCGTCCGGCAAGCAGTGGATCGGCATGCTGGGCATGCATGGCCTCTACGAGGCCAATATGGCGATGCATGATTGCGACCTGATGATCAACATCGGTGCCCGCTTCGACGACCGCATCACCGGCCGCGTCAACGCCTTCAGCCCGAATTCGCGCAAGGTCCATATCGACATCGACCCCTCGTCCATCAACAAGGTGATCCGTGTCGATCTGCCGATCCTGGGCGACGTGGGCCATGTGCTGGAGGACCTGCTGCGGATCTGGAAATCGCGCGGTCGCAAGACCAACCGCGAGGGGCTGGCCCAGTGGTGGAAGCAGATCGACGCATGGAAAGCCGTCAACTGCCTCGCCTACAAGGGCTCTGAGTCGATCATCAAGCCGCAGCTCGCGCTGCAGCGGCTGGAGGCCCTGACCAAGGGCCGCGACCGCTACATCACCACCGAGGTCGGCCAGCACCAGATGTGGGCCGCGCAATACCTTAATTTCGACGGCCCGAACCGCTGGATGACCTCGGGAGGCCTCGGCACCATGGGCTATGGCCTGCCGGCCTCGATCGGCGTGCAGATCGCCCATCCCGATGCGCTGGTGATCAACGTCGCCGGTGAGGCCTCGTGGCTGATGAACATGCAGGAGATGGGCACCGCGGTGCAGTTCCGCACGCCCGTCAAGCAGTTCATCCTCAACAACGAGCGTCTGGGCATGGTCCGCCAGTGGCAACAGCTGCTGCATGGCGAGCGCTATTCGCATTCGTGGTCGGAATCGCTGCCCGATTTCGTCAAGCTGGCCGAGGCGTTCGGCTGCAAGGGCATCCGCGCCGAGCATCCCGACGAGTTGGACGACGCGATCATGGCGATGCTGGATTACGACGGTCCGGTGATCTTCGACTGCCTGGTCGAGCGGCACGAGAACTGTCTGCCGATGATCCCCTCGGGCAATGCGCATAACGACATGCTGCTGCCCTCGGACGATGTGCGCGGCGCCATCACGGGCATCGGCCTGACGCTGGTCTGATCCTGACGGAACCGGCGGCCCCCCAGCGGGCCGCCGGACCCCGGCCCCTGTCCTTCCCGCTTACCGAACGGAACCCCCATGTCCCCGCTACACATCCAGCAAGGTTCGTCCAAGCACTCCGCCTATGACCTTCGCGACCCGCATTCGGACATCATCGAATCCCACACCCTGGCGGTGATCGTCGCCAACGAACCCGGTGTCCTGGCCCGTGTCATCGGCCTCTTCTCCGGGCGCGGCTACAACATCGAAAGCCTGACGGTCGCCGAAACCGACCACAAGGGCCATCTGTCGCGCATCACCATCGTGACCAAAGGCACCCCCGCCGTCATCGAGCAGATCAAGGCGCAACTGGGCCGCATCGTCCCGGTGCACGAGGTCCATGACCTGACCGTCGAAGGCGCCTCGGTCGAGCGGGAACTCGCGCTCCTGAAGGTCGAAGGCAAGGGCGACGCCCGGATCGAGGCCCTGCGCCTGGCCGAGATCTTCCGCGCCAATGTCGTCGACTCGACGCTGGGCAGCTTCGTGTTCGAGATGACCGGCGCGCCGTCGAAAATCGACGCCTTCGCCGATCTGATGCGCCCGCTCGGCCTGACCGAACTGGCCCGCACCGGCGTCGCGGCCCTTCCCCGCGGCGGGGCCATGGGGTGATCCGCCGGGCGCTGCCCCTGGTCACGGGGGCGGCGCTGACCGCGGCGCTGGTGCTCTGCCTCGTCGCCATGGTTCAAAGCTGGCAGCTGCACCGGTTGCGCCCGCCCGGCCACCGGACCGAGGCCGTGGTGCTGATTACCGATCTGCGCGAACCCAGCCGCGAGACGCCCTGGCCCCGCGGCGAGGTCCGGCTTTTCGTCTCGGACAGCGAGGCCGGGACCTTCACCGCCAGCCTCGACCATCCGCCCGCCTCGCTGACCACGCTCTGGGCCGGCGGCACGGTCGCGGTCGCCGTCCTGCCGGGCGATCCGCCGCAGGTCGCCTTCTGGCCGGTGATCCCCGAGGCCCGGCGCCGCGTCACGCTGATCGCCCTTGCCCTGGCGCTGGGCCTTGCGGCAGTCTCGGGCCTGGCCGACCGTCTGATGAGAAGCCGATGATGTTGACCCGCCTCTCCGGCCATGACGTGCTCTTCGTCATGGCCGCCCGCGCCGAATTCGGCCCGCATCTGCAGGCCCGGATCACGCCCCTGATAACCGGCGTCGGACCTGTGGAAGCCGCCATCGGCACCGCCACGGCGCTGGCGCGGCTCTCGGCCGCCGGGACGCCGCCGGATCTGGTGGTCTCGCTCGGTTCAGCCGGATCGGCGCGGCTGGCCCATTGCGGCCTCTATCAGGCCAGCGCGGTTGCTTGGCGCGACATCGACGCCTCGCCCCTGGGGTTCGAGAAAGGCATGGTGCCGTTCCTGGACCTGCCGAAGGTGCTGCCGCTGCCCCTGCGCCTGCCGGGGATCGAGGAAGCGACGCTCTCCACCGGCGGCAACATCGTCTCGGGCGCCGCCTATGACGGCATCGCCGAGGATATGGTGGATATGGAGACCTACGCCGTGCAGCGCGCCTGCATGCAGGCCGGGCTGCCGCTGATCGCGCTCAGGGGGATTTCGGACGGGCAGTCGGACCTGACCGGCCTGCACGACTGGACCGAATACCTGCACATCATCGACGAGAAACTGGCCAGAGCGGTCGACATCCTGTCCACCGCGCTGGCCGAGGGATTGCTCAGAAGTTGATGACCCGGCCGTAGGCGTCCAGCACACTCTCGTGCATCATTTCGCTCAGCGTCGGATGCGGGAAGACGGCGTGCATCAGCTCTTCCTCGGTCGTCTCCAGCGTCTTGCCGACGACATAGCCCTGGATCATCTCGGTCACTTCGGCGCCGATCATATGGGCGCCCAGCAATTCGCCGGTCTTGGCGTCGAAGACGGTCTTCACCAGCCCCTCGGGCTCGCCCAGGGCAATCGCCTTGCCGTTGCCGATGAAGGGGAAACGGCCGACCTTCACGTCATAGCCTTGTTCCTTGGCCTTCGCCTCGGTCAGGCCGACGCTCGCCACCTGCGGATGGCAATAGGTGCAGCCGGGGATCGAAGTTGCCTTGACCGGATGCGCGTGCAGCCCGCCGATCAGTTCCGCGACCATCACGCCCTCATGGCTGGCCTTGTGCGCGAGCCACGGACCACCCGCGATATCGCCGATGGCCCAAAGGCCCGGGACGCCCGTGCGGCAGTATTCGTCGGTCACGACATGGGTGCGGTCGATCTTCACGCCCAGCTCTTCCAGCCCCAGATCCTCGACATTGCCGACGATGCCGACAGCCGAAATCACCGTGTCGAACTCGGCCGTCTCGGTCTTGCCGCCCGCTTCGAAATGGGCGACGACCTTGCCGTTGCCGCGGTCCAGTTTCTTGACCGTGGTCTTTTCCTTGATGACCATGCCCTGCTTGACGAAGGCCTTCTTCGCCAGGGCCGAGATCTCCGCATCTTCCACCGGCAGCACGCGGTCCATCACCTCGACAACGGTGGTCTTGGCGCCCAGCGTGTTGAAGAAGCTGGCGAATTCGATGCCGATGGCGCCCGAGCCGATAACCAGAAGGTTCTTCGGCATGCGCTTGGCGACCAGCGCGTGACGATAGGTCCAGACCAGATCGCCATCCGCTTCCAGCCCCGGCAGCTCCCGCGCGCGGGCGCCGGTCGCCAGGATGATGTCCTTGGCCTTGAGGCTCTCGCTGCCCTTCTCGGTCTTGACCGAGACCACGCCGCCCTTGCCCAGCGTCGCGGTGCCCATGACCACGGTGATCTTGTTCTTCTTCATCAGATGGCCGATGCCGCCCGAGAGCTGCTTGGCCACGCCCCGAGAGCGTTTGACCACGGCATCCAGATCGAAGCCGATCGAGCCCGCGCTCAGGCCGAATTCCTTGGCGCGGTGCATGAGGTGAAAGACCTCGGCCGAGCGCAGCAGCGCTTTCGTCGGGATGCAGCCCCAGTTCAGGCAGATGCCGCCCAGGTTCTCGCGCTCGACGATGCAGACCTTCTTGCCTAGCTGCGCGGCGCGGATCGCCGCGACATAGCCGCCCGGCCCTGACCCGATCACGACGACATCAAAGCTCTGCTCGGCCATGGATCCCTCCCGCATGGAATATAGTTCAGCACTAAACTACTTTTGTCTTCAGCGCAACCTTGACCTGCTGCCGGGCGCGTTTCGGCATCCTGCCCTGCGCCCGGAGCATGGCCCGCCCCGACCCTCAGCCCTGCAATTCCCGCACGATGGCCATGTAGCCGCCCGCCTCCAGGAAGGCCCGTTCCTCGGGCGTGGTCTCACGGCCCAGAGCCTCGTTGCGGAACGGGAAGCGGCGGAAGCGGCGGATGATCTCGCGATGGGCGCGGGCGTGCAGCAGCGTCTCGGCCCCCGTCTCGGGCATCCGGGCCTTGATCAGCGCCACGGCGCGGTCCTGATCGAAGGGGCTCTCGGAATGCTCAAGCGGCAGATAGAAGAACTGCCGCATCGGCTCGTCGATCCTGAGGTCCAGCTGATTCTGCCAGGCGTAATGCGCCGCCCGCCGGGCCAGCGGATCGGTGGCAAAGGCCTTGCCCTGCCCGCGGAACATGTTGCGCGGAAACTGGTCGGTCAGCAGAAGGAAGGCCAGGATCCCCTCGGGGCAATGCATCCAGCTGCGATGCCCGCCCGAGACGGCGGTGTTCCAATCCTCCTCGAACCGGCTGCGGATCTCGGCGTCCAGCGACTCGCCGCCCGCGTACCAACCGGCGGGGCCAAGGTCACGCCAATAGCCAAGCACGGCCTTGGCGCGGGGGCTGATGGGCATGGGAACCTCCGTTTTGCCTCAGCCTGCGACGGCGGCGCGAGGGGGTCAACCCCTCGCCCCTTCAGCTGTCGGACTCTGCGCGTTCCATCGCCGCCTCGACCGTGACCACCGAGGCCGTGGGCGAGAGCGCGGTGTAGCTGCCCTGCTGCTCGGGCGTGCGGCGGCGGCGGGTCATCCGGAACATCGCATAGGCGGTCAGCAGCGCGAAGATCACCGCCATGAACAGGAAGAAGCCCGAGGGGCCGATCACCCCCATCATCCAGCCGGTGATGATCGGCCCCGAGATGGCGCCCAGGCCGTTGATGAAGATCAGCCCGGCCGAGGCCGCCGCCATGTCCGACTTGTCCAGGTAATCGTTCACATAGGCCAGCAGCAGCGAATAAAGCGGGTTGGAAATCCCGCCCATCAGCGCCCCCACCCCGATCAGCAGGATGAAGGGCAGATCGAAGATCACCGGCAGCATCAGCACGACAGCTCCCACCGCCGCCAGCCCCAGGATCAGCATCCGCCGGTCCATCCGGTCGCTGACCCAGCCGATCGGGAATTGCAGCACCAGCCCGCCGACATAGATCGAGGCCACGAAGATCGACAGGTCGCGGATGCTTAGCCCCGCCTGCGTCCCCCAGACCGAGGCCATGCCGAATTGCGCCGAGAAGATGCCGCCCAGCAGGAACATGCCGACGCAGCCCAGCGGCGAGGCCTGATAAAGGCGGCGGAAGCTCAGCGGCCGGGTCGATTCGAAAGCTGGCGCCGGCGAGACCGACAGCAGGATCGGCGTGAAGGCCAGGGACACCAGCACCGAGGGGATCACGAACAGGATGAAGCCAGAGGGATCGGCGAAATTCAGCAAGACCTGCGCGGCGATGATGCCGATCATCTGCACGATCAGATAGAGCGACAGCGCCTGTCCCCGCGTCTCGTTGGTCGAGGCGTTGTTGAGCCAGCTTTCGGCGGTGATGTAGACGCCCGAGAACGAGAAGCCGATCAGCACCCGCATCGCCGCCCAGGCCATCCAGTTGGGCCAGGCGGCATAGAGGATCAGCACGGCCGAGATCATCGTCCCCAGCGCGGCGAAGACGCGAACATGGCCCACGCGGCGGATCATCTCGGGCGCGAGGCGGCTGCCGAACAGGAAGCCGATGAAATAGCACGACATCACGATGGACATCTGCGTGGTCGAGAAATGCTCGATGGCGCCGCGGATGCCCAGCAGTGTGCCCTGCATCCCGTTGCCCAGCATCAGCAGCATCAGGCCGAACAGAAGCGCCCAGGTCGAGGAAAGAACTTTGAGCATGGGGGGATCTCCGGGCAGTCGGGCGCAGCTGGGACGGGCGCAGGATGGCTCACCCGCCTAGACCTAGCACGGATCAGGCGCAAGACCGGAGAGAAAGCGGCATTTGATCGCCCGGATGGTCACATCTGCGCCAGACGGGGGGCCACGGACCGCTCGCCGCGGGGCGGGAATGCCGTTCAGACCCCCCGCGCCCCGGAAGTTTTCAACGCTGGACGGCGCCGCCGCCCTGCACCCAGGCGTTCAGGTTGCCCAGGTTCTGCACCTCGGCGAAGCCGTAATTGCGCAGGATGCCCGCCGCGCGGCCCGACCGCGCGCCCGAAGCACAATAGACATAAAGCGGCAGGCCATCCTTGCGCGCCGTGGCCAGACGTTTGTCGAAATGGCCGGAATTCGGGTCGGCGGTCAGGTGCAACCGGCTGAGCGGCAGGTTCAGCGCGCCTTTCGCCTTGCCCGAGGCCAGGACCTCGGCCTCTTCGCGCACGTCGATGACCAGCGCGCGTTTCTCTGCCACGGCCTGCACGGCCTCGGCGGCGTTGACGGCGGGCGCGCTGCCCATCAGGGAATTGAACAGGTTGAACATTCTGGGTCTCCGAGGGTGTGGGGAGGAGGTCAGGATCAGTTGAGCCTCAGATAGCACGGTCCCCTTACATATTCAAGGTGTAGCATATGTAATTTCGCGGCGTTGCAGCATCGTGATGCCGCCGCTGCGGAAGTTTCCTTTTTGTTCACGAATTCGCATTGGAGACTCGCCACAAACGCACTATGTTCCCCGCGCAGAGGGATTGCGCCGGGTATGGGACATGGCTGAACAGAAGTTCATCGAGATCAGGGGCGCGCGCGAGCACAACCTCAAGGGCGTGGATGTCGACATTCCGCGCGATCAGCTTGTCGTGATGACCGGGCTGTCCGGCTCGGGCAAGTCGTCGCTCGCCTTCGACACGATCTATGCCGAGGGGCAGCGCCGCTATGTCGAATCGCTGTCGGCCTATGCGCGCCAGTTCCTCGACATGATGCAAAAGCCCGATGTGGACCATATCGCGGGGCTTTCCCCGGCGATTTCCATCGAGCAGAAGACGACCTCGAAGAACCCGCGCTCGACCGTCGGCACGGTGACCGAGATCCACGATTACCTGCGCCTGCTCTTCGCCCGCGCTGGCACCCCCTATTCGCCAGCCACCGGCCTGCCGATCGAGGCGCAGCAGGTGCAGGACATGGTGGACCGCGTGTTGCAGATGGAGGAAGGCACCCGCGCCTTCCTGTTGGCCCCCATCGTCCGCGACCGCAAGGGCGAGTACAAGAAAGAGATGCTGGAACTGCGCAAGCAGGGTTTCCAGCGGGTCAAGGTCGACGGCGTGTTCCACGAGCTGGAAACGCCGCCCGAACTGGACAAGAAATTCCGCCATGACATCGACGTGGTGGTCGACCGGATCGTCGTGCGCCCGGGGATGGAGACGCGGCTGGCCGATTCCTTCCGCACTGCGCTGGATCTGGCCAGCGGCATTGCCGTGCTGGAGATGGCCTCGGCCCCCGAAGGCGAGACGCCCGAGCGCATCACCTTCTCCGAGAATTTTGCCTGTCCGGTCAGTGGCTTCACCATCCCCGAGATCGAACCGCGGCTCTTCTCGTTCAACGCGCCCTATGGCGCCTGCCCGGTGTGTGATGGCCTCGGCGTCGAGCTGTTCTTCGACGAGCGCCTCGTGGTGCCCGATGCCATGCTGCGGCTGGAAGACGGTGCCATCGCCCCCTGGCGCAAGGGCAAGACGCCCTATTTCCTGCAAACCATCGAGGCGCTGGCAAAGCATTACAAATTCAGCGCCAAGAAGCCCTGGCGCGACCTGCCGGATACCGTCAAGGACGTCCTGCTGCACGGCTCGAAGGGCGAGGAAATTCCCTTCCGCTATGACGATTCCGGCCGGGTCTATCAGGTGACGCGGGTGTTCGAGGGCGTGATCCCCAACATGGAACGCCGCTGGAAGGAAACCGATTCTGCCTGGGTGCGCGAGGAATTCGAGCGCTATCAGAACAACCGCCCCTGCTCGACCTGCGGCGGCGCAAGGCTGAAGCCCGAGGCGCTGGCGGTGAAGATCGGCGGCCTGCACATTTCGCAAGTTTCCGAAATGTCGATCAAGGAAGCGCTGGCCTGGATCGAGGATGCGCCCAACCATCTGACCAAGCAGAAGAACCAGATCGCCACCGCGATCCTGAAAGAGATCCGCGAGCGGCTGGGCTTCCTGGTCAACGTGGGCCTCGATTACCTGACGCTCAGCCGCGCGGCGGGGACGCTGTCGGGCGGCGAAAGCCAGCGGATCCGTCTGGCCTCGCAGATCGGTTCGGGCCTGACCGGCGTGCTCTATGTGCTGGACGAACCCTCCATCGGGCTGCATCAGCGTGACAACGATCGGCTGCTGACCACGCTGCGCAATCTGCGCGATCAGGGCAATACGGTGCTGGTGGTCGAACATGACGAGGATGCGATCCGCACCGCCGATTATGTGCTGGATATCGGCCCCGGCGCCGGGGTCCATGGCGGGCGGATCGTCAGCCAGGGCACGCCCGAGGAAATCGCCGCCGACCCGGCCAGCCTGACCGGGCAATACCTGTCCGGCCAGCGCCGGATCGAGGTCCCCTCCCATCGGCGTGAGGGCAATGGCAAGGCGATCCGGGTGGTGAAAGCCTCGGGCAACAACCTGCATGACGTGACGGTCGATTTTCCGCTGGGCAAATTCGTCTGCGTGACCGGGGTTTCCGGCGGCGGTAAGTCGACGCTGACCATCGAGACGCTGTTCAAGACCGCCTCGATGCGGCTGAACGGCGCCCGCCAGACGCCCGCCCCCTGCGAGACGGTGCAGGGCCTGCAGCATCTGGACAAGGTGATCGACATCGACCAGCGGCCCATCGGCCGCACCCCGCGCTCGAACCCCGCCACCTATACCGGCGCCTTCGGGCCGATCCGTGACTGGTTCGCGGGTCTGCCGGAATCGAAGGCGCGCGGCTACAAGCCCGGGCGGTTTTCCTTCAACGTCAAGGGCGGGCGCTGCGAGGCCTGTCAGGGCGACGGCGTCTTGAAGATCGAGATGAACTTCCTGCCGGATGTCTATGTCACCTGCGAGACCTGCAAGGGCAAGCGCTACAACCGCGAGACGCTTGAGGTATTGTTCAAGGGTAAATCAATTTCCGATGTGCTCGACATGACGGTCGAGGAAGCGCAGGATTTCTTCACCGCCGTCCCCTCGATCCGCGAGAAGATGGACGCGCTGATGCAGGTGGGGCTGGGCTATATCAAGGTCGGGCAGCAGGCGACGACGCTCTCGGGCGGCGAGGCGCAAAGGGTCAAGCTGTCGAAGGAGCTTGCCCGGCGATCCACCGGCAAGACGCTTTATATCCTCGACGAGCCGACCACCGGCCTGCATTTCGAGGATGTGCGCAAGCTGTTGGAAGTGCTGCACGAACTGGTCGAGCAGGGCAATACCGTGGTAGTCATCGAGCACAATCTCGACGTGGTGAAAACCGCTGACTGGATCATCGACATCGGCCCCGAAGGCGGCGACGGCGGCGGCCGCGTGGTGGCCGAGGGCACGCCCGAAGAGGTCGCCAAGGTCAAGGCCAGCCATACCGGGCATTATCTGGCGCCGCTTCTGAAACAGCGGCGGCGGGCGGCGGAGTAAGGGGCGGCCCTCGGGGGCATCGAGCCCCCTCGGGCCGCTCAGGGGGCGCTGCCCCCTGCGGCCTTCGGCCTACCCCCGGGATATTTGCAGCGCAAAGATTTACAGGCTCCGGCCGGTCTTGCGCCCCTCGTGAAAGGCGAAGGGGGCAAGGCGCGGGGCGGCAGCATCGCCGATCAGCTGCGGGTTCAGGTCGGTGAGGTCTTCACTGAGCGGATCGAAGGCGCGGTTGGTGGTGGCCATGACCAGCGCCGAGGCGGGGATCGTCTGTTCCTCGCCGGTCAGCAGTGAGGCGACGCGGGCCCCTGCTCCGTTGCCCAGCCATTCGGCGATCACATGCTCGGTCAGGAAGCGCACGCCGCGCTTGGCCAGCGCGGCGCGGGCCGGGCCATCGGCGGCGGTGCGGGCGAGGTCGCGGGCCACCATCGCATCCGGGGTGACCAGGGTGACGCGGTGCCCGGCCTCGGCCAGATGCCAGGCGGTGCCGATGCCCTTCCAATGGCCGCCCTCGTCGTAGAGCACCACCTCCGGCCCCAGCCGCGCCTCGCGCCGCATCACCGCCTCGGCGCTGTGGACGGCGCCGCGGTCGAGGCCGGGGAGCTGGTCGTGCTGGGGCAGCCAGCGCTGGAAGCCCTCGTCATCCGGCAAGGAGCCGGTGGCGAGGATCAGCCGGTCGGGGTTGATCGCGCGGATCGCGTCGTCGTCGAGGAAGGTATTGAGGCGAAGGTCGACGCCGAGCCGGGTCAATTCGCGGTCGTACCAATCCAGCAGATCGAGGATCTGCGCCCGGCGCGGCTGTTGCCCGGCCAGCCGGAACTGGCCGCCGATCTGCGGCTGCGCCTCGGCCAGCACCACCCGGTGGCCCCGTTCGGCGGCGATGCGAGCGGCCTCCAGCCCGGCGGGACCGGCGCCGACCACCAGCACGTCGAGCGGCACCTCGGCGGGCGTGAAGCGGTCGCCGCCCCATTCCCATTCCCGGCCGGTCGAGGGGTTCACTACGCAGGAAATCCAGTAGTCCCGCGACCGCCGCCCCCAGCACATCTGGTTGCAGCTGAGGCAGGGCCGGACGCGATCCGCCTGCCCCGCCGCGGTCTTGGCCGCCAGATGCGGGTCGGCAATCTGGCCGCGGACGATGCTGACCAGATCGGCGGCGCCCGAGGCGATGACCTGCTCGCCGGTGTCAGGCGTACGGATCCCGGCCTCGGCGGTGATCTTCGCGTGTTTGACCACGCCTTTCAGCATCTGCGTCACCGGGACGGTCAGCGTGTCGGGCTCGGTGAAGGGCGGGATGATGCGGGCGAAATCGAGGTAGGATCCCGCGCCGCAGGTGACGTAATCGACATGGCCGGTGGCATCGTGCAGCGCGACGATCTCGCAGAGCGCCTCGGCTTGCAGCGACACCGAATATTGCGCGTCATGGCTGATGGCGAGGCCGAGGATGAAATCCTCGCCACAGGTGCGGCGAACCCGCTCGATCAGTTCGCGCGAGAAGTGGGTGCGGTTTGCCAGCGAGCCGCCCCAGCGATCCTCGCGCCGGTTGGACCAGGGCAGCCAGAACTGGTCGATGAGGGAATTGTAGGCGGCCCAGATCTCGACCCCCTGAAACCCCGCCTGCTGCGCCCGGCTTGCGGCGGCGACATGGGCGTCGAGCAATTCCTCGATCTCGGCCTCGCTCATCGCGTGGGACCCGTCGGCGTCGTGGTAGGAGGGCCGCCCGGACGGCGACCAGTGCGGCTGGAAACTCAGGTCGGAATCGCCGTGCCCGCCAATGTGATAGATCTGCTGGATGATGACCGCGCCCTCGGCCCGCACCGCCTCGGTCACCTTGCGGAAGGCGGGGATGATGCTGTCATCCTCGTGCCGGTAATTCCCCCGGGTCAGGACGCCGGTGCGATGGGCGGGGACCGGTTCGCAGACCACCATCCCCGCGCCCCCCAGCGCGCGTTCGCGCAGATAGGCCAGCGTGCGCGCGCCGGGCAGGCCGTCTTCCGCCATGTTGTTGGTATGGGCGCCGAAAACGATGCGGTTGCGCAGGGTTTCGCCCCGCAACGCAAGGGGCGACATCAGGCGGGGATGGCTGGTCATCGGAACCTCCGGGCTGGGGTCAGGATGCGGGGGGTGGCCCGGGGTTTCGCGACCGGGGCCGTCACCCCGAGGGTGAAAAGCGACCTTGACGCGGCTGGCGGGCCTGCCAAGTTGCCGCACAACCATAGGGAGGAACAGCATGATCCAGCGCGAAACGCTCGAATGGAACGAAGGCACGACGGCGATGCGGGGCATTCTGGTGCGGGACGACGATCTGCAGGAGCCCGCACCCGGCATCCTGATCGCGCCCGCCTATGCCGGGACCGGCCCGGTCGAGGAAGAGCGCGCCGAATTCCTGGCGCGGGCGGGCTATGTGGTGCTGCTCGGCGACTATTACGGCGAGGGCAAGCGCACCACCGATCCCGAGGAAGCGACGGCGCTGATGTTCGGCGTCGAGCGCCAGCGCCCGGTTCTGGCCCGGCGCATGGCGGCGGCGCTGGCCGCGCTCGCTGCGCAAGAGAGCGTCGACGCGACGCGGCTCGGCGCCATGGGCTATTGCTATGGCGGCAAGGCGGTGCTGGATCTGGCCCGCAGCGGCGCGGATCTGGCCGTCGCGGGGTCGCTGCACGGGGTGCTCGACGCGCCGCCGCAGCCGACGCAGCTCATCAAGGCCTCGGTGCTGGTGATGCACGGCTGGGACGATCCGCTGGCCAAGCCCGAGGCGGTCGTGGCGCTGGCGCAGGAGCTGACCGCGGCCGGGGCCGAATGGCAGCTCATGGGCTTCGGGCAGACCGGGCATTCCTTCACCAACCCGCGCGCCAACAGCCCCGAAAGCGGCATGGCCTATAGCGCGGCGGCGACCCAGCGGGCCTATGCGGCGCTCGACCGGCTGTTCGCGGAAAAGCTGGGGCGCTGAGGCTCAGGCCTGTTCGAGTTCCAGCAGGTTCCCCTCGGGGTCGCGTAGATAGACGGCAAGGACCGGCGCGGCCTCGGACCCCAGATTGGTGACTGCGCCCTGCGCGCTGCCACCCGCCGCCAGCACCCGGTCACGGGTGGCGGCCAGATCGGTCACGCGGAACGCGAGATGCCGCAGGCCGGGCGCATCGGGGCCTTGCGGCGTAACCCAGGGTGGGTCGTCGAAGTCGAAGATCTCCAGAAACGGCCCGCCTTCGGGAAACCCCAGCCAGGTGCTGTGGAAGGCCCGCGCCAACCCCATCCCCCGGAAGAAAACGGGCCCGTCGACCAGGCGACGGGCCCGCAGGACCTGCATCCCGAAGGCGGCGACGTAGAAGGCCGTCAGACCCTCGCCGTCGCGCGCCACCAGATTGACATGCGAGAGGCGCATCGCCTCAGAAGAAGGCCTGCAGCCCGGTCTGCGCCCGGCCGAGGATCAGTGCATGAACGTCATGCGTCCCCTCGTAGGTGTTGACCGTCTCCAGGTTCACCATGTGGCGAATGACCTGGAATTCCTCGGAAATCCCGTTGCCGCCATGCATGTCGCGGGCCACGCGGGCGATATCCAGCGCCTTACCGCAATTGTTGCGCTTGATGAGCGAGATCATCTCGGGCGCGCCCTGCGCCTCGTCCATCAGGCGACCGACCTGAAGCGCCGCTTGCAGGCCCAGCGTGATCTCGGTCTGCATGTCGGCCAGTTTCTTCTGGAACAGCTGCGTGCCGGCCAGCGGCTTGTCGAACTGCTTGCGGTCAAGGCCGTACTGCCGCGCGGCGTGCCAGCAGAATTCGGCGGCGCCCATCACGCCCCAGGCGATGCCATAGCGCGCCCGGTTGAGGCAGCCGAACGGCCCCTTCAGCCCCTCGACATAGGGCAGCAGCGCGTCTTCGCCGACTTCCACATTGTCCATGACGATCTCGCCGGTGGTCGAGGCGCGCAGGCTGAGCTTGCCCTCGATCTTCGGCGCGCTGAGGCCCTTCATGCCCTTTTCCAGCACGAAGCCACGGATGCGGCCACCGTGCGCTTCCGACTTCGCCCAGACGACGAAGACATCGGCGAAGGGCGCGTTCGAGATCCACATCTTGGTGCCGGTCAGCTTGTAGCCGGTGGCGGTCTTCTCGGCCCGGGTCTTCATGCCCGCGGGGTCGGAGCCCGCGTCGGGCTCGGTCAGGCCGAAGCAGCCGATCAGATCGCCCGAGGCGAGGCCCGGCAGGTATTTTTGCCGCTGCTCTTCCGAGCCGTAGGCATAGATCGGGTACATCACCAGCGAGGATTGCACCGACATCATCGAGCGATAGCCGGAATCGACCCGCTCGATTTCCCGCGCGACCAGACCATAGGTCACATAGCCCGCGCCAAGGCCGCCGTATTCCTCGGGGATCGTGGTGCCCAGCAGCCCGGCCTCGCCCATCAGCTTGAAGACGCCCGGGTCCGAGGTCTCGTCGCGGAAGGCCTGGATCACGCGCGGCTGCAGAACCGATTGCGCGAATTCCTTGGCCGCGTCGCGCAGCATGCGCTCGTCTTCGGACAGCTGGCTGTCCAGCCGCAGTGCGTCATCCCATTGGAAACGGCTGAGGTCCGGGGCGTCCTTGGGTTTCAGTTTGGGGCGGTCGGTCATGAGGGATCCTCCGTTGCTGGCGGTGAAATACCATGAGACAGCGGCGCTGAAACCGGATAAATCGGCATAGAACCATGAGGGCTTGTAATGATACCACGCCGCCTTCTGCCCAACACCCCCGCGCTTCTGGCCTTCGACGCCGTGGCGCGCACCGGCTCGTTTACCGCCGCCGCAAGGGATCTGGGCCAGACGCAGGGGGCGATTTCCCGGCAGGTGGCGCAGCTTGAGGGGCAGCTGGGCGTGGTGCTGGTCGACCGCGGCGCCAGGGCGGCGCGGCTGACCGAGGCGGGCAGCGCCTATGCCCGCGCCGCCAAGGCCGCGCTCGACGCCTTGGGCCGCGGCGCGATGGAGGCTTTGGGTCAGACGCAGGAGCGCGGGCTGCAACTGGCGATCCTGCCCACTTTCGGGACCCGCTGGCTGATGCCGCGCATTCCCCGCTTCGTCCGCCGCCACCCTGAAATCACGCTGCATTTCACCACCCGCATCGGCCGGTTCGATCTGGGTGCCGAGGGGATCGACGCCGCCATCCACTCGGGCCGCGGCGACTGGCCGGGCGCGCGGCTGACACTGTTGATGGAGGAACGCGTGATGCCGGTCGCCGCCCCCGGCACGAAGGGCGTGGCGGGCCAGCCGCTCTTGGCACTGGCGACCCGGCCGCAGGCCTGGGCCGATTGGTGGGCGATCAGCGCCCTGCCCGGCCCGCTGCCCGCGCCAGCGATGCGGCTGGAACAGGTCTCGACGCTCGCGCAGGCCGCCGCCGCCGGGATGGGCGTGGCGCTGATGCCCGCCTTCCTGATCCGCCCGGAACTCGATTCCGGCGCGCTGGTGCCCCTCGGCCCCGAGACCGCGACCGGCTTCGGCTATTGGTTCGCCGAGCCGGACCTCGCCCCCGGGGAACGCGCCAAACCCTCGGTCGCGCGCTTCAAGGACTGGCTGATTACCGAGATCGACCGCGAAACCGTGGTCTAGCTCACGCCCGCCTGAGCAGCGCCCGCGCCACCAGCATGGCCAGCGCCAACACCGCCGCCACCAGCGCGAAGGAGGCGCGCAGCCCCGCCACCTCGGCCATCAGGCCCAGCATCGGCGGGCCGAGGAAATAGCCGAGATAGCCCAGCACCGTTGCCCGGGCGATGGCGCGGCCGCGCAGCGCGGGATCGGCCAGCCGCCCGGTCAGCGCCATGGCGGTCGGCACCACCACCGAGCCGCCCAGCCCCATGACCACAAACCCCGCATAGGCCATCAGCGGACCCGTCGCCCCGACCACTACCAGGAGCCCGGCGACCGACACTGCCATGCCGCCCATCAGCAACCGGCGCTCCGGCAGGCGCCGCGACAGCCCCTGCCCCATCAGCCGCCCGAAACCCATGGTCAGCCCCATCAGCGCCGGGGCAAGGGAACCCGTGCCGGTCGCGCCGCCCAGATCGCGCTCGATATAAAGCGCCGACCAAGCCTCGACCGCGTTCTCGCTCATCAACCCGGCCAGGATCAGCGCCCCGCCCAGCCAGGGCACAAGCCCCAGCGCGCCACGCCCTGCCGACGTGCCGCCGCCCATCCCCTCGATCCGCCCGTCACGCTCGATGGACAGCGCCGCCATCGCCACGCAGACCCCCGCCGCCACGCCCAGGATCTGCGGCGCGCCCCAGCCCCAGGCGCGGGCCAGCCCGGTCAGCGCCGCCGCCGCCGCGAAGGCCAGCGAATAAAGGCCGTGGCTGAGGTTCATCAACGGCTCACCCCGCGCCGCCTCGATCGCCGAGAGCCGCGCGTTCATGTAGACGTCGAGCGCACCCGAGGTCAGGCCCATCCCCATCAGCGCCAGCAGGAAAGCGAAGGGCGCGCCGACCTGCCCCATCAGCGCCAGCGACAGCCCCATCAGCGCCCCGAAGAGTGGCAGCGCCCAGCGGCCCAGCAGGGGTGCCACCCGGGGCGCCGCGCTCATCGCCGCGATGGCCGCAACCGAGCCCCAGATCAGGAGCAGCCCGAAAGGCCCGTCCTCGACCCCCAGCGCCGCCTTCAGGTCCGGCATCGCCGCCATGAAGCCGCCCCAGACCACGCCCATGCCGACGAAACACGCCGCCGGCCCGCGCGAGGCCGCAAGTTGCAGACGAAAGGACACGCGGCTAACCTCCGACCCGGGAACGGCCGCATCCGATCACGCGCGCGCGGCAAGGTCCAGCGCCCCGCAGCCGCGCGCGGTCGACGATTTCCCCTTTCCTTCCTGACGCCCTTGGGCTATGGCCAGCCGCGCTGCGCATCCACCCTTGGAGGGGCGTGGCCGATAGCAACCAATTCTAGGAGAACCGATATGGCTGGTGAGATCCAGGATCTGATCGCCGAGGTCCGGACGGGGTCGGGCAAGGGGGCCGCTCGTCAATCTCGTCGTGCGGGCAAGGTGCCGGGCGTTCTGTACGGCGGTGGCGCCGATCCCGTGAACCTCGACTTCGACTTCAACTACCTGCTCAAGAAGCTGCGTCAGGGCCGCTTCAAGTCGCAGCTGTGGAACCTCAAGGTCGAAGGTCAGGAAGACGTTCGCGTCATCTGCCGCGACGTGCAGCGCGATGTCGTCAAGGACATGCCGACCCACGTCGACCTGATGCGCCTGCGCCGCACCTCGCGGATCAACCTCTTCGTGCACGTGGAATTCATCAACCACGCCGCAGCGCCCGGCCTGAAAAAGGGCGGCACGCTGACCGTGGTCCGTCCCGATGTCGAGCTGAACGTGCTGGCCGGTGACATCCCCGAGAAGCTGGTGGTCGATCTGACCGGCCACAACATCGGCGACGTCATCCACATCAGCGACATCACGCTGCCCGAAGGCGTGCAGCCGGTGATCCACCGCAACTTCGTCGTCGCCAACATCGCCGCGCCCTCGGGCCTGCGCTCGGCCGGTGCCGATGAGGCCGAGGAAGCCGAAGAGGCCTGATCGCCCCTTCGATGCGTCCCCTTTTGCATCACGGAAAACCCCGCCCCCTCAGGGCGGGGTTTTCCTTGCCCGGCTCCCGCTGAGCGGCTGAAGCCCGTCATTCCCTCAACAGGGCCGAGATCAGCTCCTCGCGCGTCATCATCGAGCGGCCCTCGATCCCCAGATCTTCGGCCAGCGCCACCAGATCCGCCCGCGTCCATCCCGCATAGGGCTCACGCGGCGGCATCGGGGCCGGAATGCCGGGATAGAGCGCCATGACGCGCCTCCTTTCAGCCAGCCAACGCCCGGGAAACCCGGTCAGTTCCCGGGCGCCGCCTCAATGGTTGCGCAAGGCGTCGATCAACTCGGCCTTCTTCATCGTCGAGCGGCCCTCGATCCCGATCTCCCGCGCGCGGTCGTAAAGGTCGTCGCGGGTCCAGTCCTCATAGGGGCTGGCCTTGCCACCCTTCTCGGACGGGTGCTGGTCCGGATTGGCCCGTGCGTTCGAGATGCGCGCGGCCTTTTCCTTCGACATCCCCTCATCGCGCAGCGTCCGGTAGAAGTCTTCGTCCTTGAGGCTCGGGTTGGGCATGGGCTCTCTCCTTTCCCGAACCAACCGCCGGGGCCCCGCCCGGTTCCCCACGCCTCTGCCCTGCGCGCCACATGGACAGGCCCCCGCCCAGGCGCTAGAACCCGGGCCATGAAACTCTTCGTCGGCCTCGGCAATCCCGGCGCGCAATACGCGCAGAACCGTCACAACATCGGCTTCATGGCGCTGGACCGGATCGCCGAGGATCACGGATTCGGCCCGTGGAAGGCGCGGTTCCAGGCCCAGGTAAGCGAGGGGCGATTGGGCGGCGACAAGCTGGTGCTGCTGAAACCGCAGACCTTCATGAACCTCTCGGGACAGGCGGTCGGCGAGGCGATGCGCTATCTCAAGCTGACCCCCGCCGATGTCGTGGTCTTCCATGACGAACTCGACCTCGCCCCCGGCAAGCTGCGCCTGAAAGAAGGCGGCGGCCATGCCGGTCACAACGGCCTGCGCTCGATCCACCAGCATATCGGCGAGGCCTATGGCCGCGTGCGCCTCGGCATCGGCCATCCCGGGCACAAGGACCGCGTGGCGGGCTATGTGCTGCATGATTTCGCCAAGGCGGACGAGGAATGGCTGGACGATCTGCTGCGCGGCATCTCGGACGGGGCCGATGCACTCGCCGCCGGTGACGGCCCGCGGTTCCAGAACGCGGTTGCCGCCCGAACCGCCCCCGTCCGCAACGCAGGCCGCGACAAACCGGCCGAGCCCGCGCCAGCCCCGAAACAGGCCCCGCCGCCCGCCGCGGCCGAGGATACCCGCTCGCCCCTCCAGCGCCTCGCGGACAAGTTCCGATGACGGCGCTCGGTGACGCCTTCCGCGCCCAGGCCCAGGCCTGCGACAGCCTCGGCTCGCCCTTCATGGCCCGGCTCTGCACCCTGCTGGCCGAGCGGCTGGCGCCCGACAGCCCCCTCACCCGCCGCCTCTTCGCCTGGCAGGGCGACCTGACGCCGCGTGGCGAGTCGGTGCCCTTGCGCCTCGCAGGCGCGCTGCATGCGCTGGTCCTGCAGGGCGATCCGCTGGCCGAGGCCTATCCGCCGCACCAGGTCGATGACGCAACGCTCTGGGCGGCGGCGGCCGGGGCGATGGCGCGCCGGCAGGCCTTCATCGACCGCTTTCTCGACAGCCCGCCCCAGACCAACGAGGTCCGCCGCTCTGCCGCCCTCATCGCTACCGGCCAATGGCTGGCCGCGCGACACGGGCTGCCCTTCACCTTCTCCGAACTCGGCGCCAGCGCCGGGCTGAACCTGAACTGGGACCGCTTCGCCCTGGCGCTCGGCGCGCAGCGCTTTGGCCCGGCCGAGGCGCCCCTCATCCTGCGCCCCGACTGGCAGGGCGCCCCCCCGCCCGCGGCCCGGGTCACGGTGGCCGATCGGGCCGGCGTCGACCTCAACCCGATCGACGCAAGGGATCCCGCGCAACGGCTCCGGCTCCTCGCCTATCTCTGGGCCGACCAGCCCGAACGCCTGGCCCTGACCGAAGCCGCCCTCGCCGCAGGACCGCCGCTGCCCGAGCAGGCTGACGCCATCGACTGGCTGCAAACCCGCCTCGCGACCCCGCGCGCGGGCCAGCTGCATCTGATCTGGTCGACAATCGCCTGGCAATACATCCCCGAAGCAGGCCAGAAACGCGGCACCGCCCTGATCGAGGCCGCGGGCCAGCAAGCGACCCGGAACGCCCCCCTCGCCTGGTTCCACTACGAAAACGACGGTCAGGGCCCCGGCGCCGCGCTCACGCTGCGGCTCTGGCCCGGCGATCTGACCGTCGACCTCGGCCGCGCCGATTTCCACGGCCGCTGGATCGACTGGCGCGCCCCCTGATCCCCCATCACCTTGCTGACAATACTCAGAAGACGCAGCCATCGAGAGGCGCCATGACCGATTTCGAGACCCGCAAGACCCAAGCCGCCGATTGGTTCCGCAGCCTGCGCGACACCATCACCCAGGCCTTCGAGGCGCTCGAGGACACGACCGACGGCGACCTGCCCCCCGGCCGGTTCGAGGTCACGCCGACCACCCGCGACGAAGGCCGGGGCGGCGGCGGCATCATGTCGGTGATGCGCGGCGGCAGGCTGTTCGAGAAGGTCGGGGTCAACTGGTCGGCGGTGCATGGCACCCTGGGCGAGCGCGCGCAGAAGGCCATGGCGGCCCGCGGCGTGCCGGGCATGGCCGAGGATCCGCGCTTCTGGGCCTCGGGCATCAGCCTCGTCGCGCATATGCGCAACCCGCATTGCCCGGCGGTGCATATGAACACGCGGATGTTCTGGACCCCGGGCGCCTGGTGGTTCGGCGGCGGCGCCGACCTCAACCCCTGCCTCGAATACCCTGAGGACACCGCGCATTTCCACGCCGAGATGCAGCGCGCCTGCGACGCGCATGACCCGGATTACTATCCGCGCTTCAAGGCCTGGGCGGATGAGTATTTCTTCATCCCGCACCGCGGCCGCGCCCGGGGCGTCGGCGGGATCTTCTACGACGACCTCAACACCGGCGATTGGGACCGCGACTTCGCCTTCACCCGCGCGGTGGGCGAAGCCTTCCTGCCCGCCTTCGCCCCCTTGTGCGAAAAGCGCCGCGGCACCGTCTGGTCCGATGCCGACCGCGACGCGCAGCTGGTCCACCGCGGCCTCTATGCCGAATACAACCTGGTCTACGACCGTGGCACCAAGTTCGGCCTGGAAACCGGCCATGACGCGAATGCCGTGCTGATGAGCCTGCCGCCGCTCGCCAAATGGATCTGAGGGGTTTCGCCCTCGTTGCCCGCTGCCGCGGGCGCCTCGGGCGACCAACGGCGCGGCAAAGCCGCGCCGAAGTAGGGGGCCGTCTGCCCCCCTCTGCCCTGCGGGCATTCACCCCCCGAGGATATTTGA
>NZ_JAUCCQ010000007.1:0-88632 GCF_034676075.1 Pararhodobacter sp. | reverse complement strand
GCCGTCAGGTCGGCGGCGCGGCGCTGATGGGCGTGGGCGGGGTCATCGCCATGGGTTGTTCGGTGGGGCAGGGCGTCAGCGCCTTTGCGACGCTCGCCTGGTCGGGGCCGGTGACGCTGGCGGCCATCGCGGCGGGGGCGGTGTTCGGGCTCCGGCGGTTGATCGGGGTCGCGGCGGAATAGGCCGTGGCGCTGGTGGCGGTTGCGGAACCGGGGGGTTTCCACCCCCCGGACCCCCCGGAGGATATTTGGAGCGCAAAGAAGGGCGGGGCCGGGCGGCTTTGGGGGCCGAGAGGCCCTCAGCCGTCGCAGGCGCAGCCCGGGGGCTGGTGGCAGCGGCGGTTGCGGCTGATGCAGGAATTGCCGCAGGCATAGCCTTGATGGCAGACCCGGCAGCAGGAGGCGGGCAACGGATGGGGGACCTGGCTGAGGATCTGTTGCCAGAGGCCGCCCGCGGGGGGCGGCGTTTCCGCGGTGGCAGCGCCCGCGACGAGGAGGCCGAAAAAGGCGCCGATCAAGGCCTGTCGCATACAACTCCCCCCTTACCCATCACCCTGCGTTAACCCTGCGCCCGGCCCGGTCCCTCTGGCAAGGGCTTGGACCGGGGCAGCGGCGAAGGGTCGCGGGCTCAGGCGGCGAGGAAGGCCTCGACATCGGCCAGCGTGGGCGCCAGCGCCGCGCGGATCGCCTGACCGTCGCGCAGATCGGTCAGGATGCCCTCGACCTTGTCCTGGATGAAGCCCTCGGTATCGTCCCAGAGCATCGGCCGCGCCGGATCGGGGGCGCCCAGCGCAACCGTCCGGGCAGCGCGGTAGAGGGCGACGTTGCGGTGGGACAAGAGGTCCGAGGCATCGTAGCCCGGCCGCACGGTCTGGGCCCGCAGTTCCACCGCCTGCACCGCGAAGACCAGCGCCGCGGCGAGGAAGTGCTCGGAGGCCTCGACCGCCTCGCGCGCCAGATTGGCGGCGTTCATCGCCTGAGAATTGATGTTCTGGTTGAACTGCTCGGCGTGGCTTGGGTAGAGGTCGACCATCGAGCGGCCGTAGAATTGCACCAGCGGCGCCACCGAATTGCAGGTGAGCTGCAAGGATTTCAGCCCCATGTTCAGCCCATGCCCGGTGTTGCCCACCAGCGACGGCGGCAGGCCGTTGTTGAACTCGGGCGTGACCAGCATGGCGATCTGCACGTCGAGATGCTTCAGCAGCATCGCGAGTTGCGCGCGCAGCGTGTCGCAGGCGACGCCGGTATATTGCGCGAGGAAATTGCCGGTGTGATAAACCTCGCCCGTGTCGGGATCGACCAGCGGGTTGTCATTGGCCGAATTGGCCTCGGTGGTGATCTGGCGGGCGGCGACGGCCAGCATGTCGGCGATGGGGCCGGTGTATTGCGGCAGGCAGCGCAGCGAATAGCGGTCCTGGATCAGCTTGCCCTGACGATGGCCGCGGGCGCCGGCGGCCTCGGAGCGGATCAGCTGCGAGCCTTCCAGCAGGTCGCGGAACAGGGAACCCACGAAGATCTGCCCGGGATGCGGCTTGATCGCCTGGATGGTGGGGTGGAAGCTCTGGTTGGTGGCCAGAAGTGCCTCGGCCAGCATCGCCTGCACCGCCATCGACAGGGCGAAGATGGTGACGCCCCGGCCCATGGCATTGGCGGCCACGCCGGTCGAGGCGGTGGTGCCGTTGTTCATCGCCAGCCCCTCCTTGGGGCGCAGCGTGAGGGGCGCCAGCCCCAGCCGGGCCAGGGCCGTGTGGCAATCGAGCGTCTCGCCCTTCCAATCGACCAGAAAGGCCGGGTCGAGGCCGATGACCGAGGCGCCGATGTAGCTGAGCGGCACCAGATCGCCCGAGGCGCCGATGGAGCCGCGCTGATAGGCATGGGGCGTCACGCCCGCGTTCAGGAAGGTGACATAGCGCTGGATCAGCTCAAGCCTTACGCCGGAATAACCCTTCATCAGCGAATTCACCCGCAAGAGCATGGCGGCGCGCACATCGGCCTCGGGCAGGCGGGGGCCGGTGGCGGTCTTGTGGTGCCAGAGCGCGATATGCTGCAACTCGACCATCCGCTCGACGGGGACATACTGGTCGGCCATCCCGCCATAGAGCGTGGTCACGCCATAGACCTGCTCGCCCCCGGCGACGGCTTTCTCGATCCGCTCCTGGCTGGCCGAAACCCGCGCCAGAACCGCCGGATCGGCCGACAGCCGCACTTCGGCGCCCTGCGACACAGCTACGATATCCGCGAGGGTCAGGCCCTCGCCGCTGATGGTGATCATGATGTCCTCCCGTTTGACGGGCAGGCTATCAGGCGGGACGCATGGGTAAACGGATATTTTCCACGGAAACGAAAAAGGGCGCCCCAGCGGGACGCCCATCGGAAACCCTGTTTCGCGGCTTACGGAATGATGCGCTGATAGCGCACGCCGGCCAGCGAGGCCCCGGCGATCAGCCCGGCCTGGCCGAAGACCACGGCGATGACCGGCGAGAACATGGTCGTGGTCTGCACCCCGGCCGAACCGCCCATCTCGGGCGTGGCATAGCGCAGGTCGGCCGAGGCCGCCCAGCCTTCGCCCGAGCGGAAATCCTGCAAGGCCTGCGGCGTCATGAAGAAGAGGACATGCGCGTATTGCTGGGCGCCGATCTGCAGCCCGGCGCTGACCCGCGTCGCCGAATAATAATCGACCGTGGCGTCGTTGATCCGAAGCGCGCCCTGCCCGAAGGAGCCGCCGACGAAGAACCCGGCCTCGGTCACCAGCGGCATGTAGAGGATGCCCTGCGCGTTGGCGAAGAGGTTGCTCAGCTCGGCGTGGTTCTGGCGCAGGTAGTCGCGGGTGGCATCGACGCGGGCGTCGAGGCGCTCGGCGTTGAAATTCCCCACCGGATTGCCGCAGGCGGCCAACAGCGAGGTGGCAGCGCCGCCAACCAGCAGGCTGCGACGCGAAAGCGGGCGCGAAAGGCGCATTGTCTGGGTCATGCTCATCCTCAAAGGTTTGGCGCGGGATCTGTCGCCCCTGTCACCGGAAAATGCCTGTGTCCGAACTATACGGCGCGATCACGCGCTTGTCACGCACGCGGCGATCCGCTGGGCGAATCGCCGCTGATATAGGTCAGACCTTCAGGGCCTTGGCCGCAGCGGGGGCGAAATAGGTCAGCACGCCGTCGCATCCAGCACGCTTGAAGGCCAGCAGGCTTTCCAGCATCACCGCCTCGCCCAGCCAGCCGCGTTCCATGGCCCCCGCCAGCATCGCGTATTCGCCGCTGACCTGATAGGCGAAGGTCGGCACGCCGAACTCGTCCTTCACCGACCGGCAGATGTCGAGATAGGGCATGCCGGGCTTGACCATCACCATGTCGGCGCCCTCGTCCAGATCGCGGGCGACGCAGCGCAGGGCCTCCAGCCGGTTGGCGGGGTTCACCTGATAGGTCTTCTTGTCACCGACCAGCCGACCCGAGGCCCCGACGGCATCGCGGAACGGGCCGTAGAAGGCGCTGGCGAATTTCGCGGCGTAGCTGAGGATCGCCACCTTCTGGAAGCCCGCACCCTCGGTCGCCGCGCGGATCGCGCCGATCCTTCCGTCCATCATGTCCGAGGGGCCGAGGATATCCGCCCCGGCCTCGCATTGCGCCAGCGCCATCTTGACCAGCGCCTCGACCGTCTCGTCGTTCAGGATCTGGCCGTCCACGACAAAGCCGTCATGGCCGTTGATGTTGTAGGGGTCGAGGGCGATGTCGGTCATCACCGCCATGTCCGGCAGCTCGGCCTTGAGCAGACGGATGGCGCGGTTGGTCAGGTTCTCGGGGTTCCAGGCTTCGGCGCAATCCTCGGTGCGGAGTTCGGCGGCGGTATAGGGGAAAAGGCAGATCGCCCCCACGCCATCGGCATGCGCCGCCGCGGCCTTTTTCAGCATGACATCCAGCGACAGCCGGTTCACCCCCGGCATCGAGGCGATGGGCTCCTCGACCCCCTCACCCTCGCGAATGAAGACCGGCCAGATCAGATCGGCGGCGGTCACGGCATTCTCGGCCACCAGATCGCGCAGCGCGCCGGTGCGGCGCAGGCGGCGGAGACGGGCGGCGGGATAGGGGGCGGGGGTGTGGACGGGCATGACATCTCTCCGGTCTTCGGCGCTTTGGTGCCATGCGCGGGCGGCAAGCTCAAGCCCGGGCGGGTTTCCCGGCTTGGCCCCGGCGTGAAAGCCGACTAATCAGGAGGGCAACAGGCAAGGGGCTCCGGGTGAATCTGACGGACTCGCTTTTATCTACCATCGACCTCAGGTCGTTTTCCAACCTGTGGTTCTGGCTGGTGCTGGCGGTGGCGTGGTCGAACGTCACCCATTTCGTCATGGGCGTGCCCTTCGACATGGTGCATCGCGCCCGCCGGCGCGGCGGCGAGGGGATGGAGGATCTCAACACCCTCGCCCTGATCCAGGCCCGGCGGCGGATGACGATCCTGCGCAGCTCGGGCGCCTGGCTGGTGGGCTTCTGGCTGACGGTGCTGACCATGCTGGGCGTGCTGGGCTTCTGGTACGGCTACGAATTGTCGCAGGCGCTGTTCCTGCTGCTGGGCCCGCTGACGCTGGGCGCCTGGCTAAGCCTGCGCCTGTCGGCCCGGGTCGAGGCGCAGGCCCTGCAGGGCGAGGCGCTGGTCAGGGCGATCTTCTGGACCCGCGTGCTGATCCAGGCGATCGGCCTTGCGGCGATCTTCGTGACCACGATGTGGGGCATGTGGCACAATCTTACCGCCCGGATCTTGTGACCGATGGCTGAGCGGATCCTGCTGGGCGGTGCCCCCGAGGGCTTTGACGCCGACCTCCTGCGCCGTGAGGTTGCCAAGCGCGGTGCGCCGCTGATCCATGTCGCGCGCGACGACAAGCGGCTCGAGGCGATGCGCCGGGCGCTGGCCTTCTTCGCCCCCGACCTGGTGGTGTTGACGCTGCCCGCCTGGGATTGCCTGCCCTATGACCGGGTGTCCCCCAACCCCGAGATCGTCGCCCGCCGGATGGCGACGCTCGCGGCGCTGTCGCAGGGCGTGCCCGGCCCCTTCGTCCTGCTGACCACGCTCAACGCCGCGATGCAGAAGCTCCCGGCGCGCGAGACGGTCGCGGCGTCGAGCTTCATCGCCGAGGTCGGGCGCCGCGTCGACGAGGGCGCGCTGCGGAACTATCTGGCGCGGATGGGCTATTCCCCCAGCCCGACGGTGACCGAGCCCGGCGATTTCGCCGTCCGGGGCGGGATCGTCGACATCTATCCGCCGGGCGATGCCGAGCCGGTGCGGCTCGACCTCTTCGGCGATGTGCTGGACGGGTTGCGGCATTTCGACCCCGGCACCCAGCGCACCACGGGCAAGCTCGACCGGCTGGAACTGGCGCCTGCGTCCGAGGTGATCCTGGACGAGGCCTCCATCGCCCGCTTCCGCCAGACCTATCGCGTCGAATTCGGCGCGGCGGGGACCGATGATCCGCTGTACGAGGCGGTCAGCGCCGGGCGCAAGCATCAGGGGATGGAGCATTGGCTGGGCTATTTCCACGCCCGGCTGGAGACGATCTTCGACTATCTGCCCGGCGCCAGCGTCATGCTGGACGACCAGTCGGCCGCCGTCCGCGCGGCGCGCTGGGAGACGATCGCCGACCAATACCAGAACCGGCAGGAGGCGCTGAGCCACAAGGCCCGCGTCGATACCGTCTACAAACCCGCCGCGCCCGACACGCTCTATCTGGATGATGCCGCCTGGGACGCAGCGCTGGCGGGCCTTCGGGTGATCCAGCTCTCGTCCCTGCCGCAGCCGCCGGGGCCCGGGGTTCTGGACGCCCAGGGCCGTGCCGGCCGCAATTTCTCTCTGGAGCGACAGCAGGATAACGTCAATATCTTTAAGGCCCTGCGCGATCATGTTCAGAAGGAACGTGAAGCCCGCGCCGTGGTCATCGCCTCGTGGTCCGAGGGCGCGCGCGACCGACTGCAGGGGCTCCTGGCCGAGCACAAGCTGAAGGACGCCAGGCTGATCGCCGACGCCCGCGGGATCGGTGCCAAGGGTCAGGTCTCGCTGGCCGTCTGGCCGCTGGAGGCCGGGTTCGTCACCCCCGATCTCGTGGTCATCTCGGAACAGGACGTTCTGGGCGAGCGGCTGGTGCGCGGGCCCAAGCGCCGCAAGGCCGAGAATTTCCTGTCCGAGGCGCAAAGCCTCTCGCCCGGCGATCTGGTCGTGCATGTCGAACACGGGGTCGGCCGCTATCTGGGGCTCGAAACCATCACCGCGATGAAGGCGCCGCATGAATGCCTGGCGCTGGAATACGCAGGCGGCGACAAGCTCTATCTACCCGTTGAAAACATTGAACTCCTCAGCCGCTACGGGCATGAGGAGGGGCTTCTCGACAAACTGGGTGGCGGCGCTTGGCAGGCCAAGAAAGCCCGTCTCAAGCAGCGCATCCGCGAGGTCGCCGACAAGCTGATCCGCATCGCCGCCGAGCGGGAACTCCGCAAGGCGCCGGTGCTGAACCCGCCGGAAGGCATGTGGGAAGCCTTCGCCGCCCGCTTCCCCTATGCCGAGACCGAGGACCAGCTGAAAGCCATCGAAGACGTCATTGACGATTTCGACCGCGGCCGGCCGATGGACCGGCTGGTGGTGGGCGACGTCGGCTTCGGCAAGACCGAGGTGGCGATGCGCGCCGCCTTCATCGCCGCGATGTCGGGCCTGCAGGTGGCGGTCGTCTGCCCGACGACGCTGCTGGCCCGCCAGCATTTCCACAGCTTTTCCGAACGCTTCCGCGGCTTTCCTCTTGTTGTCAGACAATTGTCCCGCTTCGTTTCGGCCAAGGATGCCTCGGCCACACGGACGGGGATTTCCGACGGCACGGTCGATATCGTCGTCGGCACCCATGCGCTGCTGGCCAAGGCGGTCAAGTTCCGCAATCTGGGCCTGATGGTCATCGACGAGGAACAGCATTTCGGCGTCACGCATAAGGAACGGCTCAAGGAGATGAGGTCTGACATTCACGTCCTGACCCTCACCGCCACGCCGATCCCGCGCACGCTGCAATTGTCGCTGACCGGGGTGCGCGACCTGTCGCTGATCTCGACCCCGCCCATCGACCGGCTGGCGATCCGCACCTATGTCAGCGAATTCGACACCGTGACGATCCGTGAGGCGCTGCTGCGCGAGCGGTTCCGGGGCGGGCAGAGCTTCTATGTCGTGCCGCGCATCAAGGACCTGCCGGATATCGAGGATTTCCTGAAAACCCAGGTGCCCGAAGTCTCGGTTCTGGTGGCCCATGGCCAGATGGCGGCGGGCGAGCTGGACGAGCGGATGAACGCCTTCTACGACGGCAAATACGATGTGCTGCTGGCCACGACCATCGTTGAATCGGGCCTCGATATCCCCCGCGCCAATACGATGATCGTGCACCGCGCCGATATGTTCGGCCTGTCGCAGCTCTATCAGATCCGGGGCCGGGTGGGGCGCTCCAAGACCCGCGCCTATTGCTATCTGACCACCAAACCCCGCACGCCTCTGACCCCGCAGGCGGAGCGGCGGCTGAAGGTACTGGGCTCCATCGACAGCCTGGGCGCCGGCTTCACCATCGCCTCGCAGGACATGGATCTGAGGGGCGCGGGCAATATCCTCGGCGAGGAACAATCGGGCCATATCAACGAGGTAGGCTACGAACTTTACCAGCAGATGCTGGAAGAGACGATCACCAAGCTCCGCTCGGGCGAGTTGCAGGACCTGACCGACGGTGCCTGGGCGCCGCAGATCAACCTCGGCGTGCCGGTGCTGATCCCCGATACCTATGTCACCGATCTGGACGTGCGGCTGGGCCTCTACCGGCGGCTGGCGACGCTGGAGAAGAAAGTCGAGTTCGAGGGCTTCGCCGCCGAACTGATCGACCGCTTCGGCGAGCTGCCGCGAGAGGTCAACACACTCCTGGCCGTGGTCCGCATCAAGGCGCTCTGCAAGAAGGCGCAGATCGCCCGGCTGGATGCGGGGCCGAAGGGCGCCACGGTGCAGTTCCACCTCGACAAATTCCCCAATCCCAAGGGCTTGGTGGAGTTTCTTCACACCCACCCGGGCGCGAAAATTCGCGACAACAAGCTGGTCCTGCCGCAGGAATGGACCAGCGAGAAGGACCGCCTGCGCGGTGCCTTCGCCATCGCCCGGGACCTTGCCGAGAAGGCCGCCGTCTGAGCCCTTGCGCCCCCGGCGGCCCCGGCCCATCCTGTCCCCGAAAGGAGCCCTTCATGGCCCGAAACGGAACCCCGATCCTGGCCGTTCTTGTGGACGCCGACAATTCCTCGCCGAAATGGGCGGACTCGATCTTCGAGGAGATCGCCAGCCTCGGCGAAGCCTCGGTCCGCCGTATCTACGGCGATTTTTCGCGCCAGCAGATGTCCGGCTGGCAGGAGAAACTGCCGGCGCTGGCGCTGGTCCCGCACCATCAACCCGCGAATACCGTTGGGAAAAATTCGTCTGACATTGCCCTGGTGATCGACGCCATGGACTTGCTGCATTCGGGCCGTTTCGACGGCTTCGTGCTGGTCTCGTCGGACAGCGATTTCACCCGGTTGGCCAGCCGCATCCGCGAGCAGGGGCTCGATGTCTATGGCATCGGCCAGCAGAAGACGCCCGAGGCCTTCCGCAAGGCCTGCAAGCGCTTCATCTTCGTGGAGAACCTGATCAAGGAACCCGAGCCGCAGGTGCCGCTGCCCTCGAAAGCCTCGCCGCGCGACGCGGTGGTGCTGATCAACGCCGCGATGCATGCCCTTGATCCGGAAGGCGAATGGTTCCCGCTGGGGCTGATCGGCCAGACCATCCAGTCGACCCATCCGGATTTCGACAGCCGGTCTTTCGGCTGCAGCAAACTCTCGGATCTGGTGGAGAAGGCGGGGCGCTATCAGATGCGCCGCGTCGGCGCGCAGGTCGAGGTCCGGCGCAAGGACTGACCGGGAAACCCCCGCCGGGCGGACCCGGCGGGGGCAGATCTCAGGCCGCGCGGTCTTTCAGCAGGTCGCGGATCTCGGCCAGCAGCGACTCGGTCGAGGGGGGCGGGGGCGCCGCCGGTTCCTCGGCCGCCGGGGCCTTGGCCTTTTCGGCGCGCATCGCCGAATCCTTGATCTTGTTCACGCCCTTGACCAGCATGAAGACCACCCAGGCGATGATCACGAAGTTGATCACCGCGGTCAGGAACGAGCCATAGGCGAAGACCGCCGCACCCGCTTCGCGCGCGGTGTCGAGGCCCGCGTCGGGCGGCACGGTGCCCGACATGACCCAGTACATGTTCTTGAAGTCGATCCCGCCGATGATCAGGCCGATGATCGGGTTGATCAGATCGGCGACCATCGAACTGACGATCGCCGTGAAGGCGGCGCCGACGATGATACCCACGGCCATGTCCATGACATTGCCTCGGGCGATGAAGTCCCTGAATTCCTTGAGCATAGACTGTCCCTTCTTCGTTTCTTGACTGGAACGCTTGAACCGGCTTCACCGGCTGTTTACCTCGTTCTGCGCGATGATGCGCGCGCAAGGGGCCAAATCCAAGACCCATTTGCCGCCCAAACCGGAGTTCCCATGACCCGCCTGAACGATCACCCGATCACCCGCCGCTGGCCCGCCGCCAATCCCGATGTGCTGCAGCTCTATTCGCTGCCGACGCCCAACGGCATCAAGGTCGGCGTCATGCTGGAAGAAACCGGCATCCCCTACGAAGGGCATCGCGTCAATTTCGGCACTAACGACCAGCTCACGCCCGAGTTCCTGTCGCTCAACCCCAACAACAAGATCCCGGCGATCCTGGACCCGAACGGGCCGGGGGGGCAGCCGCTGGCGCTGTTCGAGTCGGGCGCGATCCTGGTGTATCTGGCCGAGAAATCGGGGAAATTCCTGCCCGCGGACCCGGCGCAGCGCTGGCAGGCGGTGCAATGGCTGATGTGGCAGATGGGGGGCGTCGGGCCGATGTTCGGGCAGCTGGGCTTTTTCCACAAATTCGCCGGGAAAGAGATCGAGGACAAACGCCCCTTCGAACGCTACCGCGCCGAATCCGAGCGTCTGCTCAAGGTGCTGGACGGCCAGCTTGAGGGCCGCGACTGGATCGTCGGCGAGTATTCCGTGGCCGATATCGCCATCGCCCCCTGGGTCCGCTCGCTGACCGGGTTTTACGAGGCCGGGCCCCTGGTCGGTTTCGATGCGCTGAAGAATGTCCCGGCCTGGATGGAGCGCTTCCTGGCCCGGCCCGCGGTGCAGCGCGGCCTCGACGTTCCGGCGGCGGGCTGAGCGGGGCAGGGCGCGGGTATCTTTGTTCAGTTTTGACTGAACATTCCGCTTGCGCCCGACCCTTGCGCGTGTCACGAAGCCACAGTTCACCGGGTGCTTGACCCCGCCCCGGGGGGCGGCATTGCCAAGCGCGCGGCCCCTGTGGCAAGAGGGGCTGACAGACCCAGACGGAGCCCGTGCCATGCCCGCTTTCGCCGCCCGCCGTACCGTGATGGTCGACACTCAGGTTCGCCCTTCGGACGTGACCAAGCTGCCGATCATCCAGGCGATGCTGACCATCCCGCGCGAGCGTTTCGTGCCCGGCCCGATGGTCGAGGCCGCCTATATCGGCGAGAATGTCTCGCTGGGGGGCGGACGTGTGCTGCTGGAGCCGCGCACGCTGGCGAAGATGCTGGATACGCTGGATATCAAGCCCTCGGATCTGGTGCTCGACCTGGCCGTGGCCACTGGCTATTCCAGCGCCGTCATCGCCCATATGGCGCAGGCCGTCGTCGCGGTCGAAGCCGATGAGAGCCTTGCCGCCGAAGCCGGTGCCGCGCTCGAATCGATCGGCGTGACCAATGTGGCGCTGGAGACCGGCGCACCCACGGCGGGCGCCCCGGAACACGGCCCCTATGACGCGATCATCGTCGAAGGCGGGATCGAGGTCTTCCCGGCCGCGCTGGAATCGCAACTGAAGGAGGGCGGCCGTGTCGTCGCCATCTTCATGCAGGGTGCGCTTGGCACCGTCCGTCTGGGCGTGCGTCACGGCGACGGAATCCGCTGGCGCGACGCGTTCAACGCGGCGGCGCCGCTGCTCGACGGCTTTGCCGCCGAACGGGGCTTTGCCCTTTAACACAGGCACACGCCCGCGCGGGCGAGGGCCGGACCCAAAGCACGGAGGGCGCGATGAGCGTTCGCAAACGGATACGCGCTGCCCTGAGTGCGAGCGCGCTGGCTCTGGCTCTTGCCGCCCCCGCGTCGGCCGATTCGCTGGCGGATGCGCTGGTCGCGGCCTATCGCAACTCGAACCTGCTGGAACAGAACCGCGCCCTGTTGCGCGCCGCGGACGAGGATGTGCAGCAGGCAATCTCGGCGCTGTATCCGGTGGTGAGTTTCGCCACCACCGCGCTCAGCACCGCCTCGGGCACGCCCAATTACCGGCTCAGCTTCGGCATCACCGCCTCGATCCCGGTCTATGATTTCGGCCGCAACCGCCGCGCCATCGACATGACGCATGAGATGGTCCTCTCGACCCGCTCGGCGCTGGTGGTGATCGAGCAGAACGTGCTGCTGAACGCCGTCTCGTCCTACATGGGGCTCTATACCAACCTGCAGACCCTGCAATTGCAGCGCAACAACGTGGGCGTGATCAGCGAACAGCTGCGTGCCGCGCGCGAGCGCTTCGAGCTGGGCGATTCCACCCGCACCGATGTCGCGCTGGCCGAGGCCCGCCTCGCCGCCTCGCGCTCGGCGCTGGCCGCCGCGCAGGGCGACGTCGCCATCTCGCGTGAGCAATACAACCTCGCCGTCGGCCAATACCCCAGCGAACTGGCGGCGCCGCCCCGGCTGCCGCGTCTGCCCTCCTCGCTGGAGGAGGCGCAGGACATCGCGCGGCGCAACCATCCGGCCATCACCCAGGCCCAGCACGAAGTCGCCGCCGCCGACATCTCGACCGAGATCGCCGGGCTGGAGCGTCGCGGCACCGTCACCGGTTCGGTCGGGCTCAGCGCCGATATCACCCGCTCGCGCCCGCTGCCCGAAGCCCGGGACAGCGATCTGAGCGCCTCGGTCACCTATCAGGTGCCGCTCTACAATGCCGGTCGCCTGCGGTCGGTCGAACGGCAGGGCATCGCCCGCGCCCAGTCGCGCCGCTCGGCGCTGCATCAGACCGTGGCCATCGTCCAGCAATCGGTGGCGGCCAGCTGGGCGCAGCTGCAGATCGCCCGGGCCACGCTCAGCGCCGGTGACCTGCAGATCTCGGCCTCGCAATCGGCCTATGACGCGGTCCGCGCCGAGGCCGAGCTTGGCTCGCGCACCACGCTCGACGTGCTCAACGCCGAGCAGGAGCTGCTGGATGCCCGGTCCTCGCGCATCCTGGCGGCGGCGAATGTGCAGATCGCGGCCTACAGCCTGCTCGAATCGATGGGCCAGCTGACGGTTTCGGCCCTGAACCTCGGCATCCCGACCTATGACGTCGAGGCGTATTCCGCCACGCTGCCCCATGGCACCCAGGGCCGCACGCCCTCGCCGCAGGGCGCGGCGCTGGACCGGATCATGGGCCGCCACCGCAACAGCGCTCCCTGAGGCGGCTCTTTCCGATCCGCCATTGTTTCGAGGGCCTTCCTTCGCTATCCTCGTTTCAAAACGAGCAGAGGCCAATCCATGTCTGACGCCATGACCAATCGCGAGATTGAGGACGTGCTCACGTCGATCCGTCGTCTGGTTGCGCAGGAAGGCGGGCGCGGGGCGGAAGCCGGGCGGCTGATCCTGACCGAGGCCCAGCGCGTCAACGCGGCGCCCGAGGTCGAGGCCGAGGGCGTTGCGGACGAGGCCCAGGTCGCGATCCCGGCCCCCGATTTCGGCAAGCTCGAAGCGACCATCGCCGAGCTGGAAGCCGCCTTTGCCACCAGCGAATTCGAGGGCGACAACGCCGCCGACAGCGAGGCGCCGCGCGCCTCGAACGTGACCGAGCTCTACGGCCGCCTCAGCTTCGCCCATCGCGGCAAGGAGGCCGAAGTCGCGACCCAGGCCGAACCCGCGGTGGCCGTGGTCGAGTCTGCCCGGGCCGAGCCCGAGGTCGCAGCACCGGATACCCCCGCCACCGAAGCCGCCATCGACGCCACCGCCGAACCGGCCGCGGAACTCGCCGATTACCTCCACGCCGCGGCGAATGACGGTGATCCGGCGCTCGCGGGCGAGGAAGACGCGGTTCTGGATGAGGAGACCCTGCGCCTCCTCGTCGCGCAGATCGTCCGCGAAGAGCTGAAGGGCCAGCTGGGCGAGCGGATCACCCAGCAGGTGCGCAAGCTGGTCCGGGCCGAGATCGCCAAGGCCCTGGACGAGCGCAGCTACCTCTGAGCGGCCCTCAGCGCTGCCCAGCCGAGGATCAGAAAACTCAGCGTGAAGCCGATGATGGCCAGCGACAACGCCTGCCATCCATAGCGCGTGACCAGCCCGCCGATCAGCGGCGGGCCGAGGAAGGCGCCGATACTGGCCAGCTGGGCGATGAGCCCGTTGGTCGGCCCGACCTCGGCCGGTGAGGGGGCAAGCCGCGGCACGGCGGCGAAGGTGAAGCCGGTCAGCACGCCCGAGCCATAGACCGCGATGACTGCGGCGGCCATCGCCGCCCCCAGCCCCAGCCGCGGATCGAAGGCGGGCAGGGCGCAGAGCAGCAGCAGCGCCCCCGCCAGCCCGATCAGCAGGCCCGGCCGGATCCGGCTGCCGATCAGCCCATAGGACAGGCTCCCGGCAATCGCCGCCAGCGCCACAAGGCCCGTCGCCCGACCGGCCTCGGCCTGGGTGAAGCCGCGCATCTCGATCAGGAAACTCGGCATCATGCTCATCAGGGCCAGTGTGACCAGCGTCATGCCCAGAAACGCCGCCCCTAGCAGCCAGGCCGCCGCGCCGAGCCGCCCGCGCTGCGGCACGGGACCGGGGGTGATCGTCGCAGGCACAGGCCCGCGGGGCAGGGCGCGCAGGGCGATCAGCGCCGCGCCCGCCACCAGCAGCGCATTGGCGGCAAACCAGCCGCGCCAGCCCCAGGCGACGGAGAGCGTGCCGCCCGCCATCGCCGCCAGGCTCAGCCCGAAGGTGAAGAATGTCCCCCAGAGCGCCAGCGCGGTCTGCTGGTCGCGGCCCCGCGCCTCATCGGCCATCAGCGTGGGCGCGGCGACGACGATGGCCAGATAGCCGATCCCCTCGATCCCGCGCAGCAAGGTCAGCAGCGGCGCATTGGGCGCTGCACTCGCCGCCAGCGCCGCCAGCGCCAGCAATCCCGCCCCCAGCAGCAGCGCGCTCCGCGCCCCCCGCCGTCCGACCCAGATCCCCGCCGCCACCCCCAGCAGGGCCGAGGGCAGGGTGATGGTCGAGATCGCCCAGCCCAGGCTCGCCAGGTTCATCGACAGCCCCTCGCGCAGATCCTCGGTGGCGGGCGCCAGCCGCCCCACCTGGACCGCGCCGATCACGCCGATCGCATAGGCCAGGACCACCGCCCGCCAGTTCGTGCCCGCCATGCCCTTGCCTCCGGAAATCTTGTTTCGGCGAAACCTACCCGCGGGCCCCTGAGCAGACAACCCGCGCTCGGCAAAGGAAAAAGGGCGCCGGTCGAAACCGCGCCCCCTTCATCTTTGTTCTGAAAATATCCTGCGGGAGGGTCCGGGAGGGTGCAAAACCCTCCCGGCGGGGGGTGCGGGGGGCTGGCCCCCCGCCTGCCCCGTCAAAGCGTCAGCGCCGGGATGATCTGCTTCTTGCGGCTCATCACGCCGGGCAGCACCACCGTGTCGCCGGTGACGGTGACGCCGAAGCTCTTCTCGGCCATCTCCTTGACCAGCGCGTTGGGCACCAGCAGCGTCGCTTCCTCGCGCAGGATGTCGACCACGAACAGCAGCACCTGATCGGCGCCGTCTTCCCTGGCCACGCCGACCATCGAGTCCATCAGGCTCGCCTTGCGGTCCAGCACCACCTTGGGTGCCGTGGTCTCCAGCACCGAGACGCGCAGCTCCTTGCCGGCGACGGTGTATTCCTTCGAATCCATCCGCAGCAGTTCCGCGTCCGAGAAGGCCGAGACGTCGGATTTCGCCTCGAACATCGCCGCGGCCAGCGCGTGCAGGTCGACGCCCAGATCCTTGGCCAGCGCCTCGGCCACCGCCTTGTCATGGGGCGTCGTGGTGGGGCTGCGGAATTCCAGCGTGTCCGAGACGATGCAGGACAGCATCGCCCCCTTCACGCCGCGCGGCGCGGCCGCCAGATCGTCGCCCATCAGATCGGCCAGAAGCGTCGCGGTGCAGGCCAGCGGGCGCACGGTGATCTCGATCGGGCCCTTGGTCTCCAGCCCGCCCACCAGCTTGTGGTGGTCGATGATGGCGCGGATATCGGCCTTGTTGATGTCGGCGGGCAGTTCCGCCGGGTTGTTGGTGTCGACGATCACCACCGGCGCCCCGGCCTCGACCCCCTGGATGATCTCGGGCTTCTCCAGCCCCCAGTGGCGCAGCATGAAGGCGGCTTCGGTGTTCGGCTCGCCCAGCAGCACGGGTTTCGCGGGCGTCCCCTTGTGCGTCAGATACCAGGCCCAGGCGATGGGCGAGCCGGTCGAGTCGGTGTCGGGCGATTTGTGGCCGAAAACTTGGATCGTCATGAGGATTTCCCGTGAATGCGCAGGCTGGGGCGATTTGGCGCGCGTTTTATAGGCGCGGGGGCAGGGCTTGTCACTAGCCGCCGGGGTCGCAGGTTCAGCCCGCCATCTGCCCCAGCCCCTGCGCCGCCACCAGACCCAGCGCCACGGCGAAACCGGTGGCGTAGCGGTCCTGGTCATAGGCCTTGGGGAAGACCTCGATCGCCAGCGAGGCGGCCACCACCCCGGCGGCGAAAACGCGGATCGTGGCCAGGACCGGGGCCGCCACGCCCGCCAGCGCCAGGTTGCCCAGAAGCGCGGCGCCTGCCAGCAGCAATGCGGTCGCCGTCCAGATGGCGAAGACCTTGGTCCTGCCATAGCCGTCGTCCAGCATGCCCTTGGCGCCGCCCGCGGCCTCGGGCAGGTTCGACAGGAAGATGGCGCCCGCCAGCGCCGCCACCTCCAGCCCCGAGGCGCCGATCAGCGCCACGCCCAGCGCCAGATTCTCGGGGATGCCGTCCAGCGTGACCGAGACCAGCAATCCCCCGCCCGATTGCGCGCCAAGCTTGCGCTTGACGAATTTGTCCAGCGCCACGAAGGCGCAGGCTCCGGCGATCAGGCTTGCCGCCAGCAGCAGCCAGGGGATCTGGGGCGCCGCGCGTTCCACCAGTTCCGACATGATCGACACGATCAGCGCCCCACCCGCCAGTGCGATCAGGAACCCTTCCAGCCGTTCGGGCAGGGGCGCCCAGAGCCCCCAGGCCGCCCCGATCAGGAGCGCCGCGGCAACCAGGGCGAGGACGATGAGCGTGGTCAGCATCAGGGCACAACGCCGGGGCTTTCCCTGCGGTTCCGGCCCGGGTTATCTGGTGCCATGTCCGTGATGCGCGAAGCCGATCTCTACCCGCCGCTGAAGGCGCATTTCGAGGGCCGGGGCCTGACCGTCAAGGGCGAGATCGGTGCGGCCGATCTGGTGGCGATGGGCGGGCCCGATCCGGTCATCGTCGAGATGAAGCTCAAGTTCTCGCTGACGCTCTATCATCAGGGGATCGCCCGGCTGGCGCTGACGCCGCAGGTCTATCTGGCGGTCCTGCGTCCCGAGGGGGCGCAGGCCCGGCGGATGCTGGCCGAGAATACCGCGCTCTGCCGCCGGCTGGGGATGGGCCTGATCACGGTGCGGGCGCGGGACGGTTTCGTCGAGGTGCTGGCCGAACCCGGCCCCTACGCGCCGCGGGGATCGAAGGTGAAGCGGGCGCGGCTGGAGAAGGAATTCACCCGCCGTCAGGGCGATCCGAACGCGGGCGGCGCGACGCGGCACGGGCTGGTGACGGGATACCGGCAGGACGCGCTGCGCTGCGCGGCCTATCTGGCGGAATACGGCGCGGCCAAGGGGGCGGCGGTGGCGCGCGATACCGGCGTGCCGGGGGCGACGCGGATCATGGCGGACAATCATTACGGCTGGTTCGCCCGGGTCTCGACCGGGGTCTACGGGCTGACCGAGGCGGGGCGGAAGGGGCTGGCCGATTGGGACGGGGCGCTGCCGGGATAGGCTGTCCCATGCGTGGGACAGGGAAGACGAGTCAAATATTTCAAGGGGCTAGGCGGGTCGGTTAACTCTCCGGCAAGAAAGTCCCATGGGGTCAGGCCCCGGCCCAACGCTCCTGCGCCTCGGTCTCGACCGCGCCGGGACGCGCGGTGCGCAGCCGCAGGAGGGCCGCGTCCGGCGCTTCGCCCGCCTCGATCATCAGCCGCAGCGCCACCATCCCGGAGCGACCCAATCCGCCCCGGCAATGCACCAGCACCCGGCCGCCATCCTTCAGCACCCCCGTCGCCGGGGCGCTGATCGCCGCCCAGTCGGCGCCCTCTGGCGGGGTCTGGAAATCCTCGACCGGGAAGGCGAGGCGGCGGATCCCCACGGCGGCGCACCATCCCGGCAGGTCGGCGGCGCCGAGCCGGGAGAGTTCGCTGTCCGGCGTCAGCGACAGGATCAGCGACGGGGCGAAATCCAGAACGGCCGCCCGCGCCTCGGCCGAGGCGGGCAGGGCGCAGAGCGCCAGCGTGCCGCGATGCAGCGGCAGGGGGGAGATCACGAACGACATGGCAACGGCGTAACCCTGCGCGTCGGCGTCGGCAAGTGACACAGGTCATGGCGGCGCCGCGCGGGATGCGCCAGAATGGCCCGTCAGCACAGGAGAGGCGCATGGATGACGTGGTGAAACTGCTCAAGGGCACGGTGGATGAGCTGGAAAAACTGCTCAACGCCAAGAACGTTCTGGGCGATCCCATCGACCGTGGCGGCGCGACGGTGATTCCCATCGTCAGCTACGGCTTCGGCTTCGGCGCGGGCGGCGGCACCGGCGGGGTCGCGGGCCAGACCGGCAACGGCATGGGGACGGCGGCGGGCGGCGGCATCCGGCCGGTCGGCGCCATCATCCTCGATGACGGCGGCGCGCGGGTCGAATCCTTCCGGGGCGACATGGCGACGATGGCCGAGGCCGTCGGCTCGACCGTCGCCAAGGTGATCAAGGCGAAGGGCAAGCCCGAGGCATGATCCTCGGGGCGCTGGCCGGGCTGGCGGCGGTGCTGGCGGTCCTGCTGCTGGCGCCGGTCCGGCTGCGGGCCGAGGCCACCAGCGATCCGGCCCGGCTGCGGGTGGAGCTGGGCCTTCTGGGCGGTCTGCTGCCCGTGGCGCTGGTCGACAGCACGCGGGCGCGCAAGCCGAAAAGGGCGACGCCCGAACCCGCCCAACCGGCAGGGAAAAAGCGCCGCCCCTCGGCCAAGATGCTGCGCGCGGGCGCCCGGGCGGGGCTGGAGGCCTTGGGCTGCGTGAGGATCGACCGGCTCAGGGGCGAGGCGCGGATCGGCCTTGGCGATCCGGCGTTGACCGGCGAATTCTGGGGCCGGGCCAGCGGCATCCTGATCGCACTGCCCTGGCGCGGGTTTCGTCTGGTGCCGCTTTTTGATAGGCAGACGCTGGAAGGCGAGGGCGAGATCGCCCTCTCGGTCGTCCCCGCGCGTCTGCTGCCGGTGCTGGCGCGCTTCCTCTGGAGGCTGCGATGAGCCGCGTGGTGATGGAAAGCCCGGTCGAGGTCAGGGGCACGATGGTGGCAGCGCTGAGCCGGGCCTCGGTCGGCGTCGAGGGGCTGAAGACCCGGCTGCTGGGCTGGGGCCGCAAGGAGCCGGTGGCGCTGCTGATGGCGGACCGCACCGGGATGCGCGCCACCGCCCCGGGCGGCGAGCCGCTGACCGAGGCCGAGATCGAGGCGCTTTGCCCCGGCGCCTGGGCGGCGTTTCACGCTGCATCGCGGCATCTTCGGGGCTGAGGTCAGCCTGTGAGAAATTCCTCTGTTTCAAGTGTTGACAGGCAGAAAAGCACTGCCTACCTAGGGCGTCGTTAGCACTCGCCGCGAGTGAGTGCTAAGACCCATTCGCACTGAACCCTAGGGAGTGTTCACAGATGGCTTTCAAACCCCTCCATGACCGTGTCACGGTCCGCCGCGTTGCCAGCGACGAGAAGACCAAGGGCGGTCTGATCATCCCCGATTCCGCGAAAGAAAAGCCCGCCGAGGGCGAGATCGTTGCGGTCGGCGAAGGCGCGCGCAAGGATTCGGGCGAGCTGATCCCGATGTCGGTCAAGGCTGGCGACCGCATCCTGTTCGGCAAATGGTCGGGCACCGAGGTCTCGATCGACGGCGAAGAGCTGCTGATCATGAAGGAAAGCGACATCCTCGGCATCATCGCCTGAGCCTGTCCCCTTTCCTCAACGAAATTCTCTAAGGAGCACCCAACATGGCTGCCAAAGAAGTCAAATTCTCGACCGACGCCCGCGACCGGATCCTGAAGGGCGTGAACATCCTGGCCGACGCCGTCAAGACCACGCTGGGCCCCAAAGGCCGTAACGTCGTCATCGACAAGTCGTTCGGCGCCCCGCGCATCACCAAGGACGGCGTCACCGTCGCCAAGGAAATCGAACTGTCGGACAAGTTCGAGAACATGGGCGCGCAGATGGTGAAGGAAGTCGCTTCCCGCACCAACGACGAAGCCGGTGACGGCACCACCACCGCCACGGTTCTGGCTCAGGCCATCGTCCGCGAAGGCATGAAAGCCGTCGCCGCCGGCATGAACCCGATGGACCTGAAGCGCGGCATCGACCTGGCCACCGCCCGCGTCGTCGAGACCATCAAGGGCGCCGCCCGCCCGGTCGCCGACTCGGACGAAGTCGCGCAGGTCGGCACCATCTCGGCCAACGGTGAGGCCCAGATCGGCCGCTTCATCGCTGACGCGATGCAGAAAGTCGGCAACGAGGGTGTGATCACCGTCGAAGAGAACAAGGGCATGGAGACGGAAGTCGAAGTGGTCGAGGGCATGCAGTTCGACCGCGGCTACCTCAGCCCCTATTTCGTCACCAACCCCGACAAGATGATCGCCGATCTGGAAGATTGCTACATCCTGCTCCACGAGAAGAAACTCTCGTCGCTGCAGCCGATGGTGCCCCTGCTCGAGGCCGTCATCCAGTCGCAAAAGCCGCTCCTCATCATCGCCGAGGACGTCGAAGGCGAAGCGCTGGCCACCCTCGTGGTCAACAAGCTGCGTGGCGGCCTGAAGATCGCTGCCGTCAAGGCGCCGGGCTTCGGCGATCGCCGCAAGGCCATGCTGCAGGATATCGCCATCCTGACCGGCGGCCAGGTGATCTCGGAAGATCTGGGCATGAAGCTGGAGAATGTCGGCATCGACATGCTCGGCGTTGCCAAGAAGATCTCGATCAACAAGGACAACACCACCATCGTCGATGGCGCCGGTGAGAAGGCCGAGATCGAGGCCCGCGTCACCCAGATCCGTCAGCAGATCGAGGAAACCACCTCGGACTACGACCGTGAGAAACTGCAAGAGCGTCTGGCCAAGCTGGCCGGTGGCGTTGCCGTGATCCGCGTCGGCGGCATGACCGAGATCGAAGTGAAAGAGCGCAAGGACCGCGTGGACGACGCCCTGAACGCGACCCGTGCGGCCGTGCAGGAAGGCGTGATCGTCGGCGGCGGCGTGGCGCTGGTGCAGGCGGGCAAGTCGCTCGAAGGCATGACCGGTCAGAACAGCGACCAGAACGCGGGTATCGCCATCGTGCGCCGCGCCCTGGAAGCCCCGCTGCGCCAGATCGCCGACAACGCGGGCGTCGATGGCGCCGTGGTGGCCGGCAAGGTGCGCGAATCCTCGGACGTGAACTTCGGCTTCAACGCGCAGACCGAAGAATATGGCGACATGTTCAAGTTCGGCGTGATCGACCCGGCCAAGGTGACCCGGACCGCTCTGGAAGACGCGGCCTCGATCGCCGGTCTGCTGATCACCACCGAAGCCATGATCGCAGAAAAGCCCGAGCCCAAGGGTTCGGCCCCGGCGATGCCCGACATGGGCGGCATGGGCGGCATGATGTAATCTGCGGCCAGCCGCAGGATACGGGAGAGGGCGGCCTTCGGGCCGCCCTTTTCCTTTGGGGGGCGGGCCAGGACCGCGCCCCTGCACTTCCTATGTCCCGGGCGACAGTGACCCCGGCCAATAGAGCGCATCGCCTGCGGGGCGCGGGCCGAACAGGGCCTGGCCGACCCGAACGACATCGGCGCCTTCCTCGATGGCGACGTCATAATCCCCCGACATGCCCATCGAGAGCTGCGTCAGGCCGGGATGGACGGCCATGGCCCTGTCCCGCAGCGCGCGGAGCAGGCGGAAGCAGCGGCGCACCCGCTCGGCCTCGGTGCTGAAGACTGCCAGCGTCATCAGGCCACGCGGTCTGAGGCGCGGATACTGCGGCAGACGCTCGGCGAAGGGCATCAGCTCCTCGGGGCGCAGACCGTATTTGCTGTCCTCGCCCGAGGTGTTGACCTGCACGAACACGTCCAGATCGCGCCCTTCCGCATCGAGGCGGCGGTTGAGTTCCTCCGCCAGCCGGAGGCTGCCAAGCGCGTGGAACTCCGTGGCGAGGCGCACGAGATGCCTGACCTTATTGGTCTGGAGATGGCCGATGATGCTCCAGCGGATCGGCAGATCGCCCAGGACCGCCTGCTTGTCGCGCGCCTCCTGCAGCTTGTTTTCTCCGAATTCGCCCAGGCCCGTGGCGACGGCCAGGCGCAGGATCGGCGCGGGCACCGTCTTGGTGACGGGCAGAAGCCGCACATCCTCCGGCTGGCGGCCGCTGCGATGGCAGGCGGCGGCGATGCGGTCGCGCACCTCCTGAAGGTTGGTGGCGAAGCTGCGGGCAGGATCGCTCCCGAAGCGCGCCCGGTCTTCCGACGTGAAAACGGGGGAGGGGGCTGTCCCGCCCGAAGGCTGGCCGGTCAGCCCGGCGGGCGGCGTGGCGCTGTGGCTTGGCATCTGATCTCCTTCAAGGGGGCGGCAGGGAGGGGTTTCGCCCCGCGCCTCAAGGCCGGTCTGCCGCTGCCTATCAGGAAAGCGGTCCGGTCTTCCCCGCCACTTGCGGCAAGCCCTCCAGACCATTCATAAGGGCACCTTCACCGTCTGCAGTGCCGACGCCAGTTTCCTGACCGCGACCTCCATCTCCGCCGGGGTATAGGCGGCAAAGCCCATCAGGAAACCGGCCTCGCCATCGCCTGCGGCATGAAGCCCGGAGAGCCCCAACAGCTCCACGCCGACACGCCGCGCGGCGTCGATGGCCAGATGCTCGGGCATGGCGCAGGTCAGGACGCAGGGCATTTGCAGGCCGCCGACAGGCATACGGGGGGCGACAAAATCGGACAGGTGCCTGCGAACCAGTCCCGACAGGATCCCGAGCCTCTGCGCATAGACGCTGCGCATGGCGCGGACATGCGCGCCGAAATGCCCGCCTTCCATGAACCGCGCCAGCGTCAGCTGCGCCACGGAGGCGGTGTGCCCATCCAGCAAGCTGCGCGCCACCGTCATCGGCTTCACCAGCGGCGGGGGCAACACGACATAGCCGATCCGCAAGCCCGGAAAGAGGGATTTCGTGAAGGTGCCGATATAGAGGGTCCGGTCATGCGGATCGAGGCCCTGCACACAGGCGGTCGGCTTGCCCGCATAATGGAACTCGCTGTCATAATCGTCCTCGATGATCCAGGCCTGATGCCGGGCGGCCCATTCGATCAGCGCCAACCGGCGATCGAGCGCCAGCGTCACGCCGGTCGGGAACTGGTGCGAGGGGGTGAGGAAAACCGCCCGGGCCCGCTGCGGATCGCTGAGGATCGGTTCGACCGTGACGCCCTGGCGGTCGACGCGGATCGGCAGCGATTCCAGACCGGCGGCATCGAAGGCCCGCCGCGCGCCGTAATAGGCCGGATCCTCGATGAAGATCCGCTCGCCGGGATCGAGGAGCACGGTCGCGCAGAGCATCATCGCCTGTTGCGAACTGGTCAGAACCAGCACGCGGTCGGCGGTGGCGCGGGCGCCGCGCTCGAGGTTCACGTAATCGGCGATGGCCCGGCGCAGCGGCTCGGCTCCCTGCGGGTCGCCATGCTGCAGCGCAAGCGTGCCGACCTCTTTCAACACCTGTCGCTCCAGCCGCTCCCAGAGCGGCAGGGGAAAGCTGCGCGTATCCGGGACGCCGGGCGCGAAGGGGCGCGGCACCAGCATCTCGCGCACGCCGCCGCTGCGGAACATGGCGGCTCCGCGCTGGCTCAGCCTTGGGGCCTGGTCGCGCAGGGGCGCCTCGCGTCTGGGGCGGCGATGTCCGGGCGCAAATTCGGTCATGTCCGTGACGAAGCTGCCGCTGCCGACGCGCCGCTCAATGAAGCCTTCGGCGTGAAGCTGCGCATAGGCGGCCTCGATCGTGTCGCGCGAGACGCCCAGCGATGCCGCCAGCGGGCGCGAGGCGGGGAGGGGCTTTCCCGGGCCCAGCGCGCCGTCGAGGATCAGCTGCCGGATCGCCCGCTGAATCCGCGCGTGGAGCGGCATCGCCGCATGGGCCGGATGCGCGAGCCAGGCCTTCACCGAGTCGAGCTGCGAATGCTTGAACAAATGGTCTGATCCAGTGGCAGAAATTGGCAGGGATCATCAGGCCATTCACCGGCTAGATGTCAAGGCCCGTCTGCGGCCGCGCGCCCTGCCTTTGGAGCATCCCCCGAACCATGTCGTCCCCTATCCGATTGAATGATCTCACCCATCCCATCGTCGCGGGCCTGATCTCCGTCATCGTCAATTATGGCGGGACGTTCATTCTCGTCTTCCAGGCCGCGCGGGTTGCGGGCCTCGGTCCGGAACTGACGGCCTCCTGGGTCTGGTCGGTCTCGATCGGCGTCGGCCTGACCGGCCTGTTCCTGAGCTGGCGCTACCGCGAGCCGATCATCACCGCCTGGTCGACACCCGCCGCCGCGTTCCTGGTCACGGCGCTGGCCACCACCTCCTATGCCGAGGCGGTCGGGGCCTATATCCTCTCGGCCGTGGCTTTCGTCCTGCTCGGCGTGTCGGGGTATTTCGAGAAGGTCATCCGCCTGATCCCGCCCGGAATCGCCTCGGGCTTGCTCGCAGGCATCTTGCTGCAATTCGGCATCGGCGCCTTTGGCGGCGCGAGCGTTGACCCGGTGCTGGTCGGCCTGCTGGTCCTCGCCTATCTGCTGCTCAAACGCCTGGCCGCGCGTTACGCTGTGGTCGGCATTCTGGTCATCGGGCTGGTGTTCCTGCTGGTGCAGGGCCGGGTCGATCTGTCGGGCCTGCAGTTGCAGGTCGCCATGCCGATCTTCACCATGCCCGAGTTCACGCTGAACGCGGCGCTGAGCGTGGCGTTGCCCTTGTTCCTCATCACGCTGACCGGGCAGTACATGCCGGGCATGCTGGTGCTGCGGAACGACGGGTTCAAGACCAGCGCCAATCCCATCGTCACCGTGACCGGCCTCGGCTCGCTTGTGATGGCGCCCTTCGGCTCGCATGCGTTCAACATTGCGGCCATCACCGCCGCCATCGCCACCGGCCGCGAAGCGCATGAAGACCCGGCGAAACGCTGGATCGCCGGCATTGCGGCAGGCTGCTTCTATGGGCTGGTGGGCGTCTTCGGCGTGACCCTCGCGGCGGTCTTCATGGCGTTCCCCGCGACCTTCATCACCACCCTCGCGGGCCTCGCGCTGCTGGGCACCATCGGCAGCAGCCTCGCCGGGGCCATGGCCGAACCGGCATCGCGTGAGGCGGCGCTCATCACCTTCCTCGCCTCGGCCGCGAACATCACCCTGCTGGGCGTCGGCGGCGCGTTCTGGGGTCTGGTGATCGGCCTCATCGCCCATATGCTGCTGACCGGGAACCTGCCCCTGAGACGACGCCTTAGCCCGGCGGTCGGCGCCAGTGCCGCACCAGGAGGTTCAAGTGCGGACAACGTGGCGGGGGCGGCATCGACGGGCCGCCGGGATCGCGGCGCTCTGCCCCGAAGCGCCCGGCATTCTTGAGCGGATGGGACGGGGGTCGGCAAGGGCGAGGCTGCCGCCGCGCCAGACCCATCACCGCTTGGAGGCGGGAGCTTCCGGCGGGGCGTGGAGGGTCAGGCGCTGGATATCGTTTTCCAGCTGGGCGATCACCTGCGCCGTCTCGTCGATCCGCTTGCCGTCGGGAAGGGTATAGATGGCAGAGCGGCTGCCGTTGCGATACTCGACAAGCAGCGCCTGCAGATAGCCACGCTGCGTGGTCAGCCAGCGCCTGTAATCCTCAACCTGTGTCACCGGATCGCACTCTACCAAAGCCAAGACAACCAGGGGCAGATTGCCGGTCACCCCGCCCGGTGGCCATTCCCTATTTCCGGGGAGGTGGAGCCCCTGAAGGACCGCCGCCTCAATCCAGCAGGCCCAGGGTAATGGCGGCGCGGGCGGCATCGGCGCGGTTGCCGAGGCCCAGCTTGCGATAGATCTCCTTGATGTACTGGTTCACCGTATGCTCGGAAATCTGCAGCTCGAAGGCGATTTCGGTGGTGCGGGTGCCGCGCCCCATCGCGGCGAGGACCTGCACCTCGCGGCGGGACAGATGCACGGGCGGCAGGTCCATCCGCGGCTCCGGCTGGCTTCGCAGGCAGCGGGCATGGGCCAGGAGATTGGCGATCTTCAGGTGCAGCTGGTCAAGGTCGATGGGTTTGGTGATGTAATCGGTCGCCCCCGCGCGCAACCCCTCCAGATGCGAGTCCCGGTCGGACAGCGCGGTGACGAAGAGGAAGGCGGTTGCCGCGTCGATCTTGCCGGTGCGCCGCAGATCCTCGAGCAGCGCGAAGCCCGACCGCCCGGGAAGGATGACGTCGCAGAGCACGAGATCGGGGGTCGTTCCGGCGAGGATCGCTTCGGCCTCATCGCCACAGGCGGCGGTCAGGACCTGGTGCCCGGCGTCGGTCAGCTCTTCGCTCAGCTCCTCGCGCAGGGCCGCCTCGTCTTCGATATAGAGGATCGTCGCCGCCGTATCCGAAGCACTCATCCCGCCGGCCCGCCCCGGCCCTGCAGACAGATGGAAAAGGTCGTGCCCTCGCCCAGCTTTGACGTGACGTCGATCCTTCCCCCGTGCAGCTCGACGAATTGCGCGGCGAGGCTCAGCCCGACGCCGACGCCGGGGAACCGGTGGGCGTTCGGGGCGCGGTAGAAGGGCTCGAAGATCGCGTCCATGGCGCCCTCCGGAATGCCGCATCCACGGTCGGTGATCGCGCAGCGGACCAGGGTGCCATCCTGCCAGGTCGAGACCTGGACGGGGTCCGTCGGCCGCGAGTATTTCAGGGCATTCGACAGGATGATCAGCACGACCTGTTCCAGCAGGACCGCATCGCCGTCGATCAGCAGCGCCTCGGCCGAGAAGTCGCAATCGATCTTGCGGTCGGGCTGCGTGGCCCGGGTCTGCGCCACGGCGACCGAGGCGACGGCGTTGACATCGATGAGGGCCCGCTTGCCCTCAAGATCGCGCCGCTCGACGGAGGCGGATTCGAGAAAGCCGCCGATCAGCCGTTCGAGCCGTTCCGCCGCGTCGACGATCTTCGCGAAACGCCCCCGCATATCGGTGTCGATCTGCCCCTGTGGGCGGCGCAGCTGACGCTGGGCGGTCATGTGGATGATCGAGAGCGAGGTGCGGAACTGATGCGCCACGGTGATCACGAAGCTGCGGTAGACCTCCTTCGCGCGCCGCTCGTAGCCCAGGGCATCGCGCAGTTTCTCGGTGCGGTCGGCGATGGTCCGCTCCAGCTGTTCCTGATGGGCTTCCAACTGGCGGCTGGCGCGCAGCAATCCCCGGCTTTGCCGGATGAGGAGGGTGCCCATCGCCAGCCCGGCCAGGACCGCGCCGATCAGCGACCCGGTGAGCAGGTCGGTGGCCCAATGCTCGCGGTCGTGCAGCTCAAAGCGTGTGCGGCGCTCGGCCAGGTAGGTGGCGTTGGCGATGCCGCGCGTGACTTCGGCCAGCTCGGCGGTGATCACCGCGCTGTCGCGGCCGAAGTCCGGCGGCCCATTGCTGTCGAGCAGCTGCAGCAGGGCCCGCGCGCGGTCCACCGCCTCGCCCTGGCCGATGGCGACGAAATACCCATGCTGGGGGTTGGTGGCGATCAGGTCGATGCGGCTGAACAGGATCTCGAACTGCAAGTCCCGGTCGGCGTCGTCGGCCTCGTCGCTCTGCAGCGACAGCGAGAAGAGCAGGCTCTCGCGCTCGGCCTGGCTTGCCGCCCAGAGGTTCGATTCCGCCAGCCCCTGATGCAGGGCGCTCTGAATGGCGACCAGCCAGCCCAGCGAGAGGGCGGCCAGAAGCAGAAAGGCCAGGATCGTCACCGCCGACAGGCGCGTGCCCCGCGTCGTGGTCATTTGATCTCGATCAGGGTCAGTTGCCAGACCCAGCGCTCGTCGAATTCCGGGGTTTGCAGGGCCGGGGTCATGTCGCGCGGGTAGACCAGCCACAGGGGGCCTTTGTCGCGCACCTGCATCGGCTGGCCATTGAAGGTGCGGGCAAGAACGGCGTCGAAGGCGAACGCATCGCTGGCGGGAATGTCCACGACGAAATCGTTCAGCGCGGTCAGGGTCAGTCGCCGCTGCGCCAGGTCAAGCGCGGTGGCGCCGGTCTGCAGGAGAATGTCGCGCAAGAGCGGGCCACGGAAATGCTGGATGCCCTCGGTCCAGACGGTATGGGTGACGACGTCGTGCCAGGGCAGCGCCTCGAGAGCGTCTTCATCGTAGGTCTGGCGCGCCTGGTCGGAGGACACCACGGTCAGGAGGGGGTGGGACTTGGAGAAGGCAAGGCCCGGGACGCTCCCGGCCGCAATCGCGGAGGCAATCATGGCACGACGAGACATCGTGTCGGCGCCCTTCATCGGCATCAGGCAGAAACTCCATCCCTTGGTCGGAAAGGGTAGGCGGTTACCCGACCGCTGTCAAAACATCGGCCCCCTCCCGGCCGGACGATCGAGCGCCCGGTCAGGCAACCAGCCGCCGCCAGGGCCTGCGCCGGTGGTTGGAACCGGCGCAGGGCTGGCTGGCCGCATTGGTTGGGCGCGGAGCACCAGACTTCGTCGACCTCATAGTCACTCGCGCCATCGTTAATCTTCGCCGACTCGGTATCAAATGACACCGCGACCCTGCTTGCACCATTCCCTAGTTTGGGGGAGTGACCCGGGGTCCCACGCTCCCCCGCTGCGCATTTTGTCGCCAAGGGTCGCAAGGATGCCCGGCGCTTTCCCCTCGGCGACGCTGGCGACCTTGCAGCAACGGGGGCGAAGGAGGCCCCTTCAGGCAGCCCGGGTCGTCCGTGGCGACAAGAAGGCGCCGCATCGCCAGGTCAGCGCCATGGACACCGCCCTCGCCGGTCAGACTTTGGCGACGGCCCCGAAGGTCCCGTGCCAGATGGGAGGGGCCTGCCGTTTGGCGGCATCGAGCGGGTCGGAATGCAGGCTGGTTCAGAGGCGTTCCGGCGGCCCGACCTTGAGGCGTCGCCGGGGGACACGCCTGCGGAGGCGATCGTGTCCATTGGGAACCCTGCACTTGCTGGGGGCGCCCCGCAGCGGCGTTCCTCGCCAGAGGAGAGCAAGCGTGACGGCGCGGCCCTTCTTGACGGGAGTGCGCGCCGCTGGGGCACGAGTTCCTCGTTGCGGGGCTTGGGGCGACCGTCGAGGATGGCGGGGCGGCATGGTCGCGCCGGGCGGCGAGACGGTCAGCGGGAGGCTGGCCGCGCTGGGTCTTGTCGATCTGACGCGGCAAAGCGAACTGGCGCGGCCCTTCCACGGCGACCTGTGCTGTTTCGGGCACTCAGTCTCCGAACGGCGGATAACCCCGCCGAACCCTTTGAAACAGGAAGAAACAGGCCCCAATCGGGGCCCTTGAACGGATCGGTATCTGAAAATGGCGGACAGTGAGGGATTCGAACCCTCGAGACGGTTCCCCGCCTACACACTTTCCAGGCGTGCGCCTTCGACCACTCGGCCAACTGTCCGTGGGCGCAGCAATAACCAAGCAAGCAGGCTGGCGCAAGGGGGCAGGAGCGGGTCCGGGATTGCACAAACGGGGTGGCAGTGTGTATACGGATAGCCTCAACCCGGGGGTGTTTTTCATGGCCAACCAGACCGAAACCATCCTGCGGACGCTGCATGACTGGATCGACACCGGCCGCCTCAACCCCGGTGACGAGATCGAGGAGGCGGCGCTGGTCCAGCATTTCGGCGTCTCGCGTACCCCGGTCCGCGAGGCCCTGATGCAGATCGAGGCGACCGGCCTCGTGCGGCGGCTGCCGCGCAAGGGGGCGGTGGTGTTCAAGCCGACGCTGACCGAATTCCTGGCGATCCTCGAGGTACATGCCAAGCTGGAAGGGCAGGCGGCGGGGCTGGCGGCGCGGCGGCTGTCGGCCTCGGGCGCGGGAGTGCTGGAGGCGGCGACGGCGGCCTGCGAGACCCATTTCGCCACATTGGGCGAGGCCGAGCCCGACGCCTATTACCAACTGAACCTGCGCTTCCATGCGGCGGTGGCCGAGAGTGCGGGCAATCCGTTCCTGCTGGACATGATCAAGACCAACGCCCGGAAATTGATGGCGTATTACCGGGCGCGCTATCGCTATGCGGGCTCGATCGAGGCCTCGGCCCGCGATCATCGGGCAATCGCCGGGCTGATCTTCGCCCGCGATTCCGAGGCTGCCGAGGCGGCGATGCGCCAGCATGTGCAGTTCGATCAGGTCACGGCGATGGATCTGCTGGCGGCGTTGGGCTAGGGGCGCTGCCCGCGATCTGGTCGTGATGGGTCAGCAGGCTGCGCAGCATGATGCGGAAGGCCTGCGCCGCGCCACCGTCCGGCTCGCCCAAGGGTTCGGAAAGGCGCCGGTCGAGCGCTGCGACCGTCTTCCGCGCGGCCTTGAGGCGGCTTTCGCCGAGCGGTGTCAACGACAGGCGGCGGGCGCGGGCATCCCTGGGTTCGGGCAGGCGGGTGACGAGGCCCGCGCCTTCGAGCGCCCGCAACAGTTTCGAGACATAGATCGCGCTCAGCCCCAATGCCTGTGCCAGCGCCTGCTGGCTGGGCTCGCCCCCCTTGCGGCGGAGTCCCGAGAGCGCGGCAAGCAGGGCATATTGCGCCTGCGTCAGGCCCAGCGGCGCGAGGCTGCGATCCGTCTCGACCCGCCAACGGGTCGAAAGCTGCCAGACGAGCGAACCCAGCGCGGCGCGGTCCATGGCAATACTGTCCATGATGATGATAAACATGAACAGTAAAAGCGAGCCCTGCAAAGTCAAGCGCCTGCGGGGCGTCCTTCAGGGGCGGGCCTGCTGGAAGAAGGCGGCGATCCAGCCCGCCATCTGCGCGGCACCGATCGGCCCGCTGAGCGAGTCCCGGGCGGCGCGGGCGACGGCGGGGTCAAGGCTCGGCGTCATTTCCCCGATCAGATCCTGCATGAAGGCCCGGGTCAGTTCGGGGTGGTATTGGGTAGTGAAGACCCCCGCGCCATAGGCGAGATGACCATAAGGCGTGGTCTCGGTCCCGCCCAGCACCTGGGCACCGGGGGGGAGCGCCAGCACCTGCTCGTTATGAGCCGCATGCAGGGCGATCCGGGGCCCGGCGCCCGCCATCCAGGGCGCGGGGGCGTCGATCCGGCTTTCGATGCGGCCCAGAACCCAGCCCTGCGGGTTGCGGCCGACCCGTCCGCCCAGCGCCTTGGCCACTGCCTGATGGCCGAGGCAGGCGCCGAACACGGGCACACCCGCCGCGACGGCCTCGCGGATCACCGCCTCCAACCGTGCCATCCAGGGCGTCGGATCATTGACCGAGGCCGGGCTGCCCGAGATCATCACCCCGTCGAACCCCGCCAGCGCCTCGGGGAAATGCCCCTCGGTCACCCGGAAATCTACGTAGCGCCAGCCGGGCGCCGCCGGGTCCATCAGCGCCCGGAATTTGTCCACTTCGCTGGCATGGCGGGCAGCCAGCGCGGAGCGGTCGATGTTGGTGTCCAGAAAGGCGATATGCATGAATTTTCCATTTGCATACGTTGCAAGTCCAATAATATACATATTGGGCGGGGCATTCAAGGAGAGTCGCATGACCATCTGGACACCGACCGACGACGGGCACGCCGATCTGACCTCGCACGACACCTTCATGGACGGCCCGCCGCACAACACCTTCGCCCGCCTGCGCCGTGAGGATCCGCTCAGCTGGACCGACTGGGACGCGGGGCAGGGCTTCTGGTCGGTCACCCGCAACGAGGACATCCTGGCGCTGAACCGGCAGGCGGATCTCATGTCCTCGGCCCGGGGGATCCGCATGGAGGATCAGAGCTACGAGGAATATCTGGCGCGGCGCACCTTTCAGGAGACCGACCCGCCCGAGCATTCGATGACCCGGGTCAAGGTGGCGAAGGCCTTTTCCAAGCCGGTCGTCGCCGGGTTCGAGGCGCAGATCCGCGCGCTGTGCGACGAGATCCTGGACGAGGCGCTGGAACAGGGCACCTTCGACGCGACCAAGGCCATCGCCCGGCAATTGCCGATGCGGATGCTGGGCCGGATCATCGGCACGCCCGACGCGGACCTGCCCTGGCTGGTGGCAAAGGGCGATGCGCTGATCGCCAATACCGACCCCGATTTCACCGATCACGTGCTGGACCGGATGACGACCGATGCCTACCGGCTGATGCCCTTCAATTCGCCCGCCGGGGCGGAACTCTATGATTACGCGAAGCAATTGATGGCCGACAAGGCGGCGCGGGGCGATACCGAGGGCGTGCTGCATCTGATCTTGCAACCGGGGCCCGACGGCAGCACCATCTCGGAAACCGAATTCCGCAATTTCTTCTGCCTGCTGGTGGCGGCCGGGAACGACACGACGCGCTATTCCATCGCCGCGGGCATCCAGGCGATGGCGCATCAGCCGGAACTTCTGGGCCAGATGCAGGAGGGTGCGATCTGGGACACCGCGCCCGACGAGATCATCCGCTGGGCCACGCCCGCGCTCTATTTCCGCCGCACGGCGACGCGCGACCATGAGATGCATGGCAAGACGATCCGGGCGGGGGACAAGGTGCTTTACTGGTTCATCAGCGGTAACCGGGACGAGGCGGTCTTCGAGGATCCGTTCCGCGTCAATCTGGCCCGCACGCCGAACCGGCATCTGAGCTTCGGCCAGGGCGGGCCGCATCTGTGCCTGGGCATGCATCTGGCGCGGCTGGAGGTGCGGGTGCTGTTTCAGGAACTGGCGCGGCGGATCAGGTCCCTCGAACCGGCCGGGCCGCAGAAGTTCCTGCGCTCCAATTTCGTGGGCGGGATCAAGGAATTGCCGGTCCAGGTGACAAGGGCCTGACACCGCTACGTCAAACGGGGCGAAGACCAAGCCGACCCGCCCCTCGGCACCAAAAAAGACCAGGGAGTTAACGACATGCGCGACCGCCTTCGCCCCGTCTGGTGCGATCACCTCTCGATCCTGCGCGGCAAGTACCTGCCGCAGGAAAAGATCGGCTCGGGGGCGACCCGCTTCGCCCAGCCCTGTTTCGCGGTCCATTACGACAAGGACCTGATCGTCGACGCCCCCGGCACCGCCTGTCTTGAGGGGCTGCCGGATATGGAACTGCGCTGGGACGCCCATGACATCCGCCCGGGCTGGGAGCCGGGCGTGCATATGGTCACCGGCGACCTCTATGACCGGCGGGGCCAGATGATCCCCATCGCCGGGCGGGCCGCGTTGAAGGAGGCGATCGCCGGGTGGAAGACGCACGGGCTGACGCCGAAAGTCGGGCTGGAGCTGGAGGCCTTCGCCTTCACCCGGGCCGAGGATGGCAGCCTTGTCCCCTATGACGTGCCGGGCGGGCATGTCTATGGCGGCGGGCCCTTCAACGATCCGCTGGGCTTCACCGATGCGATCTGGGAGACGGCCGAAACCGCGGGGTTCAAGCTGGAACTGGTCACGACCGAATACGACACCCCGCAATACGAATTCACCCTCGCCTTCGAAGAGGCGCTGGATGCGGTGGATGAGATGGTGATGTTCCGCCAGCTGGCCCGCGAAGTGGCCTTCCGCAAGGGCGTCGTCCTGACCTTCCTGCCGAAACCCTTTTTCGACCGGGGCGGGTCGGGGATGCATATCAACCTCAGCTTCGCCGGCAAGGACGGCCAGAACGCCTTTGCCCGGGGCGAGACGGGCGGGATCGAGGCGATGAACGACCTGATGCAGGGCTGCGTCGCGGGCTGGATGCGCCACCACAAGGGGCTGGCGGGGCTGGTCGCGCCCTCGGTCAATTCCTACGCCCGGCTGCAACCGGCCACCATGTCGGGCTTCTGGTGCAATTGGGGCGAGGATCACCGCGGCGTCACCACCCGCGTCTCGGGCGAGGGCGGCAAGAAGGCGCGGCTGGAACACCGGATGGCCGATGCCTCGGCCAATCCCTATGCCGCCGTGGCCGCCGTGCTGCAGGCCGCGCGGCTGGGCTACGAGCAGCGCTACCCGCTGCCGCCCGCCGAGACGGGCGATTGCTTCATGGGGCAGAGCGCGGCCTACGGCGTGGCGGAATCGCTGTCGGGTGCGCTCGATGATCTGGAGGCCGATACCGCGCTGGTCGCGGCGATGGGCGAGGCCTATTGCGCGCACCACATCCACATGAAGCGGGTTGAGGTCGACAAGACCAAGGACATGACGCCCGAGGGCGCCCGCGACTTCGCCATCTGGTTTGTCTGAGGAGGCAGCGATGAAAGCCACCTGGATCCTGCCCGACGGGCGCGAGATCGGTCTGGAGGTCAAGCCCGGCCTCTCGCTGATGGAGGCCGCGGTGGCCGGCAATGTGCCCGGCATCATCGGCGAATGCGGCGGCACGATGAGCTGCGCCACCTGCCATGTCTATGTGGACGGCGACTGGCAGGGCGCGGCGGGCCGCCCCTCGGATTTCGAGGAGGCGATGCTCGACGCCACCGACGCGCCGCGGCTCGATTGCTCGCGGCTCTCCTGCCAGCTGGTCATGGTCGAGGAGATCGACGGGATCGTCGTCAGGGTGCCCGAGGTCTGAGGGCGCGCAAGGCGCTTCCCGGACCGGGGGACTGGCGCTAGGATCGCGGCATCCCGTGCCGGAGGTTCCATGAGACGCGCTCTGCCTTGCCTCCTGACCCTCGGCCTGGCGCTGGCCGGGGCGCCCGCGCTGGCCGATGCCATCGACGGTATCTGGTGCGCCCCCACCGATGGGCGCGTCCTGCGCATCGCGGGGGCGGATTTCACCACGCCGGGCGGGGCGCGGGTGCTGGGCTTTTATGGCCGCCATGACGGCGCCTATACCGTGCCCGAGGGCGAGCCCGGGGCAGGCGGTCAAGTGGCGGTCCGGCTGAGGGGCGAGGATCTGTTGCAGGTGCTGGAGCCGGGCGGCATGCCGCTGGTCTGGCACCGCTGCGACCCGGCCGACGCGCTGAGTTCCTGAGGCGCGGCAAGCCGGGGCCGGTCATCCGATAACCGGCAGCCGAGTTATGCTAACATGGGGGCAGGGGCCATGGTGACGAACCAGACAATCGGTGCTGGTCCGAACCAACCCCAAAAGGAAGAGCCCCATGTCCTCTCTGCCCCCCATCGCCGCGGGACCGCGTGCCCTGATGCGTCTTGTCGCGCTCTCCGCCGCGCTTTTGCTGCCGTCCCTCGCCACCGCCTCGCCGCTGCCGATCGTTCCCGGCGCGACTCTGGGCGGCGATTACACGATCATGCAGCGCAGCAGCGGCCGTTACCTCGATGCCTATGAGACCGGCCATGACACCCGTCTCGTCACCCGCGACCGTCAGGACGACCTGACGCAGGTCTGGACCATCACCGCGGTCGGCGGCGAGGTCTACACGCTGCAACAACGCAGTAACGGCCGGTTCGTCGATGCGCATGAAGGGTCCAACGACAACCGCGTCGTCACCCGCCCCCGGCAGGACAACACCACCCAGCGCTGGACCATCGCCGAGCTGGGCGAGGGCCGTTTCACCCTGCGGCAGGTCAGTTCCGGCCTGTTCATGGACGCGCATGAGGGCTCGAACGACAACAATGTCGTGACCCGCCCGCGCCAGTTCAACACCTCGCAAAGCTGGGTCATCCACCGCTATACCGCCCCGCCGCCGCCGCCCGAGCCGGTGGTGCTGAGCGGCACCTATTTCATCCAGCAGCGCAGCACGGGCCTGTTTCTGGATGCGCATGAAGGGACCAACGACAATGCCGTCGTGACCCGGCCCTTCCAGAACAACCGGACCCAGATCTGGCGGGTGACGCCGCTCGGCGACAACCTGTTCTCGGTGATGCAGGTCAGTTCCCGCCGGTTCCTCGACGCCTATGAGGTCGGCAGCGATTTCGGGGCCGTGACCCGCGATCCGCAGGCGAATGCGACGCAGCGCTGGCTTTTCCGCCGGGTTGTGGGCGCGCATTTCGTCGTCAGCCAGCAGGCCAACGGCCGGTATCTCGAGGCCTATGAGGGCAGCCATGACAATGGCGCCATGACCCGGCCCTTCCAGGGCGGCGCCCGCCAGCAATGGACGCTGGTGCCCGCGAATTGAGGCGAGCGTCAGGCGAAACCCGCCGGGAGGAGGCTCCCGGCGGGCTTTTCAATGAGGTTCGGTCCCGCGGGGAAGCTTGACGAAAGATGAACGGCGCCAGGCAAGCCTTTGAAAACGCTTGCGGTGGCGCAGTGTCCCAGGCGTGGGACGGATCAGGTGATGACGTCCGGCCCGCTCCGCCCGGTCCGCTTGCCGATCCCGGCCAGCGCCTCGGTCGCGGCGATGACCGGGGCCAGCGCCGCCTGCGGGTCCTGGCCGAAATCATTGTCGTCGAAGCGCTCCAGATAGACCCGCAGCGTCGCCCCCTCGGTCCCGGTGCCCGAGAGCCGCAGCACCACCCGCGCGCCGCCCCGGAAGCGGATCTGCAGGCCCTGATGGGCCGAGACCGAGCCGTCCACCGGGTCGGTATAGGCGAAATCCTCGGCCTCCTCGATCACCAGCCCCTCATGGGTCCAGCCGGTCAGCCCGCCCAGCTCGGCGCGCAGGTCATCGACCAGCCGGTTGGCGGTCTCGCTGTCGATGGCCTCGTAATCGTGGCGGGAATAATAGGTGCGGCCGAATTCGGCCCAATGGTCCTCCATCACCTGCGCGACCGATTTGCCGGTCACCGCCAGGATGTTGAGCCACAACAGGACCGCCCAAAGCCCGTCTTTCTCGCGCACATGGTCGCTGCCGGTCCCGGCCGATTCCTCGCCGCAGAGCGTGGCCATCCCGGCGTCCAGCAGGTTGCCGAAGAATTTCCAGCCGGTCGGCGTGGCGAAGCAGGGCAGGCCCATGCCCGCCGCCACCCGGTCCACCGCGCCCGAGGTCGGCATCGAGCGCGCGACGCCCTTCAGCCCGCCCGCATAGCCCGGCGCCAGATGCGCGTTGGCGGCCAGCACGGCCAGCGAGTCCGAGGGCGTCACATAGGCGACCCGACCGACGATCATGTTGCGGTCGCCGTCCCCGTCCGAGGCCGCGCCGAAATCGGGGGCGTCGGCGGCGTACATCGCGTCCATCAGGTCCTTGGCCCAGACCGGGTTCGGATCGGGGTGCCCGCCGCCGAAATCGGGGGACGGCACCGCGTTCACCACCGAACCCGGCGCGGCGCCGAGGCGCTTTTCGAGGATCTCGACCGCATAGGGTCCGGTGATCGCGTGCATGGCGTCGAAGCGGATGCGGAACCCGCCGGCAAGCAGCGTCCTGATCGCCGGGAAGTCGAAGAGCTTCTCCATCAGCGTGGCGTATTCGGCGACCGGGTCCACGACCTCGACCGTCATCTCACCCAGCGAGGCGGTGCCGATCGCGGACAGGTCCAGATCCTCGGCCTCCAGGATATCGTAATGCCCGATGGCTTCCGTCGCGGCGAAGATGGCGGCGGTAACGCTTTCGGGCGCCGGGCCGCCGTTCGCCATGTTGTACTTGATGCCGAAATCCTCGTCCGGGCCGCCGGGGTTGTGGCTGGCCGACAGGATCACCCCGCCATCCGCGCCCCTGACCCGGATCAGGTTCGAGGCGGCGGGCGTCGACAGGAAGCCGTTCTGCCCGACGATCACCTTGGCCGCGCCCGAGGCGGCGGCCATCTTCAGAATGGTCTGGATGGCGCGGTCGTTGAAGAAGCGCCCGTCGCCGCCCACCACCAACACCCGGCCCTTGATGCCGCCGATCCCGTCCCAGATCGCCTGGACGAAATTCTCCAGATACCCGGGCTGCATGAAGACGCGGGTCTTCTTGCGCAGGCCCGAGGTGCCGGGCTTCTGGCCGGCGATGGGCTTGGTGGCGATACGGGTGATCTTGGTCATTCTTCAGGTCCTTCCGGCTTCGGCCATGATGGCGCCGGTCTGGTCGAGGGTCGGGGCGGAAATGAGGCCCGACAGCGGCAAAGGCAGGCGGCGACACCAATTCGGGTGTTCGTAGATCGTGCCGGGCAAGTTAGCCTGCTCGACGGCGCCCGCCAGATCCTCGCCCTGAACGGCGACCAGATGGCTGGCGGTATGGGCGAGGTGGCGGTGCATGGCGGCAAGGTCCGAGCCGCCTGACAGCGCGTCGAAGGCGGCGACTTCGGCGGCGCGGGCCTCGCGTGCGGCGGGCTCGTCCGGGACTTCGCCCAGTTGCGCCCGCCAGTCGATGTCGCGCCCCTGACGCCAGCCTGCCCAGGTCGGCAGGTCATGCGTGGCCCAGGAGGCGAGCGCGGTCGGCGTATAGGCCTCGGGCGGCAGGAAATCGCGGGTGCCGTCCCAGTCGCGTTCGAACATCGCCACGCGGCAGCCCATGACGCCCGAGGCGTCGAGCGCGGCCCTGAGCCCCTCGGGAATGGTGCCCAGATCCTCGCCGATCACCGAGGCGCCGGCGCGCGTCGCCTCGATCCTGAGGACGGCGAGAAGTTCCTCGCGCGGCATGGTGACATAGAGGCCGGGCAAGCCGTCGGGCAGCCAGAAGCTGCGTTCGAGCCCGAGGATATGGTCGATCCTGAGCAGCCCGCAGAATTTGAGTTGGGCGCGGAGCGTCTGGGCGAAGGCCGCGTAACCAGTGGCGCGCAGCACATCGGGGCGCAAGGGCGCCAGACCCCAGCGCTGGCCGGAGGGGCCGAGCAGGTCGGGCGGGGCGCCGAGGCTGACGCCTTGGGCGAAGGAGGTGCGTTCGGCCCAGGTCTCGGCGCCGTGCGGATGGGTGCCCACGGCGATATCCAGATAGAGGCCGAAATTCATCCCCGCCGAGCGGGCGCGCATCTGCGCGTCGTGCAACTGGGTTTCGGCCTGCCATTGCGCCCAGGCGTGGAACCGCAGGCGCTGCCAGCGCTCGCGGGCAAAGCTCTGCACCTCGGCGCTGCGCGGGTCTTGATAGGCGAGCGGCCAGCCGCCCCAATAGGCGCCGTGCACCTCGCTCAGCGCCTGATGGGTGACGAATTCCTCCAGCGCCGCGCCGCCTTCGCCGCGCCAGGCCTCGAAATCGGGGTCGCCGTGGAACTCAGCGAAGGCCTCCTCGAGCGCGGCGCGCTGGGCGCGGATCGCGCGACCATAGTCGATCAGCGCGCCGCTTTCGGGCAGCTTCAGCGCGGTTTCCACATGCATCGTGTTCAGGCGGCGGCGGTGCGAGGGGGCGTAGGGCGAGTAATTGCCGGGATCGACCGGGAACCCGGCGTGGATCGGGTTGATGCCGAGGAAGGCGGCGCCATGGCCCGCCAGCCCCTCGGCCAGCGCGCCGAGTTGCGGATAGGTGCCCATCCCGGCCTCGGCCCCTTCCCACAGCGCGAAGAGCGGCAGGGTAACGCCCCAGCGCCGGGGCGGCATCGGCAGGCGCGGGGGCTCGGCCAGCAGGTGAACGGTCCAGCCCTGATGCAGGATGCGGTGATAGCCCATCGGCAGGGGCGGCAGGGGGCCCTCGCCGCGGATCTCGCCGCCGTCCTCGGTCAGGATCACCCAGGGGCCGGGGCCCCAGTCGGTCGGCGCCCCCGCGGGGATGGCACGCGAGGTCGAGCGTTGCAGCGTGGCCGGCAGCGCGGCCTCGGCATTGCCATGGCCCAGCGCGGCGAGGACGGCGCGGCGGCTGTCCTCGGGCGCCTCCTGCATGCGGCCCGCGCCGTCGCGATAGACCCAGATCAGACCGAAGGCGCGGCAGGCATCGTCAAGGTCGCTCATCGCATGTCTTCCAGAACCAGCGCCGAGACGGAATGCGCGGGCACCACCAGCTTGCCCGAGCCGATCCGCTCATGCGGGGCGGTCGGGGCATAGGAATTGAGGCGGCGCGACCAGATCTTGCCATCGGGGGCGGGGGTGAGGGTCACATCAAGCTGCCCGCCAGCGTTGAAGACCAGAAAGATCGCGTCCTCCAGATCGGCATAGGCGGGCGTGCCCGAGGCGGTCCTGAGTTCGACGCAGACATGGCTCAGCGCCGGGTCTTCCCAATCGGCGGGGGTCATGCGGCGTCCCTCGGGGTGCCACCAGAGCACGTCCGCCTTGCCGTCCGACGAGCGCGCCTTCGAATGCAGGAACAGCTTCTGGCGCAGAATCGGGTGGTTCTTGCGGAACTGGATCAGGCGGCGGGTGAAGGCCAGCATGTCGGCGTCCATCTTGCCCCAGTCGAGCCACGAGATCGGGCCGTCCTGGCAATAGGCGTTGTTGTTGCCCTGCTGGCTGTGGCCCATCTCGTCGCCCGCGAGGATCATCGGCGTGCCTTGGCTCAGCAGCAGCGTGGCCATCAGGTTGCGCCGCCGCAGCGCCCGGGCTTGCAGGATCTGGGGATCGTCGGTCGGCCCCTCGTGCCCCATGTTGTCCGAGTAATTCTCGGAATGGCCGTCGCGGTTGTCCTCGCCATTGGCGATGTTGTTCTTCTGGTTGTAGCTGACCAGATCGGTCAGGTTGAAGCCGTCATGCGCGGTCAGGAAATTGATCGAGCTGGTGGCGCCGCGGCCGGAATGGTCGAACTGGATGGCCGAGCCGGTGATCCGGGCGGCCAGTTCCGGCGCCGGGCGCGCATCGCGGCGCCAGAAACGGCGCACGCCGTCGCGGAACTTGTCGTTCCATTCGTGGAACGGATGGGGGAAGGCGCCCAGCTGATAGCCGCCGGGGCCGATGTCCCAGGGTTCGGCGATCAGCTTCACGCGGTTCAGAACCGGGTCCTGCCGGATCGCCGCGAAGAAGGCCGAGTTCGACTGGAACCCGGCATCGTCGCGCGCCAGCGTCGAGGCGAGGTCGAAGCGGAAACCGTCGACATGCATCACCTCGACCCAGTAGCGCAGGCTGTCCATCACCATGCGCAGCACCATCGGATGGTCCAGGTTCAGCGTGTTCCCGCAGCCGGTGTCGTTGATGTAATGCCGCGGATAGGGCGCGAGGCGGTAATAGCTGCGGTTGTCGATGCCGCGGAAGCTGAGCGTCGGGCCCAGTTCCGAGCCCTCGCAGGTGTGGTTGTAGACGACATCGAGGATCACCTCGATCCCGGCGGCATGCAGGCGGGCGACCATGTGCTGGAATTCGTTGATCTGGCCGTTGACCAGATAGCGCGGGTCGGGGGCGAAGAAGCCAAGGGTCTGATAGCCCCAGTAATTCGTCAGCTTCTTCTCGATCAGCCAGCGGTCGTTGAGGAAGCTCTGGACGGGCAGCAGTTCAACCGCCGTGATGCCCAGATCGACCAGATGGTCCAGCACCCGGTCCGACGCGACGCCGAGGAACTTGCCCGCATTGACCGCGCCGGAAAGCTGGGTCAGCCCCTTCACATGCGCTTCATAGATGATCGTCTCGTTGGCGGGTTTGGCGGGCGGGCGGTCGTTGCCCCAGTAGAAGCTGGGATCCTCGACCACGCATTTCGGCATGAACCGGGCGGAATCCCGGGTCGAGAAGGTCAGGTCCTGCGTCTTGGCCCCGGGGTTGTAGCCGAAGACCGCATCCGACCAGCGCGGGTGCCCGGTCAGCCGCTTGGCGTAGGGGTCGAGCAGCAGCTTGTTGGCATTGAAGCGGTGGCCTTCCTCGGGCGCGTAGGGGCCGTGCACCCGGTAGCCGTATTGCTGCCCGGGAAAGAGGCCCGACACCCGGCCGTGCCAGACGTAGCCGGTGCGTTCGGGCAGGCGCAGGCGGTGCGTCTCGCGCATGCCGTCGGGCGAGAAGAGGCACAGGTCCACGGCCGTCGCATGTTCCGAGAAGAGGGCGAAATTCACCCCGTCGCCATCGAAGGTGGCGCCGATGCGGTCGTGGCGGCCGCGTTCGATGGTCAGGTTCATGCGGGCTCCTGCGGGAGGGCGGCGAGGCGGGCGTAGAGCGCGGCATAGACCGGCGCGCTCGCCTCCCAGCCGACCGGGTGTTTCATGGCGTTCTTCTGGATCTTGCGAAAGACGGCGCGGTCGGCCCAGAGCGCGCAGAGCTGGCGCAGCGCCTGGGCCAGGGCCTCGGCGCTGTGGGGGTCGTGGACGATGCCGGTGGCGCAGCCCGCCGCCAGCGCCGCGGCATTGGCGTGGATCACCGTGTCGGCCAGCCCCCCGGTCCGCGCCACCACCGGCACCGCGCCATAGCGCAGGCCGTACATCTGCGTCAGGCCGCAGGGCTCGAAGCGGGAGGGCACCAGCACCGCATCGGCGCCCGCATAGATCCGGTGCGAGAGCGCCTCGTCATAGCCGACCCGGACCGCGACCTTGCCGGGATGGGCGGCAGCGGCGGCGAGCCAGGCGTTTTCCAGCCGCCGGTCGCCCGAGCCCAGCATCGCCAGTTGCCCGCCATTCTCGACCAGCGCGGGCAGGGCGGTCAGCAGCAGGTCCAGCCCCTTCTGGTCGGACAGTCGCGACACGACCACGGCGAGCGGCCCCTCGGCGGGCGCGAGGCCGAATTCGGCCCTGAGCGCGCGGGTATTGGCGGCCTTGGCGATGGGGGTGGCGAAGGGGGCGATCAGCGGGTCGGCGGTCGGGTCCCAGGTCTGGGTGTCGATGCCGTTCAGGATCCCCGACATATCGGCGGCCCGGGCGCGGATCAGCCCCTCCAGCCCCATGCCGAATTCCGGCGTGCAGAGTTCCTGCGCATAGGTCGGGCTGACGGTGTTGATCGCCGTGGCCCCGGTCAGCCCCGCCTTCAGCGCCGACAGATGGCCGTAGAACTCGGCGACGTCGAGGGTGAAGGCCTCGTCCGGCAGTTTCAGCGCGGTCAGCCGATGGGCGCCGGTCAGCCCGTGGAAGGCGATGTTGTGGATCGTCATCAGCGAGGGCTGGGTCGCACCCAGAAGCTTCTGATAGACCGGGGTGAAGCCCGCCTGCCAATCGTGCAGATGCAAGAGTTCCGGCCGCCAGCCGGGAATGCCGCCCGCGGCGATCAGCGCCGCCGCCTTGCCCAGCGCGGCGAAGCGCAGGTCGTTGTCGCTCCAATCATGGCCCGCGGCGTCGAGATAGGGCGAGCCCTCGCGCTCGTAGAGCGCCGGCGCGTCGAGGATCAGCAGATCCAGCCCCGCCACCTGCGCCGCCAGCACCCGGGCGGGCACGCCCAGCAGATCCGGCAGCGCCATCGCGACCTTGGGCTTTTTCAGCGCCGCCATGACCCGGGGAAACCCGGGGATCAGCGTGCGGATCGCCCAGCCCTGGGGCGCCAGCGCCTGGGGCAGGGCGCCCACCACATCGGCCAGGCCCCCGGTCTTGACCAGGGGCGCGCATTCCGAGGCGACGGCCAGGACCGGGCGGGCAGGGCTCACGCTCATGCCTTGCCCGCGCGGCGGTCCAGCATCGCCTGGGTGATCAGCGTGACGCCCCCGGGGCTGACGCGGAACCATTTCGCGTCCTCGACGGGATCCTCGCCGACGATCAGCCCCTCGGGGATCACCACGCCGCGGTCGATCACCACCTTGGTCAGCCGGGCGTGGCGGCTCACCGTCACGTAGGGCAGCACCACCGCCTGATCGAGCGAGGACCAGGAATTGGAATGCACCCCGGTGAACAGCAGCGAATTGCGAACCTCGGTCCCTGAGATGATGCAGCCGCCCGAGATCAGCGAGCTCAGCGCCAGGCCGCGGCGGTTTTCCTCGTTATGGATGAATTTGGCGGGGGGCACGGATTCGGAATAGGTCCAGATCGGCCAGTCATGGTCCCAGAGGTCGAGTTCGGGGTCGAAATCGGTCAGGTCGATATTGGCCTTCCAGAATGCGTCGATGGTGCCCACGTCGCGCCAATAGGCCGTCGCCTCGGGCTTGTGGCGCACACAGCTCTCTTCGAAGCGATGCGCCATCGCCTTGCCGTTGCGGACCACATTGGGGATGATGTCGCCGCCGAAATCGCGGTTCGAGTTCGGGTCGTTGGCGTCGTCCATCAGCAATTGCCGCAGGAATTTCCAGCGGAAGACATAGATCCCCATCGAGGCGAGCGAGCGCTCGGGATCGTCGGGCAGCGCGGGCGGGTCCTTGGGTTTCTCGACGAAATCGGTGATGCGGCCGGAATGGTCGACGGCCATGACGCCGAAGGCATGGGCATCCGTGCGCGGCACGGTCAGGCAGCCCACGGTCACGTCGGCGTTCGACTCGACATGCTCGCGGATCATCACCTCGTAATCCATCTTGTAGATGTGGTCGCCCGCCAGAATGATCACGTAATCAATGTCATAGCTGTCGACGATGTCGATGTTCTGATAAACCGCGTCGGCCGTGCCTTCGTACCAATGCGTCTCGTCCACCCGTTGGCTGGCGGGCAGGATGTCGAGGTATTCGTTGCGCTCGGCGCGGAAGAAGTTCCAGCCGCGCTGGCAATGGCGGATCAGCGAATGGGCCTTGTATTGCGTGGCGATGGCCATCTTGCGGATGCCCGAGTTCAGCGCATTCGACAGCGCGAAGTCGATGATCCGCGTCTTGCCGCCGAAATAGACCGCGGGCTTGGCGCGGTTGTCGGTCAGCTCGTGCAGGCGCGAGCCGCGCCCCCCGGCGAGGATGAAGGCCATGGTCCGGCTGGACAGTCGCTGCGGGGCACTGGGCATCACGATTCCTCCGGAATCAGGAACAAGGTTGAAAGCGGCGGCAGGGTGATCTCGGCGCTATGCGGTTGGCCGGCGGTAGCGGGGCCATCGGCGAGGACCGCACCCAGGTTGCCCCGGTTGCCGCCGCCATAGAGCCCGGCATCGGTGTTGAGCGCCTCGCGCCAGCGGCCGGGGCGGGGCAGGCCGAGCTGCCAGCGCCGCTCCACGGGCGTGAAATTGGCGATGACGGCAACGGGGGGCTGGCCGTCATGGCCGAGCCGCAGCCAGGAGAAGAGCGATTCCGCCCGCGCCTCGCGGTCGATCCAGGCGAAGCCGCCGGGCTCGGCATCGCGGGCATGGAGCGCGGGCTCGGCCCGGTAGAGCGTGTTGAGGTCGCGCACCAGCCGTTGCAGGCCCGCGTGCCCCTCGATCCCCAGCACGCCCCAGTCGAGCGCCTGATCGTGGTTCCACTCATGCCCCTGGCCGAATTCGCAGCCCATGAACAAGAGCTTCTTGCCGGGATGACCCCACATGAAGCCGTAATACGCCCTGAGGTTGGCCAGTTTCGCCGCCGGATCGCCCGGCATCTTCTGCAGCATCGAGCCCTTGCCGTGCACCACCTCGTCATGGCTGATCGGCAGGACGTAGTTTTCGGAGAATCCGTAGACGAGGCCGAAGGTCATCAGGTCGTGGTGGTGGCGGCGGTGGATCGGGTCGTGTTCGACGAACCGAAGCGTGTCGTTCATCCAGCCCATGTTCCACTTGAAGCCGAAGCCGAGCCCGCCCAGATGCGCGGGCTGGGTGACGCCGGGCCAAGCGGTCGATTCCTCGGCCACGGTCATCAGCCCGGCCGGGCCTTGGCCATAGGCCAGCGTGTTCATCTCGCGCAGGAAGGCGATGGATTCGTAATTCTCGCGCCCGCCGTCCTTGTTGGGGATCCAGGCGCCGGGGCCGCGCGAATAATCGCGGTAGAGCATCGAGGCGACGGCATCGACCCTCAGCCCGTCGAGGTGGAAATCCTCCAGCCAATAGAGGGCGTTGGCGGTGAGGAAGTTGCGCACCTCATTGCGGCCGAGGTTGTAGATATGGGTGTTCCAGTCGGGGTGGAACCCCTCGCGCGGGTCCGCGTGTTCGTAAAGCGCGGTGCCGTCGAAATGCGCGACGCCATGGGCGTCGTTGGGGAAATGCGCGGGCACCCAATCCATCAGCACGCCCAAGCCTTTGGCATGCGCGGCCTCGACCAGTGCGCGGAAGTCGTCGGGGCTGCCGTAGCGGCTGGTCGGCGCGTACATGCCGGTCGGCTGATAGCCCCACGATCCGCCAAAGGGATACTCGGCGATGGGCATCAGTTCCAGATGGGTGAAGCCCATGTCGTGGACGTAGTCGACCAGCTCGACCGCCGCCTCCTGATAGGTCAGCGCGCGGCCGTCGCGGTGGCGCCAGCTGCCCAGATGCACCTCGTAGATGCTGATCGGCGCGTCACGGTTGTTGCGGGCGCCGCGGGTCTGCATCCAGGCGCTGTCGTCCCAGGGCCGGGGCGTCGCATCGGGTATGCGCGAGGCGGTGGCGGGGGGCAGTTCGGTCAGCCGGGCCAGTGGATCGGCCTTGAGGAAGGGCGCGCCCTCGGGCGGGGCGATCTCGTATTTATAGGCCTCGCCCGGTTGCAGGCCGGGCAGGAAGATCTCCCACACGCCCGCGCCGCGCCGCCGCATCGGGTGGCGCCTGCCGTCCCAGCCGTTGAAGCCGCCGACCACCGACACGCGGCGCGCATTCGGCGCCCAGACGGCGAAATGCACGCCCGGGGTCTCCTCATGCGTCATCGGATGGGCACCCAGCGCCTGCCAGAGGCGGCGATGCGTGCCCTCGGCGATCAGATGCAGGTCCAGATCGCCCAGCACCGGGCCGAAGCGATAGGCGTCGTCGTACTCCCAGTGACGCGCGCCGTCCGAGGCCGCCAGCCGGTACTTGCGCCGCCGTCCGAGGTCTCCGGCGAAGACGCCATGCCCTTGCGGCGCGAGGGGCAGGGTGCCCGACGGGGTGATCGCCTCCATGCTCACCGCATGCGGATCGAAGGCGACCAGCAGCCCGGCCCGGCCCCGGTGACGGGGGCCGAAAACGGCAAAGGGATCGGTGACGCGACCCTCGGCGATAGCGGTCACATCGTCGGAGGAGATACCGCGAAGCAGGGGAGAAGACGCAGAAACCATGCGCGATTCTTTGCGCTTCTGCGGGGGAATGGCAATGGATTTGTTAACATTTGCCCCGGGTCGCACAGGGCGCCCGGGGCATTGTTGACAGATTGACGACGGCTTGGCCGGTCAGATCATCGGGGTGATGTTCCAGATGTCGTTCATGTAACCCTTGATGGTCCGGTCGGACGAGAACCAGCCCGAGCGCGCGCAGTTCAGCGCCGCCATCCGGGTCCAGTGGTCGCGGTCGAACCAGGCCTGATCGACGCGGCGCTGGGCCTCCCAGTAGCTGTCGAAATCGGCACAGACGGTGAAGTAATCATGCGCCCGCAGGTTCTGGGTGATCATCCGGTACATGCCGCGGTCGCCGTCCGAGAAGGTGCCGGCCTCGATCGCGTCGATGGCCCCGCTCAGGCGCGGGCTGGCGGCGATGGCGCTGGAAGCATGGTCGGGATGGCGGCGGCGTTCGACGACCTCATCGGCGGTCATGCCGAAGAGGAAGAAGTTCTCGGGCCCCACCAGTTCGCGGATCTCGACATTGGCGCCGTCGAGCGTGCCGATGGTCAGCGCGCCGTTCAGGCTGAACTTCATGTTGCCGGTGCCCGAGGCTTCCTTGCCCGCGGTCGAGATCTGCTCGGACAGGTCCGAAGCCGGGATCAGCCGTTCGGCCATGGTGACGTTGTAATTGGCCGGGTAGACCACGGTCAGCAGGTCGCGGGTCAGGGGATCGGCGTTGACCACCCGGGCCACGTTGTTGATCAGGTGGATGATCTCCTTGGCCATGACATAGCCCGGGGCCGCCTTGCCGCCGAAGATCTTGACCCGGGGCGCCCAATTGCCGGTCGGGTTCTGGCGGATCTCCTGCCAGAGGGCGATGGTTTCCAGGATGTTCAGATGCTGGCGCTTGTATTCGTGGAAGCGCTTGATCTGCACGTCGAACATGGCGTCGGGGTTCAGCGCGATGCCCATCTCGCCTTTGACCCATTGCGCCAGATGCGCCTTGTTCTTCGCCTTCACCGCGGCGAAGCGGTCGCGGAAGGCGCGGTCTTCGATGGCGGGTTCCAACTCGACCAGACGCTCCAGATCGTCCTCCCAGCCCTCGCCGATGGTCTCGGTGATGAGGGTCGAGAGGCCCGGGTTCGAGCCCTTCAGCCAGCGCCGCGGGGTTACGCCGTTGGTTTCGTTGACGATGCGCTCGGGGTGCAGCGCGTGCAGGTCGGCGAAGACGGTGGATTTCACCAGTTCGGTATGCAGCGCCGAGACACCGTTCACCCGGTGGGACATGATGAAGCTCAGGTCGCCCATCTTCACCTCGCCATTCTCGACGATCGAGGATTTGCGGGCCGGGTGCTGGCGGGCGTGCAGATCGTCGATGCGCTCGATGATCTGCATGTGGCGCGGCAGGACGGCGCCCATCAGGCTTTCCGACCAGCGCTCCAGCGCCTCGGGCAGAAGCGTGTGGTTGGTGTAGCCAAGGCAGGCGCGGGCGGTCTCGACCGCCATTTCGAACTCCATCCCGCGTTCGTCGGTCAGCAGGCGCACCAGTTCCGGCCCGGCGATGGCCGGATGGGTGTCGTTCATCTGGATGGCGACGCGCGAGGGCAGGGCGGAAAGGTCGCTGTTCTCGGCCGAGAAACGGCGCAGGATGTCGCGCAGCGAGGCGGCGGTGAAGAAGAATTCCTGCTTCAGCCGCAGTTCCTTGCCCTGCGCGGTGGTGTCGTCGGGATAGAGCACGCGGCTGATGGTGCGGGCCAGCGCCTCGGGCGCGGCGGCGGCGGTGAAATCACCGGCGTTGAAGGCGGCAAGGTCGAAGGCGCGCAGCGGTTCCGCGCTCCACAGGCGCAGGGTGTTGGCCCATTTCGCCTGCCACCCGACAACCGGCGTGTCGAAGGCCTTGGCCATCACCGCCGATTCCGGGGTCCAGACGGCGCTGCGGCCGCTTTCGGCGACGGTGCCGCCAAAGCCGATGCGGAAGCTTGCCTCGGGGCGTTCGAATTCCCAGCCATGCGACTGGCGCAGCCATTCCTCGGCATCCTCGACCTGGCGGCCATCGGGGCCGAAGCTCTGGCGGAAGAGACCGTGTTCGTAGCGGATGCCGTAGCCATAGGCGGGGCAGCCGAGCGTCGACATCGAATCGAGGAAACAGGCAGCGAGACGCCCGAGCCCGCCATTGCCGAGCGCGGCATCGGGTTCGTCGTCCAGCACCGAGCGGAAATCGAAGCCGAGGCCGGTGACGGCTTCCTGCGCCATCTCGGTCAGGCCGAGGTTCATCACCGCATCTTCCAGCAGGCGGCCGATCAGGAACTCCATCGACAGGTAATAGACGCGCTTCGACTGGGCGGCATAGGTGGCGCGGGTGGCGCGGAACCAGGGCTCGATCACCCGGTCGCGGATCGCCAGCGTCAGCGCCATGCGCATGTCGTAGGTGCTGGAATGCGCCAGATCCTTGCCCTGCGAGAATTCCAGATGCCGCAGGATGGATTCGCGCAGTTCATTGGCATTCATCGGCGAGGTGTCCTTGCTGATCAACGTGGGATGCCAGCCGCTCAGGCTGTTGGTGCCCTTGTCGAAAGTCATCGATCGGTTCGTCCGCATTCCCTGCTCCTGTTTCGCATACCATGTCCATGGCGCCCTGTTCCCGGGCAGCCTCAGGATCGGATATCAGGGGCGAAGAGGGCCAAAACCGGGCAGTCATGGCATGGTTTGGCGACAAAAGCGGGGTTTTTTGCAGCCGCAGCAGGGCGTGTTGCCGCATTTGCGACACGCCCTGCCGCCCTGAGTCAGCGCGAGGCCTCGGAGAGGCGGCGTTTGACATAGGCTTTCACGGTGTCGAGCATCGGGTTCATATGCGCCTCTTCGTCGCGGAAGAAGTGGTCGGCGCCTTCGATCTGCTCATGCGTGATGGTGATTCCCTTCTGCTCGTGCAGCTTGTTCACCAGGCCGGTCACATCCTTGGGCGGCGCCACGCGGTCGGCGGTGCCGTTGATGATCAGGCCCGAAGCCGGGCAGGGGGCGAGGAAGCTGAAATCATAGAGGTTGGCGGGCGGCGCCACCGAGACGAAGCCGGTGATGTCGGGCCGCCGCATCAAGAGCTGCATGCCGATCCAGGCCCCGAAGGAAAAGCCGCAAACCCAGCAATGCCGGGTGTTCTGGTTCATCGACTGCAGGTAATCCAGCGCCGAGGCCGCGTCGCTGAGTTCGCCGATGCCCTGGTCGTATTCGCCCTGGCTGCGGCCGACACCGCGGAAGTTGAACCGCAGCACCGAGAATCCCAGCGAGTGGAAGGCATAGTGCAGGTTGTAGACGACCTTGTTGTTCATCGTCCCGCCGAACTGCGGATGCGGATGCAGCACGATGGCGATCGGCGCGTCGCGGTTCGGTTGCGGATGGTAACGTCCTTCGAGGCGGCCATCGGGACCGGCAAAAATCACTTCAGGCATAAACGGACCTTCTGCTGCCTCACGGGTTCCAGCTGGCGTTCCTTTGTTGACAAAAGAAGTCGCCTAATCTAGAACGTTTCTAAGTTGCGCACCCGGCTCGGTCGGAGTCGGGTTGGGCGGGATAGCAGTTAAGCAAGGCGGCCCGGCCCGTCAATCGTTTTGCGCGTTTCGCCGCAGGCCAGGGGCTTTCACCGAGGGGTTGTACGATGAAACTGTCGACCAAGGGCCGCTATGCGACGGTGGCAATGGTGGATCTGGCGATCCTACAACGTCGGGCCGGCGTGCGCCATGTCTCGCTGGCGGAAATCGCCCGGCGTCAGGATGTGAGCCAGCCCTATCTGGAACAGCTCTTCGTCAAGCTGCGCCGTGCCGGGCTGGTCGAATCCGTGCGCGGCCCCGGTGGCGGCTATCGTCTGGCGCGCGAGCCCGCAGATATCCGCGTGGCCGAGGTGCTTGAGGCGGTCGAGGAGACGGTCAGCGCCATGGAGCTGGGGGCAGGGGCCTCGGGCGGGGTGTCCGGCTCGCAGGCCCAGTCGATGACCAACCGGCTGTGGGAATCGCTCTCGGCCCAGGTCTATGTCTTCCTGCACCAGACGACGCTGGCCGATGTCGCCGCCAACGGGCTGAAACCCTGCCCGGCGGTGCCGACCCTGTTTCAGGTCACGGCATGAGCGCACGGCTCTACCTCGACTGGAACGCCAGTGCGCCACTCCGGCCCGAGGCGCGCGCCGCGATGATCGCGGCGCTGGATCTGGTGGGCAACGCCAGCTCCATCCATGCCGAGGGGCGGGCGGTGCGCGGCCTGATCGAACGGGCGCGGGCGCAGGTTTCCGCGGCGCTGGGCGCCGACGGGGCGGATATCGTCTTCACCTCGGGCGCGACCGAGGCGGCGGCTCTGGCCCATGCGGGGCGGGATCTGGTCTGCGCGGGTGTCGAGCATGACGCGGTTGCGGCTTGGTGTCGCGCCGAGCTACCCACCGGGCGCGATGGCGTGGTCGCGGTGGCGGAGCCGGCGGTCAGCAGCCTGCAACTGGCCAATTCCGAGACCGGCATCGTTCAGGACCTGCCCGAAGGGCTGGCGGTCAGCGACCTGACCCAGGCTTTCGGCAAGATCCCGCTGGCGTTCAACTGGCTGGGCTGCGCCATGGGGCTGGTCAGCGCCCACAAGCTGGGCGGGCCGAAGGGGATCGGCGCGCTGGCGCTGCGCCGGGGCCTCGATGTCGGGGCGCAGATCAAGGGCGGCGGGCAGGAAATGGGCCGCCGGGCCGGGACCGAGAATGTGGTGGGCATCGCCGGTTTCGGCGCGGCCGCCGAGGCTGCGGCCCTTGACCTTGCGAACGGCGTCTGGGACGAGGTCGCCGAGATTAGAAATCTTCTAGAATCGGCTCTGGAAGACGCCTGTCCCGGGATTATGTTGGTCTCCAAGGGCCTCCCACGCCTGCCCAACACGCTGAGCCTGATCGCGCCCGGCTGGAAGGGCGAGACGCAGGTCATGGCCATGGACCTTCAAGGCTTCGCGGTTTCGGCCGGGTCCGCCTGTTCCTCGGGCAAGGTCACGTCCAGCCGCGTGCTGCGCGCGATGGGCTATTCGGAGGCCGAGGCGGGCGCGGCCCTCAGGGTCTCGATCGGCCCGGGGGTGACGAAGGAAGACGCGCTGCGCTTCGCCGCAGCCTATGGCCGGGCCTTCAAGCGGGCCGGTGAACGCATGAAACAGGCAGGCGCAGACCTGCCGCGATAACGGGAAGACGACGATATGGCGGCTTTGGACAATACGGCGGACGTGCGCGACGGCGTGGACCGCGAAACGGTGGAAACCGTTCAGTCGATGGCCGGCAAGTACAAGTATGGCTGGGAAACCGAGATCGAGATGGACTTCGCCCCCAAGGGGTTGAACGAGGACATCGTGCGTCTCATCTCGGCCAAGAACGGCGAGCCGGAATGGATGACCGACTGGCGCCTGCAGGCCTTCCGCCGCTGGCAGCAGATGGAAGAACCCGATTGGGCGATGCTGGAGATCCCGGCGATCGACTATCAGGACGTCTATTACTACGCCAAACCCAAGAGCATGATGGAAAAGCCGAAGTCGCTGGACGAGGTGGATCCGAAGCTGCTGGCGACCTATGAGAAGCTGGGCATCCCGCTGAAGGAACAGATGGTTCTGGCGGGCGTCGAGGGCGCGGATGGCGATGTCGCGGCGCCCCGCAAGGTGGCCGTGGATGCGGTCTTCGACTCCGTCAGCGTCGGCACCACCTTCAAGGAAGAGCTGAAGAAGGCGGGCGTCATCTTCTGCTCGATCTCGGAAGCGATCCGCGAATACCCCGATCTGGTGAAGCAATATCTGGGCTCGGTCGTGCCGGTCTCGGACAATTTCTTCGCCACGCTGAACTCGGCCGTCTTCTCGGACGGGTCCTTCGTCTATGTTCCGCCGGGGGTGAAATGCCCGATGGAGCTGTCGACCTATTTCCGCATCAACGCGGAGAACACCGGCCAGTTCGAGCGCACGCTCATTATTGCCGATAAAGGTGCATATGTAAGTTACCTTGAGGGCTGCACCGCGCCCAAGCGCGACACCAACCAGCTGCACGCGGCGGTGGTGGAAATCGTCATCCTCGAGGATGCCGAGGTCAAGTATTCGACCGTCCAGAACTGGTATCCGGGCGACGAGGACGGCAAGGGCGGCATCTACAACTTCGTCACCAAGCGCGCCGATTGCCGCGAGGACCGGGCGAAGGTGATGTGGACCCAGGTCGAAACGGGGTCCGCCATCACCTGGAAATACCCGTCCTGCATCCTGCGCGGTGACGACACCTCGGGCGAGTTCTATTCCATCGCCATCACCAACAACTGGCAGCAGGCCGACACCGGCACCAAGATGATCCACCTGGGCAAGAATTCGCGCTCGCGGATCGTGTCGAAGGGGATCTCGGCGGGGCATGCGCAGAACACCTACCGGGGGCTGGTCACCATGCACCCCAAGGCCACCAACTCGCGCAACTACACGCAATGCGACAGCCTGCTGATCGGCGATCAATGCGGCGCGCATACGGTGCCCTATATCGAGGTGAAGAACGCCTCGAGCCGGGTCGAGCACGAGGCCACCACCTCGAAGGTCGACGACGACCAGCTCTTCTATTGCCGCCAGCGCGGCATGGACGAGGAAGAGGCCGTGGCGCTGGTGGTCAACGGTTTCTGCCGCGAGGTGCTGCAGGCCCTGCCGATGGAATTCGCCATGGAGGCGCAGGCGCTGGTCGCCATCTCGCTCGAAGGGTCGGTGGGGTGAAGCCGGGGAGCCGGGGTATCGGGCCGACGCGTTTCGGTATCGGGCCCCGTGGCCTTGGTGTGAGGTAAGCGGCATGTCAGGCGTGGCAGAGGACAGGCACGGAGAGCAGGGGCTGGCCACCGACGAGGCCGGGCCGCTGCGGCTCTATTGGTGGAACGGCAAGCCCAATTTCGGCGATGCGATCAACCCGGATATCGTCGCCTCGGTCTCTGGACGGCAGGTCGTCTGGGCGTCGCCAGCCGAGTGTGACCTCTTGGCGATCGGCAGCGTCCTGGGCTTCGGACCAGTGCGCGAAAGGCTCGAAAGCCGCGAGCATCCTTTGCCCTATATCTGGGGATCAGGCGTGCTGAATCTGCGCCCGGCCCTGGACGCCGGGCCGGAACTTCCCTCTCGGATCAAGGCATTGCGCGGCCCATTCACCGCCCAGCGACTGCCCGGATATTCCGGTCCCTTCGGGGATCCGGGGCTTCTGGTCTCGCGGATTCAGCCCGCCGTGAGCGCGCGGTCGGGGATCGGCCTCGTGCCGCATCACCAGCAATGGAACGAGCCGGCCCAGATCGACCAGCTGCGCAGCGCCGGTTTTCGCCTGATCGACGTGCGGCTTGCCGATCCCTGGGAGGTGGTTCGCCAGATCGCGGGCTGCGAGGCGGTGATTTCCACCAGCCTGCATGGCCTGATCGTGGCCGATGCCTATGGCATTCCGAATGTCTGGCTCGACGGGCTCGATCCGTTCAAGTTCTATGATTATTTCTATTCGGTCCGGCGGGGCGACCGGCGGGCGCGCAGCCTGTCCGAAGCCCTGCACGAGGTCGAAACCGGAGCCGCGCGCGCGGCGGACAGGGACGTCGTGGCCGAGGTGCAGCGCCAGCTGGTCGAGGCGTTTCCCCGGGAATTGTGCGCGCGCGCGCGACAAGAGCGGAGTATGCAATGAACCTGAAATGGCTGCTCTCGGCCGGGGAACCGCGCCCGCGCTATGTGCTTCTGGTGGCCATCGGCGTGGTGCTGATGATGTCGTTGACCTATCCGATCTGGTACCCGGGCGGCCGGGGCATGGCAGCCTTCGCGGCGGTGATCGCCGTCGTCCTGAGCCACCTGTCGGCGAAATTCGTGATGCGTCGCTGAGGCGGCGGACAAGCTCGGCCCGACGGCCGGAATGAGGAAAGAATGCTGGAAATCAACAACCTGCACGTCAAGCTTCAAGACGAGGACAAGGCCATCCTGAAAGGGTTGAGCCTGTCGGTCGAGGCGGGCTCGGTGCATGCGATCATGGGGCCGAACGGCTCGGGCAAGTCGACGCTGAGCTATGTCCTGGCCGGGCGCGACGGCTATGAAGTCACCGATGGCACCGCCACGCTGGATGGTGAGAGCCTGCTGGACATGGAGCCCGAGGAACGCGCGGCCCATGGCCTGTTCCTGGCCTTCCAATACCCGGTCGAGATCCCGGGCGTCGGCAACATGACCTTCCTGCGCACCGCGGTGAACGCCCAGCGCAAGGCGCGCGGCGAGCCCGAGCTTTCTTCGGGCGAGTTCCTCAAGGTGATCCGCGCCAAGGCCAAGGATCTGAAGATCGACGCCGAGATGCTGAAGCGTCCGGTCAACGTCGGCTTCTCGGGCGGCGAGAAAAAGCGCAACGAGATCCTGCAGATGGCCATGCTGGAGCCCCGCATGTGCATCCTGGACGAGACCGACTCGGGTCTCGACGTCGATGCGATGAAGCTGGTGGCCGAGGGCGTGAACGCGCTGCGCTCCGAAGGCCGCGCTTTCCTGGTCATCACCCACTACCAGCGGCTTCTGGACCATATCAAACCGGACGTCGTGCACATCATGGCCAATGGCCGGATCATCAAGACCGGCGGGCCGGAACTGGCGCTCGAGGTCGAAGAGAACGGCTATGCCGATATCCTGGCCGAGGTGCAGGCATGAGCGCAGCGGCAAGCCCCCGGGCGGCCCGGCGTGCGGCGCGCCAGCAGGCCACGGCCGACAGGCTGGCCGGCCTGACCCTGCCCACGGCGCCCGCCTGGCTGAAACCGGCGCGTGAGGCGGCGATGGCCCGGGTGGCCGAGCTGACGCTGCCCGACCGGCGCGACGAATACTGGTCCTACACCAACCCCGACAAGCTGATCTCGACCGAGGTCCGCCCGGCCGAGGTGTTCAAGATCACTGACGAGCCGCCGATGTATCAGGGCATCGACCGGCTGAAGATCGTATTCGTCGATGGTGTCTTCTCGGCCGAGGACAGCGATGCGCTGGCGGGCGAGGGGCTGGAGATCACCCGGCTGGCCGAGTCGGCCGATATCCATTGGGCGAAGGATCTTTACGGCACGCTCGAGGCGGCAGGGCAAAGCCCGGTGCCGCGGCCGCTGGCGGCGCTGAACTCGGCGCTGGCCACCGACGGCGTGCTGATCCGCGCCACCGGCAAGGTGAAGCGCCCCGTCTCGCTGATCTATCGCCGGGCGGGCCGCGACAGCGCCGTGACGCTGCACCATGTGGTGAAGCTGGAAAAAGGCGCCGAGCTGACGCTCCTGGAAAACGGCCCCGTGGCCGCCCGCGCCTCGATGGTGATCGAGGCCGAGGTGGGCGAGGGCGCGGCGCTGCACCATGTCCGCACCATGGGCCGCGACCACGAGCGCAAGGCCGTCACGCATATCTTCGCCCGCGTGGCCGAGAAGGCGACGCTCAAGTCCTTCTCACTGTCGATGAACGGCCGCCTGATGCGCAATGAGGTGATGGTCTGGCTGGCCGGCAAGGACGGCACCGCCCATGTCGCCGGCGCGGCGCTGGGCGAGGGGGCCTTCCACCACGACGACACGGTTTTCGTGGCCCATCAGGCCCCCGGCTGCGAAAGCCGTCAGGTGTTCAAGAAGGTGCTGCGCGACGGCGCGGTCGGTGTCTTCCAGGGCAAGATCCTGGTCGAGCAGGCGGCGCAGCTCACCGATGGCTACCAGCTGAGCCAGTCGCTGTTGATGGACGAGCGGTGCCAGTTCCTGGCCAAGCCCGAGCTTGAGATCTACGCCGATGACGTGAAATGCTCGCATGGCTCGACCTCGGGCGAGATCAGCGCCGATCACCTGTTCTACCTGCGTGCCCGCGGCGTGCCGGAAGAAGAAGCGAAGCTGCTGCTGGTGCTGGCTTTCCTGGCCGAGGCGCTGGACGAGATCGACGACGAGGACATCGCCAACGACATGCGGCTCAGGCTGCGCCGCTGGCTGGAGAGGCATTCGCACTAGGCCATGGCGCTGACCACCGACATCCTCGCCAGCTATCGCCGTCCCCGGACGGTGCTGCGCCGCCTGCAGGGCGACCGGCGCGAGGCCCGCATCCTGGTCTATCTGATGCTGGGCTGCGGGCTGATCTTCATTGCCCAATGGCCGCGTCTGGCGCGCGAGGCGCATCTGGACGAGGAAGTGCCGCTCGATGCGCTGCTGGCCGGGGCGCTCTTCGCCTGGGTCTTCATCGCCCCCCTGGTGTTTTACGCGCTGGGGGGGATCCTGTCCCTGATCCTGCGGCTGGCGGGGCCGGTCGACGGCTTCGCGCTGCGGCTCGGCATCTTCTGGGCGGTGCTGGCGGCGGCGCCGCTCTTTCTGCTCTATGGGCTGGCCGCGGGCTTCATCGGGCCGGGGGTGCAAAGCCTCGTCCTGGGGCTGCCGGCGCTGGCCGCCTTCATCTCGATCCTCGTCGCGGGCCTCCGGGTCGCGCTCGAGCCCGGCTCGCAGCCGGCCTAAGGAACCCGCCAATGACCGAGGTTTTCCCGCTGATCCGCCTCTCGCTCGCCGATCCGGTCGAGGGCGGGCGGCGCATCATCGCCCTGAACCCGCCGCCCGTGATCCGCTGGATGCTGCTGGGGGCGGCGGTGCTGGTCTCGGTGGTGCTGCTCTATGTGCTGCCGGTGCTGATGGGCGAACATGACCTACTGCCCGCGCCCTTCGCCTTTGCCGCGACGCAGGGGCTGATGAACCTGATCGTCATCGCCGTGGTGACCTTCGTCGGCCGGGCCTTCGGCGGGACGGGGAATTTCCTCGACGCGGTCTGGCTGGTCGGCTGGATGCAGATGGTGACGGCGGCGCTGCTGCTGGTGCAGGTCGTGGCGCTGCTGGTGCTGCCCTTCCTCAACATCCCGATCGGCGTGGCCTCGGTCGCGCTGTCGATCTGGGTGCTGGTCGGGTATGTCTGCGCCCTGCACGGCTTCAAGTCGCGCGTCACCGTGCTGGTCGGCGGCTTCATGACGCTGCTGATCCTCAGCTTCCTGCTGTCGATGGTCCTGCTGTTCCTGGGCTTCGCCCCGCCGGAGATTTCCAATGTATGACGTTCAGGCGATCCGCCGCGACTTTCCGATCCTGTCGCGGCAGGTGAACGGCAAGCCGCTGGTCTATCTCGATAACGGCGCCTCGGCCCAGAAGCCTCAGGTGGTGATCGACGCCATCGCGCAGGCCTATTCGATGGAATACGCCAATGTCCACCGCGGGCTGCATTACCTCTCGAACCTTGCCACGGACAAATACGAGGCGGTGCGCGGCATTGTCAGACGTTTCCTGAACGCCGGGCATGAGGACGAGATCCTGTTCAATTCCGGCACCACCGAGGGGATCAACCTGGTCTCCTACGGCTGGGCCGCGCCACGGATGCAGGCCGGGGACGAGATCGTCCTCTCGGTCATGGAGCACCACGCCAATATCGTGCCCTGGCATTTCCTGCGCGAGCGGCAGGGCGTGAAACTGGTCTGGGTCGAGCCCGAGGCCGACGGCTCGCTGGACCCGGCACGGGTGCTGGCGGCGATCACGCCCAAGACCAAGCTGGTGGCCGTGACCCATATGTCCAACGTACTGGGCACGGTCGTTGACATCAAGACCATCGCCGCCGGGTGTCGGGCGCGGGGCGTGCCGATCCTGGCCGATGGTTCGCAATCGGCGGTGCATATGCCGGTCGATGTGCAGGATCTGGGGGTCGATTTCTACCCGATCACCGGCCACAAGCTCTATGGCCCCTCGGGATCCGGCGCGATCTACATCACCCGCGAGCGTCAGGCCGAGATGCGGCCCTTCATCGGCGGTGGCGACATGATCAAGGAGGTCACGCGCGACGACGTGATCTATAACGATCCGCCGCATAAGTTCGAGGCGGGAACCCCCGGAATCGTTCAGCAAATCGGTCTGGGCGTGGCGCTGGACTACATGATGGGTCTGGGCATGGAGACTATCGCCGCGCATGAGCGCGCGCTGGCCTCCTATGCCCGCGAACGGCTCAAGGGGCTGAACTGGCTCAATGTGCAGGGCGATGCGCCGGGCAAGGGCGGGATCTTCAGCTTCACCATGAACAACGGCGCGCATGCCCATGATATCTCGACGGTTCTGGACAAGAAGGGCGTCGCGGTCCGCGCCGGTCAGCATTGCACTGGTCCGCTGATGGAGCATCTGGGCATCAACGCCTCCTGCCGCGCTTCCTTCGCGCTCTATAACACCGAGGCCGAGGTCGACGCGCTGATCGAGGCGTTGGAGTTCTGCCACGACCTCTTCGGCTGAGGGCACCCCGGCGCCCGGCCCGCAAGTCGGGCGCCATCGCCGCCACAGGCCATTTCCCCCGTTGCAGCCCCGCGAACCCGGCGCTATACGGGGCGCAGGAAGCACCCATAGCTCAGCTGGATAGAGCGTTGCCCTCCGAAGGCAAAGGTCGCACGTTCGAATCGTGCTGGGTGCGCCACTTCCCCCTTGATGTTTCAGGATGGTGTCGCTGCCCAGGCAGCGGGTGACTTGTTGCGGCTGAAGCGCTGGACGGTGGTGTCGGGTTAGTCCGCAGCCGTTCCCTGCCTCAGCCCTCTCCCAGCGTCAGCAGCGCGCGGCGAAACTCGGGCTCGCTCAGCACCACCTCGCCCGCGCCCAGTGCATCCGCGTGGCAAAGCGCGCGGGCGGTGAGGGTCTGGGCGGTCTCGATGGCGCGGGGCAGGGTCAGGCCTTGGCCGATGCCCGCGACCACCAGCCCGGTGAACAGATCGCCGGTGCCGGGCAGGGCGATGGGCAGGCGTGTGGTCCGGTGGCGGCTGGCCGGGCCGGGGCCGAGGAGGACGGTCTCCAGCAGACCCTCGCCGGTGTCCTCCAGCACGCAGCCGGTGGCGATCACCTGCGCCTCGGGCGCGAGGGGGAGGGCGGCGCGGGCGGCTTCCAGATCACCAAGCGTGCGGATCTGCTGCCCGGTGAGCCAGGCCAGTTCGAAGGGGTTCGGCGTGGCGATATCGGCCATCGGCAGCAGCCGGTCGCGCATCACGCCGGCGATGGCTTCGGGGACATAGAGGCCGGGGCCGGTGTCGCCCATCACCGGGTCGCAGATGTAGCGCAGGCGCGGGTTCGCGGCCTTCGCCTCGGCCACGAAATCCGCCACCATCCCGGCCACCTCGGGCGAGCCGATATAGCCGGTGAGGAGATAATCCGCGCGCTCGGGCAGCCCGCGTTCGCGCGCGCCTTGCAGCAGCTCGGCGAAGAGATCGGGCGGCAGGGGGCGGCCGCGCAGGGTCGGGTAATGGGGGGTGTTCGAAAAGAGCACCGTGGGGATCGCCGCCACCTCCAGCCCCGCCGCCTGCATCGGGAAGAGCGCGGCAGAATTGCCGACATGGCCGAAGACCACCTGGCTCTGGATCGAAATGACGAAAGGGGGGCGTTTCATGTGGTGCCGTCCAGTCTTGCGCTCCAATCCTCGATCCGGCGGCTTTCCAGCCGACGGATCGCGTATTTCCGCCAGCCCTCGGCCAGCACCTCCAGCGCGGCGATGCCTTCGAGTTCCGCGAGGTTCATCCGGTCGACATAGAGCGCGCGCCAGAGCCGGTGAAGCGTCCAGTCCGGTGCCAGACGGTCGATCACTTCCAGCCGGTCGCCGGGGGCGACCAAGCCGGTCTGGAGCACGCGGTAATACCAGCCGCTGCGCCCGGTCTCTTGCACGCGCCGGGCCATGTCGGGGACGCCGAAGCGGAGGTTCAGTTTCCAGCAGGGCTGGCGTCCCTGCGAGACCTGAAGCAGCGCGCCGCCCAGCCGGAAGACATCGCCCACGGCAACCTCGGTTTCGGTGAGCCCGGAGGTCGACAGGTTCTCGCCAAAGCCGCCGGGGGCGGCGAGGGGCGGCAACGCGCCCAGCTCGGCCCGCCAGGTCGGGTAATGGTCGCGCGGATAGTGGTGCACCGCCTTCTCGATCCCGCCATGCACCCGCCGGTCGGCCTGTTCGTCGCCCTCGAACCCTTCGGCGCCCAGCGTCAGCGGGCGGTCGACCGGGGTCTTGGCGATGCCGCTCAGGGTCTCGCTGCCGGGCAGGGGGGCCTTGCGGCCGGTCAGCAGGGTTATGGCGCTCACGGATGCAGCTCCCGCAGCCATTGGCCGATCATCGCCTGCCCTGCGGCCCTTAGTGCCGGGCCGTGCTGACGGGCCTGCTGCCGCAAGTCTTCCGGCGCCAGCCCGGCATGGGCCAGTTCCGTGCTGTGGCCGATCAGCCAGCGTTCGAAATCGGGCAGCATCCCGGCCTCGGGGTGACATTGCAGGCCGAGGAGGGTCCGGCCCCGGGCGAAGGCCTGGGTGGCGCACGCCGGGGTCGAGGCGAGAAGATCCGCGCCTTGGGGGATCTCGAAGGCCTCGCCATGCCAGTGCAGCACCGGCACCTCGGAGAGATGGTTCAGCGGCCCCGCCCGGCCTGCTTCGGTCAGCGTCAGGGGCGAGAAGCCGATCTCCTTCGCGGGCAGCGGCGCGACGCGGGCCCCCAGCGCCGCCGCCATCAGCTGCGCGCCGAGGCAGAGGCCGAGGGTCGGGCGATCCGCCGCCAGCCGCGGGATCAGCCAGTCACGCTCCTGATCCATGCAGGGATAGGTGGCGCCCTCGTTCACGCCGATCGGCCCGCCCAGCACCACGACCAGATCCGCGGCCAGCGGGTCGGGCAATGCGTCGATCCCGGCGTCGATCCCCTGCAGGTGGTAGCCCGCCTCCTTCAGCACCGGGGCGAAGCTGCCCAGGTCTTCGAAGGCCACATGGCGCAGGATCAGGGCGGTTTTCGTCATCGGAGCCTCTTGTCTTTCGTCCCTCTTTGGCAAATCACTGGCCCAGCCAGAAGGGCCAGTATGGAAGATTGGGATAGGCCGGTTTCAACGATGCGCGACCCCCTTGCCCTCGAGATCGACCCGGGCCAGAGCGGCCCGCTGTTCCTCGCCATCGCCGAGGCGATCACCCGCGACATCACCCGGGGGCGGCTGAAGCCCGGGGCGCGGCTCCCCGGCACGCGGGCCTTGGCGCGCGAGCTGGGGGTGAACCGCAATACGGTCGATGCCGCCTATCAGGAGCTGCTGACGCAGGGCTGGTTGCAGGCGGAACCGGCGCGGGGGACGTTTGTGACGCAGGATCTGCCGCAGGGGATGCTGGCGCGGTCGGCGGCGCCCGTGCCGGTCGAGCCGGTGGCGCCGCGCGCGGGGCTCGCGTTCACCGATGGGGCGCCGGACCCCAAGCTGGTGCCCGACAAGGCGCTGGCCCGGGCCTTTCGCCGGGCGCTGCTGTCGCCCGCCTTCCGCGCCGGGGCCGATTACGGCGATGCGCGGGGCACATTGTCGCTGCGGCAGGCGCTGGCCGGGTATCTGGCCACGGACCGCGGCGTGGTGGCCGATCCGGCACGGTTGCTGATCACGCGGGGCAGCCAGATGGCGCTGTTTCTGGCCGCGCGGGCGGTCCTGGCCCCGGGCGAGCTGATCGCGGTCGAGGAGCCGGGCTATCCGCTGGCCTGGGCGGCGTTCCGCGCCGCTGGGGCCGGGGTGCGGGGGCTGCCGGTGGATGGCGGCGGCCTCAGGATCGACGCGCTGGACGCGGCGCTGGCTCAGGATCAGCGCATCCGGGCGGTCTATGTCACGCCGCATCACCAATACCCGACCACGGTGAGCATGGGCGCGGCCCGGCGGTTGCAGCTGCTGGAACTGGCGCAACGCCACGGAGTCGCGCTGATCGAGGATGATTACGACCACGAATACCGGTTCGAGGGGCGCCCGGTGCTGCCGCTGGCCGCCCGCGCGCCCGAGGACCTGCCGCTGATCTATGTGGGGTCGCTGTCGAAACTGCTCTCGCCGGGCATCCGGCTGGGCTATGCGCTGGCGCCCGAGCCCTTGTTGCTGCGGATGGCCGAGGCGCGGGCCGCCATTGACCGGCAGGGCGACGCGCCGCTTGAGGCGGCGCTGGCGGAGCTGATCCGCGACGGTGATCTGGGGCGTCACGCGAGAAAGGCGCGGCGGGTCTACCGGGCGCGGCGGGATCTGCTGGCGGGGCTGCTGGACACGCATCTGGCGGGGCGGGCGGCGTTCGACCTGCCGGCCGGGGGGCTGGCGCTCTGGCTGCGCTGCGCGGGGGTGTCGGCGGATCTGTGGGCCGAGCGCGCCGGTCAGGCGGGGCTGGCGCTGCTGCCCGGGGCGCGCTTTGCGCTGGAGGGTCCGGCGCCGCAGGCCTTTCGTCTGGGCTATGCCGCGCTGGACGAGGGGAGGATCGCCAAGGCGGTGGCGATCCTGTCCCGGACCTTCCCGGGCTGAGCCTATTCCGCCGCGACCCGGGGGCGGGCCTGTGCTGGGGCGACCTGCATGCCCAGACGGGTCAGCAGATCCTGATCCTTCCAGGCCGCCGGGTTGCCGGTGGTCAGGAGCTGATCGCCGACGAAGATCGAATTCGCCCCGGCAAGGAAGCACAGCGCCTGCAATTCATCGCTCATCCCTGTGCGTCCGGCCGACAGGCGGACGACCGAGGCGGGCATCAGGATGCGGGCCAGCGCCACGATGCGCACCAGCGCGAAGGGATCGACGGCCTGGGCGCGCGCCTGCACCGGCACGCCCTCGATCTCGTTCCACAGATTCACCGGCACGCTGTCGGGATGGGCGGGGAGCGTGGCCAGCGTCACCAGCATGGCGATGCGGTCCTCCTCGGCCTCGCCCATGCCCAGAATGCCGCCGCAGCAGACCTTGATCCCGCCCTTGCGGACCTGTTCGACCGTGTCGAGGCGGTCTTCCATTGTGCGGGTGCTGGCGATCTGCGCGTAATAGGCGGGCGAGGTGTCGATGTTGTGGTTGTAGAAATCCAAGCCCGCCGCCTTCAGCCGCGCGACCTGTTCGGGCGACAGCATCCCCAGCGTCATGCAGGTCTCCAGCCCCAGCTCGGACACGCCCCGCACCATGGCGCAGAGCTTGTCCATGTCGCGGTCCTTGGGGCTGCGCCAGGCTGCGCCCATGCAGAACCGTTGCGCTCCGGCGGCCTTGGCGCGCCGGGCGCCGGCCAAAACCTCTTCGGTTCCCATGAGCTTGGTGGCCTTGACCCCGGTCTCGTGATGGGCCGATTGTGAGCAATAGCCGCAATCCTCGGGGCAGCCGCCGGTCTTGATGCTGAGGAGGCTCGCGGTCTCGATCACGTTGGGGTCGAAATGCGCGCGGTGCAGGCTTTGGGCGCGGTGCATCAGGTCGGCGAAGGGCAGGGCGTGGATCGCCCTGGCCTCCGCCATGGTCCAGTCGCTGCGGATCATGCCGCGCGGGTCCGGAGGCGGGCGATGGCCGCGATGAGGCCCGAGGCCAGCGCCAGCTTGACCAGATCGCCGAGCAGGAAGGGCGTGAGACCCGCAGCCAGCAACCCCGGCGCCGGGACGTAGAGCGCCAGCCAGGCAAGGCCGAGGGCATAGACCACGACGAGGCCCGCCAGCATCGCCAGGAAACGCCCGATCAACCCGCGCCCCTGCGCCAGCCAGCCGGTCAGCCCCGCGCCCAGCAGATAGCCCGCAAGGTAGCCGCCGGTCGGCCCGGCCATATAGGCCAGCCCGATGCCGCGTTCGGGCGTGCCGGAAAAGACCGGCATCCCCATGGCCCCGGCGGCCAGATAGGTCGCCATCGCCGCCAGCCCCAGCCGCGGGCCGAGCGTAGCGGCCAGGAAGAAGACCGCCAGCGAGTGCAGGGTCATCGGCACCGGCCAGAACGGGATCTGGATCTTGGCGCCCAGCGTGATCAGCGCCGCGCCGAACAGCGCCAGCCCGAGGCCGCGCCAGAGGGCGGCGGGGCGGGTCTGCGAGGGGTCGAGAAATGCCATGGGTCTGTCCTCCGAAGATAGGCATCGAATCTATCTATAATTACGGAGGAGAGGTGGCGGCTCGGCAATCTGATTTATAGATAATCAGCCGGAAATCTCGTAAGTCTCTCTGGCGTCAGCATTTTTTACCGCGGTCTTGCGCTTTCCGATCCAGCCGACATGCCGCGCGAGCGTGGTGCAGGCCAGGTCGGTCTGGCCCTTGCGCAGCGCGTCCAGAATGGCGCGGTGGTCATGATCGGTGCGGGCCTCCCAGTCCCGGCGCCAGGCGGCGAAGAGGAAACGCGCACTGGCCGCCTGCAGGTCGTCGATGGTCCGCAGAAGGCGCGGCATCCGGCAGGGGGCGAGGATCAGGCGATGGAAGCGGCGGTTCGCCGCCTCCCAGTCGCGGACGTTGCTGGCGCTGTCGCCGTGGCGCGTAACCTCTTCGGCTGCCTGAAGAAGGGCGCGGGTCATGTGGGGCGCGGCATGCCGCAGGGCGAGGGATTCGAGGCTGGCGCGCATCTCGGCCACCTCGCGCAACTCTGCGACGTCGAATTCGGTGACGCGGAAGCCGCGCCTCGGTTCGCTTTCGGCCAGGCCCTGGGTCTGCAACTCGCGGAACGCCTCGCGCACCGGGACATGGCTCGCGCCGAATTCGGCGGCGATATGGTCCTGCCGCAGCCGCGCGCCGGGCGGGATCTCACCGGCGATGATGCGGTCGGCGAGGACGCGGGCGATGCGGGCGGATTGGGTCTCGTCGGGAGCTTGCTTCATGAATTATAGATAATTCATCCCCGCCCGGTTGTCGATGGCGCGCCAGCCCGTCACGGCGCCGGCAGGCGCTCCGCCCGCGGTCCGCCGCCCCAGAATTGCAGCGCTGCGGCCGCCATGCCGACCGCGATCAGCGCCAGCCAGCCGGTCGCGTAGCTGCCGCTCATCTGATAGCTGAGCCCGCCCAGCCACGCCCCGAGGAAGGCGCCGATCTGGTGGCTGAGGAACATCACCCCGAAGAGCGTGCCGAAATTGGCCGGGCCGAAGAGGCCGTTGATCATGCCGCTGACCGGCGGCACCACGCTGAGCCACAGGAACCCCATCGCCGCGGCGAAGATCAGCGTCGATTCGACACTGACCGGCAGGGTGAAGAACAGCGCGATGGCCAGCGTCCGCAGCAGGTAGATCAATGCCAGAACCGGTTCGTTCCCCCAGCGCTGGCACAGGTAGCCCGCCACCAGCGTGCCCAGCGCGTTGCAAAGGCCGATCAGCGCCAGCGCCGTGGCGCCGACCGAGGGCGGCAGGCCGCAGAGCGCGATGAAATTGGGCAGATGGGTGGCGATGAAGATCAGCTGGAACCCGCAGGCGAAGAAGGCGAGCGTGGCGATGACGAAGGGGCGGCTGGAGAGGGCCAAGGCTATCGCGCGGCAGGCGTCGGGGCGGGGGGCGGCGCCCGGGGCCTCGGCCGGGGGGCGGCGGAAAAGCAGGGCCATGCCGGTCATCAGGGCCGCGAGCAGCGCCAAGCCCGCCAACGCGCCCTGCCAGGTCCAGCGGTCGATCATGCCCTGCGTCGCCGGAGCCACGGCGAAGGTGCCGAGCGAGCCCGCCGCGGCGAGGATCGACACGGCGGTGGCGCGGATGGCGGGGGAGGCGAGGCGCGAGACGATCCCGACCAGCACGCCATGCGAGGTGGCGGCGACCGCCAGCCCGATCAGCAGCCCGCCGCCGAGGTAGAAGCCCAGGGTTCCGCCCATGGCCATCAGCGCCAGCCCCGCACCATAGAGGACCGCTGCCACCGCCACGACCAGCCGCCCGCCGAAGCGGTCGCAGATCGCGCCCATGAAGGGTTGCCCGATCCCCCAGGCCAGATTCTGCAGCGCCATGGCGAAGCCGAAGGTCGCGACGCTCACCGCGCCCGCCCGCGCCATCGGCTCCATGAACAGGCCGAGGCTCTGGCGCAGCCCCATCGACAGCGACAGGATGGTGCCCGCCGCGATCAGGGCGGTCAGAAGAGCCGGGGTCCAGCGCCCCTTGGCTGGTGTCGACATGGTGCGTTCCCGTTCAAGGATGGGCCGAGCCTAGCCATCTTGCGGGCGGGGGCCATTCACTCCTCGGTATACTCGGGCGCGCGGGCCTCGCGCTCAGGGGCTGCGTTGCGGTCGGCGATGACCAGCGTCACAGCGGCCTCTCCGGCCGATAGCGCGCAGGCGGCGTCGCCGTGGATCAGCATCCGGGCAATCGCCCCCTCGATCAGCAGGGCGATATGGGCGGCGAGGCGTGCGGGATCGTTTGCCCCGGCGTCACGGAATTCCCGCTCCAGCCAGCCCACGAACCCGGTCTTGTGCCGCGCCGCCATCTGCACGGCCGGGTGCCCGGGCTGACCGGCCAGCTCCACCGCCGCCCGGGTGAAGCCGCACCCGCGCCAGCGGGGATGGGCGGCGTGCTGGGCGAGCGCCGCGAACAGGCGCGTCACCCGCTCGGTCAGGGGCAGGGCAGGGTCGCCCAGCCAGCTGCGATAGCGGTCCACCGTGGCGCTGTCCCGGGCCTGGAGATAGGCGGCGATCAGCGCGTCCTTGCTGTCGAAATGGTTATAGAGCGTGCGCTTGGTGACGCCCGCGCGTTCGGCAATCGCCTCGACCCCGACGCTGCGCAGCCCGTGCTCGTAAAACAGCGCCTCGGCCGCGGCGATGATCCTGTCTGCTGTGCTTTCCATCTTGTCGACCCGACTGCCGCCCCTGTGGCGGGGCCATCGGGACCAGAGTGGCGCGTCCGGCCCGGTCTTTTCAACCCGCACGGGTTGCCGCCTGCGACGGGCGGCGCTTACCATGGCCTCCGGTATGTCGGTTGACCGGGGGAGGGTCGCTCATGTCCATCGCGGAAACTCTGTCGCTGTTTCTGGCCATGGTGGCGCTGGCGGCCCTGCCCAGTTCCAGCGTGGCGCTGGTGGTGGTGCGCTCGGCCACGCAGGGGGTGCGGCACGGGATCGCCGCCGCGCTGGGGATCGCGCTGGGCGATCTGATCTTCGTGGCGCTGGCCCTCGCCGGGCTGGCGGCGATGGCCGAGGTTCTGGGGACCTTTTTCACCCTGCTGCGCTATGCCGCCGCCGCCTATCTGGTCTGGTTCGGCCTCAGCCTGATCCGCAGCGCCGGGGTGGCGCCGACGGGGGCGGGCGCCGGGCGGGGCGGGCTCTGGATCAGCTTTGCCGCCGGGGTCGGGCTGACGCTGGGCGACGTCAAGGCGATCCTATTCTACGCGGCGCTGTTTCCGGTCTTCGTCGATCCGCTCAGCGTCACGGCGGGGGATGTGGCGCTGATTGCCACGATCACGGTGGTCGCTGTGGCAGGGGTGAAGATCGCCTATGCCGTGGCCGCCCGACGCATCGCCGCCGCCTCGCAGGGCTGGCGGTATCGGCGGGCGGCGCGGCGCACGGCGGGGGGCGCGATGATCCTGGCGGGGGGCGCGCTGGCGCTCAAGGCCTGAGGGCGGCCGTCAGACCGGGTGCTGTAGGCGGGAGCTGACGGCGATCCGGTTCCACAGGTTGATCGTGCCGATGGCGATGGTCAGCCGGGCGATCTCGCCCTCCGAGAAGACCTCGCGCAGCTGGGCATGGACGGCATCGGGCACGCCGGTGGTGGCGACCAGGGTCACGCTTTCGGTCCAGTCCAGCGCCGCCCGGTCGCGGGCGTTGAAGAAAGGCGATTCCCGCCAGACCGAGACCAGATGCAGAAGCTGCGGGTCAAGGCCGTCGGCAAGCGCTTCTTTCACATGCAGATCAACGCAATAGGCGCAGCCGTTGATCTGCGAGGCCCGCAGTTTCACCAGATGCAGCAGGCGGCTGTCGAGCCCCGACTGCGTGACGGCCAAGTCCAGCGCGCTGACCGCCTTGTAAAGATCGGGGGCGAGGCGGGGGATGCTCATCCGGGCTGACATGCGGTTTCTCCTTGGGTTGCGTCGAATCATGGATAATATATATCCATGATTGGGGGCCGAAAGCGAGGGTCGGATGCGCAAGATGAGCGACGGGGTCGAGGCGGCGCTGCATTCGGCGCTGGTGCTGGCTGCCGTGCCCGAGGGGAAGGTGCTGACCGGCCGCAGCCTAGCCACGCTGCACGGCGTCTCGGAATCCTATCTGCTGAAGCATCTGCGGGCGCTGGCGGCGGCGGGGGTGGTCGAGGCGGTGCCCGGCCCCCGGGGCGGCTATCGGCTGGCGCGGGAGCCGGGGCAGATCACCCTTCTCGATATCGTCGAGGCGATTGATGGGGCTGAACCCGCCTTCCTGTGCCGCGAGATCCGCCGCCGGGGACCCGGCAAGGCGCAGGATCCCTGCGTCTACAAATCCGATTGCTTCATCAAGACCCGGATGCTGGGCGCCGAACAGGCCTGGCGCACGGCGTTGCGGGCGCAGAGCCTCGCCGATCTTGTGGCCGATGGCGAGCGGCTGATCGACCCCGGCAACAAGGAGGCGGTGGCGCGTTTCATCGCCGACGAACAGCGCTGAGCCGGGCACCTGTCATCCCAGCAGCGCCTTGCCCAAGGGCTTCACGGGTTCCGAGCGCAGGACCAGCGAGGTGGTGACCGCGCCGAAACGGGCGATGGTGTCGACGATGCTTTCCAGCTGGCCCGGGGTCGGAACCAGCAGCTTGAGCAGGAAGCAATCCTCGCCGGTCAGGCGGTGAACCTCGATCACATGCGGCATCTGGGCGAAGGCGCGAAGCGCGGGCTGGATATGCTCATGCGTGGTTTTCAGCCGGATGATCGCCATCATGCCGAGCCCCAGTGCCGCCGGGTCGAGCCGCGCGGCATACCCCGCGATGATGCCGCGCTCCTCCAGCCGTTTCACCCGTTCCGAGATGGCCGGTTGCGACAGGCCGATGCGGCGCCCGATCTCGGAAAGCGGGGTGCGGGCGTTGTCCTGCAGCGCCTCCAGAATGGCGATATCCAGGCGGTCGAGGTCATGGGGGGGCATGAACTGCCTCCAGATCCGTTAAATCATCGGCAGATTGGCGCAAATTCCGATGATTCGCCATTCCCCGCGCGGCCGGGGGCGGCGAGGCTGCGGGGCAGGCGATGGTCAGGAGCGACTCATGCAGCAAAGGTTCGTCATGGTGCCGGGGATCGGCGGGTCGGGGCCGGAACATTGGCAAAGCCTCTGGCAGGGGCTCTGGCCCGGGACGAGCCGCCTTGCGCCGCGATCCTGGGACCAGCCGGAGCTTGGCGACTGGATCGCGGCGCTGGAACGCGCGGTTGTGGCCGCCCCCCGGCCGCCGGTGTTGATCTGCCATTCGCTGGGCTGCCTGCTCTTCGCCCAGTGGCGCGCGGCCTCGGTGCTGCCCGTCGCCGCGGCCTTTCTGGTGGCGGTGCCCGATCCCGAAGGCCCCTCCTTTCCGGCCGCGGCCCGCGCCTTTGGCCTGCTGCCCGGGGCGGGCTTCGGCGCGCAGGCGGTTCTGGCGGTGGCCAGCGCGGATGATCCCTATGATCCGGCGGGTAAGGCGATAGGCTGGGCCGAGACGCAGGGCGCCCGGGCGCTGCGCCTTGGGGCGCGCGGTCATCTGAACGGCGCGGCAAAGCTGGGCGAGTGGCCCGAGGGGCAGGCGATCCTCGCGGCCTTCCTGCAGGAGATCGGAGCGTAAGGCATGGATATCACTACGGCATTGTTGGGCTTTTCGCTGGCGGCGGCGCTTCTGACCGTCACCCCGGGGCTGGACACCGCGCTGGTCCTGCGCACGGCGGCGGTCGAGGGGCCGCGCCGGGCGATGCTGGCGGGGGCGGGTGTGGTGACCGGGGTTCTGGTCTGGGGCCTGATCGCGGCGCTGGGGCTGGGGGCGGTGCTGGCCGTCTCGGAACTTGCCTACCGGGTGCTGCAACTGGCGGGCGCGGCCTATCTGATCTGGCTGGGGCTGGGCATGCTGCGCTCGGCGGCACGGCCGCAAATGCCGGGCCTGCCGAAGGTCGCGGCCCCGGTGGCGCCCAACTGGTTCCTGCGGGGCGTGATGACCAATCTGCTCAACCCCAAGGTCGGGGTCTTCTACCTCAGCTTCCTGCCGCAATTCCTGCCCGCAGGCGTGCCGGTGGTGCCGTTCAGCGTGCTCCTGGCGGGGATCCACGCGGCGATGGGGCTGGCGTTCTTCGCCGCGATCACCGCCGCGACCATCCCGTTCCAGCGGGCGCTGGGCGGGCCGCGTCTGCCGCGGATCCTCGATGCGGTGACCGGCAGCGTGCTGATCGCCTTTGCGCTGCGGCTGGTGCTGGAGCGGCGGGCGGGCTGAGGTCAGGCCTCCAGACGGCGCTGCACCTGACCGGGGGTGATCCCATGCGCGGCGCGAAAGGCGGCGACGAAGCCGCTGGCGGTGGCATAGCCCGCGGCATGGGCGGCAGACTGGACGCTCTGGCCCGCCATCAGCGGGGCGATGGCCCGCGAGAGCCGCAGATCGCGCATCCATGTCGCCCAGTTCTGCCCGGTCTCGCGCGTGACCAGCCGTTGCAGGCTGCGGCGGGACAGCGCCAGCGCCTCGGCCCAGGCATCGAGCGGGCGGTCGTCGCCCTCCAGATGCGCCAGCGCGATGCGGCGCAGCCGGGGATCGGCGGGCAGGGGCAGGGCGGTCGCACCAGCGGGACGGTCGAGCCGGTCCCAGAGCACCGCCGCCATCCGCGCGAAGGCCGCGTCGCGCCGCTCGGCACGCGAGGCGCCGGCGAGGCTGCGGAAGAGTTCCCGCTCCAGCGCCGCCAGCCGGAAGGGGGCGGGCCGCGAGGGCAGCGGTGCGGCGTCCGGCAGGGCGTAGAGGTTGACCGATTGCCGCGGGCCCACAGCCCGGATCCGGTGGCGATGGCCGGGCGGCAGCCAGATCGCCGTCCCGGGCGAGACCAGATGCAGCGCGCGCCCGGTCTCGACCGTCACCGGCCGGTCGGGGCACCAGGCCAGCTGGCCGCGCTGATGGGCATGGGCTTCGGGCATGGTGGCGGGGGTGAAGCCGGTAATGATGCCGATCACCGGGCTGCCGTCCTCGACATAGCCGCCCCTTGCGTCCTGCTGCATTCTGGCACCTCCACGACATCACCCGACACCGCCGCGATACATTTTTCCAGCCCCCGTGTCAGGATCGCGCGACAGAATGGCGGAGGAAGGCATGCAGATCACGGAGATGGCGTTGCTGGCGGGGGCGGGGCTGCTGGGCGGTCTTTGCAACGCGATTGCGGGCGGGGGCACGTTCTTCACCTTCCCGGCGCTGCTGGCAGTGGGCCTGCCGCCGGTCTCGGCCGGGGCGACCAGCGCGCTGGCGATCTGGCCCGGCCATGCCGCTAGCCTGATCGGCGAGGGCGCGCTGCTCAGGCAGGAGTTGCTGGCGCGGCCCGGGCGGGTGGCGGTCTTCACGCTGGCCTCGGCCCTGGGCGCGGGGCTGCTGCTGGTCTCGGGCGATGCGCTGTTCCGGCGGCTGATCCCGTGGCTGCTGCTGTTCGCGACGCTGCTCTTTGCCCTGGGGCCGGTGGTCAATGGCTGGCTGGCCCGGCGGCAGGCGCGGGTGCCGCCCCGCGTCGCGGGCATCGCCGAGGGGGTTGTGGCGCTCTATGGCGGCTATTTCGGCGCCGGGCTGGGCGTGCTGCTGCTGGCCTTGCTGGTGGTGACGGGCGGCGGCGATCTGCGGCGGCAGAACGTGGTGAAGAACGCGCTGGCGACCCTCGCGACCAGCATCGCGGTGCTGATCTTCGCGCTGGGCGGCGCGGTGGCCTGGGGACCGGCGGCGCTGGTCTTTCTGGGCGCGGCGCTGGGCGGCGTCCTCGGTGGCAGGCTGGCGCGGCGCGTCAATCCGCAGGTGCTGCGGGTGGTCGTTGTCTGTCTGGGTCTGGTGCTGGTCTGGCATTACGCCTGAACCCGGGTCGAGGCCTCGAAGGCGCTGCGCAGCGCGGCGGTGACCGGCCCCTTGGGCCAGATATAGTGCCCGCCGGGGCGGTCGAGCGAGAGGACCGGGCAGAGTTCGACCAGGGTGCCGGTGACGAAGACTTCCTCTGCCGCCTCCAGATCGGCGAGGGTGACCGGCCCCTCCTGGACCGGCAGGCCGAGGGTCCGGGCCAGCGCGAAGACATGCCGCTTGGTCAGGCTGTCGAGGACGGAGACGGGCTCGGGCGAGTGAAGCGTGCCGCCCCGCACCAGCACGATATTGGCGGCCGTGGTCCCCGCGATCCGGCCCGCGCCGTCCAGCATCAGTGCGTCGTCATGCCCGCTGCGCAGGGCTGCGGCGCGCGACAGGCTGGCGGTCAGGTCGAGCCCCGCGCATTTCGCCTGGGTTGGAGCCATGTCAGGCCCGGGCCGCCGCCAGTCCGACAGGACCAGGCGCAACCCCTCGACCTGCGGGGGCAGGTGGCAGGCGGCGATGGCGGTATGCACCCGGCATCCCCGGCCCGAGTGGCTGAACCCTTCCTCGCCCCGCCAGACGACCGGCCGCAGATAGGCGTCCGTCAGCCCCCCGGCCCAGAGGACGGCGGCGGCCGCGGCCAGCAGATCCTCGACCCGCCAGGGCAGTGTGTAGCCGAGCCGTTGGGCGGAGCGGCCGAGCCGCCGGAGATGCTCGCGCCCCAGAAACAGGCGGCCGTCATAGGCGCGGATCCCCTCAAACACCGCGTCGCCATGGTGCAGGGAATGGGTGAGCAGCGGCAATCGCACCTCGGCCGCGGCCCTCAGGGAACCGTCGATCCAGACCGGGCCGCAGGACTCGGCCCGGGGGGCGGTTGCGGCGTCGGTGGGCATGCGGGCGCTCCCTCGGTTGCGGGTCTGGCGCCAGTCTCGGGGCAGGAGATGGCGCTGGCGAGTGAGCCTTTTTCACGCGCGGCTGAGAAAGCCCGGTTCGCTTCCCGCCCCGGATCGGCGATAGTGCCGGGTGCGAGGATGCATGGATAGACCCGGACCCCAACGATTGACCGTTCCCTTGAACGCGCTGCGCGCCTTTGAGGCGGCGGCGCGTCATCTGTCGATCAAGGAGGCGGCGCTGGAACTGGGGGTGACGCCCTCGGCGGTCAGCCATCAACTGCGGGGGCTGGAGGATGCGCTGGGTCTGACGCTGATGCGCCGGGTCGGCCCGGCGCTGGAACTGACCGAGGCGGGCGCCCGGCTGGCCCCCGATCTGACCGACGGTTTCACCCGGATCATCGAGGCGGTGGGCGGGCTGAAGCAGGACCGCAATACCGGGCCGCTGCGGCTGTCGATGCTGCCCACCTTCGCCGCGCATTGGTTCTCGCCCCGGCTGACCCGCTACCCGTTCGAGCGTAACGGCTTCGACCTGCTGATCTCCACCACGCAGGAGGCGGTGGACCTTGCGGCCGGGGTCGCCGATGCGGCGGTGCGCCATGGGCAGGGGCAGTGGGAGGGGTTGCGCGCGGATCTGCTGTTTCCCGAAACCGTGGGCCTTTTCGGCGCGCCTTCGCTCGGCGGCGGTGATCCGGCGGCGATGCGGGCGCGGATCAGCGGCATGACGCTGTTCCTGTCCGTGCATCGCAAGGAGAATTACGCCCGCTGGAATGCCACGCTGCCGGGCGGCCCGATCCGGCCGCAGGCGGTGATGATGGTCGACAGCGCGGGGCTGGCCCTGCGCGCGGCGATGGACGGGGCGGGCGTGGCGCTGGCCGGGGCCGAGATCGCGGCCTTCGACGTGGGCGCCGGGCGGCTCATGCCGCTGTTCGCGCATCGGGTCGGGACCGGGGGCGGCTATTACCTCGTCTACCCCGAGGCGCTGGCCCGCGACCGGCGGGTCCGCAACCTGAGCCGCTGGATGGTCGAGGCCTCGGCGGCCGAGCGGAATCTGGCCGGGCAGACGACAGGAGGGGCCTGAATGGCCATGGAAAGCATCGAGATCGGGCGCCTTGCCGCGGCGGATCGCGCCGATTGGGAAACGCTCTGGCAGGACAATCTGCGGCATTTCCGGGCGCCCGAGGTCGCCTGGTCCGACCTGCCGGTGATCTGGCAGCGGCTGCTGGACCCGGAGGCGCCGCTCTGGGGCTGGCTGATCCGGGTCGGGGGGCGGCCCGCGGGCCTCGCCCATGTGGTGCTGCGGTGGCACACGTTCAGCGCCGGTCACGTGGCGCTTCTGGAAGACCTCTGGATCGCGCCCTTCGCCCGGCGTCAGGGGCTGGGCGAGCGGCTGATCGCCCATCTGGCGGTCGAAGGTCGGGCGGCGGGCTGGCGCCGGATCGAATGGGAGACCGAGGCCGACAACCACGCCGCGCAGCGGCTCTACGACCGGATCGCCGAGCCCGATCCCGCCCGGCGCTACCGGCTGCCGCTGGGCTGATCGGGGTGTAAAGGGTGCTTGACAGTCTGGCGTCAGGGCGGCAGGGTGCTTGTAAAGGGAGCTTTACAGGAGGAAAGGCGATGCGCGGTTTCGGGGCGATGATACTGGGGCTCTGCGCCTATGTCGGGATGCTGGGGCTGTCGCAACGGCTGCTGGCCGGGGATACGGCGGGCGAGGGGATGCAGATCCTGCTGTCGCTGGCGCCGATGCTGCCCGCGATCTTCCTCTGTGTCGTCATCATCCGCATGATCCGCCGCATGGACGAGATGCAGCGCAAGCTGCAGGTCGAGGCGCTGGCGCTGGCCTTCGCGGGCACGGCGCTTCTGACCTTCGGCTACGGGTTCCTGGAAGGCGTCGGCCTGCCGCGGCTGTCGATGTTCGCGGTCTGGCCGGTCATGGCCGGGCTCTGGGTGGTGGGCGTGCTGGTCGGCCGCTTCCGCCTCGGATGAGAAACCGCATCACCGAGCTGCGGCAGGCGCGGGGCTGGTCGCAATCGGATCTGGCCCAGCGGCTCGATGTCTCGCGCCAGACGGTCAACGCGCTGGAACGCGGCCGCTATGACCCGAGCCTGCCGCTGGCCTTCCGGCTGGCCGGGCTTTTCGCCCTGCCGATCGAGCAGATCTTTCAGCCGGACGAGGCGGCGGGCTGATCCCGCAGGGCAAGGCGGAAACTGTCCCAGGGCGCAGGCTCGGCAATGGCCGCATAGAGCCGTTTGGCCCGCAGGTTGTCGCGCGGCACCAGCCAGCGCAGGTGGCTCCAGCCGCGGGTCCGGCCGATCCCGGCGAGTTCCGCGATCAAGGCCCGGGCAAGGCCCTTGCCCCGGGCCTCGGGCGTGACGAAGAGGTCGTCGAGCTGTCCGGCGCGGCCTCCGGCGATGACCTCGGGCAGGTCGAAGGCGAGGGCGAAGGCACAGAGCCGGCCCTCCGATCGGGCGCCGAGGAGCAGGAGACCGGCATCCTCCCCGGCCCGGGCGATCAGCGCGCGGGCCTCCCGGTACGTCACCGGCAGGCCGGACCCGTCCGGCATCGCCGCGCGATAGGCGCTCATCAGCCGGGCCAGCGCCGGGGCATCCTCGGGTGTCAGCGCCCGCAGGGTAGTGGCCTCTACCATCCGCCGCTCCGGCCCCATTCCTCCAGCATCGCCATGCGGTCCCAGCCCCAGAACGGTTCCCCGTCGAGGATGAAGAAGGGCGAGCCGAAGACGCCGCGCGCCACCGCCTCCTCGCCGATCCGCCGCACGCGGTCTTTCAGCGCGGGATCGGCGATCCCCGCCAGCAGGGCCTCGGCCTCGAGCCCGAAGTCCGACGCCAGCGCGGCGATGTCTGCCGCTGAGGCGGTGTCCAGCCCCTCGCCGTAATAGGCGGCAAAGACGCGGCGGGCGAAGGCGGGGGCTTGGTCGGGGCGCTGGTCCTCGATCCAGTAGAAGGCGCGGGTGGCGGGCAGGGCGATCAGCGGGTGCCCGGCGGGCAGGGTGAAGCGCAGGCCCTTCTGCCGGGCGATCCGTGCCCAGTCGCGCCGGGCATAGTCGCGTTTCAGCGGCGTGGCCGAGAGCCCGCGCGCCCCCGTGACCTTGTAGGCCGCGCCTAGCAGAAAGGGCCGCCACAGCAGCGGGCGGCCCAGCCGCGCGGCCAGCCCCTCGACCTCCTGCGCGGCGAAGAAAGCGTAGCCCGAGGAGAAATCGAACCAGAATTCAAGGGCGCTCACGCCTCCTCCCCCTCCCAGTAATCCACCGCATCGCGCGTGCGAAACGAGGCCGACACCCGGCGCCGCGCCTTGTCACCCCCGGGGGCAGCGCCCGCGAAGACGGTGATCTTGCCGCTGTCGGGGTATTCCATCACATCGGGCTCGCGCATGGAACTGATGGCGAGATAGCGCAGCGGCTCGCTCCCGCTGGCGATCAGCTGATGCGCCGTTTCGGCCCCGCCCGCCGGGCAGACCGCGACGCTGCCCGGCCCGACGGGATGCCGCTCGGTCCCGAAACGCAGCGTGCCGGTGCCCGAGAGGATCACGAAGATCTCGTCATTGGCGTGATGGGCGTGGAAGGGCCAGGCGGCCTTGCCCGGCGGCACCTCGACCAGCCGGGCGCCCAGATGCGTGGCGCCGAGCGGGGCGGCGATGGCGGCCGTGGCGGCGGCAAACTGGCTGCCATGGGTCTGGGGCGAGAGCGGCAGAGCGTCAAGGCGGACAAGGGGGGCGGGGGGTGTCAGCGCGTGGGTCATGGGTGCCTCCTGACCCGCAGAAAGCGCTGAAAGCCGCCCGCCCCGCAATTGAATTGCCCTCAGCCGTCTTTTAGAAAAGGTCACTTGGCCGCCCCCGGGATCTGAGCGACGGTCCGGGGGAAGCGTCGGAAGCGAAGGCCCATGCGGACATCAGCACAAGAGACAAGGCCAGCGATCGCCGAAGAGCGGTTCGAGGTCCGGGCCGCGGATGGCTATCCGATCCGCGGCGCGATCTGGCAGGGCGACGGCGGGCCGGTGGTGGTGATCCACGCCGCGACCGCGGTGCGCGCGCGCTATTACGCGCGCTTTGCGGCTTGGCTCGCGGCGCAGGGTGCCACGGTTCTCACCTTCGATTACCGCGGCATCGGCGAGTCACGCTCGACCCCTCTGCGACAGCTGCCCGCGGGCTGGGTCGACTGGGGCGTCCTCGATGCCGAGGCGGTGCTGGCCTATGCCGCCCATCGCTGGCCCGACCGGCCGCTGTCGGCGGTGGGGCATTCCATCGGCGGCTTCGCCCTGGGGCTGGCCGACAGCGCCGTGCGGCTGGAGCGGGTGGTCACGGTCGGAGCGCAATTCGCCTATTGGCGGGATTTCGCCCCCGACCAGCGGCGCGGCATGTATCTGAAATGGCACCTATTCATGCCCGCGGTGACCTGGGCGATGGGCTATTTCCCCGGCGCGCGGCTCGGCTGGCTGGAGGATGTGCCGCGCGGCGTGGTTCGCGACTGGAGCGGCATGGGCCCGCGCTTCGAGCAGAGCGTGCTGACGACGCTGGACCGGGCCGCGCTGGCCCGGCGCCATGGGGCGACGCGGGCGCGGCTGCTGGCCATCGGCCTGACCGACGATCCCTTCTGCACCGAAGCCGCGGCCGAGCGACTGCTGGGCTATTACACCGGCGCCGAGCGGACCCATTGGCGCATCGCTCCGGCCGATATCGCCGTGCCCGAGATCGGCCATTTCGCCTTTTTCCACAACCGGTTCGAGGGCAGTCTCTGGCCCCTCGCCGCCCACTGGCTGCTGGCGGGCGCGCTGCCGCCGGGCGCCCCGGGACGGATCGTCACCCCGCGCCCTCACGACTGACAGGAAGACCATGAACGCACGGCTTTTCGTTCTTACCGGCGGGCCGGGATCGGGCAAGACAACCCTTCTGGCGGCGCTGGCCGAGGCAGGGCTCGCGACCATGCCCGAGGCCGGGCGCGCCATCATCCGCGACCAGATCCGCATCGGCGGCACAGGCTGGCACGGGCAGGACCGTCGCCTCTTTGCCGAGCTGATGCTGGGCTGGGAGATGCGCTCGTGGCAGGCGGCGCAGGCGGTCGAGGGGCCGGTGTTCTTCGACCGCGGCATTCCCGACGTGATCGGCTATCTCAGCCTCTACGAGGGCCATGTGCCTGTCCATGTCACCCGCGCGGCGCGGCTCTACCGGTATCACCCGACGGTGCTGCTGGCTCCGCCCTGGGCCGAGATCTTCGAACAGGACGAAGACCGCGGGCAGGATTTCGACGAGGCGGTCGCCACGGCGCAGGCGATGGAACAGGCCTATGCCGAGGCGGGCTACGACCTGCTTCCCCTGCCGCTGGCCCCGGTCGCGGAGCGGGTGGATTTCGTGCTGGACCTGCTCGACCGTTCGGCCTGACCGGACCTGAGCGCCGGTCAGGGCAGGGGCGCCTCCACCGGGTAGCGGTCACCGATCGTGTCGGGGGCCGACACCAGCAGGATCCGCAGATCCTGCGACCCGGCATTGCGGACCAGATGCGGCAGCCCCGGCGGGATTTCCAGCGCCTCGCCCGCCCCGGCGCGCAGGAGGGTGCCGGGCACGGCGATGCTCAGCTCGCCCGCCAGCACGTAGAAGATCTGCCGCGCGACCCGGTGCAGATGCGGCGCCTCGGCCCCGCCCGGCGGCAGCCGCTCCTCGCGCAGCGACAGGGCGCGGTCCTCGACCAGCCGCCAGCCGTCGCAGCCATTGCCCCAGGGGTAATGGTTGGCCGGGCTGGCGCGCCGGGCGGTGGGGGGCTGGTCTGGGGTGGTCATGGGCCGGGCTTCCTTGGGCGAGGTGTCACCCGCGTTTTGCCCGCGTGGCGTGGCCCTGCACAATTGAGGAATCCTCGTGCGGAACTGAGGATTTCGCCCGCCCCCGGGGCCCGAGGATTTCTCAACCCCCGCTGAAGGATCGGAAATTCGCCTGCGCCTTGTGCCGGGGCATGCTGTCCGGGCGACAGCGGAGGCGGCGATGCAGCGGCAAGACAGGGCGGAAGACGAGGACCGCAGGGCAGGGGCACGGCACCCTTCCCTCCTGCCGCCCCGCCATCGCGCCTTCTACCTGCGCGAGGATGCGGCGCTGCGGGCGCTGGGTCTCGACCGCCAGAGCCTGCCGATCTTCACCCCGATCCCGCCCCTGCGCCGCGAGGATCTCTTCTAACCGGCCGCAGGGCTGTCGGGCCGGTCATGCAGGCAGATCAGGCTCTGCAACCCGGTCGCCACATTCCGCCGCCGCGCGCCCTCCACCCCCCAGACATCGAGCTGGCAGATGGTCAGCGTGCGCCCGTGGCGGATCACCCGGCCGGTCGCCTCCAGAAACGCGCCCTGCGCCGGGCTCAGCAGGTTCAGCTTGAACTCGACGGTCAGGACCGAACTCCCCTCGGGAAACAGGGTGAACCCGGCATAGCCCCCGGCGCTGTCGGCGATGGCCGAGGTGCCGCCCGCGTGAAAGTAGCCGTGCTGCTGGGTCAGCTCGGGCCGGAACGGCAGGCGCAGGGTGACGAGCCCCGCGCGGACCTCGGTGATCTCGGCCCCAAGATGCGCCATCAGCCCCTGACGGGCAAAACTCTCGCGCGCCCGGGTGGCGATTTCCTCCGGCACGGCCTCTCCGATCTGCATGATGATCCTCCCTCTGGCATCGCCGCATCATGCCGCCAAGGCGGCCGCGGGCGGCGTGAGGAATTCTCAGGCAGGGATGAGCGGGCGGCTCAGAAATCGGTCGGCGCGCCGCCCTCTTCCTTGCGGCGGGCGACGAAGGCCGCCAGCTCCTCGCGGATCGCCGGATCCATCGGCGGGGCCTCGAACCCGTCGATCAGGCCCCGGGCGATGCGATGCGCGCGCTCGGGGCTTTCGACGGCACCGTCCTGGGCCCAGGCCTCGTAATTCCGCCAGTCGCTGGCGATGGGGTTGTAGAAGGCCGTCTGATAGCGCGCCTGGGTATGGGCGCAGCCGAAGTAATGGCCCCCGGCGCCGACCTCCCGCACCGCGTCGAAGGCGATGGCATCGGGGTCGGTGGCGAAGGTCTCGGGCTCCATGTAGCGCTGGATCATCTGCAGGACTTCGCAATCCATGACGAATTTCTCGGGGCTGGCGATCAGCCCGCCCTCCAGCCAGCCCGCCGCGTGATAGACCATGTTGGTGCCGGACTGGACCGCGGCCCAGAGGGAGTTCGACGTCTCCCACATCGCCTGACCGTCCGGCACATTGGCCGTGCAGACGCCCGAGGACCGGAGCGGCAGGCCATAGAACCGCGCCAGCTGCCCGGTGATCTGCGTGGCCCGCATGTATTCGGGCGTGCCGAAGGCCGGCGCGCCGGTCCGCATGTCCACGTTCGAGGTGAAGGTGCCGATGGCCACCGGACAGCCCGGCGCCACGTATTGCAGGAGGGCCACGGCGGCGAGCCCCTCGGCGATACTCAGCGCCACCGCGCCCGCCATGGTGACCGGCGCCATCGCCCCCGCCAGGGTGAAGGGCGTCACGACCACCGGCTGACCACGGCGCGCGAGCCTGAGCGCGCCGTCGATCATCGGGAAATCATGCTTCAGCGGGCTGACCGAATTGATGTTGGTGTACATCCGGGGGCTCGCCTCGAACTCGGCATGGCTGAGGCCGCCGGCGATGCGCACCATCTCCATCACATCCTCGACCCGCTCGCGCCCCAGCGAATAGGCGTGGCAGACCTTGTCGGTGAGCGTGAGCTTCTCGAACAGGCAATCGAGATGGCGGACCGAGGGGTGGATGTCGATCGGCTCGACCGGATAGCCCCCGGCGATATGGATGCAGTTGAAGACCTGCGTCAGCTTCATGAAATCGCGGAAGGTCTCGAAATCGCCGGGCCGCTTGCCACGCACGAGGTCCCAGGAATTCGGCGGGCTGGAGACATTGACGAAGACCATATGGCCGTCGCCGATGGTCACCTGCCGGTCCGGGTTGCGGGGCGTGATGGTGAAGGAGGGGGGCGCCCGGCGCACCATCTCCATGACGAAATCCTCATCCATCCGGACGTTCTGGCCCTCGACCCGGCAGCCCGCCTGCCGGAAAAGCGCCAGAGCCTCGTCGTTGAGGAATTCGATGCCGATCTCGGACAGGATGCGCATGGCGCCCTTGTGGATGGCCAGCACCCCCTCGGGATTGACGGGTTCGGTCGGCCGGTCGGGGTTCTTCGGGATCCGCCAGGGCATCTGTTCGAGGTGAAAGCCGCTCACCCTGCGCGCATTGCCCTCGCGCCCGCCGCTCCGCCGCCTGCGCCCCGCGCTCTCGTCGCCCATGATGCACTCCGCCATGACTGGACCGAAGCCTAGAGCCGCGCCCGGCGCCCCGGCAAGCGCAGTCTTGTCAGCGTCCCTGTGGTGTTCGGTCGCTCAACGCGCCGCCGCCCGCCGGTGGCAAGGCCGGGGGGTTTTGCACCCCCCGGACCCCCCGCAGGATATTTGAAGAACAAAGATGCAGGTTAAGAAAGCCCTAACGCCCATCTTCGTTCGTCAAATATCCTCGGGGGGTGAATTGGCCGCAGGCCAAGAGGGGGGCAGACGGCCCCCCTTCCTTTGCCCTCAGCTCACGCGCAACGACCGGACATAGGCGGCGGCTTCATGGGCGTGGATCGCGGCGTGGCGGATATGGGCGTCGAAACCCTGCGCCAGGTCGCGGATCAGCGCCTTCGAGCGGATCAGCAGGTAGGTCTCGCCGGTATAGACCGCGGCGCGCTGGTAGCCGAAGATGGTCATCGGCGGGGCGAAGCGTTTGCGGCCGTCAAACAGGTACATGCGGAAGGCGGGGTAGAGTTCCTCGACCGTCGCCGCGATATGGGCGAGCTGCTCGCGCCGCGCCTCGGCCGCGAGCCCGCGCCAATTGCCGGCGCCTTCGGCGAAGATCTGCAAGGATTGCAGGGGCATGCACATCTCGATGTCGGATTCGGGCATGCGCGAGACATGCAACCGGCGGTCGGTCTGGCGTTGCAGGCGGCGGCGTTCCTGTTCGCTGGCCGAGGCCTGCCAGGCGATCACCGCCTGGGTCCGCATCAGGTCGGGCAGCCAGGCGGGCACGTAGCGCACCTTCTGGCCGGTCGCCTCGTGGTGCCAGCGTTCCATCGCCGTGCGGTTTTCCTCGTCCAGCGCCTGTTCCGTTTCGACCGCGTTCAGCACCTGCGTGGTCAGCCCCCGGTCCTCGGTCAGGCCCAGCAGCCAATCGGCCGAGACATTGAACCGCGCGGCCAGCGCGATCAGCGTTTCGGCCCGGGGCAGGCGCGGGTTCTGGCCTGAGGTCAGCTGCGACAGCGCCGAGCGGTCGATGCCGATCTCCTGCGCGAAGGCCGATTGCGTGAGGCCCGATCCCGCCTGCAATTGCTGGAGCCGGATCCGGAACAGCGAGGCGGTTTCGCGTTTGCCCATGGTCTGGCCCCTCATTTGTTGACTTTAGTAAACATGTGGGGGCAAAGGCGTCAATCCGAGATCATCGTGCCGTGCAAACGCGCCTTGCCGCAGCGCCGCTTTCAACGAGAATGCAAGGGACTGGCGGCATGATCGGAGAAGATGATGCGTCTTGAATGGCCCACCCTGGGATTGATCGGATTATGCTACGGGCTCTGGGCCGTGGCGGGGTTCGCGCTGTATCCCGTGGCGCCGCCGCTGGCGCTGGCGGTGATGGCGGTGATGGCGGCGCTGCATTCCTCGCTGGTGCATGAATGCCTGCATGGTCATCCGACCCGCAAGCGTCTGGTCAACGAGGCGCTGGTGACGCTGCCCCTGTCGCTGGCCTATCCCTATCGCCGCTACAAGGCCACGCATCTGGCGCATCACCATGACGAGCGGCTGACCGATCCCTTCGACGACCCGGAATCCTATTACCGGGCGCGCTGGCACTACGATCAGCTGCCCGAGGTGCTGAAGCGTCTGCTGGCCGCGAACAACACGCTCTTGGGGCGCATGCTGCTGGGGCCCTGGCTGGTGGCGGGGGCCTTCTTCCTCGATGAGGCGCGGCTGATCCGGGCCGGGGCGCCGGGCGTGCGGCAGGCTTGGGCGATCCATCTGCCCGCCCTGGTGCTGGTGCTGGCGCTGGTCTGGGCGATGGGCATTCCGCTCTGGCTGTACCTGCTGGCGGTCTGCTGGCCGGGGCTGGCGCTGATCGCCATCCGCACCTTCGCCGAACACCAGTGGCATGAGACGCCCGAGGGGCGTACCATCATCGTCGAACGCAGCCCGCTCGCCTGGCTCTTTCTCAACAACAACCTGCATATCGTGCATCACAAGACCCCCTCCGCCCCCTGGTACGCGCTGCCCCGGCTCTATCGGGAGCGGCGCGAGGAATGGCAGGCGATGAACGGCGGCTATGTCTTTCCGAATTACCTGGCGCTTTGGCGGCGCTGGGGGCTCTGGGCCAAGGAGCCGGTGGTGCATCCGGTCCTGCATCGCGAGGCGCCCCTGCCATGACGGCGCCGCTGGCGAGCCTGCCGATGTACGATTGGCCCGAGGCGCGGGCCGAGACCGACGCCGAATACGCCCGCTGGCGCGCGGCGTTCCGGGCGGCGATCCCGGGGATCGACCTGCCCGAGGCGCTGACGCGGCCCGATGACCGGCCCGGCTTCCTCAACGATCATTGGCGCGATCCGGCGCTGATCTTCGGGCAATGCTGCTGGGGGCCGCTCGATGTCGGCATGATCGACTATCTGCTGCCCCTCGCGCAGCCCGATTACGGGCGGTTTCCGGGCGGGCGGGGGATCTATTACCGCTCGGCCCTGGTGGCGCGGCGGGATAGTGGGATCGCGCCCGAGACGGGCCTGCCCGGGGGGCCAAAGGCCGAGATCCCGGAGGGTGTGCTGGCAGGCCGCCGCTTTGCCTATAACGACACGGAATCGATGTCGGGCTACCGCGGGCTGATGGCCGACCTCGGCGCCGATCCGGTCAGTCTGGCGGGCGAGGGCGTCGAATCCGGCAGCCACCGGGCCAGCGTGCGGATGATCGCCGCGGGCGGGGCGGATCTGGCGGTGATCGACTGCCGGTCCTGGGCGCTGGCGCAGCGGTTCGAGCCCGAGGCGGCATCGCAGCTCATGGTCATCGGCTGGACGGGCGAGCGCAAGGGCATCGCCTATGTCACCAGCCGCGCGACCGATCCCGGCATCGCCCGGGCCATGAAACAGATCCTGTTGCAGAACGGGGCCCTGCCGGTCCCCGGTGGAGAAGACGCATGACGAGAAGCTATAGGGCGGTGGTGATCGGCGGCGGCGTGGTCGGGGCCTCGGTCCTGTTCCACCTGGCGCGGGCGGGCTGGAAGGACATCCTGCTGATCGAGCGCTCGGAACTGACCTCGGGCTCCAGCTGGCACGCGGCGGGGGGCTTTCACACGCTGAACGGCGACCCGAACGTGGCGCGGCTTCAGGCCTATACGGTGTCTCTGTATGAGGAGCTGGAGAAGATCTCGGGTCAGTCCTGCGGGTTGCACCTGACCGGCGGGGTGATGATGGCCGACAGCCCCGAGCGGATGAACTTCCTGCGCATGACCCACGCGCGGGGCCGGGCGCTGGGGATGGAGACGGAGCTGATCACGCCCTCCGAGGCCAAGGCGATGTTCCCGCTGATGGACGAGTCGCATTTCGTCGGCGCCCTCTGGGACCCGGTCGAGGGGCATCTGGATCCCTCGGGCACCACGCATGCCTATGCCAAGGCGGCGCGCGTGCTGGGGGCCGAGATCGAGCTGCGCAACCCGGTCAAGGACATCACCCAGGCACCGGACGGGACCTGGACGCTGCACACCCAGAACGGGGCGATCACCTGCGAGCATGTGGTGAACGCCGGTGGCCTCTGGGCGCGGGAAGTCGGGCGGATGGTCGGGCTGGAACTGCCGGTTCTGGCCATGGAGCATATGTATCTGCTGACCGATGCGATGCCCGAGGTGATCGAATTCAACCAGTCGACCGGGCGCGAGCTGGTTGGGGTCATCGACTTCAAGGGCGAGATCTACACGCGGCAGGAACGGCAGGGCACCCTGCTGGGCACCTATGAGAAGGCCTGCAAACCCTGGTCGCCGGTCAACACGCCCTGGGATTTCGGCCATGAACTGCTGGCGCCGGATCTGGACCGCATCGCCCCCTCGCTGGAAGTGGGTTTCCGCCATTTCCCGGCGGTGGAACGGGCCGGGATCAAGCAGGTCATCAATGGCCCCTTCACCTTTGCCCCCGACGGAAACCCGCTTGTCGGCCCGGTGCCGGGGCTGACCAACTTCTGGTCGGCCTGCGCGGTGATGGCCGGCTTCAGCCAGGGCGGCGGCGTCGGTCTGGTGCTGGCCAATTGGATGACCGAGGGCGATCCCGGCCACGATGTCTTCGGCATGGATGTGTCGCGCTACGGCGAATGGGCGACGCTGCGCTACACCAACGCCAAGGTGCGCGAGAACTATTCCCGCCGTTTCTCCATCCGCTTCCCGAACGAGGAGCTGCCCGCCGCGCGCCCGGCCGAAACCACGCCGCTCTACGACCTGATGGTCGCGCAGAACGCGGTGATGGGCGACAGCTGGGGGCTGGAGACGCCTCTCTGGTTCGCGCCCTCGGCCGAGGAGGCTCATGATGTCCCCTCCTTCCACCGCTCCAACGATTTCAAGCACATCGCGCGCGAGGTGAAGGCGACGCGCGAAGGCGTCGGCGTCACCGAAATCGCCAACTTCGCCAAATACGAGGTGACGGGCGCGGGGGCCGAGGCCTGGCTCGACCATCTGATGACCAACACCATGCCCAAGACCGGGCGGCTGGTGCTGACGCCGATGCTGAACGACAACGGCAAGCTGATCGGCGATTTCACCATCGCCAAGGCGGGCGAGGGGCGGTTCTTCATCTGGGGCTCGCTCGGCGCCTCCAAGTATCACATGCGCTGGTTCGAGAGCCATCTGCCGAAGGACGGCTCGGTCACGGTGCGCCGCTTCCACATGGACCTCGTGGGCCTCTCGGTCTGCGGGCCGAAATCGCGCGAGGTGCTGGCCAAGCTGGTCGACGAGGATGTCTCGAACGAAGCCTTCCGCTTCATGGATTTCCGCGAGATGGACGTGGCCGGGGCGCCGTGCCTCATCAACCGGATCACCTATTCCGGCGATCTGGGCTACGAGATCTGGATGAAACCGGCGGCCCAGCGCCGGGTCTATGCGGCGATCAAGGAGGCGGGGGCCGAGTTCGGCATCGTCGATTTCGGCATGCGGGCGCTGCTGTCCATGCGGCTGGAGAAGAACTTCCCGACCTGGTTCGCGGAACTGCGCCCGATCTATGGCCCCTTTGAGGGCGCCATGGACCGTTTCATCAAGCTGCAGAAGCCGGATTTCATCGGCCGGGCGGCGGCTGCGCGCGAACGCGACGAGGGGCCGAAACTGCGCCGCGTCTCGCTGGTGATCGACGCGGGCACGGCGGATGTAATGGGGGATGAGCCGATCTGGGCCAAGGTGGGCGAAACGGATTACGGCACCATCGGCGCCCCCCACGGCTATGGCGCGCCGCGCTTCGACGCAGCAGGGGCGGAGGTGACGAAGCCCGACCCCTCGCGCGATGGCGAGTGGCGGGTGGTCGGCTGGGTGACCTCGGGCGGTTATGCGCATTACGTCGAGAAGTCGATGGCGCAGGGCTATGTCCCGGCGGCGCTGGCCGGGCAGGGCGAGGCGGGCCTGTTCGAGGTCGAGATCATGGGCGAACGCCGCCCGGCCATGATCGCGCTGGAGCCGCCCTTCGACCCGACGGGCGCGCGGATGCGGATGTAGCGGGGGCTTGCGCCGGGCGGCGGCCTGCGCCACCGTCACGACCAGACACGGCCGGAGGATCCCATGCCCGAAACCCTGCGCTACGCGGTGCTCATGCTGGCCGCCGGGGTCGGCATCCCGATCCTGGCCGCGCTCAACGCCCAGCTCGGCGCCCGCATCGCCTCGCCCACCGTGGCGGCGGTGGTGCTGTTCTGCGTGGCGCTGATCGGCGCGCTGGCGGTGATGCTGTTGACCCAGGGACCGGCAGGCTTCGCCCGGCTGCCGGGCCAGCCCTGGCACCTGTTCCTGGGGGGCTGCCTGGTCTGCTTCTACGTGCTGTCGGTGACCTTCATCGCGCCGCGCTTCGGGGTCGGCAATGCGGTCTTCTTCGTGCTGATGGGCCAGATGCTCAGCGCTGCGGCCATCGACCAGTTCGGGCTCTTCGGCGCCATCGTCCGGCCGATCACCCTGATGCGGGGCGCAGGCATCGGCTGCATGGCCTTCGGGCTCTATCTGATCCAGCGCGCCTGACTCGGCCGCACGAGGGCACGCTCGGCGCTTGACCTTCCGGCCCCGCCCCGCGTAGGAGCGCGGCCATGACCGATAGCCCCAAGCCCGACCTGCCGCCGCATCCCGCGCTCGCCGCGCTGAGGACGCATCGCAACTTCTATGGCCGTGTCCATGGCAAGACGCTCCGCCCCAACCAGCGCGGCTATCTGTCCGAGCTGCTGCCGAAACTGCGGCTGCGCAATGTCTCGATCGACGAGAACCCGGACAGGGTGACGCTGGACCTGGACGCGGCGCTGCCCGGGCAGGGGCCCTGGTGGCTGGAAGTGGGCTTCGGCGGCGGCGAGCATATGGCGGGGATGGCGCGGGCCTATCCCGACCAGCGGATCATCGGCTGCGAGCCCTTCGTCAACGGCGTGGCCATGGCGCTGGGCCTCCTGGCCGAGGATCCCTGTCCGAACCTGCTGCTGCATCCGGGCGATGTGCGCGACCTTTTCGACGTGCTGCCGGACGGGGCCTTTTCCAAGGTCTTCCTGAACTACCCTGATCCCTGGCCGAAAGCCCGCCACCACCGCCGCCGCTTCGTCACGCAGGAGCATCTGGTGCCCCTCTTCGCCGCCTGCGCGCCGGGGGCCGAGTTCCGTGTTGCCACCGACATCCCCGATTACGCCCGCCAGACCCGGGAAGAGGTGCCGCAGGCCGGTTTCGTCCCCGTCTCGGACAGCGGCGAGCCCTGGTCGGACTGGATCTCGACCCGCTACGAGAAGAAGGCCCTGCGCGAGGGCCGGGTGCCCCGGTATCTGACCTATCGCAAGCCGTGAGCGGGCTTGCGTATTTGAGGCAGAATGAAGGGGCTCAGGGCAGGGTCGTGCGGCTGACCGGGGCGCCGCCCTCGGGCCGGTAGAGCAGGATCTCACCCGTTTCCGTCACCACGACCAGCCAGTCGCGGGCGAAGGTGACGGCGGCCGGGGTGGCGCCTGCGGGCAGCTCGGCGGCCTCGGGCAGCGCGGGCAGGGGCGCGGTGCTGCCCAGCCGCGTGACAAGCAGGCCGACGATCGCTAGAAGCCCCAGGATCATCACCGCGGTCAGCGTGGTGACCAGCAGTTTCAGAAAACGCAGATCGGCAGGGAGTTGCGGCGTGTCGTCATCAGAAGACTTGTCGGGGGAAGACATGGACGGCGAGGCCCTCGAACTCGTGGTGGTGATCGGCGCGAACCCGCCCGAGCGCCTTGATAAGGCCTTGGCGCGCGATGTGCCAGAAGAAGCGTCGCTCTCGCGCTCGCGGCTAATGAAGCTGATCGCCGAGGGCGCGGTCAGCCGCGCGGGTGCGGTGCTGACCGATGTGAAGGCCAAGGTGGCCGAGGGCGACGAGATCGTCGTGCAGATCGAGGCGGCGGTCGAGCTGGAGGCACGGCCCGAGGATATCCCCCTGAGCGTGGTTTATGAGGATGATGAGCTGATCGTCATCGACAAGCCCGCCGGCATGGTGGTGCATCCCGCCCCCGGTACGCCGCGCGGCACGCTGGTCAACGCGCTGCTGCATCATTGCGGCGATACGCTCTCGGGCATCGGCGGGGCGAAGCGGCCGGGCATCGTCCACCGCATCGACAAGGAGACCTCGGGCCTGCTGGTCGTGGCCAAGACGGACCGGGCGCATCACGGCCTTGCCGCGCAATTCGAGGCGCATTCGGTGGAGCGCCTCTATCTGGCGCTGGTCAATGGCGTGCCGGATGCGGGCGATCCGCGGCTCAAGGGCATCAAGGGCGTGAATTTCGAGCCGGGCGGCGTGGTGAAGATCACCACGAGGCTGGACCGGCACCGGCACGAGCGGCAGAAACAGGCGGTGTTCTTCGACCGCG
>NZ_JAUCCQ010000006.1:0-96935 GCF_034676075.1 Pararhodobacter sp. | reverse complement strand
CCCTTGAGAAACCCCCGAGGATATTTGGAGAACAAAGATGAAGGTTAAGGGGACGCTAACCTGCAATCTTCGTTCTTAAAATATCCTCGGGGGGTGAATGCCCGCAGGGCAGAGGGGGGCAGAAAGCCCCCCTTCCTTCGTCGGCGCGGCGGCGCGCCGCGCCGCTGGTCGCCCGAGGCGCCCGCGACAGCGGGCAACGAGGGCGAAACCCCTCTGTTACCTGCTTCGCCGCCGTGCCGGCAGTGTGGCCAGCGCGACTCCGGCCAGCACCAGCGCCGACGCCATCCAGGCGGCGGGGCTCAACCGCTCGCCCAGGGTCATTGCCCCGGCGCCCAGGGCGATCACCGGCACGCTCAGCTGTGCCACCGCGGCGCGGGCGGCGCCCAGTCCGGGCAGGACCGCGTACCAGAGCGCATAGCCCAGCCCCGAAGTCACCGCGCCCGACACCGCCGCCAACAGCACGCCCTGGACGCTGGCTTCGCCCCAGCCGACGGGCAGGCAGGCCAGGACCACCAGCGGCACGGCCAGCAGGAAATTCCCCGCCGTCGCGCGCAGAGGTTCCCGGGCCCCGCGTCCCGCCAGCGAATAGAGGCCCCAGCCCAGCGCCGCCGCTGCCATCAGCAGCGCGGGCGTCAGCGCCGGCACCGCCGCCGTCCCGGGCAGCAGCAGTGCCGCCAGCCCCACCAGCGCCACGCCCGCCCCGGCGAAGCGCCGCGCAGGGGGCTTCTCGCCCCCCAGCACCGCCCCCGCCAGCATCGTCACCTGCACCCCGGCGAACAGGATCAGCGCGCCGACGCCCGCGTCGAGCGCCCGGTAGGCCAGCGAGAAGCCCAGCAGATAGAGCGTCAGCCAGAGCGCAGGCAGCAGGTTCTCGCGCCCTGGCCGCACCCGGGTCATCGCCCAGAGGACCGCGGCCCCCGTCACCACGCGGATCAAGGCAAAGGGCAGGGCCTCGATGAGCCCTGCCCCGACCGCTGCCCGGTTCAGCAGCGAATTGGCCGCGAAGGCCACCATCACCAGCGCCGTGAGCAGCGCCAGACGCATCGCCTCAGGCGACCGCTTTCAGCGCCGCGTCGAGGCGGGCCAGCGTGCCGGGGACGTCCTTCAGCTTGTCGAGCCCGAAGAGGCCGATGCGGAAGGTGCGAAAACCCTCGCCTTCGCCGATCATCAGCGGCACGCCCGCGGCGATCTGGTAGCCGGCGGCGGCGAAGGCCGAGCCGTTCTGCAGCTCGGGCCGGTCGGTGTAGCAGACCACGACGCCCGGGGCGCCGAAGCCCTCGGCCGCCAGCGGCTTGTGGCCATAGGCGGCGAGTAGCGCCCGCGCGCCCTTGCCCAGCGCGAATTGCGCGGCCTTGGCGGCATCGAAGCCCATCGCCTTCGTCTCCAGCATCGCGTCGCGGAAGCCCGCCAGCGCGTCGGTGGGCATGGTCGCGTGATAAGCGTGGCCGCCGTCCTCGTAGGCCTTCATGATCGCGCGCCATTTCTTCAGGTCGAGCGCGAAACTGTCCGAGGTGGTGGCTTCCAGCCGCTGTTCGGCCCGCGCGCCCATCACCACGATCCCGGCCGAGGGCGAGGCGCTCCAGCCCTTTTGCGGGGCCGAGACCAGCACATCGACGCCCAGCGCCTTCATGTCGACCCAGGCCGCGCCGGAGGCGATGCAATCCAGCACCATCAGCGCGCCCACTTCATGCGCGGCATCGGCCATCGCCTTGATATAGGCGTCGGGCAGGATCATCCCGGCCGAAGTCTCCACATGGGGCGCGAAGACCGCTTCGGGTTTCTCCGACAGGATCCGGGCGGTGACCTCGGCGATGGGGGCGGGGGCGAAGGGGGCCTCGGTCTCGTTGCCCTGGGGACGGGCGTTCATCACCTCGGTGTCGTCGTTCAGATGGCCCGCGTCGAAGATCGCGCTCCAGCGGAAGCTGAAGAGTCCGTTGCGGACCACCAGGCATTTGCCGCGGCCGAACTGGCGCGCGACCGATTCCATGGCGAAGGTGCCGCCGCCGGGCACCAGCGCCACGGCCGAGCCGTTGTAGACCTCTTTCATCGTGGCCGAGATGTCCTTCATCACGCCCTGAAAGCGCTTGGACATGTGGTTGAGCGAGCGGTCGGTGAAGACGACCGAGAATTCTTCGAGGCCGCCGGCGTCGATGGTGTCATGGAGGGCGGGCATCTCAATCTCCGTGTTTGATGTCGCGCGCACACTAGGGTGTGGCGGGGCCGGGCGCAACGCCGCCCGCAGCCAGAAGGTCGGGCACGGTGACCAGCTGGAAACCCCGCTCGCGCAGCCCGTCGATGATGGCGGGCAGCGCGGCGCGGGTGGCGGCGCGGCTGTCATACATGGCGTGCAGCAGGATGATCGAGCCGGGCCGGGCCTGATCCACGGCGGCGCGGGCGATGCGTTCGGCCCCGGCGTTGGGGTCGCTGTCGGGTTCGACATCCCACATCACCGTCAGCCGGTCCTGCTGCGCCAGCACCCAGGGCAGCGAGAACAGCTTCTTGCCATAGGGCGGGCGGAAGGGCAGCGGCCCCTCGTAGCCCGCCGCCCGAATCGCGTCATCGGTGCGGGCCAGTTCCTGGACGACCTCGGCCGGGCGCATCAGGACCATGCGCTGATGGCTCCAGGAATGGTTGCCCAGCGCGTGACCGGCGGCGACCAGGGCGGCGGTCTCGGCCGGGTGTTCGCTGGCCTCGCGGCCCGTGACGAAGAAGGTGGCGCGCACCCCGCGCCCGGCCAGGATGCCGAGGATCTGGTCGGTGTAATCCGGCGTCGGCCCGTCATCGAAGGTCAGCGCGACCAGGGGGCGATCGGTCTCCACATGGGCGACGAGCCGGCCGAAAAGCTGAAACTCCCGCGCCCGGGACAGCTGCCAGAGGCCCAGCACGAGGGCGGCGACGGCCGCAAGAAGCACCAACCAGCGAGTCATCCCGGCAGTCTGGGCAGGAAGGCGGAAGCCGTCCAGCCGCCCGCGCGGCCATGCGCGGAAGGGTGCCTAGTCAGCCGCCGTGGCCCGCCTGCCAGTCCTCCAGCGCGGCGCGCAGGCGGCGGATCAGCACGCCGCGCGCCTTTTCGTCCCCGGCGCCCGACAGCGCCTCGTTGAGGTCGAGGAACAGTTTCGACACGTCGTTGTGCCAGTCGAGATTGGCCACCGCTGCCGGGTGCAGGCGGGGGGCCGGGCGGTCATGACCCTCGCTCACTTCCTGCGGCCCGTTGGGCGTCAGGAGGTAGCTTGCGTCCAGCGCCGGTTGCAGGACGGGCAGGGGGGCCAGCGCCTCGGCTTCGGTCCGGGCCAGCGCCTCCATCGCCGGGGGCTCGCCATGGGTCAGGAACAGGGCCTGCCGGACGGGCGCGCGGGCGGCGATCCAGGCGGTCAGTTCCGGCCCGTCCGCATGGCCGGAATAGAGGTCGATCACCCGGATCCGGGCGGCGACGTCATAGCCCTCGCCCTGGATACGCACCTGCTTGGCGCCATCGACCAGAAGCCGCCCCAGCGTCCCCTGCGCCTGATAGCCGACGAAGAGCACTGTCGCCGCCTCGGACCAGAGCCAGCGCTTGAGGCGGTGGCGGATGCGTCCGGCCTCGGCCATGCCCGAGGCGGCGATGACGATGTGAAAGCCCTCGACCTGATCGAGGCGCTTCGACTCCTCGACATCCTGGGTGAAATGCAGGTTCGGGTTGTGCAGCCCCTTGGCCAGGGTCGCCCCCTTGTCCAGCGTGCGGCGGTGGCGGTTGAAGACCTCGGTCGCGCGGGCGGCCAGCGGACTGTCCACATAGATCGGGATCGGCGGCAGCACGCCCTCGTCCATCAGCCGCGTGAGATCGGCGATCAGCTCCTGCGCGCGTTCGACGGCGAAGGAGGGGATCAGCAGCACGCCATCGGGGCGGATCGCGGCGCGCACTTCTTCGCCCAGAATCGCGCGGCGCACGTCATCCGAGGCGCCGAGCCGGTCGGTGCCGCCATAGGTGCTTTCGCAGATCAGGTAATCGACGCCCCGGGGCCCGGCGGGATCGGGATGCAGCAGCTTGAAGGCCGGGCCGATATCGCCCGAAAAGCACAGAACCAGCGGCTCGCGATGGCCAGGCACCATCACCTCCAGCTCGACCGAGGCCGAGCCCAGCATATGCCCCGCGTTCCAGAACCGCGCCCTGAGCCCCGGCAGCACCGCGACCCAATCGCCGTAATCATGGCCCCGCATCTGCGCCATGGTCCGGTCGACATCGGCGCCGTCATAGATCGGCGTGACCGCATCCTTCTGCCAGCGGGCACGGCGGCGGTTCAGCTGCTGCACCTCCAGCGCCTGGATATGCGCGGAATCGGGCAGCATGACCCCGCAGAGGTCGACCGTCGCGCGTGTGGCATGGATCACGCCCTGAAATCCATCATGCACCAGCTTCGGCAGAAGCCCGGAATGGTCGATATGGGCATGGGTCAGGACCACGGCGTCGATATCCGTGGGGTCGAAGGGGAAGGGGCGGTAGTTCAGCTCCTTCTCGGTCTTCGAGCCTTGGAACATGCCGCAATCGACAAGGATCGTGCCCGCGGCCGTCTTGAGACGGAAGCACGAGCCGGTGACACCGCGCGCCGCGCCGTGAAAGGTCAGTTCGGGAAAGGACATGGCCACCTCCGCCGCCAGTCTCGCGCCAAGCTGCGGGAACGGCAAGGAAAAACCCCGGCCTTTCGGTCGGGGTTCGGGGTGGTGCCGGTCAGTCGCGGCCGCGGAAGGGTTCGACGTATTGCAGCGCCATGTCCCAGGGGAAGAAGATCCAGGTGTCCTGGCTGACGCCGGTGATGAAGGTGTCGGTCTGCTTCTCGCCCTCGGGCTTGGCATAGACGCAGGCGAAATGCGCCTTGGGATAGAGCTTGCGCACCAGTTCCAGCGTCTTGCCGGTATCCACCAGATCGTCGACGACCAGAATGCCTTCGCCGTCGCCCATCATCTCGGCATTGGGCGACTTGATGACCTGCGCCTCGCGCCGCTGGTCCTCTTTACCGCCGCCGGAATGGTAGGATTTCACGCTGATCGTATCGACGGTGCGGATGTCGAGTTCGCGCGCGACGATCATCGCGGGCGCCATGCCGCCCCGGGTGATCGCCACCACCGCGCGCCAGTTGCCATCGTCCGGGCCGCGGCCCTGCAGGCGCCAGGCCAGCGCGCGCGCGTCGCGGTGCAGCTGGTCCCAGCTGACGTGGAAACCCTTCTCATGAGGCAGGCGGTCGATCATCGGGAACTCCTTCAGCGGGACAGAAGCAGGCGCAGCCCCAGCGCGCCCAGCACCGCCCCCGCGGTCCGGTCGATCCAGAGCTTGGCGCCGAGATAGGCCGCCCGCGCCGCAGGACGCGAGAGGATCAGCGCCAGAAGCGTATAGCCGAGGATCTCCAGCAGGAAATGGGCCGTGACGACGAACGTCGCGTCACCAAGGCCCAGCCCGGCAGGGAAGATCACCACCAGCACGGCAGCGGAAAAGAGCACCGATTTCGGATTGGCGAGGTTGACCAGCAGCCCCGACCCGAAAGCCCGGCTCCAGCGCCGCCGCCCGTCCGACGGGCCCTGACCCAGCGGGCTGCCGGCGTCGCGCCAGATCTGCACGGCGATCCACAGGAGGTACAGCGCCCCCGCCAGCTTCATCGCCGCAAAGGCCCAGGGCACCAGCACGAACAGCGCGCCCAGCCCCGCCAGCGCCGCGGCGGTCCAACCGGCGGCGACCAGCGCCAGCCCGGTGCCGGTGGCGATGCCCGCCCCCAACCCGCCGGTCAGCGTGTTCCTGAGCGCCAGCAGCATCGCCGGACCCGGCACGATGAAGGCCGCGGCCAGGGTCAGCACGAAGGCGGCAAGCTGGGCGGCGGTCATGTCACTCGCCCTTGCGGCCGGTCACGACGTCGATATCGGGCGCGTCCACCGCCTTCATGCCGACGACGTGATAGCCCGCGTCCACATGCAGCGTCTCGCCCGTGGTGCCCGAGCCCAGATCTGACAGCAGGTAAAGCGCGGCCTTGCCGACCTCCTCCTGCGTCACGTTGCGGCGCAAGGGCGAGTTCAGCTCGTTCCACTTCATGATGTAGCGGAAATCGCCGATCCCCGAGGCGGCGAGCGTCTTGATCGGCCCGGCAGAGATGGCGTTGCAGCGGATGCCGTCCTTGCCCAGATCCTCGGCGATATACATGACCGAAGCTTCCAGCGCGGCCTTGGCGATGCCCATCACGTTGTAATGCGGCATGACCTGCTCGGCCCCGTAATAGGTCAGCGTCAGCAGCGAGCCGCCCTTCGGCATCATCGCCGCGGCGCGCTTGGCGACGGCGGTGAAGGAATAGACGGAAATGTCCATCGTCATCAGGAAGTTGGCGTGGCTGGTGTCGACATAGCGGCCGCGCAGCTCGTTCTTGTCGGAAAAGCCGATGGCATGCACCAGGAAGTCGATCTCGGGCCATTCGGCCTGCAGCGCGGCGAACATCGAATCGACCGACTCCATGTTCGAGACGTCGCATTCGAAGAGCCGCGGCGCGCCGAGGCTCTCGGCCAGCGGCACGACCCGCTTCTTCAGCGCTTCGCCCTGATAGCTGAAGGCCAGTTCCGCGCCCTGCGACGCCAGCGCCTGAGCAATGCCCCAGGCGATGGATTTGTCGTTGGCGAGGCCCATGATAAGGCCTTTTTTGCCCGCCATAAGTCCTGCTGACATCGCGCTCTCCGGCTCCTGAGTTTACGTAGGGGCCAGCTTTAGGCCAAAGCCCCTGACGCATCAAGGGCGCGCAGGACTTGCAGCGAGGCCGGGTTTGCTGCGAGTGTCGGCCCCGCGATCCGCCAGCAAGGAAGGCCCGGCCATGAGCGACGACCACGACGACAGCATCCGTACCGGCATCTTCGCGGGCGAGGATCCCTTCGTCATCGCCCGCCGCTGGCTGGCCGAGGCCGAAGAGAGCGAACCGAACGATCCCAATGCGATAGCCCTTGCGACGGTTGATGCCGAGGGGCTGCCGAATGTCCGCATGGTGTTGCTCAAGGAAATCGAGAGCCAGGGCAACGGCGACGGCGCCTTCGTCTTCTATACCAATTACGGCAGCCGCAAGGGGGCCGAGATCGAGGGCGCGGGCAAGGCGGCCTTCGTCATGCACTGGAAGTCGCTGCGCCGACAGATTCGCGTTCGTGGCACCGTGACCCGCGAAGAGGGGCCTCAGGCCGACGCCTATTACGCCAGCCGCTCGCTGCAATCGCGGCTCGGCGCCTGGGCCAGCAAGCAGTCGCAGCCTCTCGAGTCGCGCGGCGCATTGATGGCGGAGGTTGCAAAGATGAGTCTCAAATTCGGCATAAACCCGCCGAGACCTCAGTTCTGGGGTGGATTTCGTCTGCTTCCGGTTGAAATTGAGTTCTGGGCAGATGGCGCCTTCCGGTTGCATGACCGGTTCCGCTTTACACGCAGTCAGGGAACGGGACGATGGACCAATATCCGGCTGAATCCGTGAAATTCACGCTTCGCGAAACGCCTTCCCCTTGCACTTGCTGCAAAATGCGAAGATGCTGACCGCGGTTGGGACTTCTATGGTTGGGAATACGATGGTCGAGGTTGAGCGGGGCCTCCCGCGCGTCCGGGGCAGTGTCAAATGGTTCGACCCTGCGAAAGGGTTCGGGTTCATTGTTGCCGAGTCGGGAGGGCCGGATATTCTGCTGCATGTGAATGCGCTGCGGAATTTCGGGCAGAGTTCGGTATGTGACCGCGCGGGAATCGTGGTCAGTGTGCAGCAGACGCAACGCGGGCTGCAAGCGGTCGAGGTTTTCGAGGTGTCGCCGCCGGATGACGGCGAGGTCGAGATGCCCGAACTGGACCCGGCGGAAGAGCTGCTGACGCTCGAACCGGCGCGGGTGAAATGGTTCGACAAGGTCAAGGGCTTCGGCTTTGCCAATGTCTTCGGCCGGCCCGAGGATGTCTTCATTCACATGGAAGTGCTGCGCAAGTCGGGCTTCGCCGAGCTACAACCCGGTGAGGCCGTGGGCCTGCGCATCGTCGAGGGCGAGCGGGGCCGCATGGCGGTGTCGATCTCGTCGTGGGAAACGGCGTTGCACAAGAAGGAGTGAAGGCGGATGCGTGAGGGGTTGGTCGGCGGCGTGCTGGCGGGGGTCATCGCCCTGGTGATGATGGCGGTTCCGGCGCTGGCGTCGGAGTGCCGCGAGGACCGGGTCCAGCTGCGCAGCGCGCAGGGGACCGCCGCCTTTACCGTCGAGATCGCCGATACCGACGCCGAGCGCGCGCAGGGGCTGATGCATGTGCCCTCGATGCCGCGCTTCAACGGCATGCTCTTCGTCTTCGACCGGCCGCAGCGCGCGGTCTTCTGGATGGAGAACACGCTGATCCCCCTCGATATGCTGTTCATCGACGAGCAGGGTGTGGTCCAGAGCGTGCACGAGAACGCCGTGCCGATGGACCGCACGCCGATCGACGGGGGCGAGGGCATCCGCTACGTCCTCGAGATCAACGGCGGCATGGCCGCGCGCCTGCATCTGGCGCCGGGGGCCGAGCTGCGTCATCCGGCCATCGCGTCGGATCTCGCGGCCTGGCCCTGCGAGTGACCCTTTCCACTTCGCGCGCACTGGTCTAAGAGGCCGGTGACGAGGGATCATCGGGGCGTGGCGCAGTCTGGTAGCGCGACGGTTTTGGGTACCGTAGGTCGTAGGTTCGAATCCTATCGCCCCGACCATCCCGCGTTGAGGAACCGGCCCTGAGGGCAGGGGCCAGATGGTAGAGGCCGCTGCCGCACCTCCCGCGTTTCATTCTTTTTCGATGACTTGGATGGCCCTGCCTCGGTGGCCGGGGTGGAGTGCGCCGTGCGGATGCGCGCCTCGTTGCGGAGCAGCGCAAAGGGTTGCTTTGCGGTCCGGCCGCAGTGCCGCTCCCTCGCCTCAGGCAACCCCGGACCCACGACCGAAACACCAAAGCTGAACTTTCCTTTCGCGCGGAGAACTTGATTTTCCGCGCCCGGCTTTCTTGTCACACTCGTCCGGCATCCCCTGTGGCATCGAAGGATGATCATGACACGAACCGGCGGCCAGCTTCTTGTCGATTGCCTGCTCGCGCTCGGCGCCGAGAAGGGTTTCGGCGTCCCGGGCGAGAGCTATCTGGCGGTGCTGGACGCGCTGCATGACACCAGGGGCCGCCTCGATTTCATCAATTGCCGCAACGAAGGCGGCGCCGCTTTCATGGCTGCTGCCTGGGGCAAGCTGACCGGCAAGCCCGGCCTGTGCTTCGTGACCCGCGGCCCGGGGGCGACCAATGCCTCGATCGGGGTGCATACGGCGATGCAGGACAGCGCGCCGATGATCCTGTTCGTGGGCCAGGTCGGTACGGATATGAAAGGCCGCGAGGCGTTTCAGGAACTCGATTACCGCGCGGTCTTCGGCTCGATGGCGAAAGGGGCGGTCGAAATCGACAGCGCCGACCGCGTCCCCGAGATCCTGGCCCGCGCCTGGACCACGGCGACCACCGGCCGCCCCGGCCCGGTGGTCATCGCGTTGCCCGAGGACATGCTGACCAGCCCCACGGAAGCCTCGCCTCTGACCGGCCCCGCCTTCGTCGCCGAAGCCGCGCCCTCAGCCGCCACGATGGACCGGGTGCGGGCGATCCTGGGCGACGCCCGGCGCCCGCTGATCCTGACCGGCGGCTGCAACTGGACGGCCGAGGGCAGTGCCGCACTGCAGGCCTTCGCCGAGGCCAGCGACATCCCGGTCGTCGCCGCCTTCCGCTTTCAGGACCAGTACGACAATTCCTCGCCGGTCTATGTCGGCGAGGCCGGGGTCGGCATGAACCCGAACGTTCGCCAGGTAGTCGGTGAGGCCGATGTGATCCTCGCCCTCAACATCCGGTTCGGCGAGATGACGACGGATGGCTATACGCTCCTCGACGTGCCGGTGCCGAAACAGTGGCTGATCCATGTCCACGCCTCCCCGGCCGAGATCGGCAAGATCTATCAGCCCGAGCTGGGCGTGCAGGCCGGCCCCAACGCCTTCGCCATGGCGATGAGCCCGGTGCAGGGCCCCTGGTCCGAGTGGCGCGCCAAGGCGCGGGATGAGTGGGAGGGCGGTTTCGCTCTGCCGCCGCAGCCCTCGCCTGTCGATATGGGCGAGGTCACGGTGCATCTGCGCGACGTGCTGCCCGAGGATGTCATTCTGACCAATGGCGCGGGGAACTTCACCGTCTGGCCGAACAAGTTCTTCAAGTTCGGCCCGCGCGCGCGCCTGCTCGCGCCCCAATCGGGCGCCATGGGCTATGGCCTGCCCGCCGCCATCGCCGCCAGGATCGCCGACCCGGCGCGCCGGGTGGTCTGCTTTGCCGGGGACGGCGATTTTCAGATGAATTGTCAGGAACTTGCGACCGCCGCGCAATATGGCGCGCAGCCGATCGTCCTGATCCTGAACAACGGCATCTATGGCACGATCCGCGCCCATCAGGAGCGGCATTATCCCGCCCGCGTCTCGGGTACCGACATGATCAACCCCGATTTCGTGGTGCTCGCCAAGGCCTATGGGTTCCACGCCGAACACGTCGCCACGACCGAGGATTTCGCCCCGGCCTTCGCCCGGGCGCTGGCCTCGCCAACCGGGGCAGTGCTGGATCTCAACATTTCGCCCGAAGCCCTGACGCCCCGCCAGACGCTCAGCCAGATGCGCGCGGCGGCCCTTGCCCGGAAGGCCGCGCCATGACCTCTTCGATCCGACTGGGGGCCGATATCGGCGGCACCTTCACCGATATCGCGCTGGAATACCGCGGTGCGATCCACTCGACCAAGGTGCTGACCAGCTATGCCGCGCCGGAACAGGCGATCCTCGACGGGATCGACATCGTTCTGGCCGAGACCGGGATCGGCTATGCGGATCTGGAGATCGTGATCCACGGCACGACGCTGGCCACCAACGCACTGATCGAGCGGCGGGGCGCCAGGACCGCCTTCGTCACGACCGAGGGCTTTCGCGACGTGATCGAGATGCGGACCGAAAGCCGCTTCGACCAATACGACCTGAATATCCAGCTGCCCAAGCCGCTGGTCCCGCGCGAGGATCGCTTTGCCGTGGCGGGACGGATCGGCGCACAGGGGCAGGAGCTGGCGCCGCTGGACGAGGTGGCGCTGGCGGCGGTGGCCGAGCGGATCGCGGCGGGCGGCTATGGTGCCGTGGCCATCGGCTTCATCCATTCCTACCTCAACCCCGCGCATGAGCGTCGGGCGCGCGAGATCATCGCCGCGCGCTGCGATCTGCCGATTTCCCTCTCCAGCGAAGTCTCGCCGCAGATGCGGGAGTTCGAGCGGTTCAACACGGTCTGCGCCAATGCCTATGTCCGGCCGCAGATGGCCAGCTATCTGGAGCGGCTGCAGATCCGGCTGAAGGAGAAGGGCGCGACCTGCCCGGTGTTCATGATCCACTCGGGCGGTGGTCTTGTCTCGGTCGAGACGGCGGCCGAATTCCCGGTTCGGCTGGTCGAATCCGGGCCTGCGGGGGGCGCGATCTTCGCCGCCGATGTGGCGCGGCGCTTCGGGTTGGAGAGGGTCGTCAGCTATGACATGGGCGGCACCACCGCCAAGATCTGCCTGATCGAGGATTTCTCGCCCAAGACCGCGCGGACCTTCGAGGTGGCGCGGACCACGCGCTTCGCCAAGGGCTCGGGCATGCCCGTCTCGATCCCGGTGATCGAAATGATCGAGATTGGCGCGGGCGGCGGCTCGCTGGCCTGGGTCGATGCGATGGGCCGCATCCAGACCGGCCCCGAAAGCGCGGGGTCCGAGCCCGGGCCAGCCTGCTATCAGCGGGGCGGGGCGCGTCCGGCGATCACCGATGCCGATCTGGTGCTGGGCAAGATCGACCCCGACAATTTCGCGGGCGGTGCCATCGCGCTGTCGCAGCAGCTGGCCGAGGCCGCGATCCTGGGCGCGGTGGGCGAGCGGCTGGGCCTCGACGCCGGGGCCGCGGCCTTCGGCATCGGCGAGGTTGTGGACGAGAACATGGCCAACGCTGCTCGGGTCCACGCCGTCGAGAATGGCAAGAACATCTCGGACAACATCATGGTTGCCTTCGGGGGCGCCGCGCCGCTTCATGCCGCGCGGCTCTGCGAGAAGCTGGGCATTGCCGAATGCCTGATCCCGCCCGGCGCGGGTGTGGGCTCGGCGATCGGCTTCCTCAAGGCGCCCTTCGGCTACGAGGCGCTGGCCTCGCGCGTGATCGGGCTTTCCAGCTTCGACGCGGGGCAGGTCAACGCCCTGATCGCCGACCTGAAAGCCACCGCCGAGGGCTTCGTGCGGCAGGGAACCGACGGCGCGATCCTGGCCGAGATCACCGCCTTCATGCGCTACCGCGGGCAGGGATGGGAGATCCCGGTGCCGCTGCCCGACCGCCCCTTCACCGCGGAGGACGCCGCCCTGATCGGCGCCGATTTCCGCGCGGCCTATGCGCGGTTCTTCGGCCGGGCCATCGACGGCTTGTCGGGGCTCGAGGTGGAGATCGTCACCCTGTCCGTCAAGGCGATGGACGAACGCCCCGCACCGGAGCGTGCCACGATCACCCGCGGCACCCGGACTCACGCCCCGACCCGGCACCGCGCGGTCTTCGACCCGGCGGCGGCGCGGCATCTCGACACCGCCATCGTTGCCCGCGCCGACCTTTCCCCGGGCGACCGCATCAGCGGCCCCGCCGTCATCACCGAGCGCGAGACCTCGACCATCGTCACCTCGCCCTTCGATATCGTCATGCAGCCTGACGGCTCGCTGCTCCTCCTGCGCAAGGATATGGCCGATGAGTGACCAGACCCGCGAGATCCGCCTGCAGGTCATGTGGAACCGCCTGATTTCCGTGGTCGAGGAACAGGCGATGACGCTGCTGCGCACCGCCTTCTCGACCTCGGTCCGGGAAGCCGGCGACCTCTCCGCCGGGGTCTTCGATCCTCAGGGCCGGATGCTGGCGCAGGCCGTGACCGGCACGCCGGGCCACGTCAACACGATGGCCGAGGCGGTCCTGCATTTCGCCCGGGAAATCGGCTACGACGACATGTACCCGGGCGACACCTATGTCACCAACGACCCCTGGAAGGGGACCGGGCATCTGCACGACATCACCATGGTCTCGCCCAGCTTCAAGGGCGACCGGCTGGTCGGCTTCTTCGCCTGCACGGCGCATGTGGTCGACGTGGGCGGGCGCGGCTTCGGGGCGGACGCCAAGACCGTCTACGAGGAAGGGATCCAGATCCCGATCATGAAATTCGCCGAGCGCGGCGTCGTGAACAAGGATCTGGTGCGGATGCTGCGCGCCAATGTGCGCGAGCCCAATCAGGTGGTCGGCGATTTCTACTCGCTCGCCGCCTGCAACGACGTCGGTCACCGGCGACTGATCGCCATGATGGAGGAGATCGGACTTGAGACGCTCGACGACCTCGGCGCCTTCATCTTCGAGCGCACGCGTAGCGCCACGCTGGAACGGATCGCCGCGCTGCCCCGTGGCGCCTGGACCAATACGCTGGTCACGGACGGCTACGACCAGCCGGTGACGCTGAAAGCCACGCTCGAGACGCGCGGCGATACGGTGAACGTGGATTTCACCGGCACCGATGCGCCCAGCCGCTGGGGCATCAATGTGCCGATCATCTACACCAAGGCCTACGCCTGCTACGCGATGAAATGCGTGATCGCGCCGGACATCCCGAACAACTGGGCCTCGCTGGAGCCCTTCACCATCTCGTCGCCGGTCAACATCCTGAACGCCGAACGCCCGGCGCCGGTCAGCCTGCGGCATGTCTTCGGCCATATGGTGCCGGATCTGGTACTGGGGGCGTTGGCGCAGGCACTGCCCGGGAAGATCCTGGCGGAGGGGGCCGGGGCTTTGTGGAACATCCATATGTCCGTGCGTCCGGTCCCGGGGCAGGAGGGCCAGCGGGCAGAGATCCTGATGTTCAACTCGGGCGGCATGGGCGCGCGGCCGGGGCTGGACGGGCTGTCCTCGACCGCCTTCCCCTCGGGCGTGATGACCATGCCGATCGAGGCCACGGAACACACCGGCCCCATCGTCATCTGGCGCAAGGAGCTGCGGCCGGATTCGGGCGGCGACGGCGAATTCCGGGGCGGCCTGGGCCAGGTGATCGAGATCGAACCGGCGCCGGGCCATGAATTCGATTTCTCGGCCATGTTCGACCGCATCCACCACCCGGCGCGTGGCCGAGACGGCGGGGAGGATGGCGTGGCGGGCTCGGCCTCGCTGGACGATGGGACGGTGCTGAAACCGAAGGGCTGGCAGCATGTGCCCGCCGGGCGCAGGCTGGTTCTGGAACTGCCAGGCGGCGGCGGCTATGGCGATCCGGCCAGGCGCCCGGATGCGGCGCGGGCGAACGACCTGTCGAAGGGCTATGTCACGAAGGGGCGGAAATGAGCTATGTCGCGAGCCGCCTGTCGGCGGTGAAACCCTCGGCCTCGATGGCGGCCTCGCTGGCCGCCAAGGCGCTGCGGGCCAAGGGCGTCGATGTCATCGACCTCGGGCTGGGCGAGCCGGATTTCCCGACGCCCCGCCACATCATCGACGCCGCCCATGAGGCCGCACTCAGGGGCGAGACGCTTTACACCGCCGCCGGAGGCACGCCCGCGTTGCGGCAGGCGGTGGCCGACAAGTTCCGGCGTGAGAACGGGCTCGATTACAGCGCCGACGAGATCGTCGTGGCCAATGGCGCCAAGCAGATCATCTTCAACGCGCTGATGGCGACGCTGAACGAGGGGGACGAGGCCGTGCTGCCCGCGCCCTATTTCGTCAGCTACCCCGAGATGGTGAAGCTCTTGGGCGGTGTCCCCGTCACCCCGGTCTGCGGCGCGGATTCCGGCTTTCGCCTGACGCCTGCGGCGCTGGAGGCGGCGATCATGCCCCGCACGAAATGGCTGTTCCTGAACATGCCCGGCAATCCCTCGGGCGCGGTCTATGGCATGGACGAGCTGAAGGCGCTGGGCGCGGTGCTGGCCCGGCATCCGCAGGTGCTGATCCTGTCGGACGAGATCTACGAACACATTCTGTTCGACGGCCGCGCCTTCGTCAGCTTCGGTCAGGCCTGCCCGGAATTGCGCGACCGGACGCTTGTCGTGAACGGCGTCGCCAAGGCCTATGCCATGACCGGCTGGCGGGTGGGCTATGCCGCGGGTCCGGCGCCGTTGGTGAAGGCGATGAACACGGTGCAGAGCCAGTCCTGCACCTCGGTCGCGGCGCCGATGCAGGCGGCGGCGCTGGCGGCGCTGACCGGCCCGCAGGAGTGCGTGGCCGAGTTCCGCGCGGCCTTCGAGCGGCGGCGCGATCTGGTCGTGGCGGGCGTGGCCGCGATCCCCGGCCTGACCCTGCCGCCGCCCGAAGGCGCCTTCTACGCCTATATCGGCTGCGCCGGGCTGATCGGCAAACGCACGCCCGAGGGCGCGATCCTGACCAACGACACCGACGTCGTGGCCTATCTGCTGAACGCGGGCCATGTCAGTTCGGTCCCCGGCGGCGCCTATGGCGTCTCGCCCTATTTCCGCATCTCGACCGCCACCGCCGATGCGGTGCTGGTCGAGGCGCTTTCGCGGATCGGCAATGCCGTCGCCGCGCTGACGGAGGCCTGAGATGAGCACCCCCTTCGACACGATCCTGATCACCGGCGCCGCCGGGCGGCTGGGCTCCGAACTCCGCCGCGGCCTGAAGCCGCTCGCGCGCAAACTGCGGCTGGCCGATGTGACCGGGATCGCCGACCTTGCCCCGAACGAGGAAGCCGCCACCTTCGACCTGGCCGATGAAGCGGCGGTCATGGCGGCGGTCGAGGGCGTCGATGCCATCGTCCATTTCGGCGGCGCGCCGCTGGAACGGCCCTGGCAGGAAGTCCTCGATTCCAACATCCGCGGCAGCTACCACATCTATGAGGCGGCGCGGAAACACGGTGTGAAGCGCGTGATCTACGCCTCGTCGGTCCACGCGATCGGCTATCACGCCCTGACCGACCACATCGACGCGACTGCGCCCCACCGTCCCGACAGCCTCTATGGTCTGTCGAAATGCTTCGTCGAGGATCTGGGCCGGCTCTATTGGGACAAGTTCGGCATCGAAAGCGTGATGCTGCGCATCTTCTCGTCCTTCCCCGAGCCCGCCGACCGACGCATGCTGTGGTCCTGGCTCTCGTTCGAGGATTGCAACCGGCTGGTGAGGGCGGCGCTGACCGCGCCCAGCGTCGGTTTCACCATCTCATTCGGCATGTCCGACAACACGGTCAAGCCGGTGGACAACCGTCTGGCCGGGCATCTGGGCTACCAGCCGCAGGACAACACCGAAGCCTACCGCGCGGGTGTCGAGGCGCGGGTGCCCCGCCCGGACGGCACCGCCCCCGCCGTGCAATGCCTGGGCGGCTGGTTCGTCGACCTTGGCCATCCTGACGATGAGGCGCAGAAGTGAAAGCGTCCTATGACGTGGTGATCGTGGGCGGGGCCGTCATCGGCTCGTCCGTCGCCTATTTCCTGGCCGCGAACCCGGATTTCACCGGCTCGGTCTTGGTGGTCGAACGTGACCCGACCTATCGCCAAGCCGCGACCTCGCTGTCGGCCGCGTCGATCCGGGTGCAGTTTTCCAACCCGATCAATGTGAAGATCAGCCAGTTCGGCAGCGCCTTCATCCGGGATTTCGCCCGCACCATGCAGGTGCCGGGCGAGGCTGCGCCGGATCTCAACTTCCGCAAGGGCGGCTATCTGTTCCTTGCCGGCACGCCCGAACAGGAACAGACCCTGCGCGAGAACCACGCCGTTCAGCGCGCCTGCGGGGCGGATGTCGTCCTGTGGAACGCCGAGGAACTGGCGCAGGCCTTCCCGCATCTCAACGTCGCGGATGTGCGGCTGGCGAGCTATGGCCAGTCGGGCGAGGGGTGGTTTTCCAACACCGGCCTGATGAACGGCTTCCGGGCCAAGGCGCGCGCGCTGGGCGTCGATTACGTCACGGACGAGGCGGTCGCCATCACCCGGACCGGGGCGCGCGTGGCCTCGGTCACGCTGAAATCGGGCGCGGTGGTGGGGGCGGGGACCGTGGTCAACGCCTCGGGTCCCCGGGCGGCGCTGACGGCGCGGATGGCGGGGCTGGACGTGCCGGTCGAACCCCGCAAACGCACGCTCTTCGTCTTCGATTGCGCGACGACGCCGGAGGGGAGCGCCACCGTCAACGAGGGCCATCTGCCCCTGATGATCGACCCCTCGGGCGTCTTCTGCCGACCCGAGGGGCGCTATTTCCTGACCGGCTGCCCGCCGGTCGAGGATCCGGCCGCCGATTGGGACGATTTCGAGCCGCGCTACGAGGAATTCGAGGAGATCATCTGGCCCGCGCTGGCCGAACGTTCGCCTGCCTTCGAGGCGATCAAGGTCGTCAACCGCTGGGCCGGGCATTACGATTTCAACGTGCTCGACCACAACCTGATCGTCGGCCGCCACCCGGAGGTGGAGAATTTCATCTTCGCCAACGGCTTCTCGGGGCACGGCCTGCAGCAGGGTCCGGCGGCAGGGCGGGGGGTGGCCGAGCTGATCGCCTATGGCGGATTCCGCACCCTCGACCTGAGCGAGGTGGGCTATGAACGGATCGTGGAAAACCGGCCCTTCCTGGAGAAGGCGGTGATCTGAGCCGGGCTTCCGGCCACAGCGAGGGAACGAGAGGGCGATGGACACAATCCTCATCACGGGCGCGACAAGCGGGATCGGCCGGGCCATGGCCGTGACGCTGGCAGGGGCGGGCTATGGGGTGCTGGCCTTGGGTCGCAACCGCGCCGCGCTGGAGGCCTTGAGCGCCGAGGCGCCGGGCGTCGAGGGGCTGGCGCTGGATCTGGCCGACCGCGCGGGGCTGACGGCGGCACTCGATGGCCGCCGGATCGACGTCCTGGTCAATAATGCGGGCATGATGCCGGTGCCCGGCGCCTTTGCCAGCATGGACGCCGACGCCATCGACCGGACCCTGGCTCTGAACCTGGGCCATACGCTGTGGCTGACCCGGCTGCTGCTGCCCGGCATGCTGGCGCGGGGGACGGGGCATCTGGTCTTCACCGGCTCCTCGGCCGCGCATGCCCCGGGGGCAGGGTTCGCCGCCTATGCCGCCTCTAAAGCCGGGATCGCCGCTTTCGCTACCGCGCTCAGGGCCGAGGTTTCACCCCGGGGCCTGCGCGTCACCGAGCTGGTGCCCGGCCGGGTCGAGACCGGGCTCTATACCGGCGTCCTGCCCGAGGAGGCGCGGGCGGCGATGTATCAGGACGGCAATGCCCTGCAGCCGCAGGACGTGGCCGACATGCTGCTGGCGCTCATCCGGCTGCCCGCCCGCGCCTCGGTCACGCGGCTCGACCTGATGCCGACGCGCCCGGTTTCTCCCGTCCCCCTGTCATGAGGAACGAAATGCAGGATCTGAGCTGGGTCATCGTCGGCGGCGCCTCGGGCCTTGGCGCCCTGCTGGCCGAGATGGCGGCCGAGGCGGGGGCGCGCGCCGTCGGCATCATCGACATCGACGGCGCGGCGGCCGAGGCCGCGCTGGCCCCGGCCCGCGCCAGGGGCCTGACCACCGCCTTCGCCGCCTGCGACATCCGCACTGCCCCGGCCTGCAACGACGCTTTCGCGACGGTGGCCGGGGCGCTGGGCCGGGTCGACACGCTGGTCAATTCGGCCGCGATCTATCCGCGCCGCCCGACCCTGGGCGTCACGGACGAGGATTGGGACCTGTCCAACGCCATCAACATCAAGGGCACCTATCACATGATGGTTGCGGCCATCGCCCATATGCGGGCGCAGGAACCGCGCGCGCATATCCGCGGGCGGATCGTCAACATCACCTCGGTCGATGCCTTCAAGGCGCATCCCAGCAACATCCATTACGCGGCGACCAAGGCGGCGGTGGTCAGCCTGACCCGCTCGATCGCCGATCACGTGGCGCCTGACGGCATCCTGGTCAATTCGGTGGCCCCGGCCGGGATGGCGACGGAAAAGGCCCGTCAGGCCGGGTTCCTGCCGGAACTGGCCAAGGCCAGCCCGCTGGGCCGTGGCGCGCTGCCGCGCGAGATCGCCGAATGGGTGCTGGTCGCGGGCGGGCCGAAGAACACCTACATGACCGGCGAGAACATCATCGTCTCGGGGGGCTATATCTACGCCTGACGGGACAGGGGGCGACAAAGCTGGGCTTTCGGGTTCAGGGCGGCACCAGCCCTCCGGCGCTTTGCCTCGTCGGCCCGAACGCGCTATGACCAGACGACAGAACTTTCGCCCCCCGAAGATGGAGGTCCCCGTGACGGGCCGCGTGCGTCTGCCCTCGCTCAATGCGCTGCGGGTGTTTCACGCGGTGGCGCGCTCGCGGTCGCTGGTCAAGGCGGCCGAGGAGTTGCGCGTCTCGCCCCAGGCGGTGGGCCAGCAGATCCGCCAGCTGGAAGAAGCGCTGGGCGTCGCGCTGGTCGAGCGCGAGGGCCGCTCGATCCGCCTGACCGATGCGGCGATCGCGCTTTCCTACCATGTCCGCGCCGGGTTCGACGAATTCGAAGAGGGGATCCGCCGCATCACCACCGCCTCGGATCGGCCGCGCATCGCCTTCAACGTCAGCCCCTATTTCGGCACCCGCTACCTGATGCCGCGCCTCGGCGATTTCCGCAAAGCCGTGCCCGATGCCGAGATCGTGCTGACCACGCTGATCGACCTCGTGGACCTCGAACGCGACGAGATCGACCTAGCGGTGCAATGGGGCTACGGCGACCGCAAGGATGTGCAAAGCCACCTGCTGCTGCGCGATCCCAAGGTGATCTGCTGCCACCCCGATCTGGCCCGGGCGATCCAAGGCCCCGCCGATCTGGTGACGGTCGGCCTGTTGCAGCCCTCGCGCTCGACGCGGCTCTGGCCCGATATCCTGTTGTATCTGGGTTTGACGGTGCCGAAGCTGGACCGCCAGCTGACCTTCGACGATTCCGCCACCATGCGCCGCGCGGCGCAGCAGGGGCTGGGCGTGGGCCTCGTCTCGCGCATCGACGCCGAGGAGGATCTTGCCGCGGGCAGGCTGGTCGCGCCGCTGGGGCTCGACGCGCTGGTCGGCATGCCCGAGGCGGCGATCCCCGGCTTCTATGTGATCAGCACCAGGCCCCGGCTGCGCGTCAAGCCGGTTGCGGCATTGCACCGCTGGTTGCTGGAGCAGGATTGGTCCCGCCCCTGAAAGGTGGTTAGGTGGCGCCATGACCATCCTGACCCTCACCCCCGAGACCCTGCCCGACAGCCATATCTGCTGCGCGATGTCCGACCGGCGCTACGCCGCGGGCACCGAGGCCAAGAAGCGCTGGCTGGCCGAAACCCACGCGCAGGGCTACCGCTTCTCGCGGCTGGACGAACGCGGCAAGGTGCTGATCGAATACGGGCCGGGGGCCGAAGCCTGGCAGCCGGTGGTAGCGCCCGACTGGATGGTGATGGGCTGTTTCTGGGTCTCGGGCCGGTTCAAGCAGCAGGGGCACGGCAAGGCGCTGCTGCAAACCGCGCTGGAGGCGGCGCGCGGGGCGGGGCTGGCGGGATTGGTCGCGGTGGTGGGGCGACGGAAGATGCCCTTCCTCAGCGACGGCGGCTGGCTGCGCAGGCAGGGCTTTCACGAGGTCGATGCGACCGACAGCGGCTTCAGCCTGCTGGCACTGGGACATGAGGGCGGGGCCGCGGCGCCCGCCCCCCGCTTTGCCGACAGCGCCCGCCGGGGGCTGCCTGCGGGGACGCAGGGCCTGACCGTCTTCTATTCCGACCGCTGCCCCTTCACCGAGTTTCACATCGGCACGGCGCTGCGCGAGACCTGCGCGAAACGGGGGCTGAGCCCGACCGTCATCAAGCTCGACAGCCGCGAGAAGGCGCAGAACGCCCCCTCACCGGCGACGATCTTCAGCCTGTTCGCCGGGGACCGCTTCGTCACCAATGATCTGAGCGTCTGCCTCGATCACCGTTTCGACGCCATCCTGGCGAAGGCGGGCGTGGGCCCGGCGCCGGGCCCCTAGCCGCGCTCAGTTCCCCGGCAGCAGCTTGCCCGGGTTCATCAGCCCCTCGGGGTCGAGCGCGGATTTGATCGCGTCCATCACGTCCCAGGCGTCGCCATGTTCGGCGCGCATGTACTTGGTCTTGCCCATGCCGATGCCATGCTCGCCGCTGACCGTGCCGCCCAGCCGCAGCGCCCGTTCCGCCATGTTCGCCGCCAGCCTCACCGCCGCCGCCTTCTGCACCGCGTCGCCCCTGCGGGGCAGCAGCAGCGCGTGGAAATTGCCGTCGCCGACATGGCCGACGATCGGGCCGGGGATGCCCGCCGCGGCGATTTCCGCCGCCGTTTCTTCGACCGCCTGGGCCAGTTTCGAGATCGGCACGCAGATATCCGTCGTCAGCGGGTCGCTGTCCGGATAGGCCTTGAGCGTCGTGCGATAGGCGTTGTGGCGCATGGCCCAGAGGGCGTTGCGGTCCTCCAGCTTCTCGGCCCAGCGGAAGCCCTGACCGCCGAAATCGCCCGCGATCTCGGCGAAGCGTTCCATCTGCTCGGTGACGCCGGCCTCGGTCCCGTGGAATTCCAGCATCAGATGCGGCGCGTCCGGCCAATCGGTCCCGGCGCCGCGGTTGAACGCCTCGGCCGCCGCCCGGTCGACGAATTCGATCCGCGCCATGGGAATGCCCGACTGGATCGTGGCGATCACCGCATCGACGGCGCCTTCCATGCTGTCGAAGGCGCAGACCGCGGCCCGCACCGCCTCGGGCTGGCCGTGCAGCTTCAGCGTCAGTTCGGTGATGAGCCCCAGAGTGCCCTCGGCGCCCACGAACAGCGCCGTCAGGTCATAGCCGGTCGAGGATTTGGGCGCCCGGGTTCCGGTGCGGATCACGCGGCCATCGGCCAGAACCACCTCAAGCCCCAAGACATTGGCCCGCATCGTGCCATAGCGCACCGCCGTCGTGCCCGAGGCCCGGGTCGAGGCCATGCCGCCGAGGCTGGCGTTGGCGCCGGGGTCGATGGGGAAGAAAAGCCCGGTCGCCCGCAGTTCGGTGTTCAGTTCCTCGCGGGTGATGCCGGGCTGGACGGTGACGACCATATCCTCGGGCACCACCTCCAGCACCTTGTTCATGCGGTTGAAATCGACCGTGACGCCGCCGCGCGGGGCCAGCGCATGCCCCTCGAGCGAGGTGCCGGCGCCCCAGCCGATCAGCGGCAACCCGGCGGCCCGGCACAGGCGCACGATCTCGGCCACCTCGGCGGTCGTCTCGGGATAGGCGACCGCATCGGGCGGCATGTCCTGGAAATGCGCCTCGGAGCGGCCATGCAGGGCGCGGTCCGAGTCCGAGCGGTTGAGCCGCGGGCCAAGCAGGTCGCTCAAGGCGTCCAGTGCATCGTTCTTGGTGCTCATCCCTTCCTCCCCCGGGGTATTTCCGTCCCGCCCGGACCCTAGCGGCTGGGCCGGGCGCTGACCAGAGGGGGCAAATCGCTTGCAACCCCGCCTGCTTGCGTGCTTTTCACAAGGTGAGAGGATGCGATGCGCAAACACCATCACCGCCCCCGGCTGACCCGATTGCTGACCCTGGCCCTGCGGCGCATCCGCCAGCAGGGACCGGACGAGGTGCAGTTCTGGGTCATCGCCTTCTTCCTCGGCACCGCGGCGGGGGCGGCGGCGCTGCTGTTCCGGCTGGGGATCGGCACGCTCGAGACGCTGCTCTACGGCGCACAGAACCACGCGGTCCTGGCGGCGGCCTCGGCGATGCCCTGGTGGGCGCTGGTGGCGATCCCGACAATGGCCGGGCTGCTGGTCGGACTGATCCTGCACCGCTTCACCCCGGATGGACGGGTGCGCGCCGTGGCCGATGTGATCGAAGGCGCCGCCCTGCGCGGCGGCCGGGTCGAAACGCGCGAGGGCCTGGCCTCGGCCGCGGCCTCGATGATCACGCTGGGGGCGGGGGGCTCGGCCGGGCGCGAGGGGCCGGTGGTGCATCTCGCAGCCGTGCTGGCCACGCGGGTGGCGGACCGGATCCATGCCTCGGGCGTCACCGGCCGCGACCTGCTGGGCTGCGCGGTGGCCGCCGCCGTCTCGGCCTCGTTCAATGCACCGATTGCCGGGGCGATCTTTGCCATGGAGGTGGTGCTGCGCCATTACGCGCTGCACGCTTTCGCGCCCATCGCCATCGCCTCGATCATGGGGACACTCGTCAACCGGCTGGCCTTCGGCGATGTCGCCGAATTCACGCTGCCGGTCAGGAACATGGTGGCCTTCTACTGGGAGATCCCGGCCTATCTGATCCTCGGCCTGGTTTCAGGCGCGGTGGCGGTGGCGCTGATGCGTTCGGTCTTCTTCGCCGAGGATCTGGCGAACCGGGTGCAGGCCCGGACCGGTCTGCCGCGCTGGCTGCGCCCGGCGGTGGCAGGGGCGCTGGTCGGTGCGCTGGCGATCTTCGCGCCGCAGGTCATCGGCATCGGCTACGAGGTGACGACGCTGGCGCTGACCGGCCACATGCTGCTGCACGAGGCGATCCTCATCGCCTTCGCCAAGGTGGTGGCGGTGTCGATCACGCTGGGCGGACGGATGGGCGGCGGGGTGTTTTCCCCCTCGCTGGTGGTGGGGGCGCTGACCGGGCTCGCCTTCGGCCTGATCGCGACCTCGCTGATCCCGGCCTATTCCGGCAGCGCCACGACCTATGCGCTGGCGGGCATGGGGGCGGTGGCGGCGGCGGTGCTGGGGGCGCCGGTCTCGACCACGCTGATCGTGTTCGAACTGACCGGCGACTGGCAGACGGCCATCGCCGTTCTGGCCGCGGTCTCGACTGGCTCGGCCGTGGCCAGCCGCTTCGTGAAACGCTCGTTCTTCCTGGCGCAGCTGGCGCGGCGCGATGTGCGCATCGCCCAGGGGCCGCAGGAATACCTGCTGCAGCTGGTCAGCGTCTCGGGCTCGATGCGCAAGCCCGGCAGCCCCGGGGCGCCCTCGCTCGAGGAGCTGGAGGCGCTGGCCGCCCAGGGCCGCAGCATCCCCTGGGAGGCGCGGCTCAAACCGGCGCTCAGGATCTTCGACCGCACCGGCGCCTCGCATCTGGCGGTGATGCAGCGCGGGGCGGACGGCGTGGTGAAGGTCGGCGGCAGCCTCAGCCATGTCGATGCGCTGAAGGCCTTCAACCGGGCGCTGGCAGCGACGGCGGCCGAGGAGCATTCCTGACGGGTGGCAGGGGGCGGGAAGGAGCGGGGGCCAGCCCCCTTGACTCTCGGCCGCGCCACCGGCGCGGCGTTCGCGGCGAGAGGCGCGCTACTGGCGCGTCTCCGAGACGCCGCTCACCCCCCGCCAAAGGGGACCCTCGGTCCCCCTTTGGAAACCCCCGAGGATATTTAGAGAACGAAGATCAAGGTTAAGGGCAGGCTAAGCCCCATCTTCGTTCCTTAAATATCCTCGGGGGGTGAATTGGCCGCAGGCCAAGAGGGGGGCAGAAAGCCCCCCTTTGCGCCGGCCCGGGACTCAGCGCCGGAACGCGGCCACGTCCGTCTGCCAGTCGCGGAACGTCAGCGCGAAGTCCGGCGTGTCGGGCCGGGCGGCGCTGGCGCGGGCCACCGCATCGGGGGTGACGCAGGAATACCAGCTGCGGCCGTCGCTGTTGGTCAGGGCGATGCAGATCCCGCCATGCGCCACGTCGATCTCGCCGGAAAAGAGGTTCCAGACCCCGGCCAGGTCGCCGTTCTCGGTGGTCAGGTTGCAGGTCCGCACGATGCCGGTCCCGCCGTCCCAGGCGTATTGCGTGGCGGTGGTCAGCGTGCCCATGGTCTTCGCCGGATAGACTTCGGCATTGGCGAAATGGCTGCCTTCGCTGCACCCCAGGGCAAGGGCGGGACCGGCGGCGAGCAGGGAGAAGGCGGCGACGAGCAACGTCTTGTGCATGATATGAAATCCGGAGATAGCTGCAAAGAGCGCCATGATGGCATGAAACGGGGCGCTGCCCCAGCCCCCGGGTTTCAGGATCGCGTGAGGCGGTACTTGACCGGCGGGGCGGCGGGCCCGATCCTGCCCGGCGCCGCACAGGAGGCCCGCATGACCCGCCGCGATTTCGACCCTGCCGACGTCCTCCCCGATGGCCGCCCGGCCGCCTCGGCCCGGCTTTTTGATCCGGCGGGCGGCGGGCCCTGGCGCGGGGCGGTCGAGGGGGCGGCGCTGGCGGGGCCCGTCACCGTGCTCGCCTATGGCACGGACCAGCCGGGCGAGGGGCCGCCCTGGCATGTCCATCCCTATGACGAGACCTTCGTCGTGCTGGAGGGCCGGGCGCGGTTCTTCGTCGGCGAGGCGGTGATCGAGGCCTCGGCGGGCAGCGTGCTGCTGGGGCCCCGCGGCGTGCCGCACCGGTTCGAGAATCTCGGGCCCGGGCGCTTGCAGACGCTCGACATCCACCACGCGCCGCGCTGGATCCAGACCAACCTCTGAGGCCGCGGGGGTAGGGTGGGCGATTCGCCCACCCCTTACATGGCGCGGATGCGCAGCCGGGTCAGCCGGTTTTCCAGACGTTCGACCACGGTGAAGCGGAAGCCGTGGAACTGGAACACCTGCCCCGCCTCGGGGATCAGCTGTGCCTCGTGGATCACCAGACCGGCGACGGTATTCGCCTCCTCATCGGGCAGCGACCAGTCCATCGCCCGGTTCAGGTCGCGGATCGTCATCGTGCCGTCGATCTCGATCGCGCCCGAATCGAGGCGGGTGATCGGGTCCTCGGTCGGCAGGTCGTGCTCGTCGACGATTTCGCCCACGATCTCCTCGAGGATGTCCTCGAGCGTAATAAGCCCCTGCAGCGCGCCGTATTCGTCGATCACCAGGCCGAAATGGCGCCGCTGCTGCAGGAATTGCTGCATCTGCTCGTCCAGCGGCGTGGTGTCGGGCACGAAATAGGGCTCGCGCGCGACCGAGGCGATGTCGAGCTTGTCGACGGCCGAGAAATCGCCCTTCGCCTCGGTCACCAGACGGTGCACCTCGCGCATCAGGTCGCGGACATGGATGACGCCGACGATGTTCTCCGGGTCGTCCTTCCAGGCGGGCAGGCGCGAATGCGGCGAATTGACCGACAGGGCGATGATCTCGGCCGGGGGGGCGGCCAGGTTCACCGTTTCCAGCTGAGAGCGGTGCAGCATCACCTCTTCGACCGTGCGATGGCCGAGGTCGAGCGCGCCCAGCAGCCGGTCGCGGTCCTGCTTGTCGACCGTGCCTTCGGAATGGCCCAGCGCCAGGGTGCCGGCGATCTCCTCGTGATACGAGAGGATCGCGCTGTCGGGATCGGTGCGCACGCCGACCACCGCCAGCAGCGCCCGCACCAGCATCCGCACCGCCGTCACGATCGGCGCGAAGACCAGCACGATCAGCCGGATCGGCCGGGCAACCAGCGAGGCCGCGGTCTCGGGGTTGGTGATGGCATAGGTCTTGGGCATCACCTCGGCGAAGATGAGCAGCAACAGCGTCATCACCAGCGTGGCCAGCGCCACGCCCGAATCGCCGAAGAGCCGGGTGAAGAGCGCCGTGGCCAGCGAGGCCGAGAGGATGTTGACCAGGTTGTTGCCCAGAAGCACCGAGCCGATCAGCCGTTCGCTGTCCTCGGTGATCTTGAGCGCGGTCTCGGCGCCCGAGGAGCCACGGTCGGCCAGCGCGCGCAATTTGGCGCGCGATGAAGCGGTGAGCGCGGTCTCGCTGCCCGAGAAGAAGGCGGAAAGCACGATCAGCGCCAGGATGGCGCCGATGGTCAGCCAGAAGGAGGTGTCGAGAACGGGCATGATCCGATGAATGTTGGGGAGCCCTCAATCTAGGGTGCCGGGGGGGGCCTGCGCAAGGTCGCGCGGCACAACAAAAAAACGACGCCCCGCGACCGGGAGGGCGCGGGGCGTCGTCTGACGGGCTGACGATCTGGACGGATCAGCCGCCCCAGCTGCGGACCGGGCCGCAATCCATATGGGTGAAGTTCGAGCGCGAATAGCGGCCGACGCCCCCGGCGTTGCAGGCGAGCGCCGCGCGGGCGACCTGGCTGACCGAGCGGTTGCTCATGCGCACATCGGCGGCCTGGCCGACCATGTGGCGCGAGTTGCGGGCCACGCCCGAGGACCGGGCGCGCAGCATGGCGTTGGTTTCGGGCGAACGGTAGCCCGAGAGCAGCATGTAGGGTTCCGAGACGTCGAGCAGGTTATGCGCGGCAGCGAGGATATCGACGGTGCGGGTGTCGATCAGATGCTCGCGGTCGTTGCGCCAGTCGCGGAAGAAGCGGTTCACTTCGGCCAGCACTTCGGGGATGTATTCGCCGTCGACCCAGTAGATCGTGTCCAGCGTTTCGCCCGAATGGCCCGAATACATACGGAGGCGGCGGATGTCGCCCGCACCACGGTTGAAGCCAAAGGCTTTCGACATGGTCGGAGCGGCGGTTACGGCGGTCGCGGCGAAGATGCCAAGCAGGGAACGCCGGGAAAAACCGGTCTCAGCCGAGGAAGTCATCGTTGTCCTGTCCCATCCCAAGTTCAGTTGAGAGCCTTTGCGGCTTATGGTCATGAGCATTCCCCTTCTGGGTTGCGCCGCGCTGGGGCGGTCACCGGGGCTATGCATCACGAAGATATTTTCCTGTCTGATGCTTCTATGCCACAACGATGTCGTTATCCCAAGCGCGGATTGGGGTGGTTCCCTGGACTGAGGCCAAAATAGGCGGGATTCTGCTGAAATTCCCTTAAGGTGCCTAAAAACCTTTTATTAACATGTCGCTGCGCGCGGACCTTCATGTGGATAACGCGGTCCTGTCGGGCCCTGTATCGGGGTCTGGGGCGACAAATCCGCTGGCGCTGCGCCGCGGCGTGGAACCGGAGAGGGGGCAGGTGCGTTGGGCCGGGAATCGGGTGTGTCTCGACATTGTGAATCGACCCCAAATCTGCAATCTTGGCACAATTCCGTGAACTTACGGGTGTCGAGAAACGACACACGCGCAACAACAGCCGGGCGACAGATCCCGGCGAACCTCTGAACGGGAGACAGCGATGCAAACGATGCGACGGACCTCGACGGGCATGCGGGCGGCGCTGACGGCGCTGACGCTGGGCATGGGCGCCGCGGCTCCTGCGCTGGTCACGCTGATGGCGCCCTCGCCCGCGGTGGCGCAGCAATTCCCCGCCTTCCGCCAGGCGCTGGCCGAGGGTGTGGCCGAGAATCGGGAACTGGCGGCCTTCTACCGCGAGAACGGCTATCAGGCGATCTGGACCGGGGCCGAGGATGCGGCGCGCCGCACCGCGCTGGTTTCGGCGCTGAGCCGCGCCGCCGAGCATGGCCTGCCCGAAGCCCGCTACGACCTGCCCGGCCTGATCGCCGCCTTCGAGGCCGTCGAGACCGAGCGCGACCGTGGTCTTCTGGAAGCCCGCGCCTCGATGACCTTCCTGCAATACGCCCGCGACATCCATTCGGGCGTGCTGGAGCCGCATGCGCTGATCCCCGATATCGTCCGCGTCCTGCCGCGTCCCGACCCGACCCAGCTGATGCGCGACTTCACCAGCGGCGAGCCGGTCAGCTTCATCCGCAACCTGGCGCCCTCGTCGCCGGAATACGCGCGGCTCTACCGCGCCCGGCAGGAGCTGGTGCAGACCATCGCCGAGGGCGGCTGGGGCCCGCAGGTGCAGGCGGGCAGCCTGCGTCCGGGTGACCGTGGCGAGGCCGTGGTCCAGCTGCGCAACCGGCTGATCGCCCAGGGCTTCCTGCCGCGCATAGCCACCGCCAGCTACGACAGCCTGATGCAGCAGGCAGTGCAGGAATTCCAGGAATCGGTCGGCATCGACTCCGACGGCATCGCTGGCAGTGCGACCATCCGGGCGATCAACGTCGACCCGCAGGAGCGTCTGCGCGCCATCACCGTGGCGCTGGAGCGCGAGCGCTGGCTGAACATCCCGCGCGGCGACCGCCATATCTGGGTGAACCTTACCGATTTCGTCGCCCGCATCGTCGATTTCGACCAGGTCACGTTCGAGACCCGGGCCGTCGTCGGCTCGCGCAGCAACCAGACGCCCGAATTCTCGGACGAGATGGAATACATGGAGATCAACCCCGACTGGACCCTGCCGCGGTCGATCATCGGGGAATACTGGGGCGCGCTGTCGTCGGGTGGCGCCAACCACCTGCAGTTCGTCGATGGCGCAGGCCGGGTCGTGCCGCGTGAATACGTCAACGTCGCCGCCTACACGCCCCAGACCCTGCCGTTCGAGGTTCGCCAGCCGCCGGGGCCGGGCAACGCGCTGGGCGAAATCAAGTTCATGTTCCCCAACCAATACGCGATCTACCTGCACGACACGCCCTCGCGTTCGCTCTTCGCGCAGGATTCGCGGGCCTTCTCGCATGGGTGCATCCGGCTGCAGGACCCGCGTGAATTCGCCTATGCGCTGCTCGCCCGGCAGGAAGCCGATCCGGTGACCTATTACCATGCGATCCAGCGCACTGGCCGTCAGACCCGCGTGCCGCTGATCGACCACGTGCCGGTGCATCTGGTCTACCGCACGGCCTATACCTCGGTCACCGGGCGCATGCAGTACCGCGCCGATGTCTATGGCCGCGATGCGATCCTCTATAACGCGCTGGTCAACGCCGGGGTGGAAGTGGGGGCCTGAGTGCCGTACACCGGGGGAACGTCCTGACCGGAGTTCCCCCAGACATGCCGCACAAGGTTTCCGAGATCGCCGCCGCGCTGGGCGCGGAATACGCCGGATCCGGTGACCTGACGGTGACAGGGGCCGCCGAGCCAGCCTCGGCCGGCCCCTTCGATTTGGCGATGGCCATGGATCCCCGCTTTGCCGAGGGCATCGCTAAGGGCCGCGCCCGGGCGGCGATCCTCTGGGCCGGGGCCGACTGGCAGGCGCTGGGCCTGCAGGCGGCGATCTTCGCGCCGCGCGCCCGGCTTGCCATGGCCCGGCTGACGCAGGTCTTTGATCCGGGCCCTGGGATCCAGCCGGGGATCTCGCCCCTCGCCTCGATCCATCCCAGCGCCGAGATCGGCGAGGATGTCGCCATCGGTCCCTTCACCGTCATCGGCCGCGACGCCAGGATCGGCCCGCGCTCGCGCATCGCCGAGCAGGTCTCCATCGGCGCGGGGGCGGCGATCGGCGAGGACGCGCTGATCCTGCCCGGGGTGAAGATCGGCGCCCGGGTGACCATCGGCGCGCGCTTCATCGGCCAGCCGGGCTGCGTGATCGGCGGCGATGGTTTCAGCTTCGTGACGGAAGAGCGCTCGCGCGTCGAGGAAGCCCGCGCCACGCTGGGCAAACCCGCCGAGACCAAGCCGCAATCCTGGCTGCGCATCCATTCGCTGGGCGCGGTGGCCATCGGTGACGATGTCGAAGTCGGGGCCAACAGCTCCATCGACCGCGGCACGATCCGCGACACCCGGATCGGCCGGGGCACCAAGCTCGATAGCCTGGTGCAGGTCGGCCACAACGTGGTGGTGGGCGAGGATTGCCTGCTCTGCGGGCAATGCGGGGTGGCGGGATCGACCCGGATCGGCGACCGCGTGGTCCTGGGCGGGCAGGTCGGCGTCGTCGACAACATCTTCGTCGGCGATGACGTGGTGGTGGGCGGCGGCTCCATCGTGACCTCGAACGCGCCCGCGGGTCGGGTGTTGATGGGTTTTCCGGCAGTGCGCATGGATCAGCATGTCGAGATCTACAAAGCCAGCCGCCGTTTGCCGAGAATTCTCACCCAAATCGCCGAGCTTCAGAAAACTGTCGCACGTCTCGTGGAGAAGGGGCCGAAAGGCTCTTGATCAGGAGATGACAGGATGGACGGCAGTTTTGTGGCGCTCGGGGACGGGCTGCATCGCCGCGTGATCGCGATTCTGGCCGCGCAGGCGCTGCGCGAGCCTTCGGGTCTGACCCGCGAGATGAGTCTCGAAAGTTTGGGCATCGACTCCCTGGGCATGGCCGAGATCCTCTTCGCCATTGAGGAGGCCTTCGAGGTGCAGGTCCCCTTCAACGCCAACGAACCCGGCGCGACGATGGACCTGAGCACCGTGGGCGCGATCTGCGACGCAGTCGAGGCGCTGGTGGCCGCGGATCGGGGCTGAACCATGGCCCGGCGCGTGGCGATCACCGGCGCGGGAAGCGTCAACGCGCTGGCCCTCGATGTGCCGGGCACCTTCGCCGCGCTGGCGGCGGGGCGGGTGGCCATCGGGCCGCTCGATTTCGAGGATGTGGAGCGGCTGATGGTCAGGATCGGCGGCCAGATCCGGGATTGGGACGCCGAGGCGCGGTATGGCCGGCAGGAGCTGGCGCTCTATGACCGCGCCGTGCAATTCGCGCTGGAAGCCGGGCGGCAGGCGGTGGCGCAGGCCGGGCTCTCGCTGACGCCGGACGAGGCGCTCAGGGCGGGCGTGGTCATGGGCACCGGCGGCGGCGGTTACACGACCATCGACGACAGCTATCGCGCGGTCCTGTCGCAGGGCAAGAACCGGGTCCATCCCTTCACCATCCCCCGGCTGATGCATGCCGCCGCCGCCGCGCATCTGGCCATGCGCCACGGGCTGAAGGGTCCGGCCTTCACCGTCTCGACCGCCTGCGCCAGTTCCAACCACGCCATGGGCCAGGCCTTCCAGATGATCCGCTCGGGTGCGGCCGATGTCATGCTGGCGGGCGGGGCCGAGGCCACGCTTTGTTTCGGCGGGCTGAAGGCCTGGGAGGGGCTGCGGGTCATGTCGCCCGATGGCTGCCGCCCTTTCTCGGCCGACCGCAACGGCATGGTGCAGGGCGAGGGGGCGGCGGTCTTCGTCTTCGAGGATTGGGACCGCGCCACGGCCCGCGGCGCGCGGATCCTGGCCGAGGTCGCGGGTTTCGCCATGACCTCGGACGCGGGCGATATCGTCATGCCCGACCCCGACGGCGCGGTACGGGCCATGCAGGGGGCGCTGGACGATGCCGGGCTCGCCCCGGCCGAGGTCGGCTACATCAACGCCCATGGCACCGGCACCGCGGTCAATGACCGGTCCGAGGCGCAGGCGATCCGCCGGGTCTTTGACGCGCCGCCGCCCGTGAGTTCGACCAAGTCGATGCACGGGCATCTCCTGGGCGCGGCGGGGGCGGTCGAGCTGCTGGCGGTGCTGATGGCGCTGGGCGAGGGGGTGATCGCCCCCACCGCCGGCTGGACCACCGAGGATCCCGAGGTGCTGGGCCTCGACGTGGTGCCGAATGTCGCGCGCCGCGCCCGGGTGGACGCGGCGCTGAGCAATGCCTTCGCCTTCGGTGGCCTGAACGCCTGTCTGGCGCTCAGGCGCGCCTGAATGCGAGGTTACTGGCCCGAGCGGGCGGCGGCCGCAGCCTCGGACAGGCGGGTCTGCAGATCGTCATAGGCGGCGGTGAACCCGGCCAGCGAGACGTTGACCCGGATCGGCTGATCGACGGCGACGAAGGGGGCGATCATGATCGTCGCCGAGGAGCCGGATTTCATGCTGTCGACTTCCTCGACCGAGAGGCCCATGCGGACCACGCAGCCGACCACGGTGCAGACGCGGAAGCCCTCGACCCGCATCTGGCCATCGGCGGGTTCGGTGCCGATGTAGAAGCCCATGCCGGTCGGCAGGAAGGTTTCCAGCGGCGTGGTGACGGTGGCACCGGCGGCGAATTCCGCGCCCAGCGGCAGGGCGGCGATGCTGATCTCGGCGATCGGGTTGTTGGTCTGGTCGGTGAGCAGCTGATACATTTCGCATTGCTGCGGCTGGCCTTCGACCTCGGGCGAGCAGACGACCTGCCAGTCTCGATGGGTCGCGGCCACAACCGGCGCGCCCTGTTCGGGGGCGGCGGCGGCCGGAGCGGCGGGTTCGGCGGTCGTCGTGTCCTGCGCCAGCGCGGGCGCGGCCAGCAGGGCGGCGCCGAAAAGGCCCGAAAGCAGGGCGGAACGGAGGGTCATGGAAGCATCCTCTGGTGCGTGACTGTCGGCCTTGGGCCTAGCATGAAGCCAAGGGCAAGTCAGGGGGAAATCACCGGCCGGACGGGGCGATGACGAAAAAGCGAAAGGGGCCCGCAAGCTGGACCCCTTCCGACTTTTTTGCTCCCTGTCGGACTGGCCGACTTATTGAACCCGACGCTATGGACAAAAACTTCATGCGTCAACAGGAAATCAACGGTCCGTGATCGGGCCGCCTTCCGGGACAACAAGTCGCTGAAAGCGGGTGATTTTTCGGGCAGGCTGACGATTTCGGCAGCGGTTTCGGTCTGGCTCAGGCGGCGCGGGGACGCATCGCCAGCCAGATCAACGCACCGCCCGCCAGCACCAGGAAGGGCAGCATGGCGACGTTGACCAGCTGCCAGCCGGTTTCCACATTCGAGCCCGAGCAATTCATCAACTGGCCCGAGCTGATCGAGGCCAGCGTGACCCCGCCGAAGACGATGGCGTCGTTGACCCCCTGGATGGTGCCGCGCTCGGCCTGGGTATGCGACCGCGCCAGCATCGTCGTGCCGCCGATGAAGCCGAAGTTCCAGCCGATGCCCAGCAGGACCAGCGCGATGAAGAAATGTTCGAGCTCGACCCCGGACAGCGCCACCGCGCCCGATCCGGCCAGGATGACGAGGCCTGCGGCGATGATCTTCTCGACCCCGAAGCGGGCGATCAGATGCCCGGTGAAGAACGAGGGCGCATACATCGCCAGCACATGGGCCGAGACGATATCGGCCGCGTTCGAGGTCTGGAACCCGCAGCCCACCACCGCCAGCGGCGTCGAGGTCATGACCAGGTTCATCAGCGCGTAGCTGACCGTGGCGCAGATGATGGCGACGGCGATCACCGGCTCACGCAGAAGCTGCATCCGGCTGCGGCCCTCGCGCGGGGTGCCCTTGGGCGCCAGGACCGGGCGCGGAATGTCCAGGAAGGCAAAGAGCCACATGCCGACGAGGTTCAGCACGATGACGCCGAAATAGGTGCCGAGGAAGGGCACGACCATCGACTCGGCCGTGACCTTGACCAGCTGCGGGCCGATCACCGCGCTCAGCAGGCCGCCCGCCATGACGTAGCTGATCGCCTTGGGCTTGTAGCCATCGGACGCGGTATCGGTCGCGGCGAAGCGGTAGAAGCCCTGGGCCGACATGTAGACCCCGGTGAAGAGCGCGCCGATGACGAACAGCATGAACGAGCCGTTCAGCAGCCCCAGCGCGCCGATCGCCGCGCCCAGCGCGCCCGCCAGCGAGCCCAGCACGAAGCCCTGCCGCCGCCCGCGCCGCTGCATGAAGGCCGACATCGGCGCCGCCGACAGCATCGAGCCCAGCACGCTGGCCGAAATGGGCAGCGTGGCCCAGCAGGGGTTCGGCGCCAGCGATTGCCCGGCGAGACCCGCGGTGGTGAAGATCATCGGCATCTGCGCGCCGAGAATGGCCTGGGCCGCCACCAGGACGGTGACATTGCGCTTCGCGCGCCGGTCGTCGGAGAGGGGCATCGTGCTCATGTCGATGGCGTAGCGCGGGCTCCGGGCGAAAGGAAGCGAAAATGTTCACAGTTGAAGTTTTGTCGCGGGTGGCGGGCTGGGGCAAAGCGGCGGGAGGCACGCTCCCACCCGCCCGCCCCGCGCGCCTCCCGCCGCGAGAGGGCGGTCTGCGTGGAAAGCCCCGGGGGTTTCACACCCCCGGACCCCCGTGGGATATTTACGGAACAAAGAAAGGGGCAGGTCGCCCCTCTACTCATCTTTGTTCCTCAAATATCCACGGGGATTTTCAAGGGGAGCGTGCTCCCCTTGAAGCAGGGGGTACGGGGGGCGGCAGCCCCCCGCTTGCGGTCGCCCGAGGGCACCGAGGGCGAAACCGCTCCGACGCCCAAAGGCCACCGCTCTGCTGGGGAGGATCCCGCTCCGGCCCGCCGCGCCTCAGGCGGCGCTGGCGATCGTCACCTGGTTGCGGCCTTCGGCCTTGGCGTTCATCAGGGCGCAATCGGCGCGGTTCAGCGCCTCGCGGGCGGGGGATTCCTCGCCGGGGCCATGCGGCGCGGGGCCCATGGCCAGGCCCACCGAGATCGTCACCTCGACCGAGCCGCGGCCATCGGGCAGCGGCACCGGCTCGTCGCCGACCACGCGGCAGAGGCGCTCGGCGGCCAGGCGTGCGGTGCCCAGCGTCGCGTCGGGCAGGGCCACCAGGAATTCCTCGCCGCCGATCCGCGCCACCAGATCCGAGGGGCGCAGGTTGTTGCGCAGCCGGGTCGCCACCGTCTCCAGCACCGCGTCGCCCGCCACATGGCCGAAGGTGTCATTCACCGATTTGAAGCGGTCGAGGTCCAGCACCATGATCGCATAGCGCCGTCCCTGTTCGGCGGCGCGGCTGGCGATCCGGTCCAGATGGGCCAGCGCGTAGCGGCGGTTGTAGAGCCCGGTCAGCGGGTCGGTCACCGCCAGCCGCAGCCCGGTGTTCACCGCCCGCCGGAGCTGGTCGGCGCGGCGCTTGCGGTTCACGTGCAGCGTGATGCGCAGCGCGGTTTCCTGCGGGTCGAGCGGCAGCGTCAGCAGGTCCGAGGCGCCGAGGTCGAGCGCCATGGCGGCGATGTCGGGATCGGCCTCGGGCAGCACCAGGGCGATGGCGGCGTGGCGGCTGGCTTCGCGTGCCCGCAGATCCGCCACCAGCCGCTGGCCCGAGCCATGGCTGCCCAGATCGGCGGCGATCAGGTAGAAATCCGGGATCGCGCCTTGCGGCATGTCGCTGAGCGCGGCATTGGGCGTCATCACCGCCAGCCGCTCCTTCACATGGGGCGCAAGTGCCGCGCGCCAGGCCATGGCGATGGCGGGTTCCGACGCGACCAGCGCCACGCGGCCGGGCATGGCGAAGACGGATTCGCCCTCGGCAAGGTCCAGGTCGCCCCAGGTTTCCGAGCGCAGGCGAAGCTCCGCCTCGGTCTCGCGCGCCCGGAGAAGGGCGCGGATCCGGGCCAGCAGGATCACCTCGTTCAGGGGCTTGGTCAGGAATTCGTCGGCGCCTGCCTCCAGCGCGCTGAGCCGTGCCCGGCGGTCGTTCGAGGCGGTGATGATCACCACCGGGATATGCGTTGTGGTCGGGTCGGCGCGCAGCTGGCGGCAGACCTCGATCCCCGAGATATCGGGCAGGACCATGTCGAGGAGAATGAGCTTCGGCTGTTCGGTCCGGGCCACCGCCAGCGCCTCGGCGCCGCTGGCGGCCTGCAGCGTTTCATAGCACGCCGCATTCAGCTTGACCTTGAGAATGATCCGGTTGGTGGCCAGATCGTCGACGATGAGTATTCTGCCTGACATCGATGCTATCCTGCCTGTGCCCGCCCCGGGTCATTTCACTTGATCCCGGTGATCCGGGGGCTTAGCTGAAACGATAGCCTAACAATGGTTAACGAAACCTTTCACCAGCAAACTTGTGCGCGAGATTCTGATTTTCATGAGGCAAGAAGACGCCGAAATTGTGGCCGCGACCTTTCTCGCCTGGCTGACCGAGGATTCCGAGCGTCTGGGCAGCTTCCTGGACTGGTCGGGCGAGTCGCCAGACTCGCTGCGCGCGCGCCTTTCGGACCCCGGTCTGTTGTTGGCGGTGATGGATTTCATCATGGGTGACGAAGCCCTCTTGCTCGAGGCCTGCCGGGCGCTCAATCTGCCGCCTGAAACTCCCGGCCGGGCGCGCGCGGCGCTCCCCGGCGGCGCAGACATGCATTGGACCTGATGATGAAGGGCATTCGCGGCATCCTTTTCGACAAGGACGGCACGCTGTTTGATTTCCAGGCGACCTGGGGCGCCTGGGCGCGGCAGTTGCTGGGCGAGCTTTCGGGCGGCGACCCGGCCCGCGCCGCCGCGATGGCCGAGGCGATGGCCTTCGACCTCGACCGCGGGCGTTTCCGGCCGGAATCGCCGGTGATCGCCGGCACCGGGCGCGAGGTGGCCGAGCTGCTGGCGCCGCTCGCGGGTCTGTCGGCCGATGCGCTGGAGGCGCGGATCGCCCGCGCCGCGGCCGAGGCGCCGCTGGCCGAGGCCGTGCCGCTCAGGGCGCTGCTGGAGCGGCTGCGCGGGGCGGGGCTGAAGCTGGGCGTCGCCACCAATGATTTCGAATCCGTGGCCCGCCAGCACGTCGCCGGGGTGATCGAGCTTTTCGATTTCGTCGCGGGCTTCGATTCCGGCCACGGCGGCAAGCCCGAGCCGGGGATGCTGCTGGCCTTCGCCCGGACCGCCGGGCTCGCACCCTCGGCGGTGCTGATGGTCGGCGATTCCCGCCACGACCTGATCGCCGGTCGCCGCGCGGGCATGGCGACGCTGGCGGTTCTGACCGGCGTGGCCGAGGCCGCGGACCTGTCCGACCTTGCCGATGCGGTGCGCCCCGATATCGGCCATCTGCCGGCGCTGCTCGACCTCGCCTGAGGCCGTTTGCTATTTGTTAACGCATTCACGCGACTCTCGGGGGCGGTGGAGTACGGGGACTGGGAATGCATGGTCTGGTCAACAAGGCGTTGCAGAGTTTCATCAGCGATGCCTTCGGCGGTGTGGTCTGGCGCGACGTTGCGCAACACTCTGGAATAACCCAACTTCTGGGCGCCGATGGCTTTGAGGCAATGCAAAGCTACGACGATTCCCTGACCGAGGCGGTGCTTGATGCCGCGGTCGTCCTGCTGCGCCGTCCGCGCGATTCGCTGCTCGAGGATCTGGGGACCTACCTCATTTACAACGAACGGATGGAGCCGCTGCGCCGCCTCTTGCGCTTCGGCGGGGTCAGCTTCACCGATTTCCTCTATTCGCTGGACGAATTGCAGGGCCGCAGCCATCTGGCGGTCCCCGATCTGGCGCTGCCCGATCTCGCCATCAGCGAGGTCGGGGCAGACCGCTTCCTGCTGACCTGCACGGGCGGGCCGCTGGGCTTCGGCCATGTCATGGTCGGCATCCTGCGGGCGCTTGCCGATGATTACGGCGCGCTCGTGGTGCTGGAACATCAGGGCATCCGCCTGACCGACCGGGCCGGCGGCGCCCCCTGCATGGTCGAACTGATCGAGATCGCGGTGCATGACCCGGCCTATCACGCGGGCAGACGCTTCGACCTCGCCACCGAGGCGGCACAATGATGGAGGGGGATCTGCGCCAACCCGGCTTTCACCTCGGCCCCGGTGCGCTGGGACAATTGATGCCGATGTATCTGTCGCTCGACACCGCCTGCCGCATCCGCGGCGCCGGGCCGACGCTGCTGAAACTGATGGGCGAGGGGGCGATCGGCAAGCCGCTGGAAGAAGTCTTCACCCTGCGCAAGCCCCGCAGCGCGGCACAGGCCAGCGTCCTGTTGCGCGCGCAACGCCTGCAGATGTCGCTGCGCGGCACCCCTGCGACCACCTTCAAGGCCACCGCCGTGCCGCTTCTGGGCGACGGGGTTCTGCTGAACCTCTCCTTCGGCTTCGGCGTGCGCGATGCGGTACGCGACCATGGGCTCTCGGCCACCGATTTCGCCGATACCGACCTCGCCATCGAACTGCTCTATCTCTACGAGGCCAAGACCGCCGTCATGGGCGAACTGACCCGCATGGCCGACCGGCTGCGCGGCGCCCGCGCCCGGGCCGAGGAGCAGGCGGCGACCGATCCCCTGACCGGCCTCGGCAACCGCCGGGCGATGGAGGCGGCGCTGGACCGCCTGCTGCGCGGGGGCGAGGGGTTTGCGCTGCTGCATATCGACCTCGATTATTTCAAGCAGGTCAACGACACGCTCGGCCATGCCGCGGGCGATCATGTCCTGGCCGAGGTCGCCTCGCGGCTGCGGCGCAGCGTGCGCGCGGGCGATCTGGTGGCGCGGGTCGGCGGCGACGAATTCGTGATCCTGCTGGGGGGCGTCCTCGACCGCACGGCGCTGGCCCGGGTCGGCGCCACGATCTACGACCACATGCGGCTTCCCATCACCCATGAGGGGCGCCCCTGTCCCATCGGCCTGTCTATCGGCGCCGTGCTGGTCGGGCCGGGCAGCGATCAGGGCGAGGCGGCGCTGGTCTCGCTGGCCGATCTGGCGCTCTATGCCTCGAAACGGGCCGGACGCGGGCGCATGATGCTGTGGAACGCCGATCAGTCGGTGTCGCAGGAACTGGCCCGCGCCGATGCCGCCGAACGGCGGATCATGACCGGATGAACAGCGCGCCGGGCAGGGTGCTCAACTTCTCGACGCCCGTCTCGGTGATCAGGATCGGCTCGGTGATCTCGATCCCGCCATCGTCGAGCCAGAGCGCCGGCATGAAATGCAGCGTCATGCCCGGCTGCAGCGGCGTCAGATCCCCGCGCCGCAGCGACAGCGTGCGCTCGCCCCAATCGGGCGGATAGCTGAGGCCGATGGAATAGCCGGTGCGGCTGTCCTTGCGGAACCCGTGCCGCCCCAGCGTGTCGTAAAAGGCAATCGCCATATCCTCGCACGTCTGCCCGGGCCGGGCCCTGGCCAGTGCCGCCTCGGTCGCCTCCTGCACCGCGGCCTCGGCCCGGCGGTAGGTCGCGGGCGGTTCGCCGAAGAACAGCGTGCGCGATTGCGGGCAGTGGTAGCGCCGGTAGACCCCCGCGATCTCGAAGAAATGCGCCTCGCCGCGCTGCATCGGCCGGTCGTCCCAGGTCAAATGCGGCGCCGTCGCATCGAGCCCCGAGGGCGCCATCGGCACGATGGCCGGATAATCCCCCCAATGCCCGCCCGCGCCCGTCGCCCCGGCATGCAGGATCTCGGCCACCAGCCGGTTCTTGGGCAGCCCGGGCTCCGCCACCTCCAGGATCCGCCGGTGCATCGCCTCGACGATGCCGGCCGCGCGCCGCATCCGGGCGATTTCCGCCGGCGATTTCACCAGCCGCTGCCAGTTCACCAGGCCGGTGGCATCGGCCAGCTCCAGATGGTCGGCCAGCACGGCATGGGCCTTGGCCGAATAATAGTAATTGTCCATCTCGACGCCGACGCGCCCGCCCGCCCAGCCCTGATCGTGGATCAGCGCGGCCAGCACTTCCATCGGGTGCTTGTCCGGGTTCTGTACATAGCTGTCGTCGTAACCGTGGATCGCCTCCTCGCCCATCCAGACCGTGCGCCGGGCGCCTGCCGCATCCATGCCCCGCCCCCACCAGAGCGGCGGGCCGGAGGGCCCGATCACCACCGCCTGATGCACATAGAAGGACCAGCCGTCATAGCCCGTGGCCCAGGCCATGTTCGAGGGATCGCTGACGATCAGCGCCATGAGCCCCTGCGCCGCCATCGCCACCCGGATCCGCGCCAAGCGCGCCTCGTATTCACTCAGGGAAAAGTCGGTCTCGTCCATGGCACCCCCTCGGTCTTGCCCGAGTGTGACACGCCAAGTGCGCTCCACCAAACCCCATCTTCGTTCTGCAAATATCCACGGGGGGTATCCAAAGGGGCGAGCGTGCTCCCCCCTTTGGCGAGGGGGCGCGGGGGGCGAGCAGCCCCCCGCTTTTTGCGTTCTCTGGGGGCGAGCAGCCCCCCGCCTCGGTCGCCCGCAGGCGTCAGCCCAGGGCGAAACCGCTCAGAGGTCCAGCCAGATCGTCATCGGCCCGTCGTTGACCAGCGACACCTGCATCTCCGCCCCGAAGATCCCGCGTCCGACCGTGACGCCCTTCGCCTCCAGACAGGCGGCGAAATGCTCATAGAGTGCGCGGCCCAGGTCCGGGGCGGCAGCGGCCGAGAACCCGGGGCGGTTCCCGCGCGAGGTATCCGCGGCCAGCGTGAACTGCGACACGACCAGCGCGCCGCCGCCGACATCGGCCAGCGAGCGGTTGGTCTTGCCCGCCTCGTCGCGAAAGATCCGCAATTTCAGGATCTTCTCGGCCAGCGCCTCGGCCCGGGCCTCGTCATCGCCCTGCATGGCGCAGACCAGGATCAGCAGCCCCGGCCCGCAGGCGCCGACCGTCTCGCCCTCGACCACGACCGAGGCCGAAGTCACCCGTTGGATCAGCGCGCGCATTACTTTCCTTGCGTGAAATAGACCACGACACCGGCCACGATCAGCGCCAGCACCACGGCGCCGGCGATCTTCCAGGCCGACCAGGGCCGTTCGCCCTGCACCTTGCCGGTCTGGCCGTTGACGATGAAGCGATAGGATTTGTCGCGGTAGCGATAGGCCGCCATCCAGATCGGCAAGAGGACGTGCTTGAACTTCTCGTTGTCGTGGTCGGTATCGACCGAATGCACCCGCTGCTCGTCGCCGCCGATGTCGCGGCGCACGTCCTGGCGGATCACCTCGTCCATGCGCTGGATGCCGATCACATGACCCTCGGGCAGCTGGACCGTATAGCCCTCGGCCCGGAAGCCCGAGAGGTACTGCGGGTTGTAGGGGGCGAGTTCGCCCAGCATCCAGGGTTCCAGCGAATGGGCGAAGTTGCGCGGCAGCGATTGCGAGGCCATGACCAGCATGTCGCGGAAATCCCGCGCGACGCGGCCCGACACGGGCGTCCAGCGGATCTTGCGCACGCGTTCCGTCTCGGTCTTGCCGTTGCGGGTGACGGTGCGGGTCTCGTAATACGCGTCGCCCCGTTCGCCGCGATAGCGGCTGCGCGTGTCGCTGTCGAAGGACCAATAGGGCACGTAAAGCCCGTCCAGCCGCGAGCCGTCCGAGCGCGCGTATTCCTTCAGCTTGTTCGGCGCGAACCACAGCCGCCCCAGCCAGCCGCGCATCGCGTCATGCGCCTCGCGTTCGGTCAGCTTGAAGGGCAGCACGGCGCCGGGTTTGATCTGTCGCTGGGTGCCGGTGTCGGTGACGACGGGCGAGCCGCAGAACGGGCATTGCGCCGCATGCTGGGCCGGGTCGAATTCCACCTGCGCCCCGCAATTGGTGCAGCTGAGGACGCGGTGTTCCTCCATCGCCTGCGGCGGCAGGTGGTTGGCCAGCGCTTCGCGCAGGTCATAGGCTTCGAGCGCGGTGTCGCGCTCGTCCTCGGTATAGGGGATGTCCTGCTCGTGGCCGCAATACTGGCAGGTCAGCCGCCGCTGCCCCGGCGCAAAGCGCAGCTGGGCGCCGCAATTCTCGCAGGGAAAGCGGTGCTCGTCGCTGCCCGCGGGCTCAGGGGCGGGGGCCGGGGGTGTCGGTTGCCCCCAGGGCGCCGCGCCGGGCGGCGGCGGGGGCGTGTCGTCGCTGGGGCTCATGGCGGCTTACCCCGCGGGCGGCGGCGGCGGGGGCGGCATCGAGGCGAAGAGCGAGGCCAGTGCCGGCACCTCGCCCGCCTTGGCCCAGCCGGCCATGCCCTGCGTCCAGACCATCGTGTCGCGGTCGAACTGGCCCGCGCCCATCATCTGCTGCAGCGTGGCCGTGCCGAAGGGGCCGGTGGTCTGCCCGTCCTTGGCGACGTGGAATTGCGCCGCGGCGGGGGGAGGCGGTGGCGGGGCGGCGGCCTGATTGCCCTGGCCCATGCCGCCCATCGCATTGGCCATGGCCTGCGCCATGCCCATGCCCATCCCCATACCCATCCCGGTCCCCATGGCGCTGTCGCCACCGGCGGATCCCGCGTTCTGGATCGCCTGCGCGGCCGAGAACTGGGTGTATTTGTTCAGGTCGCCGACGATGCCCATGGACGAGCGCTGGTCGAGCACCTTCTCCACCTCAGGCGGCAGCGAGATGTTCTCGATATAGAGCTCCGGCATCGACAGGCCGTATTCGGTCAGCGTCGGCTGGATCGCATCGCCGACGATCTTCGACAGGTCCTGCGTGTTCGCCGCCATGTCCAGCGCCGGAATGCCCGAAGCGGCCAGCGACTGGCTGACCTTCTGCACGACGATGTTGCGGATCTGGCCCGAGATTTCATCCTGGGTGAACTCGCCATCGGTGCCGACGATCTCGGTCATGAACTTGGCCGGGTCGGTCACGCGGATCGTGTAGCTGCCGAAGGCCCGGAGGCGCAGCGCCCCGAATTCCGGGTCGCGCAGCATGATCGGGTTCTGCGTGCCCCATTTCAGGCCCGGGAAGCGCCGGGTGTTGACGAAATAGACCTCGGACTTGAAGGGCGAGTTGAAGCCATGCGACCAATGCTGCAGCGCGGTCATGATCGGCATGTTGTTGGTTTCAAGCTCGTAGAGCCCCGGGCCGAAGATATCGGCAAGCTGGCCTTCATGGATGAAGACGGCGGCCTGCCCCTCTCGCACGGTCAGCTTGGCGCCCATCATGATGTTGTTGCCGTAGCGTTCGAAACGGTAGACGAGTGTGTCCCGGCTGTCGTCGAGCCACTCGATGACGTCGATGAACTGGCCCTTGAGGAAGCTGAAAACCATGGGTCACTCCTGCGGAAATGCTTTCAAATCTGCGGTCAACTTGCACCCGCCACCAGTTCGGACGCAATGGAAAAGATGATCGGACGGGCTTCACGTTCTGTCATGCCGGGGCGCAGGCGCGGGTCGTAATGGATCTGCAGAAGCAGCAGGTCCAGGTCGGTCAGCAGCGCGAATTCCTGGTCGTCGTTGAAGATCGAGGGCCGCGCGCGGCCCGAATCCGCGGCCAGACCCAGGCCCTGGCTCAGCTCCTCGTGATAGCAGGCGAGCCGCGTGAGGTCGGGGTGTTCGGCACGGATCACCGCAATCGCCTCGGTATAGGCGGCCGAGCCGTCGCGGGCAAAGGCCATGGCCAGGCAGAAGGTCTCGCGCGGCATGTCGGTGATCAGGCGCACGGCCCGCTCGTCGATGCCGGGGATCAGGGTGCGGATGCGCTCGCCCGCCTCCTGGCGTTCGGATTCCGACAGCACCAGCACGTGGAAATTCCCCGAACTGTCGCCCAGGGGCGCCACTGTGATCGGGTGGTTCGCGGCGGTGCCCATCCTCGCGGCCAGCGCGCGCACATCCTGATAATCGCGCACCCGCGTCGCGCGCCCGGTCGAGGCGCCGAATTCCAGACTGTAGCGCACCGGCACCTCCCAGCGGCGCAGCACGCTGGCGCTGCTGGCCCCGGGGGTGGACAGCTCGTTGTTGAGGGCGATGGCGATATAGGTCTCGGCCAGCCGCGCCGGGGTCACGACGACATCCTGCGTCCCGGGATCGGTGCGCATCAGGCCGCGGGCGCGGCGTTCGTCCTCGATCCGGGTGTAATAGGCGCGCATGTCGGCCGACCTGGGGTCGACCGGCAGCACCTCGGCCGGGCGTTGCGGGGCGGCGCTGGGGCCAGGCGCCGGTTCCCCCCGCTGGAGCGAGGTGCAGCCCGCGGCGAGGGCCGCGGTCAGCACCAGCGCAGAGAGGGCGGCGGCCCGCTCAGGCCGCCGGGTTGTCGCCACGCGCCTTCGCCGCGGCGAGCGAGTCGCGCAGTTCGGCCTCCATCTTGCGCAGTTCTTCCTCGGCGGCGGCGCGCTTGGCCTTGCCCTCGTCGGCGATCTGCAGGCTGTCCTGGATCGTGGCGATCAGGCTTTCGTTGGCGTGCTTGACGGCCTCGATGTCGAAGACGCCGCGCTCCATCTGCTCGCGCACCACGCGGTTGGTCTCGCGCAGGTTGTCGGCGTTCTTGGTCAGCAGTTCGTTGGTCAGATCGTTCGCGGCACGGATCGATTCCGCCGCTTCCTTCGAGCGCTGGATGGTCAGCGCCTGGGCGAGCTGGGTCTCCCAAAGGGGTACGGTGTTGACCAGCGTCGAATTGATCTTGGTGACCAGCGACTTGTCGTTCTCCTGCACCAGCCGGATCGAGGGCAGCGATTGCATCGTCACCTGACGGGTCAGTTTCAGGTCATGCACCCGGCGCTCCAGATCGTCGCGGGCCGCGCGCAGATCGCGCAGTTCCTGCGCCACGATGATCTTCTGATCCTCGGGCGCGGCCTCGACCACGGCCACCTTGGCGGGGATGGTGACGCTGTCGAGTTCCTTCAGCTTCTCTTCACCCGCGGCGATGTAGAGCGCCAGCTCGTGATAGAAGTCGAGGGTCTTTTCATAGAGCAGATCCAGGGACTTGATGTCCTTCAGGAGCACCGTCTCGTGGCCGAGCAGGGTTTCGGTGATCTTGTCGATCTGGCCCTGCACCGTCTCGTAGCGGGCCATGAAATTCGCCAGCGGCGCGGCCTTGCCGGTCAGGCGTTCCCACCAGCTGCGCTCGCGCCGCGTGTCCAGCTCGCTGACCGAGAAACCGCGGATCGTGGTGACGATCTGGCGCAGGCTGTCCCCCGCCGGGCCCACGTCCTTGTTCCTCACATCGTCCAGCATCGCCTGGCTGATGGTCTGCAATTCCAGCTGCGCGCGCGAGCCGAAGCCGATGATCGACGAGGTTTCCGTCATGTCGATCTCGTTCATCCGGCTGCGGATGGCCTCGGCCACCGGCGCATCGGCCTGTTCCAGGGGGACGAGTTCGCCGACCGGCTCGGGCAGGCGCAGCGCGGTCGCTTCCTGAATGGCGGTCGTCAGTTGCGTGGCCTGCTGGCGAACGTCGTCAGACATCGGGGTTTCCTTTCACGGGGACTTTCGTCTGGTTCTGAAATGCCGGAGAGAGCGGGTCAATGGCGGGATTGGCCGGGGGCAGGGCGGGGCGCAGCCCCTCACGTTCAAGGCGTTCGCGCAGCACGTCGATCTCGATCTCCATCGCCTGGCGGTCGGAATCGCGCAAAGTCTCGGTGCGCAGCATGAAATTCTCTTCCAGATCGTCCAGAAGGTCGAGGTAATCCTTGCGCGCGCTGGGATCGCGCTGGCGCTCGTAGACCTCGACGAACTTGACCGTCGCGTCGCGGGCGCCCTGCAGATAGACGCTGAGATAGCGCCGGGCGGCGGTCAGGTTCTGCGGATCGTCCTCGACCGCGCGCAACAGCTCGCGGACATGCGACTGGAAGCGGGTGAGCCGGGCCTCCAGATCGCGGTCGCGGGCGCGCAGCATGGCGTCGGACATGGCGCGCAGATAGGCCTCGGCGCCTTCGACGGCCCGGGCCACGCGGTCGGTCTGGAATTCGTCGACCCCTTCCATCCCCTTGCTCTTCAAGGGGTCGGGCCCGAAGGCAGTGAGATGCAGCGCGCCGCCGATCAGGCCCAGCACCACCGGCACCGCCATGCCATAGGCGCTGCCGACACCGGCCAGCGCCAAGCCAAGCCCCATCGCAACAGAGCCGAAGATCTTGCGCGGAATGGCCGGGCGGCGGGCGACGCGGCGCTGGTCATACGCGTCCTGGGCGATCACCCCCTCACGCGTCAGCCAGGCCGAGAACATCAGAAGCGCAAAGACCCCCAGATGCTGCGCCATGCCCGCGGGATCGCGGAAAAACGCGCTGAAGGCCCAGAGGAAGGGCATCACGAACAGCAGGTTCACGCGAAAGCCGGCCGGATGGCGGCGGGCCCGCTGGCGGCGCGCCGACCGGGGCGCGGGCGCGGTGCGCTCGTCCTCCGGGCGCGGATCGCCGCCGGGGCTGTAGGGGCCGCCATAGCGTCGTGCCATGCTCAGCCCCCCACGACCCAGGCGTAGACGAGAAGCGCGATCAGCAGCGCATAGGCGGTTTTCTGCAAGCCGGTGGTGGTCACGTCCGTTTCCCTGTCGTTACCCGGTGGGGAGGCATTCGCCCCCAGATATAGGGCGTGTTGTGGAAACTATAAGACAGCTGTCGGGCGAATGGAAAGCGCCGATGGCGGGTCAGCCGCGGGGCTTGGGCCGACCTTTTGGCGCATCGCCTGTCGGGCGGGCAGATTTGGTGCCCCAGGATTTCGGCTTGGCCGGTTCGCCATCGGGGCCCTTGCGCCCGCCGTGGGATTTCATCCCCCAGGAGACGCGCTGCGGCTTGCCATCGGCGCCGACCGGCGTCTTGGTCGGGGCACGGCCGGGCTTGGCGGGCGTTTTCGCGGCGCTTTTCGCGGGCGGGGCAGGGGGAGCGGCGCGGCCCTCGGCCACGTCCTCGGCCGCAAGCCCCAGCTGGTCGCGCAGCACCCGCGGGCGCAGTTCCTCGACCGCGCCGGGCTCCAGATTGCCCAGCTGGAACGGGCCATAGGCGGTGCGGATCAGCCGGTTCACCGTCAGCCCGACCGTATCCAGCGCGCGGCGGATCTCGCGGTTGCGGCCCTCGCGGATGCCGACGGTCAGCCAGGCGTTGGCGCCCTGCTGGCGGTCGACATTGACCATCATCGGCTGGAATTTCTCGCCGTCGATGGTGACGCCCAGCTTCAGGGGCGCCAGCATCGCCTCGGTCGGCGTGCCGTTCACCCGGACCCGGTACTTGCGCAGCCAGCCGGTCGAGGGAAGTTCGAGCCGCCGCTTCAAATCCCCGTCATTGGTCAGCAGCAAAAGCCCCTCGGAATTGAGGTCGAGCCGCCCGACCGACAGCACGCGCCCCAGTTCGGGCGGCAGGGTCTCGAACACCGTGGTGCGGCCCTTTTCGTCCTTCTCCGAGGTCACCAGACCCAGAGGCTTGTGATAGAGCCAGACGCGCGTCGGCTCCTTGGCGCCCAGCAGCTGGCCATCGACGGTGACCTTGTCGCGCGGCGTCACGTTCAGCGCCGGGCTGTCGATGATCGTGCCGTTGACCGAAACCCGGCCCTCGGCGATCAGCGTCTCGGCCGCGCGGCGCGAGGCGACACCGGCGCGCGCCAGCACCTTGGCGATGCGCTCGCCCGCCCGTTTGTCGCCCTGGGGCAGGGCGGTGGCGGCAGGACGGCGGGGGGGCTTGGGCGTCAGGGTCATCGGGTTCCGGGAAAGGGTCTGGGCTTGCACGGCGGCGCGCAAGCGGGCATCCAGTCCCATCAACCGTGTTGCGCCCGCCATGTCAATGAAGCCCGTTCCCGCCAGCCCCATGCAGATCGCCCTCGACGAGGCGCGGGCGGCCGCCCTCAGGGGCGAGGTGCCGGTCGGCGCGGTGGTGGTGGACCCCTCGGGACGCATCGTGGCGCAGGCCGGCAACCGCACGCGCGAGCTGTCCGACCCCACCGCGCATGCCGAGATGCTGGCGCTGCGCGCGGCCTGCGCCGCGGCGGGCAGCGAACGGCTGCCGGGCCATACGCTGTGGGTGACGCTGGAACCCTGCCCGATGTGCGCCGCCGCCATCGGCTTTGCCCGCATCGCCCGGCTGTACTACGGGGCCTCCGACCCCAAATCGGGCGGCGTGGCGCAGGCGCCGCGGGTCTATACCCATCCCCAGTGCCATCACGCGCCCGAGGTCTATGACGGCATCGCCGAGGACGAGGCCGCGCGGCTGCTCCGTGACTTCTTTACCACCCTGCGGCGATGAATGTCAGACGTTTTGCGCACAACAAATGCTGCCCCGCAGAGCAGCGGGCGCAAATTGTGGACGTGATCCTAAGAAAATCCCTAAAATTCGAGCGTTTGTAGCCCGTTCGGAGAAAGTGGATTGCGCGATTCCGGCAAATTCAGTAGATTTGCAGGCAAAACAATAAACCGAGGCACAGGCAGAAACGCGTTCCCGGCTGGGCGCAGGCACAGGGTGAGCCCCGGGGCCTGCAGGCTGCCGCTACGGGTGGTTCGCTGCACTCCTCGGAAAAAAGGCAGAGCAGGCACCATGTTTGACCGGTCACGGGCCACGGCCCCAACCCGCCGCGATGCGTCCGATTCCGGGCGTTCGCTCTCGGTTCGCGCGCTGTGGGGCGGGCTTGCCGCGCTGGCCCTTCTGGCGGGATGTTCGCAGGAGGCGGGCGATCAGGCGGCGGGGGGCCTCAACCGTTTCTTCAACTCCACCAGCCACCCCGGGATGGAGGCGCTGGAGAACACCGTCGAATTCACGGTCGTCCAGCCCTCGCGGGCCATGGTCAACGCGCCCGAGGCGCTTCTGGTCTTCGAACGCAACCTCAACGGCGCCATCGAGCAGAAGATCATCCTGCCGAACGCGACCGCCGTGCGGGGCGACAACCTGCTGCATATCCGCGCCCAGACCGGCCGCAGCGCTGAGCTCACGCGCTTTGACTTCGACGAGATGCGGGCCCGTTTCGGCGGCCTGCCGCCGCCCTTCGAGCGGGTCTCGGCCTCGGGGCTGAACACCGGGTCCGACGCGCTGGGCAGCTATGTCTATGCCACCGAATCGGTGGGTGCGGGCACGCTGTGCGTGCTGGTGCTGCGGCGCATGGGGGTCGGTGCCCGGCCCCTGCCGCGCGGTACGCAGGCGCTCGACGTGATGATGCGCAATTGCGTCAACGGCTCGCTCGAGCAGGCGATGGAGCCGATGGGCGGCCGCGCCTTCGGGGTCGGGGGCGCCAGCGGCACGATTTACACGATGTCGCCGCATGCGGCGCCTCAGGGCTGAGCCCGACACCCAGGTTCGGGGAGGTAAAGAGTTTTGCAGGGACAGGTGACATGGGCAAGATGATCGGGACGCGGACGCTGTCCCTGGGCGACAAGACGAATCTGCTGCTGTGGCTGGGTCTTCTGGTCCTGGTGGCAGGGCTTGTCAGCGTGCCGACCTCGATCCAGGTGCAGGCCACGCTGGGCATCGCCTCGTTCCTGGTCGTCGTCGCGCTCAAGCCGGTTGTCATGGAAAGCATGGTCGCGCGGTTCGCGATGATGTCCATCGCCTCGACCCTGGTGCTGCGCTACTGGGCCTGGCGCGTGACCGAGACGCTGCCGCCGGTGACGGATGTCGTCTCGTTCATCCCGGCCATCGTGCTGTTCATGGTCGAGACCTATGCGATCGGCGTCTTCTTCCTGTCGGCCTTCATGACCGCCGATCCGGTGAACCGCACGCTGCCGCCCCGCGTCGCGGCCAGCGATCTGCCCACGGTCGATATCCTCGTGCCGTCCTACAACGAGCCGGTCGAAATGCTGGCGGTCACCCTCTCGGCCGCCAAGAACATGCATTACCCCGAGCACAAGCGCACCGTGGTGCTCTGCGACGACGGCGGCACCGACCAGCGCTGCAACAGCGACAATCCCGAACTGGCCGAGAAGGCCCGCAAGCGCCGCCGCGACCTGATCCAGCTCTGCGCCGAGCTGGGCGTGATGTATTCGACCCGCGAGCGCAACGTCCATGCCAAGGCCGGCAACATGTCGGCGGCGCTGGAAAAACTCGACGGGGATATCGTCGTGGTGTTCGACGCCGACCACGTGCCCAGCCGCGATTTCCTGGCCCGCACGGTCGGCTATTTCGTCGAGGATCCGAAGCTGTTCCTCGTGCAGACGCCGCACTTCTTCCTCAACCCCGATCCCATCGACCGCAACATCGGCCTGCGCGACGATTGCCCGCCGGAAAACGAGATGTTCTACCACCTCAGCCACCGCGGCCTTGACCGCTGGGGCGGGGCGTTCTTCTGCGGTTCGGCGGCGCTTCTGCGCCGCAAGGCGCTGGACGAGGCGGGCGGTTTCGCCGGGGACACGATCACCGAGGACGCGGAAACCGCGCTGGGCATCCACGCCCGCGGCTGGAAATCGCTCTATGTCGATCACGCCATGATCGCGGGTCTGCAGCCCGAGACCTTCGTCTCCTTCATCGAGCAGCGCGGCCGCTGGGCGACGGGGATGATGCAGCTTCTGATCCTGAAGAACCCGTTGAAATACCGGGGCCTCAGCCTGACGCAGAAGCTGTGCTACCTCAACTCGATGACCTTCTGGCTGTTCCCGCTGGTGCGGATGACCTTCATCCTGGCGCCGCTGATGTACCTGTTCTTCGGCCTGCAGATCTTCGTCGCCACCATCGGCGAGGTCGCGGTCTACATGACCAGCTACATGGCGGTGAACTTCCTGATCCAGAACGCCCTTTACGGCAAGGTCCGCTGGCCTCTGGTGTCCGAGATCTACGAAACCGCGCAGGCGCCCTATCTGGCGGCGGCGATCTTCAAGACCTTCTGGAACCCGCGCGGCGCCAAGTTCAACGTCACCGCCAAGGACGAGGTTCTGGAAGAGGATTTCGTCTCGCCGATCTACAAGCCCCTGATCTTCATCTTCGCGCTGACGCTGCTGGGCGTCGTCGCCGCGGCGGTGCGCTGGGTCATGTTCCCGGGCGATCACAACATCATCATGGTGGTGGGTGGCTGGGCGATCTACAACTTCCTGCTGGTCGGCGCCTCGATGCGCGCCGTGGCCGAGCGCCAGCAACGCCGCGCCGTGCCGCGCGTGCCGGTCAACGTTCCCGCCACCGTGGCGCTGGGCCTCGACCATCCGGTATTCCTGCCCGCGACGGTGGTCGATGCCTCGACCTCGGGCTGCCGGCTGGTCCTGCGCTCGAAACCGCTGCCCGATGGCACCACGCCGGTGATGCCCCGCGTCGCCGACACCTTCTATTTCACGCCCGAATTCCCCCGCTCGCCGCATCTGGAGAACGCGGTCCGCGTGCAGGTCCAGAGCGTCACGCGTGAGGGCGAGGCGGTGGCGCTGGGCGTCAAGTTCGACCCGACCCAGCCGATGATCGTGCGCGAGACCATCGCCCACATGATCTTCGGCGACAGCGCCTCGTGGGAAGCGATCCGCGCCCGCCGCCACAAGAAGATGGGCCTGATCCGGGGCATGCTCTATGTGTTCCAGCTGTCCTTCCAGGGCATCTATCACACGCTGCGCGCGCTGGCCGAGGAACCCGCCCGCCAGCAGCGCGTGCGCGAGCGTGAGCGCAACGCCCAGGTGACCCGGACGGTGCCCGCCCACATGATGGCCTTCGGCGAGGCGTTCGACCCGCCCACCACCGACCGGCCGATCAGCCTGCTGCAGGCGGCGATCTCGCAGAATGCCGGGCGCGGTGCGCCGCCGCAGGGCGCCAACACCCCGGGGGAGGCCTATTGATGCGCCGCCTCCGTCCCCTTCTGGCCGCGGCCCTCCTGTCCCTCGCCCTGCCGGGCGCGGCGTTCGGGCAATCGGGCGGGATCATCCCGCTGCCCTTGGACAGCGATCCGTCGGGCGGCGTCTCGGACAGCATGATCGACCAGCTCAATGCCGACCGGATCGAGGCCGAGGCCCATCGCGGCACCTATGTCGAGGAAATCGCCGTCGATCCCACGGTGATCAGCCCCCTGCGCCCGATCGAGGCCCGCGGTCGCCCCGCGGGCAGCGCCATCCGCTTTGACGGCGAGCGGCGCACGTTGCAATTCGCGCTTTTCGTGCCGCGCCCCGATCAGGTGCGCGCGCTCAGGATTTCCACGCTGTCCTCGATCAACGTCCTGCCCGAGCGCTCGCATTACCGCGTCTGGGTCAACGAGACGATGGTGGGCGAGGGGCGGCTGGAGAATTTCACCAGCTTCGGCACCGTCGATTTCCCGATGAACGCGGCCGCCGTGCTGCCCGGACAGAACAATGTCCGCATCGAACTGGTGCAATACCACCGGATCTATTGCGGGCCGGAAGCCTCCTTCGCGCTATGGTCGGACATCGACCTCGCGAATTCCGGCGCCGTGCTGGCCTCGTCCGAGGGGATCTCGGGGCAGGAGGGGTTCCTGATGGGCCTCGCCGCCGCCGCCGCCACCGGCAGCGGGATCGAGATCCGCGGCGCCGACGGGCTTGGCGCCTATCGCGACGCCTGGGTCTCGACCATCACTCAGCGGATCAGCGCCGCGCTGGGGGGGGACCCGATCCCGTTCCGCTTCACCGAATACTGGTCGGTGCAGGGCGCCGGGCGCTCGGCCGCGCGGATCACCTTCCTGCCGTCGGCGGTCAACCGGCTGACCTTCCGCGTCTCGGGTGACGGGGCGCAGGTCATGGTGGTCGAATTCGTCCCCGACGAACGCCCGCATGCCCTGCCTGAATTCGAGAACATCCTGCCGCGCGTCGCCGACCGGGCCCAACCGCCCCTGATCGACACGATGCGCCCGGTCGCCTTCTCGGAATTCGGCTTCGCGACGACCGAGGTCTATGACCATTACGCCCGCATCGACACGCGCTTCCGGCTGCCCGACGACTGGATCGTCCTGACCAATGACAAGGCCGAGATCCGGCTCGACTATATCTTCATCGAGGGTCTGCCCGACCAATCGGTGCTGCTGGTCCATATCAACAACGAGAACGTCCGCCTGCTGCCGATGTGGCGCGGCGGCGGCGAGCTGATCGAGCAATTCCCGGTCCGTTTCGAGGCGCGGCTCCTGCGGGCGGGCATCAACACGCTCAGCTTCGAGGTGCTGGTCCCGGGTTCGCCCCCCGACATGCCGTGCCCCTTCAACGACACGCCGATCCTGGCCATCGGCCAGAGCTCGACCCTTTCGGTGCCCTACAGCCCGTCGATGTATCTGCCCGACATGCACATCGCCTTCGCCGGGCTGACCCCGGCCAGTGTCGAGACCAACGAGATGTCGGCACGTTCCTTCGACGACAACGACGTGGTGACGCTTCAGGCGGCGCTCAGCGGCGGCGAGCGGCCGGATGCGGTGGCGCTGAACACGCATCTCTACCTGCTGGCGCTGGACGATCTGGGCTCGGTGCCGCTGGGGGGCTATCAGCTCAGCCGTCGGGCGCTGGAGGCGGCGCTTCTGCACAACGACACCGCCCCGGCCGCCACCGGCGCCGAGCCCGCGCATGCGCTGCTCAGCGCGCGCGAGCGTTCGGACAGCGGTGCGGCGCTGTCGCGCGGCTGGGACTGGCTGAAGAACGGGTTCCAGACGGCGCTGCAATGGCTGCAACCGCGCTCGGGCCTGCTGCTGGAGCAATGGCTTGAGCGCCAGAACGCCCAGGCCGTCCTGTTGCAACTCGACCCCGGGCGGCCCAACCAGCTGTGGATGGTCCGTGCGCCCGAAAGCGACATCAGCGCCATCGCCTCGGCCATCGTCGCGGCGCGCACCAATACCGACGGGCCGCGCGGGCAGGTCTCGGTCCTCGACCGGGACGGCCGCTGGCAGAACTGGACCGCGCCCGACCGCCAGCCGGTGCTGCTGGAGGCCGTCACCCTGTCCAACGTCCGCCATGTGGTCGGCAATGTCGTCTCGGCCATGCCGATCCGCTACGTGGCCGGCCTCTTCTTCCTTGCCCTCGTCTCGGCGCTTTTCGCGCTCAGACTGGTGATCGCCACGCGGGAGCACAAGCAATGAACCGACGCCATTTCCTGACGCTGGCCGGAGTCGCGCCCTTCGCCGCGGCCTGCGCGGGCGGGGAGGCAGGCGCCCAGGGCCTGCTGACGACGGCGGATCTGTCGCATACCGCGGCGCCGGTCTGGGAGGCGTGGAAAACCGCCTATCTGCAGAACGACGGCCGGGTGGTCGACGGGTTGCAGCAGAACGCCAGCCATTCCGAAAGCCAGGGCTACGGCCTGTTCCTGTCGACCGAATTCGGCGATCAGGATGCCTTCAGGCGGATCTTCGACTGGACCGAGATGAACCTCTCGATCCGCGGCGACGGGCTGCTGGCCTGGCGCTTCCTGCCGGGGCAGCCCAACCCGGTGCCCGACCTCAACAACGCCTCGGACGGCGACCTGTTCTATGCCTGGGCGCTGGTCCGCGCCGCCAACCGCTTCAACGAGCGCCAGCATCTGGTCCGCGCCCAGCAGATCGCCACGGCGCTGGCCGAACGCTGCATCGTGGCCTCCTTGGCCAATACGGGCGAGACGGTCTTCCTGCCCGCGGCGCAGGGGTTCGTGCATGAGGACCGGCTGGTCTTCAACCCCAGCTACATCATGCCGCTGGCCATGCGCGAGGTGGCGATGGCCACCGGCGTGGTCGAGCTGGCACAGACCGCCCAGCATGCCGAGGCGATGCTGGTGCGGATGGCCGACAGCGGGCCGGTGCCCGACTGGGTGCAGGTCACGCCCCGCGGCATCGTCCCGGCCGAGGGCTTCTCGACCGCTGCGGGCTACGAGGCGATGCGCGTGCCGCTCTATCTGGTGTGGTCGGGCCTGAACCGCCACCCGGCGGTCACGCAGATGATGCGGGTCTATGCCCGCACCGTGCAGCCCGGGGTGCCGGTGCCCACGCGGGTGGACCCGCTGTCGGGCGCGGTGCTCGAGGCGTCGTCCGACGCGGGTTACCGGGCGCTGGCCGCGCTGGTGTCCTGCGCCGGTGCCGCGGGGAGTGTGGGGTCGGACATGCCGCCCTTCGACCCCTCGCAACCCTATTACCCGGCGACGTTGCAGATGTTCGCGATGATCGCTGCCAACCAGGTGAGCCCCGAATGCGTGCCGATCTGATCCCCGCCCTCCGCCCCCTTCTGGCCAGCGCCGCGACCGCCCTGGCGCTCAGCCTGATGGCGCCGATGCCGGCCATGGCCCAGGCCCCCGCGGCCGAGGATCTGCGGGCGCTGATCTATTACCTCGACCACGACGACCAGCGCGCTGTTCAGGCCGAGATGCGCCGCCTGCGCGCGCAATTCCCGCGCTGGACGCCGCCCGGCGACGTCAACGAGTTGCGGGCGATGGGCGCCACCGCCACCGCCTCGGTCGATGTGGCGCCGATCTGGGCGCGGATCGAGCGTCAGGATTACCTCGGTGCCCGGGGCCTGATCGACGAGGCCCGCTCGCGCGTGCCCGGCTGGCAGCCCGATGCCGAGATGCTGCGCGTCCTGGAGTTGAACGAATCCCAGGCCGCCTTTGACGAGGCCTATGCGCGGCGCGATGCGGCGGGGGCCATCGCCGCCGCCCGCCGGGTTCCGGCGCTGATGCGCTGCGACCGGATCAACAACGCCTGGCGCCTGGCCGAGCTTTACGCCAGCGCGGGGCAGAACGCCAACGCCGTGACCACCTATCGCGGCGTGCTGTCGTCGTGCACCCGCGCGGGCGACGTCATCCCGACGCTGGAAAAGGCCAATGACGTGGCCAGCTGGGACGAGATGGTGCAGCTGTTCGAGGTGGCGCGCCAGACCGCCCCCGCGAACCGCACCCAGATCGACCCGCTGGAAGAGCGCCTGCGCGCCGGGCGCGGCGGCAGCGCGCCCCGGGCCAGCACCCCGCGCGCCCCTGCCGCGACCACCACAACCACCGCCGCGCCCGCCCCTGCCGCCACCGCCCCGGTCGTCAGCGCCGCGCCCAGCGTCGGAGCCCCGGCGCCCTCGGTCCCGGTGCCCGCCGGGCGCCTCGCGCTCAGGGGCGACGGCCGCGTCGGCCAGACCCGCGCGCTGAAGGAACAGGGCAACTGGCCCGCCTGCCTCGCCGCTTCGGCCAATCCGCGCTCCATCGAGCTGCTCTACGAACGCTCGTGGTGCGCCTATAACCTCGACCGCACGGGCGAGGCGCTGGCCGGTTTCTCGGCCACGGTGCAATCGGGTGGCGGTCTGGGCGGCAACGTGCCGCGCGATGCGCGTTTCGGCATGATCCTGTCCTATCTGGCCATGAACATGACCGAAGAGGCCGCGCGCCTCGCCGCCGCCACGAACCTCACGCAGGAGCAGCGGATCACCGCGGAATCGACCATCCTCGACCAGCGGGGCGTCCGGTCCTTCCACCGCCGCGATTATGCCCAGTCGATTGCCTATCTGAATGCGCTGGAGCAACTCACCGGGCCCCTGCGGCGCGATCTGGCGATGCTGCGCGCCTATGCCTATCAGAACAACGACCAGCCGCGTCAGGCGCTGGCGGAGTTCGAGCGGCTGAACAACGAGCTGTCGACCGACGAGACCCGCGCGGCACTGGACAATGCGCGCACCGCCGTGACCGGCGGCTAGGGACGCAGGGGGTGCGCCTTGTCCTTCATATCGGCGCGCATGGCACTGACCGGGGGCAAGTCGCGGCCTGGATCGCCCAGAACCGCGCCGCGCTGGAGGCTGGGGGGATCGTCGCCCCGCCGCCGCGCCTGTTCCTGGCGCGTATCTCCGAGGCGCTGGATCTCCAGCGCGACGCCGACCCGCTGACGCGCGAAGAGGCGCTGCTCAGGGGGCTTGGCGCCACGGGCCAGCGGCGGCGCATGGTGGTCAGCGCCCCGGGCCTGCTGGGCAGCGTCGCCGATGTGCTGGCGCCCGATGGCTTTTACACCCGCGACGTGGCGCGCCGCCTCTATGGGCTGCGCACGCTTTTTCCCCGCACCGGGCTCAGCTTCCTGCTGGCGGTGCGCAAGGCCTCGGGCGTGATCCCGGCGATCCTGCCCGACGAGGCGGGCGCGGCCGAAGCGCTGCTGCCCCTGCTGACCGAGGACACGCTGCCCTGGTCGCGGCTGGCCGACACGATCCGCCGACAGGTGCCGGGCGCCTCGCTGCTGGCCTGGCGGCACGAGGATCTGCCGCAGGTCTGGCCGGGCGTGCTGGCCGAGATCGTCGGCAACCGCGCACCCCTGCCGCCCGCAGGCCTTCTGGATTTCGCCGCCGCCGGGCTGGGGGCCGAGGCTCGGCTGCGCCTCACCCGCTATCTGGCCAGTGCCGAGGCGCCGCCCGCCAGCGCCGGGCAGCTGCGGCAGGTGGCGGGGGTCTTCGCCCGCCGCTACGGCGCCGCGCCCGATCCCGACCCCGCCGCCGGGTTGCCCGGCTGGGCGCGGGCCCGGCTGCAGGAGCTCGACGCGGGCTATGCCACGGAATGGGGCGATCTGGCGGGGATCGAGGGCGTCAGGGTGCTGATGCCCGGCTGAGCCTCAGCGCCCACGCCGGTCGCTGCGGATCGGATCGGCCAGCAGCCGCAGCCCGTTCAGCACCACCAGCACCGTGCCGCCTTCGTGCCCGATCACCGCCAGCGGCAAGGGCAGCTCGAAGAAGAGCCCGCCGGTTACCAGCACCGCCATCGCCCCCAGCGCGAAGGTCAGGTTCTGCTTGACGATTCGGGCGGTGCGGCGGGCCAGACGGTGGGCCTCGGCCAGCCGGGTCATGTCCTCGCTGAGCAGCGCCACATCGGCGGCCTGCAGCGCCACCTCGGACCCGGCCGCACCCATGGCGATGCCGACATCGGCCCGCGCCAGAGCCGCCGCGTCGTTCACCCCGTCGCCGACGAAGGCCACCTTGCCGCGTTCGGTCATCGCCGCGATGAGACGCACCTTGTCGCCGGGCAGAAGGTCGGCGTGGATCTCCTCGGGCCTGAGGCCCAGCTCGGCGCCGATCCTCAGCGCCACCGGCCGCCGGTCGCCGGTCATCATCGCCCGTTCGGTGACGCCGCCCGCGCTCAGCGCCCTGAGCCCCGCGGCCGAGGTGGCGCGCGGCCGGTCGGCCACCGTGACCGCGCCGAGGAGCCGCTCGCCGCGCCCGGCATAGATCAGCGTCTCGGCCCCTTCGGCCAGCGCGGCGAGCGCCGGGTCCTCCGACCCCGCGCCGCGCCGCGCCACCATCCGGGCGTTCCCGGCCCAGAGCGACCCGGCCGCATCCTGCCCCTCGATCCCCTCGGAGGGCGCCGAATGCACCTCGGTCACCGGGGCAGGGGACAGGCCCCGGCGCTGGGCCTCGGCCCGCACCGCGCGGCCGATCGGGTGTTCGGATTGCGCCTCAAGCCCGGCCAGTGCGCTCAGGAACCCGGCCTCGTCCCCGTCCGGCGTCCAGATCCCCGTGACCTCGGCCTTGCCGGTGGTCAGCGTGCCGGTCTTGTCGAAGGCGAAGGCCCGGACCTCGGCCAGGGTCTCCAGCGCCGCGCCGCCCTTGAAAAGGACGCCCCCCCGCGCCGCAGCCGACAGCGCGCTCAGGATCGCGGCCGGGACCGAGATCACCACCGCGCAGGGCGAGGCCGCCACCAGCAGCGTCGCCGCACGGTAGAGCGCGACGTCATAGCCCCAGCCCAACGCCATGAAGACGCCGAAGGCCAGGATCGCGCCCAGCAGCACTGCGACGGTATAGCGCTGGCCGAACCACGCGCTGAACCGCTCGGAGGGGGCCTTGGCCGCCTGCGCCTCGGTCACCAGGGCGATCATCCGGGCCACGGTCGATTCGGCGGTCCCGCGGGTCACCGTCACGTCCAGCACGCCATCCAGGTTCACCGTCGCCTCGAACACCGGCGCGCCGGGGCCCTTGTGCACGGGCATGGATTCGCCGGTGATGGTGCTTTCATCGAGCGCGCCGCTGCCCTCGGCGATGGTGCCGTCGACCGGCACCCTTGCACCCGGGCGCAGGACCACGACATCGCCCGGAACCAGCGCCGCAACCGGCACCTCGCGGGTGGCGCTCCCCTCACGCTTCAGCGCCGTGTCGGGCCTGAGCGCCATCAGCGCCTCGACCGCGCGGCGGGCGCGGCCCATGGCCCGATCCTCGAGCGTGCTGGACAGCGAGAAGAGCGTGAGCAGCACCGCCCCCTCCATCGCCGCCCCGACAGCCAGCGCCGCCAACGCCGCGACCACCATCAACAGGTCGATGTCGAGGACCCGTTCGCGGATCAGCTCCCGCCCGGCCCTGAGAAACGCCGGCACGCCCCCCGCCAGATAGGCCAGCACATAGCCCGCGACCTCCACCCCCGGCTGCGGAAAGGCCCACCGCGCCAGCGCCGCCAGCAACAGGCCGGTGAGGGTGAGGGCGGTGAAAAGGAGGTCGGCGTCAGGCAGTCGGAATTTCATCGTGGTTCATCCCCCGGCTTCCGCTGCTATGATACGCAGCGGGCCGGGGGGCAAGCCGGATCGGCGTAGGGCCTAGTCGGCATAGCGCGAGGCGGTCTCGCGCAGACGGTCCGACAGATCGTAGATATCGTCGAGCGAGCCGAGCTGCACCCGTTCCTCGCTTTCCCCGTCGAAGAGGCCGACATACTTGGTCGAGCGGTTGAAATGCAGCCGGGCCAGCGGACGGCGGTTGTTGTTGTCCACCAGGATGCCGCAATAGCTTTTCTGGTCCCGCATCACCACGCGGGCCGGTTTGATTGTCCCGGCGACGATTGCCTTGATCATCAGATAGCCGTCAATCTCGTCCTGGGTCGTCACGATGTCGCTGGCGGATTCGGGCGTCTCCTCCGCCGGTGTCTCCGTTGTGGCCAGCGCCGAGGAAAGCCGGACCTGCACCGCCTCGCGCACCATGTCGCGGAAGGCCGATTTCACGAGGCCGCGGAATTGGTCGATGATCTGCGCGGTGAAACGCCCGCTGTGCAGGGGCGCGGCGACGAGGCGCACCAATTCCTCGGGCGGCTCGTCCATCAGTTTCTGGATCTGCGCCTTGACCGCCGACGTGTAGCGCAGACGCTCCGCATCGGCGAGGATCGCCTCGACATTGAAACCCTTCTTCTCGAATTTCTTCAGCTCTGCAAGAACATGCGCCTGCGGCTCGGCCAGATCGAAGGTCAGGAAAGGGCGCGCGTCCAGCTTGTTGGGCTCATCCAGGTCGGAATAGAACTGAAAATGGCGGCCATTGGTGAGGATGGCGAATTTCGCCGTGGTGACCGTGAAATAGCGGAACAATTGCGCCAGATGGACCCGCTCCAACTGCACAGTAATCGGTTTGCATTCGATCAGAATTCGGATCGTGTCGTCGATCTTGATGGCGTAATCGACCTTTTCGCCTTTTTTGCCCACGGCATCGGCGTTGAATTCGGGGATCACCTCGGTTGGATTGAAAACATCGTAGCCGAGGCTTTGCAGGAAGGGCAGGACGACCGCGGTTTTCACGGCTTCCTCGGTCAGCATCGTCGTAGAATGCTGCTGGACGCGATCCGACAGGAGTTTAATGGTTTGCTCGATACTCAATTCCGGTCCCCCCAGATTACCAATAATCGAGGGTGAGCCTCGGGAAAGGCGCAAGTCAAGAAATTCCGCAAGAACCGGCGTTTCAAATCGGCCGGTCGATCCCGTCATAGATCGCCTGCAGCGCGTCGATCCGCTGGCGATAGGCGTGGCGGATGCAGGCGGTGTCGGGGCCGCAGGCCATGCGGCCCTGCAGCCAGGCGTGCTGGTCGTCCTGCATCGCGCCGCGCATGCCCATGCCGAACAGGCCGCTCAGCAGGCGGAACATGGTCGCCATCTCGACATCCATGTCGTTGAGGTCGCGGGTCTGGCAGATCGCCTGCTCGTTTGGGGTGAGCGTCGGCAGGGTGCAATCGTAGCTGGCGGCGCTGGCGGGCAGGGGCAGGGCGAGCAGGACGGCGAGCGGCAGGGCAGGGCGCATCTGAACCTCCGGGCGGCTGTGCGGGGCTTTCAGCCTACGCCCGGCCGCGGCCCACGCCTATCCCCTGTCACGCGCTCGTGCGGGGCGGGCGAGAAAGGGCTTGATCCTCCAGTGACTGGAGGAGTTACCACCGCGCTGCCCCTCCTGGAGACTGTGATGAACGACCTTGCCCCGACCCAAGCCGCGCTGCTGGCCCGGACCCCGCTTCTGGATCTCGACCACCCGGCGCTGACCGCGCTGATCGCCCGCCGCGGCTGGGCGGCGCTGCCCGAGGCTGGGCGGATCGGTGCCGCCTATGACTTCGTGCGCGACGAGGTTGCCTTCGGCTACAACCGCGCGGATGCGATCCCGGCTTCGGAGGTCCTGGCCGATGGCTATGGCCAGTGCAACACCAAGGCGATCCTGCTGATGGCGCTGCTCCGGGCGCTGGGCGTGCCCTGCCGGCTGCACGGCTTCACCATCCACAAGCATCTGCAAAAGGGGGTGGTGCCGCCGCTGGTCTATCCGATCGCGCCCGAGAGCATCCTGCATTCCTGGGTCGAGATCCGCCATCAGGGGCGCTGGCTGGATCTGGAGGGCTTCATCCTCGACACCGCATATCTTTCGGCGCTGCAACGCCGCTTCGGCCCCGGGGCGCTGTGCGGCTATGGTGCGGGGACCGAGTGTCTGGAGGCGCCGGGCGTCGCCTGGCGGGGCGAGAGCACCTACATCCAGCGCACCGGCATCAATGCCGATCTGGGCCTCTGGGACAGTCCCGATGCCTTCTACGCCCGCCATGCGCAGGGTTTCGGCGGGCTGCGCGGCTGGCTCTATCGTTACGTCATCCGGCATTGGATGAATGCGCGCGTCGGGCGGCTGCGGGGCCATAACCAGTCATGATGTATACATTGGATTCATAATTGCCGTTGGAACGGTGGAATGTGGCCATCCATGGATACATCGTTGACAAGTCAACCCGCTCGCCCTTAGCGTGTGGCAGGCCTCTGTTGACCCGTCGGGGCGGAGGCCGGCACCGGGAGGGGTGCCTCCGGCCTTGGAGGAGAGATCATGTTTTTCAAAGTTTCGATCCCGCTCGCCAGCGGGGTGATGGCACTTGCCGTCCTGCCGGCTCAGGCGCAGATCGCCTGCGATGCCCTGGGGGCGCAGGCCCTGACCGGCGTCACCGTGACCTCGGCCCAGAGTGTCGCGGCCACCGACGCCCAGCCCGCGCATTGCGAGGTTTTGGCGCAGGTGCCGCCGACCGACCCCCAGGGCTGGCCCATCAGCCTGCGCGTCGTCCTGCCCGAGGACTGGAGCGGCGCGGCCGTGCAATTCGGCGGTGGCGGCTATAATGGCAGCATCCCCCGGCAGGACGGCGGGCGCTGGCAGACCGCCGAGGCGGCTGCCGCCTTCCCGCACCGGGGGCATGCGACCTTCTCGGGCGACAGCGGCCATTCCGCCGACAGCCTGCCCTTCGGCCCGGACAGGGACCCGCGCCGCGCCTCCTTCGCGCTGAATGACGAGGCCTTCACCCGCTACGCCCGCTCCTCGGTCGGCGAGACCTATGAGGCGGCGATGCAGATCATCGAGGCGCATTACGGCCGCGCGCCGGAGCTGCGCTATTTCATCGGCTTCTCGCAGGGCGGGAAGGAGGCGATGATCGCCGCGCAGGATCACCCGACCCGCTACGAGGGCATCCTCGTGGGCGATCCGGTGTCGAACCTCTCGGGGCTCAACTTCGCGCATCTGCAATCCTCGATGGGCTTCTACGGCAACGACGGCGCGGGCTGGGTCAGCCCCGAACTCGCGCCCTTGGTGACCGAGGCGGTCTATGCCCAATGCGACCCGCAGGACGGGCTGGCGGATGGCTGGATCGCCGATTTCGAGGGCTGCGCGCCGGATCTGACCGGCCTCCTCTGTGCCGAGGGCGCGACCGAGGGCTGCCTGACGCAGGCGCAGCTCGACGCGGTGATGAACATGCACCGTCCGGTCACGCTGGAGTACGAGCTGGCCAACGGGCTGACCGGCCATGCGGGCTATCCCTGGGGCAATACCGTCTGGCAGGGCAGCTTCGCCGGCAGCCGCGCCCAGCCCTCGCGTCCCGCCCCGAACCAGGGCGCCAATGACGGCTATGTCTGGGGGCTGGGCGACGCCTATGCCCGCTTCATCCTCGCGCGCGATGCCGAATACGACAGCTTCGGCTTCGACCCGAACGACCCCGCCCTGCGCGACCGGATTCAGGAGGTTTCAGCCTTGCTGGACGCGACCAACCCGGACCTTTCGGCCTTCCGCGACCACGGCGGGCGGATGATCCTCTATGCCGGCGGCGCCTCCGAGGTTCCCCCGGGCGAGGTCGCGGCCTATTGGACCCGCGTGAACGAGACGCTGGGCCCCGAAGCCGTGCAGGATTTTGCCCGCTTCTACATCTTCCCCTCGATCAACCACGGCGGCGTCGGGCCGGCGGGGATGCCGAACCGGGCGGATCTGTTCAGCGTGCTGGAAGCTTGGGTGACCGAAGATCAGGCGCCGGGCGAGCTGGTCAATGCCTCGGAGGATGGCAGCGTGACCCGCCCGCTCTGCCTCTATCCGACCTGGCCGCAATACCAGTCTGGGCCTGAGGCCGACGCCGCCAGCTTCCGCTGCGTGGAATAAACAAGGCTTGGCCGAGACATCCGGGCCCGCGTTCTTCGCGGGCCCTTTTGCCATCCCGCGCCGGGGCAGCGGGCAGGGCCGATCCGGGCACGAGCGCAGTTATCCCCAGCTATTTCGGGAATTCCCGGCGCCTTGTCGCTTGTCCACAGGAAATTTCCTTTACAGGCATGGCCTTTTCTCCCACCATATCTAGTATTGACGGCGACAAAGATCGCCGCACCTTGCCTGAGCCCGCAGTAATAGTGGGCGTGGCGTCTGTTGAGGCTAAGCAGGAAAGACCGGGATATGCCCCTGTCCGAGCACGACCTCCTGACGGATGAGATTCATCCGATCGACATCGTCGAGACCCTCGCCGAGCACCATGCCTGGGAATTCGACCGGGTGGGCGACGACCAGATCGCCATGGCGGTTGAAGGCCAGTGGCGGACCTATTCGCTGACGCTGGCCTGGTCGGCGCCGGACGAGACGCTGCGGCTGATCTGTACCTTCGAGATGGAACCGCCCTCGGCCCGGATGCCCGAGCTTTACGAAGTTCTCAACCTGGCCAATGACATGGTCTGGTCGGGGGGCTTCAGCTATTGGGCACAACAGGGGCTGATGGTCTGGCGCTACGGCCTGTTGCTCAGCGGCGGGCAGATCGCCGCCAGCGAGCAGGTCGACCAGATGATCCGCACCGCCGTCGCCGCCTGCGAGCGGTTCTACCCGGCCTTCCAGCTGGTCGCCTGGGCCGACCGTCCGCCGGAAGAGGCGCTGAAACTGGCGATCACCCAGGCCTACGGCCGCGCCTGAGCGGGCCTCTCGAACGGCAGATCGGCGCGCTCGCGTTCGCTCATGCGGGCGATATCGGGGTGGCTCAACGGGTCGCGGCACCAGCGGGCGCAGTCTTTCACGGCTTTCCAGAACATCGGAACCTCCTTGGCTTGGCTTTATCCTGCCTGAAGCCAGCTCGCCTGAAAATTGACGAATCGAGGGCTGGGGTTTAGAAAACCTTCATGCGTCACCTCAACCTCCTGCCCCTGTCGGCGCTGCGCGTGATCGAGGCCGCCGGGCGGCTCGGCAGCCTGACGGCAGCGGCCGCTGAACTGGGCGTGACGCCCGGCGCCCTCAGCCAGCGGCTGCGCAAGGCCGAGGAGGCGATTGCCCGCCCGCTCTTCCACCGCCACCCCGACGGCCTGACCCCGACCGAAGCGCTGGCCGATGTCCTGCCGCGGTTGACGCAGCACATGGCCGGGCTCGACGCCGCCGCGGGCGCGCTCAGGGGCGGCGAGCCGGGGGTGCTGGTGCTCTCGGTCGCGCCGGTCTTTGCCTCGCGCTGGCTGATCTGGCGGCTGCACCGTTTCGCCGAAAGGCACCCTGAGATCACCCTCAGGCTGGAGCCGAGCGTGACGCTCGTTGACCTCGACGCCTCGGGCGTCGATGCGGCGATAAGGGTGGGGCGCGACGCGGGGCCGGGCGTTCCAGCGCTGAAACTGATGGAACGGCGGTTCTTCCCGGTCTGTGCGCCCGCGCTGGCGGCCGGGATCCGCAGCACTGACGACCTGTACCGCCACCCGGTGATCCGGGGGCGCGAGGATCTGGCCGATTGGGCGGTCTGGCTCGCCGCCGAGGGGCGCGGGACCGAGGGGCTGCAACCGGGACCGGCTTACGGCGATGCGGCGCTCTGCCTCGACGCGGCGATGACCGGGCAGGGGCTCTTCATGGGGTGGGAGGCGGTGGCGGGCGATGCCGTGCGCCGTGGCACGCTGGCCGCGCCCCTGCCGCGCCGGGTGCCCAGCGGGCAGGCCTTCTGGTTCGTGACCTCGGCCCTCTCGGCGCGCAAACCGGCGGTCCGGGCCTTCCGCGACTGGCTGATCGCCGAGATCGCCGCGGCCGAGGCCGATTGGGCGGCGCTCTGAGGGCTTTTCCCGGCCGTCCCGCGCGGCTAGGCTGCGGCCGAACGATGGGGGTTTTCATGGACATGAACGATATCGCCGAGCGCGGGCTGGTGCTGCTGGGCTGCGGCAAGATGGGCTCGGCGCTGCTGGAGGGCTGGCTGAACCAGGGGCTGCCCGCGGGTTCGGTGCATGTGCTGGAGCCGCGGCCATCGGACTGGCTGCAGGCGACCGGCGTGCATCTGAACGGCCCGCTGCCCGCCGCGCCCGCCGTGGCACTGCTGGCGGTCAAGCCGCAGATGATGGGCGAGGCGCTGCCCGCGCTGCAGGCGCTGGGCGGCGGCGGGACGCTCTTTGTCTCGATCGCGGCGGGGACGTCGCTGGCGTCGCTGGAGGCGGCGCTGGGCGCGGGCACGCCGGTGGTGCGGGTCATGCCCAACACCCCGGCGGCGGTCGGGCGCGGCATCAGCGCGCTGATCGGCAATCCCTTCGTTTCCCCCGGAGAACTGGCGCTGGCCGACAGCCTGATGGCCGCCGTGGGCCAGACGGTGATGCTGGAAAACGAGGGGCAGATGGACGCGGTGACGGCGGTCTCTGGCTCGGGCCCGGCGTATGTCTTCCACCTGATCGAGGCCTTGGCCGCGGCGGGCGAGGCCGAGGGGCTGCCCGCCGAGATGGCCATGCAGCTGGCCCGGGCGACGGTCTGCGGTGCGGGCGAACTGGCGCAGCAATCGCCGGAAAGCGCCGCGCAGCTGCGGATCAACGTGACCTCGCCCGGTGGCACCACGGCGGCGGCGCTGGGCGTGCTGATGGCCGAGGATGCGGGCTTTCCGCCCCTGCTGCGCCGCGCGGTGAAGGCCGCGGCCGACCGTTCGCGGGAGCTGGGCCGATGATTTCCTTCGACGATTTCATGGCCGTGGACATCCGCGTCGGCACCGTGATCGCGGTCGAGGATTTCCCCCAGGCCCGCAAACCCGCCTGGAAGCTGACGGTGGATTTCGGCGGCGACATCGGCGTCAAGCGCTCGTCCGCGCAGATCACAGCGCATTACCGGCCCGAGGATCTGCTGGGCCGTCAGGTGCTGGGCGTGGTGAATTTCCCGCCGCGCCAGATCGGCCCCTTCATGTCCGAGGTGCTGGTGCTGGGCCTGCATGATGCCGAGAACAAGGTCGTGCTCGTCGGCCCTGAACGCGGTGTCCCGAATGGCGCGAGGCTTTGCTGATGCGGCTCTTCATCGCCCGGCCGCTGCCTGACCCCGTGCTCGACGCCGCCCGCGCCGCCTTCGAGGTGACGATCCGCCCCTCGAACGCGCCGCTGTCCGAGGCTGAAATGGTCGCGGCGCTCAGCGATTACGACGTGATCCTGCCGACGCTGGGCGACCGTTTCCAGGCGGGGATCTTCGCCCAGGTGCCCGCGCCCCGGGCCCGGCTGCTGGCCAATTTCGGCGTGGGTTACAACCATATCGACGTGGCGGCGGCCAAGGCGGCGGGGCTCGCCGTCACCAACACACCGGGCGCCGTCACCGATGCCACCGCCGACATTGCCCTCACGCTGATGCTGATGTCGGCGCGCCGTGCGGGCGAGGGCGAGCGGCTGGTGCGCTCGGGCCGCTGGGAGGGTTGGCATCCGACGCAGATGCTGGGCCTGCACCTGTCGGGCAAGCGGCTGGGCGTCGTTGGCATGGGGCGGATCGGGCAGGCCATCGCCCGGCGGGCGCTGCATGGGTTCGGCATGAAGATCGCCTATTTCACCCGCTCGCCCAAGGACTTGCCGGATCTGCCGGGGGCCGAGGCGGTGACCTCGCTGACCGGGCTGATGGCGCAATCGGATGTGGTGGTCGTGGCGCTGCCCGCGACCCCGGCCACGCACCACCTGATCAATGCCGAGGCGCTGGCGGCCATGCAGCCGCATGCGCATCTGGTCAACATCGCCCGGGGCGATATCGTCGACGAGGCAGCGCTGATCGCCGCGCTGGCCGAGGGGCGGATCGCCGGGGCGGGCCTCGATGTCTATGAATTCGAGCCCCGGGTGCCCGAGGCCCTGCGCGCCATGGAGAATGTCGTGCTGCTGCCGCATCTGGGCACCGCCGCGCTGGAAGTGCGGACCGAGATGGGGCTGATGGCCGTCGCCAATGCCATCGCCTTCAAAGAGGGGAGGGCGCTGCCCAATGCCGTCTGAAACCGGATCGCGGCTGAAACAACTGGGGCTGGCGCTGCTCAACGCCACGCTGATGCTGGTGGCGCTGGTGTTGCTGCTGGCAGTGGTGCTGGTCTGGCAGCTGCGGGGCCTCGCCGATGACGTCCGGACCGGGCTGCGCACCGATCTGGCAGCGATGCAGGGCGAAGTGCAGGCGGCCCGAACCGAGGCGCGCGAGGCGCTGGCGGCACTGGACGATCCCGAGCGCGCGGGCACGGCTCGCGAGGATCTGCGGGCGCTGGTCACGAGGCTGGAGGCGCTGGATCCCGCCGCCGTCACCCCCGATGCGTCGGAGGAGACCGCGTCGCTGTTCCACCGGCTGGCGCTGGCGATCATCGCCGTCGCGGCGCAGGGCCTCGCCGGGCAGGTCCCGGCGCGCTAGGGGGCGCGACATTCGACCCACTGGTTTTTCCGGCGCAAGCGCCTATCCTGACAGGACAGGAGGCGCTTGCCATGACCATGATGCCCGACCCCGACCCCGGACTGCCCAAGCTGGTGAAGCTCTACTTGCGGCAAGTGGCGGTGGGTTTTGTGCTGTCGGCGATTTTCGTCGGGCTGCTTCTGGGCTTCAACGTTGCCAATCTGCGCGGGCTGATGCTGGCGACGCAGGGCGGCTATATCGCCGCCTTCATGCTGTTCTTCTTCAACGGTCTGGTCTTTGCCGGCGTGCAATTCGCCATCTCGATCATGCGGATGGCCGACAAGGACGATCAGGGCCCCAAGGGCGGCCACCGTCAGCGGATCCGGTACGGCCAGCCTGCCCCCATCCGGGTGGCGGCCGGTCGCTGAGCAAAGGGGAAGGTGGCGGGCCCGCAGCGACCGTATCGGGCTGTGTTTTCCCGAGAGCCTGACGAATCAGGTGGGCGCCAGATACCGGGACCAGGATCCCGGCAGAGCCAGCCCCCTCGGAAATGCTTATCGGCCACTGGAAAAGTGCCGTCCTCGAGAAGAGCAGAACCCGCCACTGCCCAATGTAGGGGGGCGCCCCGCTTCCGGCAAGGGCCATCACGATCACGCGTGACCGGGCTCAGCGCCCGTCGACCTCCAGCCAGCCGCGTTTCTTGGCGGTGATCGCCAGAAGCTCCAGCACGGCGGCCAAGCCCATCAGCCAGTGCCAGCCCGGGGCGATGCCGTCGCTGCCATCGGGCAGGTTATGCAGACCCAGCTCGATCAGATACAGGATCGCCAGCCCGCCGAAGATCGAAGCATGCTCGCGCCGGATCACCGTTTTCAGCGAGAAGGGCATCCCCGGCGCCCGCCAGCCATGAAGGCGCGGCAGGAAGGCGGGTGTCTCGACCGCCCAGTCGCGATAGGGCTGGCCGAATTTCTCGACCAGAAAGCTCTCTTCGGCTGCGATGATCCGCTCGTAATAGAGGACCAGCGCGAGGCTCAGCACCGCCACGAACCACAGATGCTGGGTAAACAGCGCCGCCCCCAGATACATCAGGCAATTGCCCAGATAGAGCGGGTTGCGGGTCTGCGAATAGAGCCCGCCGGTGTTCAGGACCGTCGCCACCTGACCCACCGCGGTGTTGCGGCCAGAGGTGCCCCGGGGGACGAAACCCACGGTGGCGATGCGGATCGCCTCGCCCGAAAGGACCATGAGGATGGCCAGCGCCTCGACCGTCTGGCCCAGTGCCTCGCCCGCCTGTGCCTCGATGCTCTCGCCGTCCCAGACAGCCCAGACGAAAAGCGGCAGGAACACCAGCAGCGCATAGCTGCGCCAGCGGAACAGGACGTGGCCTGCGGCCACCATGCGATCGGACAGCATCGAGAAACGTCTCCCCTTGACGGGTCAGCCACAGCATGCGCCCCGGGCCTGCGTCAACGGCGATCCGGGGCGAAACGGGGCCTGAAAGGCCCGTCTCCACCTGCGGTTTGAGGCTTGGAAAGCCCGTGTTCATGATTTATTCTCGCGCCCATGCCCGATGATCTGCTGATGCCCGGCCAAAGGATCGCGCGCGGCGTCTGCCGCCTGCTGCGCAGCCACGACTTCGCCTGCCTCGACGAGGTGGTGCCGAAGCCGGGCCTGCGCGTCGATGTCATGGCACTGGGACCGAAGGGCGAGATCTGGGTGGTGGAATGCAAATCCTGCCGCGCCGATTTCACCTCGGACCGCAAATGGCAGGGCTATCTGGAATGGTGCGACCGCTTCTTCTGGGCGGTGCCGCCGGATTTCCCGACCGAGATCCTGCCGCTGGACAGCGGCGCCGGGCTGATCCTGGCCGATGATTACGGCGGCGAGATCGTCGGCCATGGCGCCGAGACACCGCTGCCCGGCGCCCGGCGAAAGGCCATGACGCTGAAATTCGCCCGGATGGCGGCGCTGCGGCAGCAGGGGCTGCGCGACCCGGGGCTCTGAAACGCGAACGCCCCGCACGGGGGCGGGGCGTTGCAACGGTCCTGGGATGGCGCGCTTATTCGGCCGGGGCCGCTTCGGGCGAGACGCTGACCAGATAGGCCCACATATCCTCGGCGCCCGAGGCCAGACGGTAGCTCATCGGCGAGCGGACCGAGTTGTTGCCCAGATGCGCGCGCAGGAAGCCCGTCGGATCGGCGACGTATTCCTCGAACAGATCCTCGGTCCAGACCTCGCCGCCTTCGGACGCGGCCAGCTGATGCAGCCCGTCCGAATAGCGGAACCCCTCGACCGAGGCCGGGGCGCGGCCCGGCAGGCCATAGAGGTTCGGCCCGGTGCGGCCACCGCGCTGGATGACGGTGCCGTCGTCGGCGACGATGGCATGGCACGAGCGGCAGTTGCGCCACAGGGCTTCACCGGCGGCGGCGTCGCCCTCGGCATAGGCGACACTGGCACCCAGCGATACAAGCGCGGCGGCGGACAGGGTAAGGACTTTCATCATGGCAACACTCTCTCCGGCTGCGCGGGGCGGCGCTGCCCCGCAGATGGCTTTCGCTGCCCTCTATAGGCCCGGGGCGGCGCCCCGGTCTAGGGATTGCAGCGATATGTCACAGGTCGGTCATGGGGGCCGCGGGCTCAGGCCTTCAGCCGGAAACCGCGGCTGAGCCAGACCCAGGACAGCAGCGACAGGGCCAGCGCCGCCGCCCCGGTCACCGCCAGCCCCAGCCAGGGCGAGCTGTCCGAGGCGCCGAGATAGGCAAAGCGCGCGCCGTCGATCAGGTAGAAGAACGGGTTGGCGTGGCTGGCCGCGGCCATGGCGGGCGGCATCGCTTCGACCGAGTAGAAGGTGCCGGACAGGAACGACAGCGGCGTCACCACGAAATTGGTGATGGCGGCGATCTGGTCGAACTTGTTCGCCAGGATCCCGGCGACGATCCCCAGCGCCCCCAGAAGAGCCCCTGCCACCACGGTGATGGCCAGCAGCCACAGCGGATGCGCGGGCCACAGGCCCAGCGTCAGCCCCACCGCCAGCACCATGACCACGGCGACCAGCAGCCCGCGGGCGATGCCCCCGGCCAGATAGCCCGCCAGCAGCTCGACCGGCGAGAGGGGCGGCATCAGCGTATCGACGATGGAGCCCATGACCTTGGAGCCGACGATCGAGGACGAGGTATTGGCAAAGGCGTTCTGGATCACCGACATCATCAGGATGCCGGGCACCAGGAAATGCAGGAAGGGCACGCCCATCACCGGGGGCCGCCCGCTCATCGCCAGCGAGAAGACGCCCAGGAACAGGCCCGCCGTCACCAGGGGCGCGGCGACGGTCTGCTGCCAGACGGCCAGGAAGCGGCGGATCTCGCGCAGGGCCAGCGTCCAGGTGCCCAGCGTGTTGAACCGACCGAAGCGGCGCGCGCCCATGGCGCGAAGCGCGGTGATGCGCTGGGCGGCGGCGCTGGCGTCCGCATCGGGCGGGGTGACGGCATGGGTCATGGACTTCTCCTTACTGGGGCCGGTAGCCGGGGGCGCAAAGGGGCCGTTTGGGGGCCCGGAAGCGGGGGCAGGCCTTGCCCTCGGCTGCGCCTCCTTGTATCTCACCCGCTCGCAGATAGAATAGGGACGATCGACGGCCAGTCCCGCGGCGCCAAGGCGCTGCCCGGGCCGTCTTCACTCTTGCGGAGCGTCACGGATGTCCTGGACCGACGAGCGGGTCGAATTGCTCAAGAAGATGTGGGCCGAAGGTAAATCGGCCTCGCAGATCGCCAAGGAGCTGGGCTCGGTGACGCGCAATGCCGTGATCGGCAAGGTGCACCGGCTGGGCCTGTCGAGCCGCGGTGGCGAAGGCGAGGGGGCGGCAAGCCCCGCAGCCGCTGCCCCGACGGCCAGCGCCGCGCCCGCCGAGGCCGCGCCGCCCCCTGAACCCGCAGCGGCCCCGGCCGCCGCGGCCCCTGCAGCCGCGCCCGAGCCCGAGGATGACGCGCCCGAGGCGCCGGAACCCGTGGCCGCCCGCGCCGCGCCCGCGGCGCCCGCCGCCGCGCAGGGCGGAGTCGTGGCGCCGCTGGTGCCGGGCCGCCGTCCCATTGTGCCCGCCGGCCAGCCGCTGCCGCCGCAGCCCTCGGCCAACGAAATCTCGCCCGAGGCCCTGGCCACGGTGCGCGAGGTCGAGAAGACCGCGCGCAAGCTCAGCCTGATGGAACTGACCGAGCGGACCTGCAAATGGCCGATCGGCGACCCGGCGACGGATGAATTCTGGTTCTGCGGCCTGCCCTCGGTCGCGGGCAAGCCCTATTGCGAGGCGCATGTCTCGGTGGCGTTCCAGCCGATGCAGGCGCGCCGCGACCGCCGCCGCTGAGGCGTGACCTGCGCCGCGGCCTCAGGGCCGCGGCGTGTCGGCCGACCCTCCGTCAGCCAACCGGCGGCACATAGGCGTCGGCCACCGGCGAGGACATCGCCACCACCGCATGCGAGCGCCCGACCTGACCCGCTGCCTTCAGCTCGGTCATGAAATCCTCGAGCGCGGCCAGCGATTCCACCCGCACTTTCAGCAGATAGCGCCATTCACCCGTTACGTGATGGCATTCGATGACCCGCGGGTCCTGGCTGGCCTGCGCGTGCAGCTTGGCCTCGTCGCCGGTTTCGGCGAGCGTCGCCCAGACGAAGGCCAGGATCGCCCGGTTCAGCGCGGTGGGATCCACCTCGACCGTGAAGCGCCGGATCACCCCGCGCGCCACCAGCCGCCGGATCCGCTCGTTCACCGCCGAAGGGGACAGGCCGACATGGGCGCCGATATCGGCCAGTGCGCGCCGAGCATCGGCCGCAAGCAGTTGAAGAATGGTTTCGTCAATAGAATTCATCATCGCCGGAAAACCCGAAGTTCCTAGGGTTATCGCGCGATTTTTGCAATTTGCAAGCGTCCTTAACACTTGGACGACGGATTGTCGGCCGCTCTTGCCCTCCGCCCGCCGAGGCGCTATCCCTGCAGCACCTGGCGGGTATGGTGTAGTGGTAGCGCCTCAGCCTTCCAAGCTGATGGGGCGGGTTCGATTCCCGCTACCCGCTCCAGGTTGTTCCCCGATCATCCGTTGCAACCGGCCTCGTCTGAGGGGCCAAGTCCCGCAACTGCCTGACGCAGCGCAGTTTCTTGCGCGGTTCCGGCCAGCGAGGGATGCACCAGCAGCGCCGTTTCCCGCCCCAGCAGCACCAGACCCAGGCTGCGGCGGGTGTCGTACTCGATGACGAAAAGCCCGGTCGAGGGGCGGCGGCAGCGGTGGGTTTCCAGGAAATCGGCGATGCCCTCGGCCCGGGGCCAGGGGACAGCCCCGGCCGAGCCGGGGCGGGGCAGCATCAGGGCCATCAGGCCCGCGTCCCGGGCCGTGGCCGGACGCAGGCGGAAGTCGCCGGACTCGCGCAGCGGCGGGTTCAGGACCAACCATTGTTCGGGCGTCAGGTGGAAATCCCGACAGGGCTCGGCCCGGCCGGTCGCCTGAAAGAACATCCGCCGCCCCCGGGGCGCGCGCGAGAAGCCGAGGCGGAGAAGCAGCGCCTCGGACGCCGCGTTGCCTTCGCGCACCGTGGCGACCAGCGGCGCCCCGCCGCCCGCGACATGGGCCGCGATCGCCGCCCCCAGCGTGCGTGTCATGATCCCCCGTCCGCCCAGCGAGGGCGCCAGCCAGTACCAGAGCGCGGGCGCGATCCGCAGGCAGCCCCGCGGCTCGCCGTCCAGCTCCAGCACCCGCACCCCTTCGGCCGGATCCTCGGCCAGCGCCAGCAGCGCCTCGGCCTCGACCGGGGTGAAGGGCTGCGGCACGGCGGCCAGCCAGGGCGCGACCATCGGGTCCGACAGCTGCGCGATGAGCGCGGGCAGGTCGCCCGGCACGAGGGGGCGCAGGCGGCCATCGGGCAGGGGCAGGGTCAGGGGAAAAGCGGGCATCGGGCGCTCCGTCGCTGGCGGCGGTCAGCCCAGCCTTTGCCGATCGGAGCGCGCGAATCAAGCAGGTGATTCGCTTTGCCGCGCTGCATCCGCAGATTTGCTGCGACGCAGAAAATATCAGGTGAAACAGAGCGTTACGCTTATCGGGGCCAGGTGTAAAATTCCGTTACAGCTTTCACGCCCCGCGCGGGCGGATCGTCGGAAAACCGCCGAAAAGCTGCGGATTCATTTGCGTCAGATCCCCCTTTTTGCACACTGAGGACCTGTCGAAACTTCGGTTGTCCAAGGGAGGTGGGGCCGTTGATCGAACCCAGAAAGCGACGCTGCATCGCAGCGGCGCCCGGTCTTTCAATGCAGTTTTCGCGGGTCGCCCGGGCGGCCGAAGCCCTGGGGAAGCTGGTCCCAGATGGCCGAGAGATCGCGCGCCATCCCGGCATGCACCCGGCTCAGGATCCGGTCCTTTCGGCCCGGTTCCAGCCCGTCCAGCGCCCGCCGCGCGGCCAGCAGGTCCAGCGGCGCGCCGGTTTCCAGCGCGCGTTTCGCGGCCTGCGTCACCGCCTCGGCCTCGCTGTCGGGGGGAGGGGCGTCTTCGGCCAGAACCTGCACCAGCAGGGTGAAGAAGCGCGTGTCGACGGGATCCATCATCGGCCGGTTCCTTTCCTCGGAAGGCCCGCGCCCCATACAGGAGGCCGCCATGACCGGTCAACACGCACGCAGCCTTGAGGCGATCCTGCAGGACCGCCTGCGGCTCACGCAGGACATCGCCGCCGCCAATCGCGAGCATCTGCGGCTGGTGCAGATCGCGCGCGGCCTCGAGGTGCTGGCGCTGAAGGAAGACCGCGACGGCGAGGCGACGGCGGCGCTCGGGGCCGATCAGGAGACCAGCCACCGGGCGCTCGATGACAGCCTCGAAACCCTCAACCGGCTGGATGCCATGCTGGCGGGCCTCGATGACGAGCTTGCCCGCGCGATGAAAGGACAGACCCGATGAACATGGAGAAACCCCCGCAGGCGATGAGCCTTTTCGAGCTCTTGGCGCGGCGCTGGTCGCTGGGCGCGCCGGTCTGGCTGGTGCTGGCCAATGCCGCGGGCAACGCGGTGGTGGCGCTGCAGGAGGACGGGCGGCTCGCCTTCCTGCGGATCGAGGATGCCGAGAGCCCGGAAAAGCGCCTGCGGATGGAGCTGGACAGCGGCCGCATGACGATCCGCCCGCGCGAGCAGCCCTTGCCCGCGCCGGTCCTCAGCGAGGGGCCGGTCGCGGCGCCCGACCTGCCGGTGGTCCGCTGCGGCGAACAGGGTTTCGCCTTCGTCCATGCCCGCGGCTCCGAGGTCTGGCACGCCACCGCCCGCGGCCAGCTGCTGCGCAAGGCCACGCTCAACGGCGTGGCGATCACCGCGCTGGCCGCCCGGCCGCAGGCGCAACAGCTGGTCGTGGCGCAGGAGGGCGGGCAGGTCACGCTGCTCAGCGAGGAATGGGGCGAGGTGATCGCCACCAGCACGCTGGCGCATCCGGTGGCGCGGCTTGCGATCTCGGCCGACGGGGCGCGGATCGCCTGCTGGGGGCCGGGGCAGGTGACGATCCTGCGGGGCGACCTCACGGCGGAGGCGCAGGTCGCGGTCGAGGGCAGCGCGCTCACGCTCGCCTTTTCGCCGGACGGGCGCTGGCTGGCCGGGGGCTGCGCCGAGAAGGCGCTGTTCCTGGTCGATCTGGCGGCCGGACAGGCCGACCGGATCGTCGATTTCCCCGACGCGGTGAAGACCGCGGCGTTCTGTGGCGCCTCGAACGCGCTGATCGCCTCGGGCGCCTATCGCGTGGTCGGCTGGCAGGGGCCGGACCTGCCCTTCGGCGACTACGGCGGCACGGCGCTTTCCACCGGCCGCCCGGGCCTGATCCCGGTCGAGGTTCTGGCCCCCCAGCCCGGCCGCGCACTCTGTGCGGTGGGCTATGCCAACGGCCTTGTCGTGCTGGGCCGGATCGGCGAGCGCGACGAGCTGATGCTGGCCGAGGGGCAGGGCCAGCCGGTCACGGCGCTGGCCTGGACCCAGGACGGCGCGCATCTGGCGATGGGCGGGGCGGACGGCTCCGTCGCCATCGCCACCTTCCCGAAAACCATGTTCAAATAACCCCCAACAGCGAGGCAGACATGACCCAAGCCCTTACCAGCGAAGAGAAAAGCAAGGACGAATTCTTTCAGGCGCTGGCCCGCGTCGCCGAAGACATGGTCGAGAAACACGGCAAGGAATTCGCCTCGGGCGCGCTGATCCTGGCCGCGCAATGGGTGGCGCAGAACCGGATCGGCAAGAAGGACGACCCGATGCACTAATGCCGTGCCGTGGCCCGGGCCTGTGGTGGCTCGGGCGCGGTCAGGCTGTGCAGCTGGTTCACCACAATCGCGTTCATCGGCGCGGCAAGCGCCGCCAGCCCGCCCGCTCCTTCGGTTCGGGCGGCGGCCCCGGCCTCGATCAGCAGATCGGTGAAGGCGGGTTCGATCAATTGCGCGAAGGCACAGAGTTCATGCACCCGGAAGGTCGCGAAATAGAGGCTGTCGTCGTTGAGCAGGCTGTCGGGGCTGCGCGTCTCGGGCAGACGGGTCTGCAGCGCGTTGCTGTGGACCGCGGCGCCGAGCGTGGCCAGCACCTGCCGCCGCCAGCCCGCGTATTCGGTATCGGCGGAATGGTCGATGCCGACGGCATAGAGGCGTTCGGACACGGTCTTGAAGGCCCGGCCCCCGGCGATGTGGCGGCGCCAGAAATCACTCGCCTCCTCGACATTGCGGCAATCGGCGAAGGTCTGGGCCAGCTTCGGCCGGACCAGCAGCACCAGCGCCATATCGGCGTCTTCCGACACCGAACGGGCGATCTGCATGGCGGGCATCGGCAGCCCGGTCAGGGCCAACAGGCGCAGCGCCGCCAGCTGGTCCGTCAGCCGCGCGGTGAGGCCCGCGAGGCCCTGCCATTGCGCGGCGCTGAGGCCCGCCACCTGATGGCCGTGGCCGGCATGGGCGGCGGCATGCAGCGCCCGGACCCAGAGCAGGCATTGGTCGAACAGGAACACCAGATCCACGCCCGCGCTGTTCGCCGCCAGCTCCATCCGGGGCACGGGGCGGAAGCCGGGCAGGGGCCGCAGGCCCAGCCGCCAGGCGCGGTCGAAATCGAGGCCGCTCGCCGACCACAGCTGTTTCACCCGCGCCAGAAGCTGGGGCGAGAGGCCGGGGTAGCTGAGTTCGGGCGGCGCGGTGTCGAGGGGGAGCACGCCGCCGCCGGGATCGGACAAGGTCATCGGCCAGCCATGCGTTGGGTCGGTGCGTGAAGGATAGACTGGCCCTCGCCGCGATGGCCAGCGCTTTGTGAAGACTGCAACAACAGGGGAAGAGGATGCCTCTAGGCACGCAATTGCGCACCCGTCAGGCACAGGTTTTCAGAATGGGGCAGGTGGTGGGCATCCTGCAGATGTCCGCTGGCGAGGTCGAGGATCACCTGACCGATTGCGCCCGCGACAACCCCTTGCTGGTGGTCCGCGCTCGGCCGCAGATGCGTCTGGGCAATTCCACGACCGAGGCGCTGGAACTGACCGCCGCCGATGGCGCGAGCAGCCTTTACGACCATGCCATGCGGCAATTGGCGGGGCTTCTGGCGGGCGGCGGGCCGGTGGCACGGCTGGTCATGGCGCTGATCGAGGATCTGGAGCCTTCGGGCTGGCTGTCGCGGCCCGTGGCGCTGATCGCCGCCGAGCTGGGGCTCTCGGTCGAGGTGGTGGAAAAGGGGCTGGCACTGGTCCAGCGGCGGATCGAGCCCGCCGGGCTTTTCGCCCGCAGCCTCGAGGAATGCCTGCGGCTGCAGGTGCAGGACCGCGGGCTTTACGATGCCGCCATGGCCCTTGTGCTGCGGCATCTGGCGGTGATGGAGCGGGGCGGGCGGCCGGCGCTGGTCGCGGCGACCGGGCTCGAGCCCGGGGAGGTCGCGCGCTGCCTCGCCACGCTCCGGCGGCTCGACCCCAAGCCCGGCGCGGCCTTTGTCCGGGATCCGACCCTGATGCGCGAGCCCGATGTGCGGGTGACGCCGGGAGCCGAGGGCTGGCAGGTCGAGTTCGCCTTCGAACGCGAGGCGCAGATCGGCATCCTGCCGGTCGGCCCGGGCGCCGCCACGCCCGCCTTGCGGGAGGCGCAGGCGCAGGCGCGGGCCCTGAAGCAGGCGCTGGCGCTCAGGCAATCGGCGATCCGGCGGGTGATGGCGGTGCTGGTCGCGCGGCAGGGCGGCTATTTCCGCGACGGGGCCGAGGCACTGGTGCCGATGACCATGGCCGAGATCGCCGCCGAGACCGGGTTTCACGCCAGCACGGTCAGCCGGGTCCTGGCGGGCCTCCTGATCGAGGGGCCGGGCGGCATCGTCGCGGCGCGCGACCTCTGCGTCGGGGCGGCCTGCGCGGACGGGGCCTCGAAACCGCGGGTCATGGCCCGGCTGCGGGCCTGGATCGCCGCCGAGGACCCGGGCAACCCGTTGTCGGATCAGGACCTTGCCGAGCGGCTGGCGGCCGAGGGCATGGCGGTCTCGCGCCGTGTGGTCGCCAAGTACCGGCAGGAAATCGGCAAGGCCCCCGCCGCGCAACGCCGCCAATCGGCCTGAGCCTTCCCCCTTCGATGCCCCGAACGGCGCGGTCCCCGGATCGCGCCGTTTCCTTATGCTGCGACCGCTAACGTAACAGCCGCGCTGCAGCATGTAACGTCGCGTTAACACCCCCGTGGACAGCGCTGTAACGTTTTTTGACACCCTGTCCGGGGGCGTCATCGGCGGACCCTTCTCCACCCGGCCCCTGCAAAAAAATCATGCATTTTTAAATCACGTAAATCAGGCGCTTACCGCCACAGCCCCGGTTTTCCGGGGGTGCCGGGCCGCCTCTGGAACGGCTCTTGCAGGAAATAGGACAGAACAGGGGAACAGCCGGACGACCCGGCGACGGCCCCAAGAACGAAGGACAGGGAGAAGCGGTCGAGGACCGCGGGCCAGGGAGGAGACCCGGACCGCGCCATCCAAGACCGGGAGCCTCAACCTTTGCCGCCAGCCGGCGCCGCGGATGCAAGCCCGAGGCGTCCAACCGCAACGGTGAAAGCCGACAACCGCGGCCCCGACGGGCCGCCGAGCTGTAAGGAGGCTCACGGCATGACATTGACGCTCAACAAGATCACGTCCCAACGGGGTATCTCGGTCGGGGAAGCCACCAAGAAGATCTCGGATCTTGGGTGGAACCCGACCTATGTGCAGGAAGCGGCGACCTTCCCCACCGACTACAAGATCACCAAGGCCCCGCGCGACCCGATGAAGCAGGTCCTGCGGTCCTACTTCCCGATGCAGGAAGAAAAGGACAACCGGGTCTACGGCGCGCTGGACGCGGCGCTGCGGGGCGACATGTTCCGCAACGTGGAACCGCGCTGGGTCGAATGGATGAAGCTGTTCCTGGCGATCATCCCCTTCCCGGAAATCTCGGCCGCGCGGTCGATGGCCATGGTCGCCCGTCTGGCACCGGGCGAGGACCTGCGCACCGGCTTCACCATGCAGATGGTCGACGAGTTCCGCCATTCCACGATTCAGATGAACCTGAAGAAGTGGTACATGGAGAACTACATCGACCCGGCGGGCTTCGACATCACCGAGGAAGCCTTCGGCAAGTGCTATGCCACCACCATCGGCCGCCAGTTCGGCGAGGGTTTCATCACCGGCGACGTGATGACCTCGGCCTGCATGTACCTGACCGTGGTCGCGGAAACCGCCTTCACCAACACGCTCTTCGTGGCCATGCCCTCGGAAGCCGCCCGCAACGGCGACTACGCGCTGCCCACGGTGTTCCTGTCGGTGCAATCGGATGAATCGCGCCACATCGGCAACGGCCACTCGCTGCTGATGGCCGCGCTGAAGGAGCCGGAAAACCACCTGCTTCTGGAACGCGACCTGCGCTACGCCTTCTGGCAGAACCACGCCATCGTCGACGCCGCCATCGGCACGCTGATCGAATACGGCACCACCAACCGCGACAAGGACAAGGAATCCTACGCGGAGATGTGGCACCGCTGGATCTTCGAAGACTACTACCGCACCTACATGCTGCCGCTGGAAAAATACGGCATCAAGGTCCACCACGACGACGTGCACGAGGCTTGGAACCGGATCACCAAGAAGAACTACGTCCACAAGGTCGCCCAGTTCTTCGCCGTCGGCTGGCCGGTGAACTTCTGGCGCATCGAGGCCCAGTCCGAGAAGGACTTCGAATGGTTCGAAGCCAAATACCCGGGCTGGTACGCCGAATTCGGCGAGTTCTGGAAATGGTACGCCAAGCTGTCGAAGCCCGGCGAGACGGTCATCACCTTCAACCAGGACACCGGCTACGTCTATCCGCATCGCTGCTGGTCGTGCCTCGTGCCCTGCCTCATCCGCGAGGACATGGTGGTCGATCAGATCGACGGCAAATGGCACACCTTCGCCCATGAGCTGGACCGCTGGACCGCCGTCGAGGCCTTCTCGGACGAATACCAGGGCCGGCCGACCCCGGCGATGGGCAAGTTCTCGGGCAAGCGCGAATGGGAAACGGTCTATGACGGCTGGGACCTGGCCGACGCGATCACTGACCTGAACTTCGTGCGCGAAGACGGCAAGACGCTGGTGCCGCAGCCGCACCTGCGGTTCGACAACAAGGACATGTGGACGCTGGACCACGTGCGCGGCCACACGCTGCGTTCGCCGCTCAACATGCTGCGCGCCATGTCGGACGCCGAGCGCGAGGCGCATGTCGCCGAGTACCGCAAGGGCTTCACCATCCGTCCCTGCAACTGACCCCGATCCGGTGGGGGCCGTCCGCGGCCCTCACCCCCCAACGCGCGACCACGCCAGACGTGGTTCGGGAGGACTAGAATGACAGACGTGTACAAGGTCCGGCTGGAGCCGGTCGGCGTCGAGTTCGAGGTCGAGGAAAACGAGACCATTCTCAACGCGGCCTTCCGTCAGGGCATCGCACTGCCGCACGGCTGCAAGGAAGGCCAGTGCTCGGCGTGCAAATGCGTCCAGCTCGACGGCGAAACCGAGATGCTGAAATACTCGACCTTCGCGCTGAACGACGGCGAGAAGGACAGCGGCCATATCCTGATGTGCCGGGCGCTCGCCTACAGCGATGTGGAGATCGAGCTTCTGAACTATGACGAAGAGGTTCTGTCCAAATCCATTCCGGTGAAGCAATACGCCGGCAAGATCGTCGATTTCCAGAAACTGACCCACGATATCCGGGGTGTGCAGATCGAGCTGGATGCGCCTCTCAAATTCTGGGCGGGTCAATATGTCGACATCACCGTCAGGACGGAAAAAGGGGAGGAGATTACGCGCTCGTTCTCCATGGCAAATCCGCCGAGCGAAACCCAAAACCTCAGCTTCATCATCAAGAAATACCCCGACGGACGGTTCTCCAACGAACTCGATGACGGCGGAATCCGGGCCGGAGCCGAGGTGCGCGTCGAAGGACCCTTCGGGATGTGCTTCCGACGCGAGGAGCGGCAAGGACCCGTGATCCTGGTCGGGGCGGGTTCGGGCATGTCGCCGGTCTGGTCGATCCTCAACGATCAGGTGACCAGCGGCGAGACGCGGCCGGTGCTGTTCTTCTACGGCGCACGTACCCAGAGCGACCTCTTCAAGCTCGACGAGATCAAGGCCCTGACCGACGCCTACCCTGAGGTCGAATTCATCCCGGTCCTCAGCCATGCGGGCGACGACGCGGGCTGGACCGGCGAGCGCGGCTTTGTCCACGAATGCGTGGACCGGCGGCTGAAGGCGCTGGGCTGCGAGGGGCAGGGCGATGTCTATGCCTGCGGCCCGCCGCCGATGATCGACGCGCTGACGCCCGTCCTCTTCATGAACGACTTCGATAGCGAACGCATCTTCTACGACAAGTTCACGCCCACTTCCGGTTCTTCGGGCCACTGAGACGGCCCGAACGCTAGTGACGTGACCACATCCAAAGGGAGGCAACCATGCCAGCAACTTCCAGTTCCGTGGGATCCGGCGCCGCCGGTGACGCGATCTTCGTCGGCTCGAACAGCCGCAAATACAATTACTTCGAGCCGCGCGGCAAACGGGCCACGCATTACGAGGATGTCACCGTCGACGTCCAGCCCGACCCCGAGCGCTATCTGATCCAGGACTGGATCATCGAATTCGAGGGCGGCAAGGGCGGTGGCGCCTACCGCAAGGACAACACCGCGGCGCTGTCGTCGAACTGGCACGCCTTCCGGGCGCCCGACCAGGAATGGGAGCGCACCCATTACCAGCGCCAGTCCAAGATCGAGACCATGGTGCAGGCGGTGATCGCCAATGCCCGCAAGGCCGGCGCGCCGCGCGCCTTCGACAAGGCCTGGCAGAAGATCCTGCAAAAGCATCTGGGCGCGTGGAAACACGCGGAATTCGGCCTCGGCACCTCGCTCATGCAGGCGCAGCGCTACGGCTACACGCAGATGATCAACAACGCGACGCTGACCAACTCGTCCTACAAGATGCGCCTGACGCAGGACATCACCCTCTACCTGGCCGAAATCGGCATGGATATCGAGGGCTGGGACGACGAACTCGGCAAGCAGGCCTGGCTGGAAGACCCGATCTGGCAGCCCTGCCGCGAGGCGGTCGAGACGATCATGGGCTGCGAGGATTACCTCGAGCAGTATTTCGCCATCAACATCGTCTTCGAGCCGCTGGTGGGCGAGCTGATCCGCTCGGGCTTCTTCATGCAGGCGGCGGCGGCGAACAACGACTTCATCACGCCCCCCGTCGTCTCGGCGGCCGAGGCCGATTACGAGCGCAACCTCGCGAACACGGTCGACCTGATCTATCTACTGGCCCATGACGAGAAGCACGGCGCCCACAACCGCGCGCTGTTCGGCGCCTGGCTGAAGAAGCACCGCGCCCTGGCCGAGAAAGCCGCCCAGGCGCTGCAGCCGATCTGGTCCCAGCCGCATTCGAAGCCCGTGTCGTTCGAGGATGTGAAAGCCGTGAGCCAAGAGCGCATCGGCCAGATCCTCCGCGAGCTGGGCCTCAGCTAATCCTCTGAAAGGACGAAAAGAATGTCTAGCACCGCTCGCGATTCCTCGAAGCAGAACATCTTCAAGTCGATGAAGGACATCACCTTCGAACAGACGATCTCGCATCAATGCGGCGTCACCATGAACGACTCGGTCGAGGCCCGTGCCATCGCCGAATTCATGGGCCAGGACCCGAAGGTGACGGTGACCTACAACCCCGCCACGATCCGCGTCGACGGCGAGGGCAAGCTGGTCTTCAAGATGGACGAGATCAGCGAATACCTCGGCCGCGAGATGACCGCCGAGATCTTCGAGGTGAACACCTCCACCCACTACGGGCGGATGGTCCGGGTCGATGACAACACGGTCATCCTCTATGGCAACATGGACGACGTCTTCGAATACATCTGACCGCTTTGCGCGACCCCGGGGCGCGGCCTGCCGCGCCCCAACGGACAATGACGAGCACAGGGGGCCAGTATGGCTGCGATGATGAAGGCCGCGGTTTTCGTGGAAAAGGGGCGCATCGTCCTCGAGGACAAGCGCATCCCGGATGTGGGTCCCAATGACGCGCTGGTGCGCGTCACCACCACCACGATCTGCGGCACCGATATCCATATCCTCAAGGGGGAATACCCGGTCGAGAAGGGGCTGACCATCGGCCACGAACCGGTCGGCGTGATCGAGAAGCTGGGCTCTGCCGTGACCGGCTTCCGCGAAGGCCAGCGGGTGATTGCCGGGGCGATCACGCCCTCGGGCTGGAGCCACGCCTGCCTCTGCGGCTATTGCTCGCAGGACGGCGCCGGGACCAAGCACGGCTGGAAGGCCATCGGCGGCTGGAAATTCGGCAACACCATCGACGGCTGTCAGGCGGAATACGTGCTGGTGCCCGATGCGATGGCCAATCTGGCGCCGATTGCCGACGGGCTGACGGATGAAGAGGTGCTGATGTGCCCCGACATCATGTCCACGGGCTTCGCCGGCGCCGAGAATGGCGGCATCAAGATCGGCGACACGGTGGCGATCTTCGCCCAGGGGCCCATTGGCCTGTGCGCCACGGCGGGGGCCAGGCTGATGGGCGCGAGCCGCATCATCGCCGTCGACGGCATCCCCGAACGGCTGGCCATGGCCCGCAAGATGGGCGCCGACGAGGTGATCAACATCAAGGCCTCGAACGACCCGGTGGCGGCGATCATGGAGCTGACCGACGGTCGCGGCGTCGATGTGGCGATCGAGGCGCTGGGCCTGCAATCGACCTTCGAATCCGCGCTGCGGGTGATCCGGCCGGGCGGCACGCTGTCCAGCCTCGGGGTCTATTCGACCGATCTGCGCATTCCCCTCGACGCCTATGCGGCGGGCCTGGGCGAAAAGACCATCCGCACCGCGCTCTGCCCGGGCGGGAAAGAGCGGATGCGGCGGATGATGGATGTGGTCCGCTCGGGCCGCGTCGACATGAAAAGCCTCGTCACGCACCGCTTCACCCTCGACCAGATCGAGGATGCCTACGAGCTCTTCGGGAACCAGCGCGACGGTGTCCTGAAGGTCGCGATCACCACCTAAGGCGAAACGTACAAGTCAGGTAAGGAGGATACCATGTACAAGACCCCCGACGGCAAAGAGATCTTCGTGCTGGACGGCCATGTCCATTTCTGGGACGGCAGCCCCGAGAACCAGTCGAACATCCACGGCAAGCAGTTCATCGACTGCTTCTACGCCTATCACACCAACCTCAGCCCCAAGGAAGAACTCTGGGCCAAGGCCCGGTTCGAGAAATACACCGAGGACGACATCTATCGCGACCTCTTCGTCGACGGGCCGGATGACATGGCGATCATCCAGTCGACCTATCTGAAGGACTTCTACAAGAACGGCTTCTCGTCCATCGAGCGCAGCACCTCGATGGCGCGCCGCCACCCCGAGCGCTTCATCGTCAACGGCTCCTTCGATCCGCGCGATGGCGAGAAGGCGCTGGAATACATCCACTACATGAAAGAGACCTTTGATATCAAAGGGGTGAAGATGTACACGGCGGAGTGGAACGGCGACAGCAAGGGCTGGGCGCTGAACGATCCCTCGGCCTACAAATGCTTCGAACTCTGCGACAAGCTGGGCATCCGCAACGTCCATGTCCACAAGGGCCCGACCATCATCCCGCTGTCGAAGGATGCCTTCAGCGTCGATGACGTCGATTACGCCGCGACCGATTTCCAGAACCTGAACTGGATCGTCGAACATTGCGGCCTGCCGCGGCTGGACGATTTCTGCTGGATCGCCACGCAGGAAACCAACGTCTATGCCGGTCTGGCCGTGGCGATGCCCTTCATCCACACCCGCCCGCGCTATTTCGGCGAGGTGATGGCGGAGCTGCTGTTCTGGATCGGCGAGGACAAGATCCTCTTCGGCTCGGATTACGCGATCTGGACGCCGAAATGGCTGGTCGAGAAGTTCTGGAACTACCAGATCCCCGAGGACATCGCCGCCGAGCGCGGCGTGCAGCTGACCGATGCGGTCAAGGAGAAGATCCTCGGTCTCAACGCCGCCCGGCTCTATGACATCGACGTGGGGGCCAAGCGGGCCCAGCTGGCCGGCGCCCCGGTCCAGATCGCCGCGGAGTGAGGCCGATGACCGTCGCCACCCTGATCGCGGAACTGGAACTCGATGTCTGGGAACGCCTCGAGGCGGTGACGGACCCGGAGCTCGACGAACCCATCACCGAGATGGGCTTCGTCGAGCGCGTGACGCTCACGGGGGACAGCCGGGTCCGCATCGAGTTCCGGCTGCCCACCTATTGGTGTTCGCCCAATTTCGCCTTCCTCATGGCCTTCGGCATCCGGCGCGAGGTCGCCCGGCTGCCCTGGGTCAAGGGGGTCGAGGTCCAGCTTCAGGACCATTGCTTCGGCGAGAAGGTGAACGAGGGCGTCAACAGCGGCCGCGCCTATCACGAGGTCTTCGCCGAGTATTGCGACGGCGCGGACCTGGCCGAGGTCGAGGCGAGATTCCTGGCCAAGGCCTTTGACCGGCGCCAGGAATCCGTCCTCTCGGGCCTGCTGGCGCAGGGGCGGACGCCGGGCGCCATCACCCGGATGCGGCTGGGCGAGCTGGCCGAGGTGACCTTCGGCGGCGAGGAATCGCGCGCGCAACTGCCGCGCTACCTGTCGCTGCTGGCCGAGCGGGGTCTGGCCCGGGGGCCGGAGGCCCCGGCCTTCGTCACCTGGGAGGGCGCGCCCGTCACCGAGGCGGGTTTCGCCGATCACGTCCAGCGCCTGCGCTCGACGCGGATCAACATGGAGTTCAACGGTGCCATGTGCCGGGGCCTCGCCGCGACGCGCTACAAGGAAGTCGAGATCGGGCCGGAGGGACCGACGCTTGTCGACTTCATCCAGGGGCGGGTGCCGCCCCGGGAAGGGGCGGCTCAGCGCGCCTGACCGCCGACAATCACGCAACGAAATCAGAAGGTCCCGAGGGGTTTCACCCTCGGGGAGGGAGGAAGATATGGCTAAACTCATGGTGCATGGCGAGGCGGCGCGGCAGAGCCTCGCCCGGGGCGTGGCCCGGCTGGCGGCGGCGGTGGAGCCGACGCTGGGACCGAAGGGCATGAACGCCATGGTCGACCGCCCGGTCGGCACGCCGATGGTGACCCGCGACGGCGTCAGCATCGCCAGCGAGATCGAGCTGACCGACCGGTTCGAGAACATGGGCGCGCAGGTCGTCCGCGAAGTCTCGATGCAAACGAACGACGTGGCGGGCGACGGCACCACGACCGCCATCGTGCTGGCAAATGCGCTGGTGCAGGGCGGGGTGCAGCTGACCTGCAAGGGCGTGGCGCCGGTCGATCTGTGCAAGGGCATCGATCTGGCGGTGCAGCGCATCTTGACCGCGCTGGACGAAAGCTCGCGCGATTGCGCGGATCACCCGGAATATCTGCAGGCCGTGGCCCGCGTCTCGGCCACTGATGCCAAGCTCGGCGCGCTGGTGGCCGAGGCCTATCAGCGGGTCGGGCGCGACGGCGTCATCTCGGCCGATTTCGGCGTCACCATCGACACGACGATGGAGGTGGTCGAGGGCATGTCCTTCGAGCGCGGCTATATCTCGCACCACATGGTCACCGACCGGGACGCGATGGAAGCGGTGCTGCGCAACCCGCTGATCCTGATGACGGATCAGAAGATCCTGAAGCCCGAGGTTCTGGCCAACGCCCGCCGCATCGCCGACGACGAAGGCCGCCCGCTGATGATCATCGCCGAGGAGATCGCGCCCGAGGTGGTGATCTCGCTTCTGGATGGTGGCGGGGCGGGGAAATACCTGATCGTGCATCCGCCGGAATACGGCCATTGGCGCACGGCGATGCTGGACGATCTGGCGATCCTCACGGGCGGCGAGGTTCTGGCCCGCGATCTGGGCAAGAAGGTCGAGTCCGTCACGCGCGCGCAGCTCGGCGGGGCCGAGATCGTGCGCTCGCATGCCTCGGGCACCAGCGTGTTGAAAGGGCAGGGCGATCCCGCCGCGATCACCGCGCGCCGGGCGCAGGTGCAGCGCCAGCATGACGTGGCGCCGCCCAATGTCGAGAAGGACAAGCTGCGCGAGCGGCTGTCCAAGCTGACCGGCGGCAGCGCCATCATCTATGCGGGCGGCTTCACCCCGGTGGAGCAGAAGCGCACGATCCAGCTGGTCGAGGACGCGCTCTGCGCCGTCAAGGCGGCGGCAGAGGATGGCGTCGTGGCGGGCGGCGGCACGGCGCTGGCCCAGATCGCGCCCTGTCTCGACGGGCTCACGCCCGAGGGCGACGCAGCCAAGGGCGTGGCGCTGGTCCGGCAGATCCTGACCCAACCCCTGCGCCGTATCGCCCGCAACGCCGGGGCCGATGTGGAGAGCGTGGTCTCGCGGGTGACCGGCGGGGCGGCGGGCATCGGCTACGACGCCGCGACCGGGGCCTTCGGCGACATGTTCGCGGCCGGGATCATCGACCCGGCGCGGGTGCCGGCCAGTGCGCTGGTCAACGCCGCCTCGGTCGCCACGCTGATCCTGACCACCGAAACGCTGGTCGCCAGCCTCGGCGAGGGGGAACCCGACCCGACCGAGGGCCCGGCGCTGGGCGGCGGTGCCGAACTCCTCGGCCGCAAGTGACGCCTTCCCGCCGTCCCGGGCGCGGGGCGGCGGCCATTCCCGCAAAGGATCAGAGAGATGAAAGCAGCGAGACTTTACGAATACGACCCCGAGATGAACGTCCAGCTCAAGATCGAGAACGTCGCGGCGCCGACCATCACCGGCCCGAACGAGGTGATCGTCAAGGTGGGCGCGGCGGGCCTGTGCCGCACCGATCTGCACATCATCGAGGGGGTGTGGCGCGAGATCATGGACACCCACGGCAACCTGCTGCCCTATATCATGGGGCACGAGAATGCGGGCTGGGTCGAGGATGTCGGCAGCGCCGTGACCTCGGTCAAGCCGGGCGACGCGGTGATCTGCCACCCGCACCGCAGCTGCGGCATCTGCCTCAACTGCCGCTATGGCCATGACATGTATTGCGATCATGGCCTCTTTCCCGGGTTGGGGCTGGACGGCGGCTTCGCCGAGTATTTCAAGACCAACGAAAGCTCGGTCATCAAGCTGAACACCGGCATTACGCCCTTGAGCGTGGCGCCGATGGCCGATGCCGGGATCACCGCCTTCCGCGCCGCCAAGAAGGCCGCGAAACTGCTGCGGCCGGGCGCCTATGTGCTGCTGCTGGGCATCGGCGGGCTGGGCCACATCGCGCTGCAGGTCCTGAAACACATGAGCGGCGCGCGGGTCATCGCCGTCGACCGCGAGCCCGGCGCGCAGGTACTGGCGCGCGAGCTGGGCGCGGATTTCGTGCTGGACGGCGGGCCGGACCTGCTGGCGCAGGTGGCCGACATCACCGGCGGCGGCGCGCATGTGGTCATCGACTTCGTGGGCGAGCACGGGACCGAGAACCTCTGCTGGCAGATGCTGCGGCAGGGGGGCGACCTGATCATGGTGGGCTATGGCGGCACGATCCAGGTGCCGACGCTGGATCTGGTGTCGCGTGAGATCCGCATCGGAGGCAGCCTCGTCGGCGATTACACCGAACTGGTCGAGCTGATGGAGATGAACGCCGACGGCAAGGTGATGATGCATCAGACCGAGTACAAGCTCGACGACATCAACACCGCCATCTCGGACTTCAAGAACCGCAAGTTCACCGGCCGGGGCGTGATCGTTCCCTGACACCCTATTGCGCCACTCCGGCCGTCTCCCCGACGGGCCGGGCATGTCCCTGCGGCCGCATTCCCTCCCGCGTGCCGCAGGGACCTTTTGCCACACCGAGAGGCTGCCATGGCCAAGGCCATCCATTCCATGATCCGCGTCCTCGACGAGGCGCGCTCGACCGCCTTCTACCGCGACGCTTTCGGCCTGACCCCCGCCGACCGGCTGGATTTCGAGGGCTTCACGCTGATCTACCTGCGCAACCCGGAAAGCGGGTTCGAGCTGGAACTCACCGTCAACAAGGACCGGACCGAGCCCCATGCGCTGGGCGACGGCTACGGCCATTTCGCCGTCAGCGTCGCCGATGTGGACGCTGAACACGCCCGGATGACGGCGCTGGGCCTGAACCCCCGCAAGCTCGTGGATTTCAAAAACGGCGACACGCCGGTCGCGCGGTTTTTCTTCATCGCCGACCCGGACGGCTACCAGATCGAGGTCCTCCAGCGCGGGGGCCGGTTCCAATAAGGCGCGCCAAGCGCCCGACCAGACAATCCGCCTGAGGGAGACACACATGGACGGAAACAAGATCGCCACGGCAGGGAAATGCCCGGTCATGCACGGCGCCACCAATGTCGCGGGGCAAAGCAACCGTGACTGGTGGCCCAACCAGCTGAACCTGCGCATCCTGCACCAGCACCCGCGCAGCGCCGACCCGATGCCGGAGGGCTTCGACTACGCCGAGGCTTTCAAGGCGCTGGACCTCGACGCGGTGAAGGCCGACCTCACCCATCTGATGACCGACAGTCAGGACTGGTGGCCCGCCGATTACGGCCATTACGGACCGTTCTTCATCCGCATGGCCTGGCATTCGGCCGGGACCTACCGCACGGCGGACGGAAGGGGCGGGGCCTCGACCGGGACGCAGCGCTTTGCGCCGCTGAACTCCTGGCCGGATAACGGCAACCTCGACAAGGCGCGGCGGCTTCTGTGGCCGATCAAGGAGAAATACGGCAACGCGATCTCCTGGGCCGACCTGATGATCCTGGCCGGCAATGTCGCCATCGAAAGCATGGGCGGACGCACCTTCGGCTTCGGCGGCGGGCGCGAAGACGTCTGGGCGCCCGAGGAAGACATCTATTGGGGCGCCGAGAAGACCTGGCTGGGCGACAGCCGCTATTCGGGCGACAGGGTGCTGGAGAACCCGCTGGCCGCTGTGCAGATGGGGCTGATCTATGTGAACCCCGAGGGGCCGAACGGCACCCCCGATCCCATCGCCTCGGGCCGCGACATCCGCGACACCTTTGCCCGAATGGGGATGAATGACGAAGATACCGTGGCGCTGGTCGCAGGCGGCCACACCTTCGGCAAGGCGCATGGGGCGGGCAATCCGGGCCTCGTCGGCCCCGAACCCGAGGCCGCGCCCTTGGAGGCGATGGGCTTTGGCTGGATCAACGCGCATCGCAGCGGCAAGGGCGTGGACACCACGACCTCGGGGATCGAGGGCGCCTGGACCCCGAACCCGATCCGCTGGGACACGGCCTATCTGGATGTGCTTTTCGGCTACGACTGGGAACTGACCAAGAGCCCCGCGGGCGCGCATATCTGGCACGCCAAGGGGCTGGCGCCCGAGGATCACGCGCCCGAGGTAGACGGCTCGGCCAAGCGCGTTCCGATCATGATGACCACCGCCGACATGGCGATGCGGATGGACCCGGTCTATGGCCCCATCGCCAAGCGCTTCCAGCAGAACCCCGGTGAGTTCGCCGACGCTTTCGCCCGCGCCTGGTTCAAGCTGACCCACCGCGACATGGGGCCGAAGGCGCGCTATCTCGGCCAGGAGGTCCCGCGCGAGGATCTGATCTGGCAGGACCCGCTGCCTCCGGTCACCCACCCGCTGATCGACGCCGCCGACATCGCCACGCTGAAAGCGCAGATCGCGGCGACCGGGCTGCCGGTGGCGGATCTGGTTTGGGTCGCCTGGGCCTCGGCTTCGACCTTCCGGGGGTCGGACAAGCGGGGCGGGGCCAATGGCGCGCGCATCCGCCTGGCGCCGCAGAAGGATTGGGAGGCGAACGAACCCACGCGGCTTGCCCATATCCTTGCTACGCTGGGCGCGGTGCAGGAGGGCTTCAACCGGGGGCCGAAGACGGTCTCGATGGCCGATCTGATCGTGCTGGCCGGTGCCCTGGGCGTCGAAACCGCGGCCCGCGCCGGCGGCCACGACATCGCCGTGCCCTTCACCCCGGGCCGCACCGACGCGACCGAGGCGCAGACCGACGCCGAGAGCTTCGCGCCGATGGAACCCATCGCCGACGGCTTCCGCAACTTCCAGAAACAGGCCTATTCGGTCCCGGCCGAGGCGCTTCTGGTCGACCGCGCCCAGCTTCTGGGCCTCAGCGCGCCTGAAATGACGGCGCTGGTCGGCGGCCTCAGGACCATCGGCGCGACGCATGGTGCCGATCCCGCCGGGGTGCTGACTGACCGTCCCGGCACGCTCAGCCGCGATTTCTTCGTCAACATCCTCGACATGGGGACCGTCTGGGCGCCGCTCGATGCCGAGGCCACCCGTTTCGAGGGCCGCTGCCGCAAGACCGGCGCGGTGAGATGGACCGGCAGCCGGGTCGATCTGGTCTTCGGCTCCAACTCGCAACTGCGCGCGCTGGCCGAGGTCTATGCCAGCCCCGCCAACGAGCGTGCCTTCGTCAACGCCTTCGTCGCCGCCTGGACGAAGGTGATGCAGGCCGATCGTTTCTGACGGCGCCTCGGCGCCATGTTGAACGAAGCAACGAAACCCGGGGGCGGATCCGTCCCCCGGGATCACGACCCGTTACAGGGCCTTGTTAGTAAAAGGTAAAATCCGGGCATACTCGCCGCGCTCCGGTTCGGCGGCCCGCGCTGTCCCGGCGCATTTCTCGCCCGGATCAAAGCCGAATTTCCTTTGCGGGATAGGCCCGCAATGCTACCATTTGGAATTAGGAGGAGACCAACCGTGGATATCATTTCCAAGCGCGAAGGACCGCGTGCCGAGGACCTGCGTGCCCGGCGGATGATTGCCGAGAACTCCACCACCATCCGCCGACTGGCTGACCAGATCAGCAACGGCGGATACACCAAGATGCAACAGGACAAGGCCCGCCGGGCCCAGCAGCCGCAGGCCGAGGGGTTGATCATCCGCGACCTCAAGGCGCCCGCGCGCGGCGACACGGTCGAACCCTATGTCAAGGTCAGCCTGAACGGCCGCGTGGTTCTGGTCGACAAGGTCACCAGCCGCCAGCTGCAGATGCTGGGCGAGATCCGCGGCGCCTCGTTCGCCCGGCGCTTCGTCCTGGCCACCGCCGAGAACGGTTTCCTGTCGCCGATCGACGACCAAATGCGGGGCGCTCTTGCCCCCTTTGCCGAGATCCCCCTGACGCGCGCGTTCACCGAGAAAGACCTCGCCCGCGCGCTAGAGGAGGCCCTCGGCGTGTGACGTGACCCGATGACCGAGCCGGTTCGGGCTCAGCATGGCAAAACGGAACCCGCTCTTATCATGGCCCGCAGTAGCTATTTCAAACCGAACGATCCCCCGGCCGGCAAGGCGGGTGCCAGCGGCGTCTCCGAGCGCAGCACCCGGCAGGCCTGGGAGAGCTTTGTCAGCTCGGGCCGCTCCGATGAGGCGCGCCCGCGCAATGTCCGCGAGCCGATCCTCGATTCCTGGCGCCGCAGCGCCGAACTGGGGATCGACGCCTCGGGTCTGGTCGCCCGCAAGATCGCCGATGACGAGGAGATCTATCAGCGCCGCGAGCGCAACGCCTCGTTGCGGCGGGCGGCGCTGGCCGCCTTCCGCCGCCTCGAACCCTATCTGAAAGAAGCGAAGACCATCCTGATCCTCGCGGATGACCAGGGGGTGATCATCGACGCCATCGGCGATGAATCGGTGCTGGACGAGGGGCAGTCGATCCATCTGGAAGTGGGCGGCGACTGGACGGAAAGCAGTGTCGGCACCAATGGCATCGGCACCGCGCTGAAGACCGGCCTGCCGATCTATGTCCATGCCTCCGAGCATTTCGTCGAGGGCGTGCAAAGCTGGACCTGCGCCGGGGTGCCGATCCGCGACCCGATGACCCAGGCGGTGGTCGGCGTGGTCGATCTGTCCGGCCCGCCGCAGATCTTCCAGCAGCACAACATCGCCCTGGTGCTGGCCGCCGCGCGCGAGATCGAGATCGCGCTGGCCGAACAGCAGCGGCAGGACCGCACCCAGCTGCTTGAGGCGTTCCTGATGTCCGAACGCGCGCAGCTCGACAACAAGGTGCTGCTTCTGGACCGCAACGGGCGGATCCTGTTCCGCCGGGGGCTGGACGACAAGGAGCATCCCGCGGTCGGATCGCTGGCGCTGGGCAGCCGCCTGTTGCCCAAGCTCGACGGGCACAGCGATCAGGATCTGGTCAAGCTGCTGCCCCCCGCGATCGAGGCCCGGGGACTCGAATTGCTCTATTTCGACGGCGCCAATCGGGGCGCCGCGCTTTTTCTGAAGACCGAGCGCACGCCGGGCAAGCCCCTGCCGACCACGCGCTCGATCAAGCCCCGCCGTGACGTCGCCGAGCGGCGGATCGACATCGTCGGCAGCTCGCCCAAGATGGTCGAGGCGATGGAACTGGCCGAACGCGCCGCGCATACCAATGTCTCGGTGCTGATCCTGGGCGAGACCGGCGTCGGCAAGGAGCTGTTCGCCCGGCTGGTGCATGGCAGCCTGCCGTCGGAAAAGGCGCCCTATGTCCCGGTCAATTGCGCCGCCGTCTCGAACGACCTGATTGGGGCCGAGCTGTTCGGCTATGTCGACGGCGCCTTCACCGGCGCCACGCGCGGCGGGCGGCCCGGCAAGTTCGAACTGGCCAATGGCGGGGTGCTCTGCCTCGATGAGATCGGCGACATGCCCATCGAATTGCAGCCCTATCTGCTCCGGGCGCTGGAGCAACGGGCGATCTACCGGATGGGCGACAACCAGCGCCGTCCGGTCGATGTGAAGCTGGTGTCGATCACCAATCGCGACCTGCGGCAGGAGATCGACAAGGGCAAATTCCGCCGCGACCTGTTCTACCGGATCAGCGTCGTCACCATCGAGGTTCCGCCCCTGCGCGAGAGGGGCGAGGATGTGCTGGGGCTCTGCCAGCATTTCGCCGGGCTCTACGCGGCCGAGTTCAACCGCCCGGCGCTGCGTTTCGCCGACGCGGCGATGGAGCGGCTGCTGTCCTATCCCTGGCCCGGCAATGTCCGCGAATTGCGCAACCTGGTGCAGCGCAGCTACCTGATGGTGCGGGGCGATGTCGTGACCCTGGCCGATCTTCCGGCCGAGATCCGCGAAGACCTGGACGATCCGACCGATGAATCGCTGGGCAATATCCTCAAGGGCAATTCCGGCGATCTGGAGAGCATCGAGGCAGGCGCGATCCGCCGGGCGATGATCGCCGAAGGGGGCAACCTGACCCGGGTGGCGGCGCAACTCGGCATCTCGCGCCCGACGCTCTACCGCAAGCTGAAGAATTACCGCATCGGCAAGCCCTGAACCGGCGCCAGCATCAATGCTTCCTTAACCATATGTCTGCGAAGCTGGGGTTTCTGAAACTCCGCTTGAAATGTTCCTGTTTTGTGCGCATATTGGCGAGAACAAGAGTGGAACAAACGCGACATTGCCGCCCGGTACGGGCTATGGGATAAGGGGTCTGAACATGGCAACGGCGAGCCTTCTCGACATGCAGGACAAACGCGCACAGGACAAGCAGAAGGCGCTCGACTCGGCGCTGGCGCAGATCGAACGGCAGTTCGGCAAGGGCTCGATCATGCGGCTGGGGAAAGACAATCCCGTGGCCGAGATCGAATCGACCTCGACCGGCTCGCTCGGCCTCGACATCGCGCTGGGCATCGGCGGCCTGCCCAAGGGCCGCATTATCGAGGTGTACGGGCCGGAAAGCTCGGGCAAGACGACGCTGACGCTGCATGTCATTGCCGAGGAACAGAAAAAAGGCGGCACCTGCGCCTTTGTCGACGCCGAACACGCGCTCGACCCGCAATATGCAAAGAAGCTGGGCGTCAATCTGGACGACCTGCTGATCTCGCAGCCCGACACCGGCGAACAGGCGCTGGAAATCGTCGACATGCTGGTGCGCTCGGGCGCCGTCTCGGTGGTGGTGGTCGACTCGGTCGCCGCGCTCACCCCGAAATCGGAGCTTGAGGGCGACATGGGCGACAGTTCGGTCGGCGTCCATGCCCGCCTGATGAGCCAGGCCATGCGCAAGCTGACCGGCTCGATCGCGCGCTCGAACTGCATGGTCATCTTCATCAACCAGATCCGCATGAAGATCGGCGTCATGTTCGGTTCGCCCGAAACCACGACCGGCGGCAATGCGCTGAAATTCTACGCCTCCGTGCGCCTCGACATCCGCCGCATCGGCTCGATCAAGGACCGGGACGAGGTTGTGGGCAACCAGACCCGCGTGAAAGTGGTGAAGAACAAGGTCGCGCCGCCCTTCAAGCAGGTCGAATTCGACATCATGTACGGCGACGGGATTTCCAAGACCGGCGAACTCCTGGACATCGGCGTCAAGGCCGGTGTGGTGGAGAAATCGGGTTCCTGGTATTCCTACGGCGACGAACGGATCGGGCAGGGGCGTGAGAATGCCAAGGGCTTCCTCAAGTCCAACCCGCAGATCGCCTACGAGATCGAGGACAAGATCCGCGCGGCGAACGGCCTCGACTTCCACATGAGCGAGGAAGACGGCGCGGTGCTTGACGAGTGACGGGCAGGGCGCAGGTCACGGCCGAAGAACTCGCCGCCGGATTGCCGCATGTGCTGGCCGCGCCGAAGGACGGCGCGGCGGTCGAGATGCTCTGCCTGCGCCCCGCCTATAACGAACGGCGTTTCGTCGACCGGATCACGCTGACCCGCGCGGGCGGGATCCCTGGCGAACGTTGGTCTACCGCCCCCTGGCTGCGCCTGCCCGACGGCAGCCCGCATCCCGGGATCCAGGTCTCGATCCTGCCGCAGCGGGTCATGGATCTGGTCTGGCGCGACCGCGAGGGCACGCCCCATCCGGGCGATACTTTCGTGGCGGATCTGGATACCAGCGAGGCCAATCTGCCGACCGGCACACTCCTGGCCGTCGGCAGCGCGGTGCTGCGGCTGTCCGAGGTCTTCAACGACGCCTGCGTGAAGTGGAAAGTCCGCTACGGCAGCGCCGCCAAGGACTGGATCACCGCCCCCGACCACCCGCCGCTGCGCCTGCGCGGGCTTCTGTGCAGCGTCGAGACGGACGGTGAGATCGCCAACGGCGACCTGATTCGCGTCCTGCGCTGATATCCGGCGAGGCGGGGCGTATCTTCGGTAAGATGCAGCCGCGCTGGTCAGGTCACTGCGACGCCGTTTGTCCGGGATGACGTCGGCGGCGTCAGCCGCGGCTCCGAGGGGCTGATCTGCCTGCGGGCCTGTGTCTGGATGAATCCAGTGTCTGCGAAACGCGCCCCGGTCGTGATCACAGGATCAAGCCTGCCGGAACCGCCCCAGGAGCGCGCCCCTAGCGCGACGGGACAGGGACAGTGCGGCCGATCACTTCCTCCGCAGGCCCGAGAACACCGCAGAAGACAGGAACTTCATATACGACCGGAGGACACGCCCGCGAGCTGACAGGGCAGGCCCACGGATCCTGCGTGACCAGGCGCGACAAGGCCCAGCGGCCGCGCCCCAGGCAATCCCGCCAGTCCTCTCTGACCAAGCGCTCCTGTCCGGGCACCCATTCGCCTCCGCAGCATTCACCAAACGCAAGCCCAAGATCCCTGACAGGGCCTCAGCTTCCCGTCACTCACTGGGGTTCCGAAAGGGCAGGGGAAACACGGCGAAAGGCCGGCGACACGTCCAAAGGGCACCGCGCCTCCAAAGCTCCCCCGAACCTCGCCCCTTCTTTGCGCCGCAAATATCCTCGGGGGTTTCCAAAGGGGGTGGAAAACCCCCTTTGGCGGGGGGGCGCGGGGGGCTGGCCCCCCGCTTCCGGTCGCCCGCAGGCGCGAGCCCAGGGCGAAACCCGGGCCCCGG
>NZ_JAUCCQ010000005.1:0-97956 GCF_034676075.1 Pararhodobacter sp. | reverse complement strand
CGGCCACCAGCGGGTCGGTGATCTGGCACCACAGGCCGCGCTGCACCTGCATCGCGGCGAGCGCCGCCTTGAAATGGTTCTTGGGCAGGTCGGTCATCGGTTCCCTCCTCGTAGGATGGGCAATATTGCCCATCCTACGGGCCAAGCGCCAGCCCGTCGCCTTGCCAAACCCGGCCGGGGCGACCACCATGGCCGCGCAAACGGGGGCAATGATGACGACAGGCGAACGCAAGCACGACGACGCGGCGCGGGCCGCCTGGCTGGCCTATATCGGCGGCTGCAAGCAGGATGAGATCGCGCAGATCATGGGCATATCCCGGCAATCGGCGCAGCGGCTGGTTTCGCAGGCGCTGGCGGCGGGGCTGGTCAAGGTGCGCATCGACCATCCCATCGCCCGCTGCATGGAACTGGCCCGCGATCTGAAGGCCCGCTACGGGCTGACGCTCTGCGAGGTGGTACCGTCCCTCGACACGCCCGCCTCCTCCGGCCTGGCGGTGTCGCAGGCAACGGGCGATCTGATCGAACGTTTCCTGACCCAGCCCGAGCCGCTGGTCATCGGCCTCGGCACCGGGCGGACGCTCAGGGCGGCGGTCGAGCATCTGCCGCATCTCGATTGCGCGCAGCACCGGATCGTGTCGCTGACCGGCACCATCTCGCCCGATGGCTCGACCGCCTATTACAACGTGCTCTTCACCATCGCCGACAAGGTGAGCGCCACCACCTACCCGCTGCCGCTGCCGGTGATCACCGCCTCGGCCGAGGAACGCGCCGCGCTGCTGGGACAGAAGACGCTGGAAACCGCGCGCGGCCTCTCGGCCCGGACCGATGTGCGCTTCGTCGGCGTCGGCACCATGGCGCCCGACGCGCCGCTGGTCATCGACGGGTTCCTGACGCCCGAGGATCAGCAGCGCCTGACCGCCAAGGGCGCGGTGGGCGAGATCATCGGCTATGTCTTCGACCGCGACGGCCGCCTGCTGGAGGATGAGGTGAACCAGCGCGTCAGCTCCGCCCTGCTGAGCCCCGCGCCCGAGCGCCCCACCATCGCCGCCGCCAATGGCCCCGCCAAGATCCCGGCGATTCGAGCCGCCCTGACCGGCAAGCTGATCACCGGCCTGGTGACCGACGAGGATACGGCGTTGGCGCTAACAGCCTGACCGCGCCACCCTGCCCTGAATTTTCCAAACAATCCCAAAGACCTGCCCCCGCCCCTCGGCGCCGGGGCCAGAAATCAGTTGACCTTTCACGCGATCGTGTGAGAATTTGCCCAAGAGCTTAGCATTTGCTCATCTTGGGAGGATACCATGACCTATACCCTGCGCGCCCTGATGGGTGCGACGGCGCTGACGGCTGTCGCGCTCGCGGCCCAGGCCGAGACGATCACCATCGCCACCGTGAACAACGGCGACATGATCCGCATGCAAGGGCTGACCAGCCATTTCACCGACATGCACCCCGACATCACCGTCGAATGGGTGACGCTGGAAGAGAACGTCCTGCGCCAGAACGTGACGACCGACATCGCCACCGGCGGCGGGCAGTATGACGTGATCACCATCGGCACCTACGAGGTTCCGATCTGGGGCGCGAACGGCTGGCTGGTGGCGCTGGACGACATGGGCGAGGAGTACAACGTCGACGACCTGCTGCCCGCGGTGCGCGGCGGTCTGACGGTGGACGGGCATCTCTATGCCTCGCCCTTCTACGGCGAAAGCTCGATGGTCATGTACCGCACCGACCTGATGGAAGCGGCGGGGCTGGAGATGCCCGAGGCGCCCACCTGGGAGTTCATCCGCGAAGCCGCCGCCGCCATGACCGACCGTGACAACGAGGTCTATGGCATCTGCCTGCGCGGCAAGGCCGGCTGGGGCGAGAACATGGCCTTCCTCAGCGCCATGGCCAATTCCTTCGGCGCGCGCTGGTTCGACATGGACTGGCGGCCGCAGTTCGACACCGAAGCCTGGTCGAACACGCTGACCTTCTATCTGGATCTGATGACCAATTACGGCCCGCCCGGCGCCTCGAACAACGGCTTCAACGAGAACCTCGCCCTGTTCCAGACCGGCAAATGCGGCATGTGGATCGACGCCACGGTCGCGGCCTCGTTCGTGACCAACCCGACCGACAGCCAGGTCGCCGATCACGTCGGCTTCGCGCTGGCGCCCGACAACGGGCTCGGCCGTCGCGGCAACTGGCTCTGGGCCTGGTCGCTGGGCATCCCGGCCTCGTCCGATGCGCAGGAAGCGGCGAAGACCTTCATCGCCTGGGCGACCTCGTCGGCCTATACCGAACTCGTGGCCGCGGAAGAGGGCTGGGCCAACGTGCCGCCCGGCACGCGGACCTCGCTCTATCAAAACGAGGAATATCTGGCCGCCGCGCCCTTCGCGGAAATGACCCTGCGGTCGATGGAATCCGCCGATCCCACCAGCCCCTCGGTCGATCCGGTCCCCTATACGGGCGTACAATTCGTCGCCATCCCGGAATTCGCGGGTCTCGCGACCGAAGTGGGCCAGCTCTTCTCGGCCGCGCTTGCCGGGCAGATGTCGGCCGAAGACGCCCTGTCGCAGGCCCAGTCGCTGGCGACCGAAGAAATGGAAGCCGCGGGCTACTGAGCCCGGGGCGACCAGCCGACCCGGACAGGTTCCCAACCGCCGGTCCGGGGTTCCTCCTCCGCTGACAGGGCGCGCAGCCCCCGGGCTGCGCGCCACCCTCCCCCGCCCCAGCCCGAGGGTTCCGATGGCCACCCAGCATTCCCGATCCGCGGCCCGCGCCATGATGGCCCCGGCGGTCTTCCTGCTTCTCGTGTGGATGCTGGTGCCGCTGATCCTGACGCTGTGGTTCTCCACCCTCGATTACCGGCCTCTGCGCGGGACCTTCGACTGCTGCGAGGGGCTGGGGAATTACGTCCGTTTCGTCAGTTCCTCGGCCTTCTGGGACAGCATCCTCACCACGCTGCAACTCTTGGGCGGGGTGCTGCTGATCACCGTCGTGGGCGGCATCGGGCTCGCGATTCTGCTCGATCAGCCGATCTGGGGTCAGGGGATCGTCCGCATCCTGGTCATCGCGCCCTTCTTCGTCATGCCCACCGTCTCGGCGCTGGTCTGGAAGAACATGTTCATGAACCCGGTCAACGGGCTTTTCGCGCATCTCTTCAAGGGATTGGGCTTGCAACCCGTCGACTGGCTGAGCCAGTTCCCGCTTTTCTCGATCATCCTGATTGTCAGCTGGCAATGGCTGCCCTTCGCCACGCTGATCCTGCTGACCGCGATCCAGTCGCTGGACAGCGAACAGCTCGAGGCGGCCGAAATGGACGGCGCCGGGCCCTTCGCGCGCTTTGGCTACATCACCCTGCCGCACCTCGCCCGCTCGATCACCGTCGTGGTGCTGATCCAGACGATCTTCCTGCTGTCGATCTTCGCCGAGATCTTCGTCACCACCGGCGGCGCCTTCGGCACCCGCACGCTCACCTACCTCGTCTATCAGCGCGTGATCGAAAGCCAGAACGTGGGGCTTGGTTCCGCGGGCGGCATCATCGCCGTGATCCTCGCCAATATCGTCGCCGCGATCCTGATGCGCGTCGTCGGCAAGAACCTCGACGCGTAAGGAGCAGATCATGGCCCGCGCCGTCACCACGCAACGCAAGATCGTCTTCACCGCCCTCGCCTGGGGCATCGGGCTGATGATCTTCTTCCCGATCCTCTGGACGATCCTGACCTCGTTCAAGACCGAGGCCACCGCCATCGCCGACCCGCCGGTGTTCTTCAACTTCGACTGGACGCTGGAGAATTACCGCGTGGTGCAGGAGCGCTCGGATTACATGCGCTATCTGTGGAATTCGGTGGCGCTGGCGCTGGGGTCCACGTTCCTGGGTATCCTGATCGCCGTCCCCGCGGCCTGGTCCATGGCCTTCGTGCCGGCAAGGCGCACCAAGGACATCCTCCTGTGGATGCTCTCGACCAAGATGCTGCCCGCGGTGGGCGTGCTCTACCCGATCCGGCTGATCCTGATCCAGCTGGGCCTTCTGGACAGCAAGATCGCGCTGATCTTCATCCTGATGCTGATCAACCTGCCGATCATCATCTGGATGCTCTACACCTATTTCCGCGAGATCCCGGGCGAGATCCTGGAAGCCGCGCGAATGGATGGCGCAACGCTGAAGGACGAGATCCTCTATGTGCTCACGCCGATGGCCATTCCCGGCATCGCCTCGACCGTGCTGCTGAACATCATCCTGGCGTGGAACGAGGCCTTCTGGACCCTCACCCTGACCACGGTCAACGCGGCGCCGCTGACGGCCTTCATCGCCAGCTATTCCAGCCCCGAGGGCCTGTTCTACGCCAAGCTCAGCGCCGCCTCGACCATGGCCATCGCGCCGATCCTCATCATGGGCTGGTTCAGCCAGAAGCAACTCGTGCGCGGCCTCACCTTCGGCGCCGTCAAGTAAGGGACTGAATTCATGGGACGCATCACGCTTGATAAAGTGCGCAAGGCCTTCGGCGATGTCGAGGTCATCCCGCCCCTGGACCTGCGCATCGAGGATGGGGAATTCGTGGTTTTCGTCGGCCCCTCGGGCTGCGGGAAATCCACACTTCTGCGGCTGATCGCGGGGCTTGAGGATGTGTCGGGCGGCGAGATCCGCATCGACGGGACGGATGCCACGCATCTCTCGCCCGCGAAGCGCGGGCTGGCGATGGTGTTCCAGTCCTATGCGCTCTACCCGCATATGACGGTGCGCAAGAACATCGCCTTCCCGCTGAAGATGGCGGGCATGGACAAGGCCGAGATCGACCGCCGGGTCGATGGCGCGGCGAAGGTGCTGAACCTGTCGTCCTATATCGACCGGCGCCCGGGGCAGCTGTCCGGCGGCCAGCGCCAGCGCGTCGCCATCGGACGCGCCATCGTGCGCGAGCCCTCCGCGTTCCTCTTCGACGAGCCGCTCTCGAACCTCGATGCGGCGCTCAGGGTCGGCATGCGGCTGGAGATCAGCGAACTGCACAAGCGCCTCGCCACGACGATGATCTATGTGACCCACGATCAGGTCGAGGCCATGACCATGGCCGACAAGATCGTCGTGCTGCGGGCCGGGCATATCGAGCAGGTGGGCTCGCCGCTGGAACTCTACCGCACCCCGCGCAACACCTTCGTCGCGGGCTTCATCGGCTCGCCGAAGATGAACCTGATCGAAGGGGCCGAGGCCGAGAAACACGGCGCCCACACCATCGGCGTGCGGCCCGAGCATTTCCAGATCTCGGCCGAGGGCGGCACCTGGACCGGGACGATCGGCGTCTCGGAACACCTCGGCTCGGACACGTTCTTCCATGTGACCGTTCCCGGTTTCGCCGATCCCCTGACGATCCGCGCCGGGGGCGAGGTCGATCTGCATTACGGCGACACGATCCATCTGACGCCCGACGCCAGCCAGATCCACCGTTTCGACGCCGAGGGGCTGCGCCTGCCATGAGACGGCTCGACGGGAAACGCGCGCTGATCACCGGCGCCGCCCGGGGAATCGGGCTGGCCCTCGCGCGGGCCTATCGGGCGGAAGGCGCCGAGGTGACCATCGCCGATATCGACCTGCCCCGGGCCGAGGCCGCCGCGCAGGAGATCGGCGCGCGAGCGGTCCAGATGGACGTGACGCGGCAGGAGAGCATCGACGCCGCCGTGGCGGGCGCCGTGGCGCAGATGGGCGGCGTCGACATTCTGGTGAACAACGCCGCCCTCTTCACCGCCGCGCCGCTGGTCGAGATCACGCGGGCCGATTACGACCGGGTTTTCTCGGTCAACGTGGCGGGGGTGCTGTTCACCATGCAGGCCGTCGCCCGGCAGATGATCGCGCAAGGCACCGGCGGCAAGATCATCAACATGGCCTCGCAGGCGGGCCGCCGGGGCGAGTCGCTGGTCGCGGTCTATTGCGCCTCCAAGGCCGCGGTCATCAGCCTGACGCAATCGGCCGGGCTGAACCTGATCGCCCACGGCATCAACGTCAACGCCATCGCCCCCGGCGTGGTCGAGGGCGAGCATTGGGACGGGGTCGACGCCTTTTTCGCCAAGTACGAGGGCAAGGCGCCCGGCCAGAAGAAGGCCGAGGTCGGCGCCGCCGTCCCCTTCGGCCGCATGGGCCGCGCCGAGGACCTGACCGGCATGGCCATATTCCTGGCCTCACCTGAGGCCGATTACATCGTCGCCCAGACCTATAACGTCGACGGCGGGAACTGGATGAGCTGACATGGCCACGCCCCTCTCCCTTGCAACCCTCGCCTCCCTGCCCGCGACCGTGGCGAAACCCGGCTATGCGCGGGACAGCCTTTCGGCCGGGATCCTGCATTTCGGCGTCGGCAACTTCCACCGGGCGCATCAGGCGATGTATCTGGACCGGCTGTTCAACCGGGGCCAGTCGCTGGACTGGGCGCTGGTCGGCGCCGGCGTCTTCGAGGGCGAGCGCAAGGGCCGCGACATCCTGCAGGCGCAGGACTGGCTGACCACGCTGGTCGAGCAGGAGGCCGATCATTCCGAGGCCCGGGTGCTGGGCTCGATGATCGACTACCTCCCCCCCGCCGATGCCCCCGCGATCATCGCACGGATGAGCCAGCCCGATATCCGCATCGTCTCGCTGACCATCACCGAGGGCGGCTATTTTCTCGACGCCAAGGACCGCTTCGATCCGACCCATCCCGCGATCCGCGCCGATGCCGCCAGCCCCGGCGCGCCGAAAACCGCCTTCGGGATGATGCTGGTCGCGCTGAAGGCCCGCCGCGATGCGGGCATCCTGCCCTTCACCGTCATGTGCTGCGACAACATCCCCCATAACGGGGTGGTGACGAAGAACGCGCTCTGCGGCCTCGCCCGTCTGTCGGACCCCGAATTCGCCGAGTGGATCGCCGCCAACGTGGCCTTCCCCAACGCCATGGTCGACCGCATCACCCCCGCCACCACCGACCGCGAACGCGCACTTCTGGCCCAGGACTTCGGCGTGGCGGATGGCTGGCCGGTGTTCTGCGAGGGCTATACGCAATGGGTGCTGGAGGATCACTTCCCCCTCGGCCGCCCGGCTTTCGACGCGGTCGGCGCGCAATTCGTGGCCGATGTGGCGCCCTTCGAGCTGATGAAACTGCGCATCCTCAACGGCGGCCACGCGGTCATCGCCTATCCGGCCGGGCTGATGGACATCCATTTCGTGCACGAGGCGATGGTGCATCCTCTGGTGCGCGGCTTCCTGAGGAAGATCGAGGAGACCGAGATCCTGCCGCAGGTGCCGCCGGTTCCCGATACCGACCTGCCCGGCTATCTGGACCTGATCGAGCGGCGGTTTTCCAACCCCAAGATCGGCGATACGATCCGGCGGCTCTGCCTCGACGGCTCGAACCGGCAGCCGAAATTCATCATCCCGACGCTGCGCGACGCGCTGGCCTCGGGCGGCGGCTTCAACGGGCTGGCGCTGGAATGCGCGCTCTGGGCGCGCTATTGTGCCGGTGTGACGGACAGCGGCAAGATCATCGAGCCCAATGACCCGAACTGGGACCGGCTGGTCCCGGTCGCCGAACAGGCACGCCGCCGCCCGCAGGCCTGGCTGGAGCAGGACGCGATCTATGGCGATCTGGCCGAACATCCCGGGTTCGCCGCCCGCTTCGCCCATTGGCTGAACGCGCTCTGGCGCGACGGCACCGCCGCCACCCTCACCCGCTATCTTGAGCAGGGCTGAGGCATGGTGAGCTGGCCCCACCCCGCCCTCGTGATCTTCGATTGCGATGGCGTGCTGGTCGACAGCGAGACGATCTCGCTGGAGGTCATGCTGGGGCTGTTGACCGAGGCGGGCTGCCCGCTGACCCCCGAGGAAGGCTACGCGCATTTCCTCGGCAAGTCGCTGGGCAGCGTGCGCGACTGGCTGGCGCGCGAGCGGGGCGTCACGCTGACCGATCCCCTGCTGGCCGAGATGCGCCGCCGCCTGCTGGCCCGGTTCGAGGCCGAATTGCAGCCGGTGCAGGGCGTGGCCGAGGCCGTGCAGGCGCTGGACCTGCCGGTCTGCGTGGCCTCCTCCAGCCAGCCCGACCGGATCCGGCTGTCGCTGGGGGTCACCGGGCTGCTGCCGCTTTTCGAGCCGCATATCTTCAGCGCCACGATGGTCGCGAACGGCAAGCCGGCGCCGGATCTGTTCCTGCTGGCCGCCCGCAGCATGGGCGCCGATCCCGCCGCCTGTCTGGTGGTCGAGGACAGCCCGGCCGGGCTGCAGGCCGCCGAAGCCGCGGGGATGCGGGCCATCGCCTTTACCGGCGGATCGCATGCAGGACCCGCCTCGTTGCGCGCGGCGGTTGAAAATCTCGCGCCGATGGCCATCATCGCGGACATGGCGGACTTGCCCGGGCTGATCCGGGGTGCCGCCTGAAAGTGGAGGCTATGCCGGCGTATCTGGTGGCGGTCGATGTCGGGACGCGGAGTGCGCGCGCGGGGGTTTTCGACACCTCGGGCGCGATGCTGGCGCGTGCCGTGGTGCCGCTGGCGCTGACCGACGGGCCGGGCGCGCGGGCCGAATACGCCTCGGACCAGATCTGGGCGGCGGTATGCAGCGCGGTGCAGGCGGCGGTCGCGGGGTCGGGCGTGGCGCCCGCCGAGATCGCCGGGCTCGGCTTCGATGCGACCTGTTCGCTGGTCCTGCGCGACCGGACCGACGCGCCGCTGGACCTCGGTGGCGGGCGCGACACCATCGCCTGGTACGACCACCGGGCCGAGGCCGAGGCGCAGGCCTGCACCGAAACCCGCCACCGGCTGATCGACCATCTGGGCGGCACCATGTCGCCCGAGATGCAGACGCCCAAGCTGATGTGGCTGAAGGCGCAGCGCCCGGAGCTGTGGTCACGGCTGGGCTATGCCCGGGATCTCGCCGACGACCTGACGGCGCGGGCAACGGGGGCAACCGCTGCCTCGGCCTGCGCGCTGGCGGCGAAATGGCCCTATCTGCCCGATCACGGCGGCTGGCAGCGGGACTTCCTGGCGGCCATCGGACTGGAGGATCTGCTGGACCGCGCCGGATTGCCGGACTGCGCCGCCCCCGTCGACTGCCCCATCGGCACCCTCACGCCCCGGGCCGCTGCCGAGCTGGGCCTGCCGCCCGGCCTGCCGGTCGCGGCGGGGCTGATCGACGCCTATGCGGGGGCGCTGGGCACGGTCGGCCTGCATCCCGCCGCCACGACCGGCGAATGCCTGACGCTGATTGCCGGGACCTCGAACTGCATCATGGCGATCACCCCGCGCCCGCTTTTCGCCCGGGGCCTCTGGGGGCCGTCGCGCGACACGGTGCTGCCCGGCTTCTGGACCTCGGAGGGCGGGCAATCGGCGGCGGGGGCGGCGCTGGAATACGTGCTGGACCTCTGGCCCGCGACCGGGCTCGCCGCCCGCCCCGATCATGCGACGGTGCTGGCCCTGATCGCCGAAGCCCTGGCCGCCCAGGGCCCGGGCTTCGGCGCCGGGCTCGACGTGCTGCCCGATTTCAACGGCAACCGCTCGCCCCTGTCGGATGCCGCGGCGCGGGGCGTGGTCAGCGGCCTGTCGCTCGACCGCAGCACCGAGGGGCTGGCCGCGCTCTATTGGCGGACCGCCGTGGCGCTGGCGCTGGGGGTGCGGCAGATCGTCGAGCATCTGCAGGCGGCGGGCAGTCGCGCCGAGAGCCTCGCCATCGCCGGGGGGCTGGCACGCCCGCCGCTGCTGCAGCAGCTTTTCGCCGATGTGACGGGGCTGAGGGTCCTTCGGTCCGAGGCCGAGGATGTGGTCCTGCTGGGCACCGCCATCGCCGCCGCCACCGCCGCGGGCCTGCACAGCGACCTGCCCGGTGCCGCCCGCGCGATGGCGCGGCTGGCGACGGTCATCGAGCCCGATCCCACCCGCCGCGAGACCTATGACCGCGATTACCGCGTCATGCTGCGGATGCAGGAACACCGCGCCGAACTGGCCGCGCTCAGGGGCTGAGGCCCGGCCCCGCCAGCCATTCCGCCACCCGCGCCGCCGCGCCACCGCGCGGCAGGGGCCTGAGCCGCGTCAGCCGCAGCCCCCTGGCGACCGGCACCGCAGGGCCCAGGGGCGCGACCAGCCGACCCTCGGCCAGCGCCCCCGCCAGCAAGGCGGTGCGGCCCATCAGCACGCCCGCGCCCGCCATCGCCTCGGCCACCGCCAGCGCATAGAGCGAATGCTCCACCCCGCGCGGCACCGGGCGGCCGGGCATGGCAACGGCGGTCCAGACCCGCCAATCCGCCGCCCAGCTGGAATCGCTCAGGCACGGCAGGCGGGCCAGATCCGCCGGGCTGCGCAGGGCCGTGGCCAAAGCGGGGGCGCAGACCGGGATCAGCGCATCCTCGGCCAGCAGCCTGCCGCCGGTTTCGGCGAAGAACAGCGCCAGATCATAGGGTGCGCGCTTGGCCTCGGGCGGGCGTTCCAGCGCCGTGACCGAGACGGCGATGCCGGGCAGCGCGGCCCTCAGCGCGGGCAGGCGCGGCATGAGCCAGAGCTGCGCCACGGCGGGCAAGGCGGCGATGCGGACTGTCGTCGCGCCGATGGCCAGCGCGTCGAAGCGTGACAGCGCCCGCGACAGGCCCGGCAGCACGGCCAGAGGCTCGGCCTGCGGGGTCACGCCCCGCGCGTGACGGGTGAAAAGCGGACGGCCCGCCCATTCCTCGACCCGCCGCACCTGCGCCGCCACCGCCCCGGGACTGAGGCCCAGCCCCTCACCGGCCTTGGCGAAACCGCCCGATTTCAGCGCCGCCTCGAAGACGCGGAGCGCGCCCAGCGGCAGGGGCGGATCCCCAAGCGGCGCCATCGCGCGCTCCAGTGCGGCAAGGCCCCGCGCCACGACCTCGGCCAGATCCCGGGCCTCGGCCGTGGGCGTCACCCCCTGCGGCAGCGCCTGAAACAGCGTGACGCCCAGCGCTCCCTCCAGCGCCCGGACCTTGGCCCGCACCGCCCCCGCCGTCACCCCCAGTTCCGCCGCCGCCGCGGCATAGCCGCCCAGCCGCACGGCAGCCTCGAAGGCGGCCAGATGCGGCAGGGGCGGCAGGCGGGGCGGGGGTGGGGCGACCGGCATCTCAGACTCAAATTTCCTGTGCCTCAGGGGACAGGAAATTCGGTTTGCGCGCAAGGCCCGCGCCCCGCATCCTGTCCTCAGAACAGGAGATCCCGATGACCCATCTCGCCCCCCGCCCCTGGGTGCCCGCCGCGGCCGAGGCCCATGTCCAGACGCTCGCCCGGGCCGCCGCCGCGCTGGACAGTGCCGCGCTCGATGCAAGGATCGAGGCGCTGATCCAGCAGAACCAGCGCATCCACGAGCAGGAGTGCTTCAACCTGAACCCCGCGACCAATGTGATGAACCCGCGGGCCGAGGCGGCACTGGCCCGTGGCCTCGGCAGCCGGCCCTCGCTGGGCTATCCCGGCGACAAATACGAAATGGGGCTGCAGGCGATCGAGGAGATCGAGGTGATCGCGGCAGAACTGGCGGCCGAGGTCTTCGGCGCGACCCACGCCGAGATCCGCGTCGCCTCGGGCGCTCTAGCCAACCTCTATGGCTTCATGGCGCTGGCCAAACCCGGCGACGCGATCATCGCGCCGCCCGCCAGCATCGGCGGGCATGTGACGCATCACGCCGACGGTTGCGCCGGGCTTTACGGGCTGGTCACGCATCCGGCGCCGGTCGATGCCGACGGCTATACCGTGGATCTTGAGGCTTTGCGGGAACTGGCGCTGAAGGTCCGGCCGAAGATCATCACCGTGGGCGGATCCCTGAACCTCTTCCCGCATCCCGTGCCGCAGATCCGGGCGATTGCCGACGAGGTCGGGGCCAAGGTCCTGTTCGACGCGGCGCATCAATGCGGGATCATCGCCGGGGGGGTCTGGGCCAATCCGCTGGCGCAGGGCGCGCATCTGATGACGATGAGCACCTACAAGTCGCTGGGCGGCCCGGCGGGCGGGCTGATCGTCACCAACGACGCGGCGATTGCCGAAAGGCTGGACCGCATCGCCTTTCCGGGCCTCACCGCCAATTTCGACGCGGCGAAATCGGCGGCGCTGGCGATCAGCCTGCTGGACTGGCGCGAGCACGGGCGGGCCTATGCACAGGCCATGGCCGACACGGCGCGGGCTTTTGCCGAGGCGCTGGCGGCGGCGGGCCTGCCCGTCTTCGCGGCCGAGAAGGGCTTCACCACCTCGCACCAATTCGCGGTCGAGGCGGCCGGGTTCGGCGGTGGACAGGCGGCGTCCAAGACCTTGGAAAAGGCCGGGTTTCTGGCCTGCGGCATCGGCCTGCCCATCGCCCCGGTCGAGGGCGACCTGAACGGCCTGAGGATCGGCACTCCGGAGCTGGTGCGCTGGGGCGTGACCCCGGCCGACATCCCCGAAATCGCCGCGCTGGTCGCCGAGGCGCTGCGCAGCAACGATCCGGCGGCTGTGGCGCCTCGGACCCGCGCCTTGCGGGCCCGGTTCGACCGGCTGCATTACATGCGGTGAGGGGTCACTCGCTGGGGGCAGGCGCGGGTTGCGATCCGCCGCCGCCCAAGAGCCGCCGCAAACCTTCGCGCGCCTGATCCTCCAGCGACTGGCCCAAAGCCTCGCCGGGGGTCTGGCCCTCGGTCGGGGTGACGCTGCCGCCCAGCCGCTCGGTGATCGCCTGCTCGGCGCGGGCGCGGGCCTCGTCCTGCAGGCGCTGGATTTCCTGCTGGGCGCGGGCTTCCAGACGCTCGCGTTCCTCTTGCAGGCGCTGTTCGGCCATGCCCTCCAGATCCAGCCGGAAACGCGGCTCGGACCAGGGGCCGGTGATCAGCAGCGGCACGCGCAGCGCCTGCCCGGTCTCGGCATTGCGCATCGCCTCGGGCGTGACGCGGTAGTTCAGCGTCATGCCGCCGATATCCGCAGTGCCCCGTCCCCGCACCGCGAACAGCGGCGCATCAAGCAGCAGATCCTCGTTCGACAGCACCCCGCCCGCCATGGTGAAGCTGGCGCCGATGCTGGTGTAGACGGTCGAGGACCCGGCGCCCAGCGCCGAGGGATCGAGGTTGTTGAACATCGCCGCCAGGTCGATGCCCTGGATCTCGCCCTGACCGAATTGCAGCGTCCCCTGCCCTTCGAGCGAGCGCATGATCGCATCGACCGACTGGCCCGCCCCCAGGAAGCGCAGGTCGGCCGAGGCGGTGCCGGTCAGCCGCTCGAAGCCCAGCGCTTGCCGCAGCAGCGCCATCAGGCTCACGTTCCTGAGCGCCAGCGTGCCGCCGACCGAGAGGCCGTTGCGGTTGTTGGCGACCAGCTCGCCCGAGAGCGTGCCGTCGAAGGCGCGGACCTCGTTCAGGCCGAGGACGGCACGCGCGCGGTCGATGGTCAGCGAGCCGCGGGTCGCGTCGATGATGCCGAAGCCGGTGTTGACCGGGCCCAGCGTCAGGCCGATCTGTGCATCGGCCAGCCCCAGCGCCGAGGCGTCGATGCGGGTGGTGGGCCAGCCCGAGGCGCCAGAACTGGGACCGCTGTTGGTGCCGCCGGTGAAGCCCGTCAGGTCCAGCCCGTCGGCGCTGATCTGCCCGGCGATGCTGGGCCGCGGTCCGTCGAAGGTCGTGTCAAGCGCCAGCCGCAGGCGGTTCGCGCCGATGCCGACCAGCCCCTCGCGCAGATGCAGGCTGCCGGTGGGCGCGAGCGTGAGTTGCCCACCCAGGGTCAGCGGCCGCGCAGCCTCGGGGATCGGTTCGGCGCCGCCCGCCCCCGCCAGTTGCAGCGCCGGGCCAAGGCGGCTGATGTCGATGCTGAGCCGCCCCTCGGCCGCCACGGGTTCCAGCCCCGCGCGGCCCTCGAACGAGCCCTGCGCCCCCTCGGCGCTGATCGAGGCGCTGACCGCCACGACCTCGCCCGCCAGCAGGTCGCTGACCGAGCCGAGGCGGGCGTTGACCTCGGCCTCCTGCCCGTTGCGGTCGATGGCGATGCGAAGCGTTGCGGCGCCGCCCGATTCCGGCATCGACAGGTCGATGGAGACGCCCTGCACCGTCACGTCGGTCCCCGCCTGCCGGTCGATGTAGCGCAGGCTGGCGCCCTCGATCTGGGCCCGGTCCAGCACGATGGGCGGCAGGGCGGAACGGGTGCCCGCCTCGCCCGTCGGCGCGTTCTGGTCGCCGATCCCGGCGAAGTTCCAGTTGCCGACGCCGTTGGCGTCGCGTTCGAGCACGATCTGCGGCTGGCGGGCCTCGAACCGGCGGACCACCAGATTGCCCTGAATGAGCTGCGACAGGTCGACGCCCAGATCGACCGAGTCCGCCACCAGCATCGGGCCTGCGTCAGACCCCGCGACATTGGCCAGCGTCACCCGCTCGACCCGCGCGCCCAGCACCGGCCAGAAGGTCGGCGTCACATCGCCGTCGATGGTCAGCGCCCGGCCGGTCGCGGCCTCGAACTGGCGGGCGGCGAGGTTGGCGATGCGGTCGGCGGGCAGCAGGAACAGCGCCCCCACCGCCAGGATGACCAGCACCAGCAGTGCCCCCAGCAGCCTGAAGATCCAACGCATTTTCCAACCTCCGGGCAGACCTGTACCAGGCCATGTTATCAAAGGGCGGCCCCGGCACAAGGCGGGGCGGTTCACGCGGCCGCGACGGGCGCGGGGTTTTGCCACCCCTTCCCAGCGGCGCGCTCGCGTCGCATGATGCGGCCCATGACCAGCGTTCCCGCCCCCGAGCCCGCGCGCCTGCCCGCCTGGCGCCGCTTCGCCGCCCGCGTCGCGGGTCAGGCCATCGTGCTCTTCGCCCGCGCCATCACCGCCGTGCATGCCGATTGGCGCGGCGTCGGCCCCTCGCCCCGCCAGCGGGTCTATTTCGCCAACCATGTCTCGAACGGCGACATGCCGATGATCTGGTCGGTGCTGCCCCATCACCTGCGTCAGAAGACCCGCCCCGTCGCCGCCGCCGATTACTGGCTGAAAAGCCCGCTGCGCGCCTTCGCCGGGGCCGAGGTGTTCCGCGCCGTGCTGATCGACCGCCGGGCGGGCGAGCGCACGGACGATCCGATGGTCGCGATCCTTCAGGCGTTGGACGAAGGCGCCTCGCTCATCATCTTCCCGGAAGGCCAGCGCAATCAGGGGCCCGATCCCCTGCTGCCCTTCAAGTCGGGCCTCTACAACATCGCCAGCGCAAGGCCCGAGGTCGAGCTGGTGCCCACCTGGATCGCCAACCTCAATTCGGTGATGCCGAAGGGCGAACTCATCCCCCTGCCGCTGATGTGTTCGGTGATCTTCGGCGAGCCGGTGGCGCTGCGCGAGGGGGAGGACCGGCGCGACTTCCTGACCCGGGCCGCCGCCGCGCTCGCAGCCCTCAGACCGGAGACGCGGCCATGAGCCCCCTGATGCGCGACATCGCCCTGCTGGCGCTGGCCGTGGCGCTGGTGCTGCTGGCGCTGACCCTGTTTGGCGAGCGGATGCGGGCGCGCCGTCCCCAGCCCGACACCGCGGTCGAGGTCTTCATGACCCGGGTGGACAGCTGGTGGGCGATGTTCATCCTGTTCACGCTGGCGATGCTGGCGGGAAGTTGGGCGATCATCCTGCTGTTCGCCGTGGCCTCCTTCGCGGCCTTGCGGGAATTCTACACCTATTCGGCGCGGACCAAGGCCGACCACCTGTCGCTGGCGCTGGCCTTCTACATCATCCTGCCGGTGCAATTCCTGCTGGTGTTCTTCGACCTGCAACGCGCCTTCGCGGTCTTCATCCCGGTCGGGGTCTTCCTGCTTCTGCCCTTCGTCTCGGTGCTGCGCGGCTCGACCGAGCGCTTCCTGAGCCGGGTGTCGGAAACCCAATGGGGGCTGATGATCGCCGTCTTCTGCCTCAGCCACATCCCGGCGCTGATGTGGTTGCAGCGCCCGGATCAGGAGCCGGGGCGCGGCATGCTGCTGATCGCCTTTCTGGTGCTGGTGGTGCAGACCGGGGATCTGGCGGCCTTCTACACCGGCCGCGGCCGAGGCTGGAAGCGCATCGTGCCGGGGCTCTCCAGCAAGACCTGGGGCAGCGCCGCCAGCGGTCTGGCGGCGGCGGCGGGTCTGGGCCTGGTGCTGTTCTGGATCACGCCTTTCGGCCCCCTGGGCGCGGCGGCGATGGCGGCGGTCGCCTCGCTGGCCGGTCAGGTCGGGCATCTGGTGCTGAGCGCGATCAAGCGCGACCGGGGCCTGCGCGACTGGTCGCATCTGATCCCGGGACAGGGCGGGTTTCTGGACCAGCTCGACAGCGTGATCTTCGCAGCGCCCGCGTTCTTCCACCTGACCCGGCTCTGGTGGCAGACCGGCTGAGGGCGCTGCCGTCGCGTCGCCCTTGCCGGGCCGCCCCTGCCCTGCCAGCCTGCGGCAAACGACGGAGGACATCATGGCCGACACCCGCGTCAGCGTGACCATCGAGGACGGCATCGCCGAGGTCACGCTCACCCGCCCCGACAAGCTGAACGCCTTCGACATGGCGATGTTCGACGCGCTCAGCGCGGCGGGCGACCGGCTGGCCGGGGAACAGGGCCTGCGCGCCGTGGTGCTGCGTGGCGAGGGCCGGGCCTTCTGCGCCGGGATCGACATCGCCACGCTGGGCAGTTTCGCCGCCAATCTCGACAGCCTGCGGCAGGAGATCGTCTCGCCTCCCGGCGGGCGGGCCGCGAACCGTTTCCAGCATCCCTGCACCGTCTGGGCGGATCTGAAGGTCCCGGTGATCGCTGCCGTGCAAGGCGTCTGCTTCGGCGCCGGGATGCAGCTGGCGCTGGGGGCGGATATCCGCATCGCCGCGCCCGACGCGCAATTCTCCATCATGGAAAGCCGCTGGGGCCTCATCCCCGACATGGGGCTGACGAAACTGCTGCCGCCCCTGATGCGCGCCGATCAGGCACTGGAGCTGATCCTCACCGCCCGGCAGGTTCCCGCGCCCGAGGCGCAGGCGCTGGGGCTGGTCACGCGTCTGGCCGACGACCCGCTGGCGGCCGCGCGCGACACCGCCCGAGCCATCGCCGCCCGCAGCCCCGAGGCTGCGCAGGGCGCGAAGGCGCTGGTCCGTGCCGCCTGGCCCGGTGGCGACGCGCATCTGGCGCTGGAGGCCCGGTTGCAGGCGGCGATCATCGGCTCGGAGAACCAGATGGAGGCGGTCATGGCCGGGATGCAGAAACGGGCGCCCCGCTTCCGTTGACCCACCTCAGCGTACCATGAGGCCGAGCTGCCCCAGCAAGTCGCCCGCCTGCGCCTTGGAAATCACCGCGCCCTTGAAGCGGCTGGCATCCGTCAGCCGGATGCCGCCCAGATCCGCGCCGCGCAGATCCGCGCCCTCGAACCGGCAATCGGCGATATGGGCGTCCCTGAGCGAGGCGCCCGAGAACACCGCATCGCGGAAATCCGAGCCCCTCAGATCGGCCTCGGCGAAGGTCACGCCCTGAAGCTGCGCCTTGCGGAACGAGAACTTCGGCATCAAGGCCAACGTCAGGATCACCTCCTCGAAACTCACGTCCAGCGTCCGGGCGCCGGTGAAATCCGCCCCCGTCAGCTTGCAGCCCTTGAAGGCGACCGAGGACAGCGTCGTGGCCGAAAAGCTGGCGTTGCCGAAATCCCCGCCCTCGACCCGGCAATCGGTCAGGATCGCCCCCGCGAAAGTCGCCGTCGCGCCCCGGCAGCCGACAAGGGCGACCCCGTCGAGCCGGGCGCCGGTGAAGCGCGCGCCGGACAGGGTGCAGCGCTCGAACCGCCAGTCGGTGAGGTCGAGGTCGCTCAGATCCGCCCCCTCCAGCGCGCAGCCGCGCAGCAGCACCGGCCCGCCCCCGCGCGCCAGGTGATCGAGGTCGTCCCGCGAGGGGGTGCTGGCTTCGAGTATCGTGTCAGCCGTCATTGAGGCACGCTCCATGCTGTCCCGGCCCGGCGCAACGCCCCGGGCCCGAGGGCTGCGGGGCGGCAACGGGGCCTGAGGGGGTTCCAGGGGTCTCAGGCGACGCGCGCCCTCGTTCGGCCAGCGCAGGGCGGAGGCAGCGAACGGAGCGCCGGGCTAACAGGCGGGCGGGTCCGTGGCAACCTCTGCCGACCGCGAACCGCCGCGTCTTCGTCATGCCTCTGTCACCAAGCCAGGGGTGTTCCGTTAGGGATCATCTGCTAGGGTGAAGGCCCCGATCCCAAGCCGGAGGAGCGTCATGCTCTCGCAGACCCTGCGCTATTCGACCTTTGCGCTGGTAATCGTCCTCACCATCCTTTCGGCGATCCTTCTCGCCTGGTCGGCCTGGTTCCTGATCCCGCTGGTGCTGTTTGCCGGCCTCACGGCGGTCGGGATCTATGACCAGATGCAGACCCAGCATGCGATCCTGCGCAATTATCCGGTGCTGGGGCATCTGCGCTATTTCTTCGAGATGATCCGCCCGGAGATCCGGCAATACCTGCTGGAAGACGACGAAGCCGAGGTCCCCTTCTCGCGCGAGGATCGCAACATCGTCTATCAGCGCGCCAAGAACGTCGAGGACAAGCGCCCCTTCGGCACCAAGCTGCAGGTCTATGGCGGGGGCTACATGTGGCTCACCCATTCGATCCGGCCGAAGAAGATCACCAACCACGATTTCCGGGTCCGGGTCGGTGGGCCCGATTGCAAACAGCCCTATGACCTGTCGATCTACAACATCTCGGCCATGTCCTTCGGCGCGCTGTCCGCCAATGCGATCCTGGCGCTGAACAAGGGCGCCAAGGCCCAGGGCTTCGCCCATGACACCGGCGAGGGCGGGATCAGCCGCTATCACCACGAGGGCGGGGGCGACCTGATCTACGAGATCGGCACCGGCTATTTCGGCTGCCGCGCCCCGGACGGCGGTTTCGACGCCGAGAAGTTCCGCGAGGTCGCCGCCGATCCCCAGGTCAAGATGATCGAGATCAAGATGAGCCAGGGCGCCAAGCCCGGCCAGGGCGGCATCCTGCCCGCCGCCAAGATCACGCCCGAGATCGCCGAGGCCCGCGGCGTGCCGATGGGGGTGGATTGCCATTCGCCCGACGCGCATTCGGCCTTCTCCACCCCGATCGAGATGATGGAATTCATCGCCCGGCTGCGGGAACTCTCCGGCGGCAAGCCGATCGGCTTCAAGCTCTGCGTCGGGCACCGGCGGGAATTCATGTGCATCGTCAAGGCGATGCTGAAGACCGGCGTGACGCCCGATTTCATCGTCGTCGACGGAAAAGAGGGCGGCACCGGCGCCGCGCCGCTGGAATTCGCCAACCATATGGGGATGCCCTTGGTCGAGGGGCTGACCTTCGTCCACAACGCGCTGAGGGGCGCGGGGCTCAGGGACCGGATCAAGATCGGCGCCTCAGGCAAGCTGATCCATGCCTTCGACATCGCCCGGGCGCTGGCCATGGGCGCCGACTGGGCCAATTCGGCGCGCGGCTTCATGTTCGCCATCGGCTGCATCCAGGCCCAGGCCTGCCACACCAACCATTGCCCCTCGGGCGTGGCGACGCAGGACAAGGCACGGCAGCGGGCGCTGGTGGTCGATGACAAATCGCAGCGGGTGGCCAATTTCCACCGCAACACCATGAAGGCGCTGGGCGACATGGCCGGCGCCGCGGGCCTGTCGCATCCCTCGGATTTCCTGCCCTGGCACCTGATGATGCGCAAGAACGAGCGCGACATGGTCACCGGGCAGGAGGTCTTCCCCTACATGCCCGAAGGCTTCCTGCTGCGCGAAGATGACGAGCGCTTCGGCTATATGGCCCGCTGGCGCAGGGCCAGCCCCGACAGTTTCGAGCCTTTCGACGAAGGGGTCTAGAAGGACTCGCCCGGCACCACGACCGCCTGCAACAAGCCCACCAGCCGCGCCCGGTCCTCGGGCGCGAGCGGCGCCAGCAGCGCCTCGTTCACCCCCCGGGCCGAGGCCCGCCAACCGGGCGCCGCCTGCCGCGCGGCCTCGGTGGCAAAGATCCGGTGACTGCGGCGCGAGGCCGGATCAGCCTCGCGCGTGACGAGCCCCGCCTCGGCCAAGGCATCGAGGTGGCGGCTGATCTTCCAGGCCGGCATGGCGAAGATCGCCCCCAGTTCCGCCTGGGTCATGCCTTCGGTTTCCAACACCGCCATCATCAGCGCGAATTGCCCCAGCGCCAGCCCATGCGGGGCAAGCGCCTGTTCCATCGACGCCTCGAACCGCTGCGAGAGGCGCTGGACCAGCCAGCCGGCGCTGGCGTGACGGGTGGCTTTCGAGGCGGGCAGATCGTCCATGCCCCCGGCTAGCATCAGTTCGTCGCCTGAGCAATATTTGCAATTGCTACTGTTGCAGAAGTTTGCGACACTGCGCCATCCCAACCCGGAGCCCGCCATGTCCCCCCGTCCCGCCCGTTACCACCCCGCCCTCGTCACGCTGCACTGGCTGATTGCCCTTCTGGTGATGCTGGCGCTGATCGCCGGCAGCCTCGTCATCTCGGACATGCCGAATACCGAGCCCGGCAAGATCGACGCCCTGCGCATCCACGCGATCATGGGGGTGAGTATCGGCGCGCTAATGCTGATCCGGCTGCTGGTGCGCTGGCGCACCGCCCATCCCGCCCCGGCGAGGACCGGCATCGCCCTGGCCGACCGGCTGGCACCGCTGGCGCATGGGGCCCTTTATGTGCTGGTGCTGCTGATGGCGGCCTCGGGCATCGCGCTGTCGGTGCAATCGGGGCTGGGCGAGGCGCTGTTCGGCTCCGGCACCCTGCCAGCCGATTTCCATGCCTTCACCCCGCGGCTGGTGCATGGGCTCATCGCCGATCTGCTGATCGCGCTGATCGTGCTGCATGTCGCAGCGGCGCTCTATCACGCGCTGATCCGGCGCGACGGGCTGCTCAAGCGCATGGGCTTCGGCGCAAGATGAGTGGGGGGCGAGGGGGCTGCCGCCCCCTCGCGCTCCCCTGCCCGGGAGGGGGCTTGCCCCCTCCCGGACCCTCCCCTGTCCCGGAAGATTGCGTATTTGGCGCAGAATGAAAGGGCTTTGCGGCGGGCACCGGCAGGCGTATATCGCCGCGCATGAGCCAGAACCCTCCCAGCCTCCGCCCAGACCTTGCGCCGCGTGCGCTGATCCAGGACGCCCCCCGAGCGGGCCAGCCGACCATCGGCATGGTCAGCCTCGGCTGCCCCAAGGCGCTGGTCGACAGCGAACGGATCCTGACCCGCCTGCGCGCCGAGGGCTACGCCATCAGCCCCGATTACGCGGGCGCCGATGCGGTCATCGTCAACACCTGCGGCTTCCTCGACAGCGCCAAGGCCGAGAGCCTGGAAGCCATCGGCGAGGCGCTGCGCGAGAACGGGCGGGTCATCGTCACCGGCTGTCTGGGGGCCGAGCCCGAGTATATCACCGGCGCCCATCCCAAGGTCATGGCGGTGACCGGCCCGCACCAGTATGAGCAGGTGCTGGACGCGGTGCATGGCGCGGTGCCGCCCTCGCCCGATCCCTTCATCGACCTGCTGCCCGCGGCCGGGGTCAAGCTGACGCCGCGGCATTTCAGCTATCTGAAGATTTCCGAGGGCTGCAACCACCATTGCAAGTTCTGCATCATCCCCGACATGCGCGGCCGACTGGTCAGCCGCCCGGCCCATGCGGTGATCCGCGAGGCCGAGAAGCTGGTCGAGGCGGGGGTGCGCGAGCTCTTGGTCATTTCGCAGGACACCTCGGCCTATGGCGTCGATCTGAAACATGCCGAGGCCAAGGGGCATCGCGCGCATATCACCGATCTTGCCCGCGATCTGGGTTCGCTCGGCGCCTGGGTGCGGCTGCACTACGTCTATCCCTATCCGCATGTGCGCGACCTGATCCCGCTGATGGCGGAAGGTCTCGTGCTGCCCTATCTCGACATCCCCTTCCAGCACGCCCATCCGGACACGCTGAAGCGCATGGCCCGCCCGGCGGCGGCGGCGAAGACGCTGGACGAGATCGCCCGCTGGCGTTCGGACTGCCCGGAGATCGTGCTGCGTTCGACCTTCATCGTCGGCTATCCGGGCGAGACGGAAGAGGAATTCCAGACCCTGCTCGACTGGATGGACGAGGCGCAACTCGATCGCGTCGGCTGCTTCCAGTACGAGGATGTGGCGGGCGCCCGCTCGAACGCGCTGCCGGACCATGTGGCGCCCGAGGTGAAGCAGGAACGCTGGGAGCGCTTCATGGAGAAGGCGCAGGCGATCTCCGAGGCGAAGCTGGCGGCCAAGGTCGGCTCGGTGCAGGAGGTGATCGTCGACAGCGTCGATGACGAAGGCGCCACCTGCCGCACCAAGGCCGACGCGCCCGAGATCGACGGCAACCTGTTCATCGACGAGGATTTCGAGGGGCTGCAACCCGGCGATATCGTAAAAGTGGAAGTTGAAGAGGCTTCCGACTACGATCTCTGGGGCAGATTGTTGGAAAAGTGACAGCGGTCAGAGACCGCGAAATGTCAGCCATTCAGCGATGATCGCCGCCACCCCGGCCGGTTTCTGGTGACAGATCCAGTGATCGGCACCGGGGAGGCGGCGGATGGTCAGGTCGGGGCACCAGGCGTCGAGTCCCTCCAGACAGACCGGCAGCAGCGCCCTGTCGTCCTCCCCCCAGATCACCAGATGCGGGACCGGCACGCGCCCGGCCTCGACCGGCAGCTCCGGCAGGTCCAGCGGCTCGCCCGGGCGCGCCACCCGCAGGGGCGAGCCGCGATACCAGTTGAGCATCCCGGTCAGCACGCCAGGGCGGGACCATTCCGTCAGATAGGCGTCGAGAACCGGCCCGGTCAGCCAGGACATGTCCATCTTCGCCGCGAAGAGCCGCCGGAGCCCGGCGAAATCACCGGCCGAGAGCCGCGCCTCGGCGCCCGGGTCGCGGAGGTAGTCGATATAGGCCGAGGCCTCGGCCTGCGCCCCGCCCCGGGCCAGTTCGCGCTGGAAGGGGCCGGGATGGACGCCGTTCACCACGACCAGCGCCGAGACGAGCTCAGGCCGCCGGATGACCAGCGCATAGGCCACCGCCGCGCCCCAGTCATGGGCGACGACCGGGACCGGAGCGCCCAGTTCCTCGATCTGCGCGGCGATATCGGCGACGAGGGGCTTGATCCGGTACGCCTCGACCCCCTCGGGCACCGGGCTTCGGCCATAGCCGCGCTGGTCGGGGGCGAGGCAATGCCAGCCGGGCAGATGCGCCGCCACCCCGGCCCAGGCGCCGCCGTATTCGGGAAAGCCGTGCAGCATCAGAAGCGGCGGGGCCGAGGGATCGCCCCAGCGGTGCAGATGAAGGTCGGTCATGGGCCGAGCCTCGGGCGTGGAACGGCGCCTGTCAACGGGGGCCGAGGAACCATTCGGCGCGCGCGCGGACCCCGGCATTGCGGTCCCGGGCCAGGTGCCGGGCCAGCGCCCCGGCGGCCTGCGGGTCGCGCGCGGCATAGGCTTTCAGCATCTCGGCCGCGACCTTGCGCACCGGACTGCTGCGGTCGGCGGCGCCGAGGGCCATGACCTGGGCCACATCCGGCGCGATGCTGAGCGGACGGCGCCCCGCCACCGGGTGATCGCCCCGCCAGCGGGGCCCGCGCGGCGCGGTGTAGCTGACCTGCCCCCCGACCAGCCACCAGAGCGCAGAGGCGCGGAGCGAGGGATGCGCCGCCTCGCGCAGCAGCATCGGCAGGGCGGCGTCAAAGGCGGGATCGCGCATCAGCCGCAGGAAAAGCTGGCGCACGGCCCGGCCCTGCACGGTCCGAAGCACCTCGATCAGCGCCTCGGGCACCCGATCCAGAAGCGCCGGCCAGAGCCGCCGCCCGGTGGGCGAGATCCGCCAGGCACGCTCCAGGCACTCGCCCCGTGCCAGCGCCACCTCGGCCGCGACCCTCGGCGGGATCGCGGGCAGATGCCGGGCGAGTTGGGTCTCGGCGAGGCGGCGGACCTCGGGCACCCAATCGTCCAGCCGGGCGAGCAGCGCGGCGAGGTCGAGGGGATGCGCCGGCAGGGGCAGCCGCAGCAGCGCCGCATCGCGGTGAAAGCCGTTCGGGGAATGGATCAGCAGCCAGGCGAGATCGGGCGCCCGGGTCAGCGCCGCGCCCATCGGCCCGGCCTGATAGAGCGTTCCCGCCACGGCCCGAAGCCGCCGGGCCGTGACCGGATACGCGGCCAGCGGCGCGGCGCGGGCGTCGGTCAGCAATGCCTCCAACGCCCCGGTATCGAGCGTTCCGGCGGCGAGCGTGGCAGCCAGGTGCGGGCCTTGGGCGGTGGGATCGGGCGGCATCATGGCGGCATCCTATCCCATCTCCCGGATCAGCGCCGCACGCTCGTTTGCGAGGGACGCACGCAGAGAATGCGCGAGATGATCGCCACCGTCGCGCCGGGCTGCGACAGGACCGGGGCGTGGTAGCAGATCGGCGCCACGGCGGCGGCCGGCAGCGGCGAGAGGATCGGAAGCAGCAGCAGGGCGGGGAGGAGGGGAAGGCGCGGCATGGCGGGCTCCGTGCGGGGGTTGCGATCAGGGGGCGATGGGATGACAGTAGCGCGCCCCGCCCGCCCCCGCGGTTCCCCGGGGCACAGCCCGTTTCAGGACCCGAGCCATGATCCGCCCCGCCATGCCCGACGACCTCGACCGCCTGCTTTCCATGGTGCATGCGCTCGCGGCCCATCACGGCGACCCGGCCGCCTGCACCCGCGAGGCGCTGGAACGCGACCTCTTCGGGCCCGGGGCCTTTCTGAGCGTGCTGATCGCCGAGGGCGGCTATACCGCGCTCTATCCGGTGGCCCAATTGCATTGGGGGGTGCGGGGGATGGAGATGCATCACCTCTACGTCGATCCCGCCCAGCGCGGCAGCGGGCTGGGCAAGGCGCTGGTCGAGGCGGCGATCGCGCAGACCCGGGCCCAGGGCGGGCGGTTCCTCGCGCTCGGCACCCATCCCGGCAACGACAAGGCGCGCGCCTTCTATGCCGCGCTGGGGTTCGAACCTTTCCACCCCGGCGCCCGGATGCGGCTGAAGTTCTGACTTGCGCCCGGCGGCCGGAACGCCAAGATCCCCCCACCTGAAGGAGAACCCCATGCCCAAAGCCTATTGGGTCGCGCATGTCGACGTGGCCGACCCCGAGATCTATGCCAAATACCGCGAGGCCAATGCGATCCCCTTCGCGAAATACGGCGCGCGCTTCATCGTCCGGGGCGGCCCGCAGGTACAGCGCGAGGGCCAGAGCCGGGCGCGGACCGTGGTGATCGAATTCCCCGACCTCGAAGCCGCGACCGCCTGTTTCGACAGCCCCGAATATCAGGCGGCGAAAGCGATCCGCGATCCGATCTCGACCGCCGATCTGGTGATCGTCGAGGGTTACGAGGGCTAGTCAAGCGCCCCGCCCCGCCCTATACCCGCGGCGTTCCCGCGACGGATAAGACAGATGCGCAGCGCCACGATTACCCGCAAGACCTCGGAAACCGAAATCAGCGTGACGCTGGATGTCGACGGCTCGGGCCGCTACGACAACCAGACGGGCGTCGGTTTCTTCGATCACATGCTGGACCAGCTGGCCCGGCACGCGCTTTTCGACCTGACGGTCCGGGCGGATGGCGATCTGCATATCGACGACCACCACACGGTCGAGGATACCGGCATCGCCATCGGTCAGGCGCTGGCCAAGGCCTTGGGCGACAAGCGCGGCATCCGGCGCTATGGCGAATGCGCGCTGCCGATGGACGACGCGCAGGTGCGCTGTGCGCTGGACCTGTCGGGGCGGCCGTTCCTCGTGTGGAACGTGGCGCTGCCGACGCAGAAGATCGGCACCTTCGATACCGAGCTGGTGCGCGAATTCTTCCAGGCGCTGAGCACCCATGGCGGGATCACCCTGCACCTCGACCAGGTGCATGGGGTGAACAGCCACCACATCGCCGAGGCTGCCTTCAAGGCCGTAGCCCGCGCCCTGCGCGACGCCTGCGAGGTCGACCCGCGCAAGGCCGATGCGGTGCCCTCGACCAAGGGCATGCTGTAAAGGCGCGCCACGGTCACTCCCACCCGCCGCCCCGTTCCCGTGGCGCGCAGCGCCCTGCCCCGGCGGTGGCGCGGGTTCCGGGGGTTGCAGGCGTATTTGTGGCAGATTGAAAAGCGGGCGCCGGGTTCTGGACGCGGTGCGGCGCCTGCGCTAGGGGAAAGCCGCACAAGGGATCTCCGCCATGCTCACCGTTCTCGTCGATTATGAATCCGGCAACCTGCACTCGGCGCAGAAGGCTTTCGAGCGGATGGCGGCCGAAACCGGCGGCGGCACGGTCCGCGTGACCAACCGCCCCGAGGAGGTTCTGGCCGCCGACCGCATCGTCCTGCCGGGCGACGGCGCCTTTCCCGCCTGCAAACGCGAGCTTCTGGCCGCGACCGGCATGGTCGAGGCGCTGGAAGAAGCGGTGATCCGGCAGGGCAAGCCCTTTCTCGGCATCTGCGTCGGCATGCAGCTCTTGGCCACCGCGGGCCACGAATACCAGACCACCCCGGGCCTGGGCTGGATCGGCGGCGACGTGGTGCGGATCACGCCCTCGGACCCGGCGATGAAGGTACCGCATATGGGCTGGAACGACATGATCCTCGACCGCCCGCATCCGGTGCTGGAGGGGCTGAAGACCGGCGATCACGCCTATTTCGTCCATTCCTACCGCTTCCAGGTCGCCGATCCGGCGCAACTGCTGGCGCATGTCGATTACGGCGGGCCGGTGACGGCCATCGTCGGGCGCGACAATATCCTCGGCACCCAGTTCCACCCGGAAAAGAGCCAGTCGGCGGGCCTTCGCCTGATCGCCAATTTCCTGCGCTGGAAGCCCTGAACCGGGGTCAAACCCGGTTCCCGTGCCGCCCGTCCTTTGCTAGACGTGGTAAAAAAGCAGGCGGCAGATATGGCACAGGCACAACCACACGAGCGCATCCAGTATATCGTCGAGGGCGGGCACCGCCTCTCGGGCGAGATCGAGCCTTCGGGCAACAAGAACGCGGCGCTGCCCATCGTGGCGGCGGCGCTGCTGACGGACGAACGGGTCGAGCTGACCAACGTCCCCCGCATCCGCGATATCGAGGTGCTGGTCGAGTTGATCCAGTCGGTCGGCGCCGAGGCCCGCTGGCTGGGCCGCAACCATCTGGAGATCCGCGCGGCGAGCCTGCGTCCCGCCGACCTCGACCCCGAGCTTTGCGCCCGGGTCCGCGCCTCGATCCTGCTGGCCGGGCCGATGCTGGCCCGCTGCGGCGAGGTCACCCTGCCGCCGCCCGGGGGCGACGTCATCGGTCGCCGCCGGGTCGACACCCATTTCCTGGCGCTGCAGGAGCTGGGCGCCGAGATCAAGACCAACGGGCATTATGCCTTCCGGGCCGAGAAACTGGTCGGCAAGGACGTGTTCCTGGACGAGCCGTCGGTCACCGCGACCGAGAACGCGCTCTGCGCCGCGGTTTACGCCGAGGGCACGACGATCCTGCGGAACTGCGCCTCGGAGCCGCATGTGCAGGACCTCGCGCGCTTCCTGATCGCCATGGGGGCCGAGATCGAGGGCATCGGCACCAACACGATGACCATCCACGGCGGCCGCAAGCTGCGCGGCTGCTCGCACCGGATCGGTCCCGATCATATCGAGGTCGGCTCGCTGATCGGCCTTGCTGCCGTCACCAAATCCGAGATCACCATCAAGAACGCGGGCACCGAGCATCTGCGTTCGACCCTGATGGGGTTCGAACGGCTCGGCATCCGCTGCCAGATCAAGGGCGATGACCTCTTCATCCCCGCCGATCAGGAGATGAAGGTGCAGGCCGATTTCGGCGGGCATATCCCGACGATTTCCGACCAGCCCTGGCCCGCCTTCCCGGCCGATACGATGTCCATCGCCATCGTCACCGCCTCGCAATGCGAAGGTGTGGTGATGCTGTTCGAGAAGATGTTCGAGAGCCGGATGTTCTTTGTCGACAAGCTGATCGCCATGGGCGCGCGGATCGTGCTCTGCGACCCGCACCGGGCCATCGTCGCCGGCCCCTCGCAGATGCGCGGCTCGCGGCTGGAGAGCCCGGATATCCGCGCCGGCATGGCGATGCTGATCGCCGCGATGTGCGCCGAGGGGACCTCGACCATCAACAACGCCCAGCAGATCGAGCGCGGTTACGAGCGCATCGACGAGCGGTTGAACGCGATGGGGGCGAAGATCACCCGGGTTCCGCCCCGGGCCTGAGCCCCTTGCGATGACCCGAAGGCCCGCCTCACCGGCGGGCCTTTTGCGGTGCGGCTCAGGCGGCGGGGTCGCTCGCGTCCCGCACCCAGCCCGCGATCAGCGCCGCCACCGCGTCGCTGTTCTTTTCCAGCATCATCGCATGGCCGTTGCCGCGAAGCCCGTGCTCTTCCAGCCGGACATGATCGCAGCCGACGCCTGCCTGCCGCAGGAAATCCACCGTGCCGTGGTTGTCATGCGCCATCCACGAGGCCTCGGCGGTGAAGATCGTCACCGGCACCTGTGCGAGGCGCGGCAATTGGCGGGCGGGTTCGGTCTGCACCAGACATTCCAGATCGCCGGGCCGGGCCGGGGCGCGGAGCTCGCTGGCGATGTCCTCGGGGCTGGCGGCGGGCGGATCGAAGCTCAGCGGCGCGGCGGTCAGGCCCCAGCTCAGCGTGCCGGTCGGGCGCGAGGCGAAGGGCGGGCCGACCGGCTCGACCGCCAGCAGCGCCCGCACCAGATCGGGGCGCGCATCCGCCGCCAGCCAGCCGGTCGGCGCCCCGGCGCTGTGGGTCAGCACGACCGAGGGCCCGATCCGTTCCAGGAGTTCCACCAGACCCCGCTGGCAATCGAGGTGATGGCGGCCAAGGTCGGTCATCATCGGACCGGAGCCCGCCAGAAAGGCGTCGAAGCCCGGATCGCCCGGCCGCCCGCCGTCCGGCCATTGGTCATGGCGCGCGGCGCTCGGGTATTGCTCGGGCCAGCCCTTGGGCCGGGTGAAGGCGCGTTCGATGAAAGCGGGCGGCGGCAGCGGGCCCATGGCGCCCATCGCGTCCGGGTGATGCGGCGAGCGGCCGTGGCCGGGGCGGTCCACTACATAGACCGGATGGCCCGCGCGGACGAAATGCTGCACCCAGCCCGGGCGGCCATCGGCGGTGCCCAGCATGTCGAGCCCCTGCCCGCCCCCGCCATGCACCAAGACCAGGGGCGTGCGGTAGCCCAGCGCGGCGGGGATCCAGTATTCCACATACATCTGCCCGCGGATTGCCGGGCCGCCCGCGGTCTCGACCCACTCGATCCCGGTCCAGAAGAAGCCCTGCGCGGCAAGCGTCAGGGGCGCGGGGCTGGCGGCGTGGAGGTCCTCGGGACGGAAGGAACGGGTCATCGGCAACCTGCGGGGCAAGGAAGGGGGAGGCCCGCCACCCCCAGGGAGAGGCGGCGGGCGGACACGTCAGGCCCGGACGGGCTTTGACGCGGGCTCGGTGATCAGCGTGCCATCGGCGCGCCGCGGGTTGGTGATCGGCGTCAGCTCGCGTTCCAGCTTGGCGCGCAGGGGCTCGACGCGTTTGGACAAGGCCAGCCGCTCGCCCAGTTCTTCCTTGGTCTGATCGACCAGGAAGCCCGGACCCGCGCTGGTCAGTTCGATGATCGCCGGGGTGTTGGTATAGCAGGAATCGAAGACGTGGTGGTCGTAGACCGGCGTGGTCCTGAGCGGCCCCTCGTTCGAGAAATCACGCCAGCCTTGCAGGTTCTCCTCGGCATCGAGCGCCAGGTGATGCCAGACGCCGACCGCGATTTCCTGAAACGGCAGCGGGTTCGGGGCGGGGTTGGAATACCAGCGCGACGAGCGCGTGGTGCCCTGCAATTCAAACCGGCCGAGGCCGTCGTTGCGGGTGAAGCCCAAATGCTCGGCATAGGGCGCGATCTCGTCCAGCGAGGCGTTGGTGCGGATCCCCTCGATCCCGGTGATGCGGAAATCGGCGGGGATATCCGAGGCCGGGAAGGCCTGCGGCGCGTCCGTCGCATCGGTGGCGATCAGCTCGACATTATGGCCCTCGGGGTCCTGGAACACCAGTCGACGGGGCTGGGTCGGGTCGAGGCGGATCAGCTCGCTATAGACCTGCTCCTGCGTCAGGCGGTCCATCCAGTAATCGAGCGCGGCGTGGCTTTTGACCCGCAGGATGGCCGCGTGATGGTTGCCCTTGCCCGGCAGGCCACGCGGAAATTCCTTGAATTCCAGAAAGGTGACGACGCTGCCGACATCGCCGTCGGTATCGCCGAAATAGGTGTGGTAGCGGAAGGTCGTCTCGAAGTTCAGCGTCTTCTTGACGAGGCGCAACCCCATGATCCGGCTCCAGAAATCCACATTCGCCGTGACATCGGCGGTGATGCCGGTGATGTGGTGATTGCCGTTCAGAGGCCGGTTCGGCCGCGTCGGCCGGGCGTCAGTCTTGGGCATCAGGGTTCCTCCCGCTGTGCTGTCTGGATCGACTTGGGCGCCGCGGCCGAGGGTGGCCGCGGCCGAAGGTCAGGCCTTGGGTTGGGCGTCCAGCACCCTCCGGGCGATGCGGAAGCATTCGACCCCACAGGGCACGCCGCCGTAAATCGCCACGACATGGATCGCGGCGCGCACCTGCTCGCGGCTGACACCGTTGTTGAGCGCGCCCTTGAGGTGGGTTTCCCATTCCGACCAGCGGCCCAGCACCCCCAGCAGCGCCAGGTTCATCAGGCTGCGGGTCTTGGGGTCGATGGCCTCGTCCCCCCAGCCGAAGCCCCAGCACCAGGCCGTCATCGCCTCCTGGAAGGGGCGCGAGAAATCGTCGGCCGCGTCGAGATTGCGCTGGACGTAATCGGCCCCCAGCGTGGCCTTGCGGGCGGCGAGACCGTCGGCGAAGTGATCGGATGACATGGCCTGTGTTCCTTCCTGGCTGTCTGTCTGTAGGCTCGCGGCCCCGCCCCGGGCGGGATCAGCGAATGATGAACGGGTTGGCGACGGAGGTTTCGGTGGCGATCCAGACGGATTTCACCTGCAGATATTCCTTGATCGACTCCATCCCGCTCTCGCGGCCGATGCCGCTGCGCTTGTAGCCGCCGAAGGGCGAGGTGTAGCTGACCGCGCGGTAGGTATTGACCCAGACGGTCCCGGCCTTCAGCCGCTCGGACAGCCTGAGCGCGCGGCCCATGTCGCGGGTCCAGACCCCGGCGGCCAGGCCGAAGGGGATGTCGTTGGCGATGGCGATTGCCTCCGCCTCGTCCTCGAAGGGGATGACGGCCAGCACCGGGCCGAAGACCTCTTCCTGGGCGATGCGCATCCCATTGTGGACGCCGGTGAAGATCGTCGGCTGCACGAATTGCCCGCCCGGCGCCCCCTCGACCGGGCCGCCGCCCAGCACGCAGCACGCGCCTTCGTTGCGGGCGATGGCGATGTAATCCAGCACCTTCTGGTATTGCGGCGGGGTGGTGACGGGGCCGACATGGGTATCCGCCGCCATCGGATCGCCGATCTTGGCGGCGCCCGCCACCTCGACCAGCCGCTCGACGAAGCGGTCATGGATCGAGCGTTGCAGCAAGAGGCGCGAGCCGGCGATGCAGGTCTGCCCGGTGGCGGCGAAGATGCCCGAGATGGCCCCCATCACCGCCGCGTCCAGATCGGCATCCTCGAAGACGATGTTCGGCGACTTGCCCCCCAGTTCCAGCGAGACCGGCTTGATCTGCCGCGCCGCCGCCTCATAGACCCGGGCGCCGCCGATGTCGGAGCCGGTGAAGGCGATCTTGGCGACTTCCGGGTGGTCGACCAGAGGTGCGCCGGCCTCGGCCCCGAAGCCGGTGACGGTGTTGACGACGCCCGCCGGGAACCCGGCTTTCGCAAACAGCGGCATGAACTCCAGCGTCGAGGCCGAGGTGAATTCCGAGGGCTTGATCACCGCCGCATTCCCCGCCGCCAAGGCCGCGCCCAGCTTCCACGCCAGCAGCAGCAGCGGCGAGTTCCAGGGGGTGATCATCCCCACCACGCCCAGGGGCTCGTAGCGGGTGAAGTTGAAGACACCGGCCTTGTCCGAGGGGATCACTTGCCCCTCGATCTTGTCGGCAAGCCCGCCGAAATAGCGATACCATTCCGCGATATAGCCGGTCTGGGCCCGCATCTCGGCATAGAGCTTGCCGTTGTCGCGCACCTCGATCTCGGCCAGATGGTCGGCGTGGTCTTCGATCAGCTCGGCCAGCCGGACCAGCGCCTTGCCGCGCGCCGTGGCGGTCAGCGCTGCCCATTCCGTCTGCCCCGCGACCGCCGCGGCGACCGCGCGGGCCACGTCGGCGGCATCGCCCCGGGCGATCTCGGCCCAGGGTTTGCCGGTATAGGGGTTCGCGGTCTCGAACCAGCGGCCGGCGATGGAGTCGACGTAGTCACCGGCGATGAAATGTCCGTAGCGCTGCATCGGCTCACTCCCTCGGGTCGGCGTCGAGCCGGGCGGCGATGCCCTCGAGCCCGGGCGCGGCGGCGGGATAGCGGGCAAGGACCAGCGGATCATGGCCCGGGATCACGCCCCGGCGGTCGCTGGCCAGCGCGTAGAGCCGGTCATAGCCTTCGAGCGTATCGGCCAGGCTGTGCAGGATCGGGAAGGCGCGCCCGGTCTCCATGTTGGAATAGAAATGGCTCGCGTCCGAGGCCAGCACCATCCAGCCGCGCCGCGTCATCACCCGCACGACCTGCAAGCCCTTGGAATGCCCGCCGATCTTGTGCAGCGTGAGGCCCGGGGCCAGTTCGCTCTCGCCGTCATGGAAGGTGACGCGGCCGTCGAAGACCTTGCCCACCATGTCGGTCACATCTTCCTTCTCGAAGGGATGACGCAGCGCGCCGTGGCACATGCAGCGCCCGGTGCAATATTCCATCTCGGCGTCTTGCAGATGGTAGCGCGCGCGCGGGAACAGCGTGTGATTGCCGCAATGGTCGAAATGCATGTGCGAGAGGATCACGTCCTCGACCGTGTCCGGGTTGATGCCCAGGGCGCTGAGCCCCTCGCCCGGGCAGCGCAGATGCGCGCGGCCGCGCTTCTCGCCCATCGCCTTGTCATAGCCGGTATCCAGCACGAAGGTCCGCCCGTTGCCCCGGATCGCCCAGACGAAATAATCGAGCGGCATCGGCCCGTCGTGCGGATCGCCGCCCAGATGGTTCCCGGCCGCCGTCGCCGCGGCGTTATGGCCGTATTTGACGGCGAAGACCTCGTAGGGTTCGATGGACATCGCCCGCCCTCAGCCCTGCGGCGCCTGGGTGGCGGCATACTCGGCGTCGCTGACCAATTCCAGCCAGTCGGCGACCTGGCCGTCCTCGCTTTCCTGCATCGAGATATGGGTCATGGCGACGGTCGAGGTCGCGCCGTGCCAATGCTTGACTCCGGGCGGGATCCAGATGCTGTCGCCGGGGTTGATGACCTCGGCCGCCGCGCCCCAGCGCTGGATCAGCCCCTGCCCGGCGGTCACGAACAGCGCCTGCCCCATCGGATGCGTGTGCCAGGCGGTGCGCGCGCCGGGCTCGAAGGTCACGACATTCGACGACAGAAGCCCGGGCTTCGGCATCTTGACGATCTGGTCCTGCCAGACGGCGCCGCTGAAGCGGCTGGCTGGCGCCCGGAACGAGGCCCGGGTCCCGCTGCGCGAGATCTCGATCATGGTATCCCTCCCTGTCGCCCCGGCGGACCGGGGCCCTCCCGGGCGGAAGGCGCGCGCCGCCCGCCCGGGCGATGCTCAACCCCGCGCCTGAACCCCGGCGCGCTCTTCCGTCAGGGTGACGATGCGGGTGAAATCCGACCCCGCGCCCAGCTTTTCCAGCGCCTCGTCCCAGGCGGCCAGCACCGAGCGGCAGCCCGGCAGGTCCAGCCCCAGCTCCTCGGCCGTGCGCACGAAAAGCGCCACGTCCTTCTGCATCAGCCCGGTGTGGAAGCCATAGTCGAAGGCGCCGTTGAGGATGGATTGCGGGAATTTCTGCATGGTCGCGGTGTTGCGCCCGCTGCCCGCGTTGATCACATCGACCACGGTACGGGCGTCGATCCCGGCCTTCACGCCCATCACCACCGCCTCGGACGAAAGCGTCATCGCCGCCGCCGACAGGCAGTTGTTCACCAGCTTCATGGTCTGCGCGAGACCGGGCTCGGCGCCGATGTAGAAGGGCTTGCCGAGCGCCTTCAGCATGTCCTGAAGATCGTCGAAATCCTCGCGCGGGCCCGAGAACATCACCGCCAGCGTCCCGGCCACGGCACCGCCGACCCCGCCGCTGACCGGGCTGTCCAGCCAGCGCACGCCCCGCGCACCCAGCGCGGCCGAGAGTTCGCGCGACTTCTGCGGCCCGGTGGTGGACAGGTCGATCACCCGGCGCAGCGCCTTGCCCTGCAACTGGCGGCCGACCGCCTCGACAATCGGCGGCGTCGGCAGGGACAGGAACACCGTATCGACCGCATCGCTCAGAGCCTCGGCGCTGGCGACCGACCGCGCGCCGGCTTCGACCAGCGATGCCACCGCCGCCGCATTGGCGTCGTGGATCACCAGATCGAAACCGGCCGCCATCAGCCGCTCCGCCATCGGACGGCCCATGTTCCCAACCCCGATGAAGCCGATCGTTCTGCCCATTCCCGTTCCTCCAGAATCTCTATGATCATACTATAATACAATATTCTCTGCTGCAACGCCTGACCGCCAAGTTCTTTTCAAAGCGGTGTTTTTTTGCTGATCGGCAGCGGGGATTGCGGCCCCGGCACGGAAAGGGGGCGACCGACGTGGTCGATCGCCCCCTGCCCCCTGGTCCCCGGTTCGGGCGGCGGCGATCAGTTCGCCGCGGCCTCGATCTCGGCCAGGATAGCGGTGTATTCGGCGACGAAGGCGTCATAGACCGCCTGCCCGTTGTCCGTCTCGGCCAGCCAGGTCTCGGTGATCGGCGCCAGACGCTCCAGCCAGAGCGCGCGCTCTTCATCGGGCAGCGAGTATTGGTGCAGCGTGCCGGCTTCGATCAGCTGGTCGTTGAACTGCGCGCGCAGCACATCCTGTTCGCGGCCCAGATGGCGCGACAGGCGCTCGCCGCTCCAGGCGTCGATCGAGGCGCGGGCCTCGGGTTCGAGATTGGCATAGCTGTCGCGGTTCATGATGAAGGCGATGACCGACAGGCCGAACGAGACGTTGTCGACCTCGTATTCCAGCATCTCGTTGAAGCGGAAGACGACCAGCGAATTGCCGTTGCCCACCGCGCCATCCACGACGCCGCGGCTGATCGCCTGATAGGCCTCGCTGAACGAAATCGACACCGGCGAGGCGCCCAGCGCTTCCAGCGCGGCCGAGGTCTCGCGCCCGGTCGAGCGCACGCGCATCCCGGCCAGATCGTCCAGCGATTGCACGGGCGTGCGCGAATAGAGCGACAGCGCCATCGGCGTATAGAGGCCGAGCACATGCACCTCCTCGAAGGTGTCGTCCAGCATGCCCTGTTCGTAAAGCCGCCAGAGCGCGGCCGAGGCGGCCTCGGCATTCGACGCCAGACCCGGCAGCGAGGCGACGGCGGTGCGCTGGAACGGCAGGCCGGTGGCATAGGTGATCATGTTGCCGATATCGGCCACGCCGGCCGTCACCCGGTCCCACATGTTGTCAGCCGCGGCGAAGGGCGGCGGATAGGGGGCCACGTCCAGCGTGCCGTTCGAACCCTCGTTCAGGGCGTCGATCCAGGGCTGATAGCAGCAGCGCATGATGATGCTGTCGGGCGCCTGCGCGGTGGCGAAGCGCAGGTGCTGCTGCGCGGGCGCCGCCATCGGCAGCAGCGACAGGGCCAGCGCCGCGGTCAGGCTGCGGGCGAACCGGCGGCTCGCGGTCTTGGTCGTGGTCGTCATGGTCTCTCCTCCCAGAGTGAATTGGCCGACCGGCGCGCGCCGGATCGGATCTTGGCCCCGCCCGCCCTAAAGGCTGGACTGCATCGAGCGGGCAAACGGGACCTGCGCCCGAACGGCGTCGGGATCGGTCGCGAGGCGGCGGACGGCCTGCACCTGCGTGTCCAGCAGGCGTCCGGCATGTGCGTGAAAGATCATCTGCTTGTTCTGGACCGCGCGGGGCGAGGCGATCTCCAGAAAGATCCGGCGCCTTTCGTCGGAATAGCGGTCGAGAAGGTCGGGCGAGGCCCCCTCGTTGACGATGGCGTTGAGGATATCGAGCAGGAAGTAGAGGTCCAGCAGCCCCGAGGTCAGGCCGAGCCCCCCGGTGGGGTTGGTGATATGCGCCGCGTCCCCGGCCAGGATCACCCGCCCCACCCGCATGGTGTCGGCACAGCGCTGGTGCATCCGGTAGGGTGAATATTGCACCAGCTCATACTCTTCGACCCCCGGCGCATAGGCGCGGTAGAAGGCGTCGATCCGTTCGGTCACGGTGTCGAGGGGCTGCGACGCATCCTCCATGAAAGTGACGCGCCAGAGGTCGGACTTGTCGAGCTTGGCAATGATCGCGCCATGCACATCGTCCATCACCATATTGGCCCGCGCATAGCCGAAGGATTCGAACGGCAGCCGGACATTGGTGGCGATGAAGCGTTCGGGATGGGTGATCCCGAAGAAATTGAGCTTGAGGGACTTCTCGCGCACCGTGCTGCCGCCGCCATCGGCGCCGATCAGCCAGTCGAACCGCTCGACCGTCTCGCCCCCGGGACCGGACAGGCGCGCGGTGACGCCGCTGGCGTCCTGCGTCAGATCGGTGAGACGGGTCGCGAAACGGACCTCGGCACTGGCGAAGCGCTCAAGGTGACGGCAGGCGATGCGGGCCAGATCGTTCTGGCCGAGATGCAGGTTGAAGGGATAGGGCGCGACCTCGGCCAGGGGCGCCAGCGACCAATGGATGCGTTCATTGGTGCGGAACACGAAATGGCAGTAATCCTGCTTGGCGAAGCCGGTTTCCAGCGCCTCGTCCAGGATGCCCAGCTGCTTCAGGCCCTCCAGCACGTACCAGTGATAGACCGCGGCGCGGGGGGAGTTAACGATATCCGGCTCGGCCTCGACCAGCGTGACCCTGAGGCCGCGTTGCGCAAGGCCCAGCGCGGTCAGGAACCCGACGGGCCCGCCTCCGACGACCAGGACATGCTGCATCTCGACCCTCCGATTAGTGATACAATAATACGATATGCTAGATACCGGGATGCCGTGCTGTCAATCGCGCATCGCGCCCGGGAGACACAATAAAACGGCCTGATTTCAGCGCCTTGCGCAGGGCGAACACCGCCCTGCTCCGGCCTTGGCGAATCGCCCGGGTCAGAGGAACCCGGGCAGCCAGAGGATCAGCATCGGGAAGCCGATCAGCAGCGCCAGCTTGATCAGGTCGGCCACCAGGAAGGGCATGACCCCGGCATAGAGCTGGCTGAGCGGCAGTTTCGGTGCCACCGATTTCAGCATGAACAGGTTCAGGCCGAAGGGCGGCGTCATCACGCCGATCTCGACCACCACGACCATGATCACCGCCCACCAGATCGGGTCGTAACCATAGGCGCCGACGATCCCGGCGGTCAGGCTGGCGGTGATCATCATGATCGCCATGCTGTCGAGGATGAAGCCCAGCAGGATGTAGCCCGCGCAGAGCATGACCACGATCACCCAGCCCGGCGCGTTCAGCCCGGCGACGGCATCGGTCATCGCCGTGGAAAGCCCGGTCGCCGAGAAGAGGAAGGTGGTGATCAGCGCGCCGATGATCAGGAAGTAGATCATCGAGGTGGAGCGCGTGGTCTCGGCCATGACCTTCCAGAACCCGCCGCCTTTGAGCCCGCCACGGAGCACGAGGATGGCGAAGGCGATGACGGCGCCCAGCCCCGCGGCCTCGGTCGCGGTGCAGATGCCGAAGAAGATGCCGCCGAAGACCAGCAGGAACATCACCACCACCGGCAGCGACCGCAGGCCGCTGGTCACGATCTCGCGCCCGTTCCAGGGCTCGCCCTGCGGCGCGGCCGAGGGGACGAAGGTGACCGTCAGACCGATGGCGATCATGTAGAAGATCACCGTCATCAGGGCCGGGATCAGCATGGCGATGTAGATCGCGCCGATGGATTGTTCGACCAGCAGCGCATAGACCACGGCGACGGTCGAGGGCGGCAGCAATTGGCCCAGCGTCCCGCCCGAGGTGATGGCGCCTGCCGCCAGTTTCGGCGAATAGCCGCGGCGCTCCATCTCGGGATAAGCGACCGAGCCGATGGTGGCGACGGTGGCGACGGACGAGCCGGTCAGCGCCCCGAAGCCCGCCGAGCCGCCGATGGTGGCCAGCGCCAGCCCGCCCCGGAACGGCGCGAAGATCGCCTGCGCGAAGGCGTAGATGTCGCGCGACATGCCGCTTTGCACGGCGAAACCGCCCATCATCAGGAAGAAGGGCACCACCGCCAGGTCGAGGCTGATGAGCAGGCCCTTGGTCTCGGCCCCGGCGATGTTGACCGCCTGCATCGGGCCGAAGATGCCCAGGATCCCCAGCGTGGCGCAGGCGGTGAGCGCCGCGGCCAGCGGCACATAGAGCAGCATCAGCACCCAGAGGAGGCCGACCAGCGCCGCGGCTGCCGTCAGCATGTTCATCAGGAAGAAGGTCTGCAGCGACAGGAACAGCCAGACCGCCCCGGCCGACAGGCCCAGCCCCAACGCGAAGACGACGATCACGCCGACATACCAGCGGCGGGTCAGATCGGCCGAAGCCCGCAGCGCCACCATCAGCTGCGCCGGAATGCAGAGGACGAAGAAGGCGGTGATGACCGAATACCAGGGCCAGAGCCGCCATTGCATGATCGTCGTGACCTTGCCCTGATTGAAGGCGGAGAGCGTCTGCCGCCAGACCGCATAGGCGATCAGCGCCACGGTCACGGTGAACAGCACCGCCCCGAAGGCGCGAAGCCAGGCGATGGTCCTTGCCTTCAGCATCAGGCCCAGCAGGTCGATCTCCAGCGTCGCCCGGGCCGAGAGGCCCGCCGCCAGCACCGCGGCGATGGCGGTCGGAAACACGGTGTGGAAGATCTCGTTCGAGCCGGGGATCGGCGCGTTGAAGATCCAGCGCAGGATCACGACATCGAAGGTCGTGACCAGCGCCACCCCCAGCATGGTCAGGGCACCGGCGGTGGCGACGACCCGCGCCACCCGGCCGACGCCTTCATCCATCGCCGCCAGCGCATCGCGGACCCGGGACGGCGGCACCGGCTCCGGAGCCGGTGCCTGCAGCGCCGGGTCGGCGGCGATCTCTCCCGTATCGGTCTCGGTCCGGGTCATCGGGGGCCTCGCTGAAAGGAAGGGGGAACTAAGAGCCCGGGCGGGCTCAGAGCGTGGATTGCAGCTGCCGCGTGAAGGTCGCCTGCGCCATCACCGCGTCGCGATCCGTCGCCAGCCGCCGGACCTGGGTCAGTTCGCGGTCGAACCACGCGCCCTCGTAGGCGTGGAACACCCGCTGCTTGTTGCGGCTGGCCTGGGGCGAGGCGATCTCGAGGAAGATGCGCCGCCGCTCGTCGGAATAGCGGTCGAGCAGGTCATGCGAGGCGCCTTCGTTGACGATGGCGTTCATGATCTCGGTCAGGAAATACGAATCGAACAGGCCCGAGGTCAGCCCCAGCCCGCCCGTGGGGTTGGTGATATGCGCGGCATCGCCCACCAGCACCACGCGCCCCACCCGCATCGTATCGGCGCAGCGCTGGTGCATCCGGTAGGGCGAGAATTGCACGAGGTCATAGGCGTCGCGCTCGATCCCCGGCACATAGGCCTGATAGAAATGGTGAATCCGGTCGCGGATCGTGTCGAGCGGCAGGCCCGCGTCCTCCATGAAGGTGACGCGCCACAGGTCGTCGCGGTCGATCTTGGCGATGATCGCGCCATAGATATCGTCCATGATCATGTTGGCCCGGGCATAGCCGTAGGCCTCGAACGGCAGCTTGACGTTGGTGGCGACGAATCGCTCGGGCCAGGTGATGCCGAAGAAATTCATCTTCAGGATCTTCTCGCGCACCGTGCTGCCGCCGCCATCCGCGCCGATCACCCAGTCGAACCGCTCTTCGGTGGTGCCTTCGGGCCCTTGCAGGGAGGCCGTCACGCCGTGGTCGTCCTGCGCCAGATCGGTGATCTTCGTGCCGAAGCGAATCGACGCCAGCGGGTTAGTTTGCAGCCGACGGCAGGCGATCTCGGCCAGATCGTTCTGGCCCAGATGCAGGTTGTAGGGATGCTTGGTGACTGATTCGAGCGCGTCGAGCGACCAATGGATCCGCTCGTCGGTGCGGTGGACGACGAAGCTGTAATCCTGCTTGGTAAAACCGCGATCCATGGCCTCTTGCAGGATGCCCAGATCCTCGAGCCCCTGCAGGACCGACCAGTGATAGACCATCGCGCGGGGCGAATTGACGATCTGCGGCTCGGCCTCGACCAACGTCACCTTGATCCCGTAGCGGCCGGCCAGTCCGAGGGCGGTGATGAATCCCGCCGGGCCGCCACCGGCGACCAGCACATGTTGAGTTCCCACGGGCTCCTCCCCAGGCGTGAGTATGATTGTATGATGATACTACTAACCGCTTCGGCGCGATGTCAACCGACCTGATGCGCCCGCCCCGCCTGTCCGGGGTCCGCCCTGAGGCCGGGGGCGAAATCGGCGGCAGTATCGAAACAGCAAGGGCGGGAAGTCAAATGCGCAGTGTCGGGGTTAACATAGCCCGACGCTATACAGTTCATCGCCGGGAACGCCACGGGCCGTGATCAGCCCGCCCACGCCTGCCCGCTCCACCGCCTCGGCTATCCCACCGGCGGCAACATAGCAAACCGCTATATTGCACGGCGTTCATTTCATCACCCGGGGCGCATTCTTCGGCCATCGTTAGGGCGGGAGCTGGGAGGTCCCCCGATCATGCGTCACGCCGCGCCGAGTCCGTCCGAGGCCGAGGAATGCCTGTCGCCGCTTGGCGCCTTCCGGGCCCGCATTGCCCGGGGCCCGGCCGCGGCCGATCCGTCGCAGGCCCGGCTAGTGGCGGCGATGATGGCGGTGGCGGATCACCTGCAGGCGCTGATGGACGAGCTGCGCCCCGATGCCGACGACCTGCGGGCGCTGGTCGGCTTCCTCACCGACGTGGGCTATCACACCGACCCGCGGCGCCAGGAATGGGTGTTGCTGGCCGATGCGCTGGGGCTTTCGGCCGCGGTCGAGGATCTGAACACCCCCCGCCCGCCGGGTGCCACGCCGAACACGCCCGCCGGTCCCTTCTACCGCGCCGACGCGCCCGAGGTGCCGCTGGGCGGCAGCCTCTCGCTCGACGGGCGGGGCGAGGCGATGGCGGTCACCGGCCGGGTCACCGGGCTGGACCACGCCCCCGTCGCGGGCGCGCTGGTCGAGGTCTGGCACGCCAATGCCCAGGGCCTTTACGAGAATCAGGAACCCGACCTGCAACCCGAGTTCAACCTGCGCGGCCGCCTGACCGCCGACGAGCGCGGCGCGTTCGCCTTCACCACGATCCGGCCCGCGGGCTACGCCCTGCCCGGCGACGGGCCGGTGGCGGCGCTGCTGACCCGGCTGGGCCTGTCGCTCGACCGGCCCGCCCATCTGCATTTCCGCGTCTCGGCCCCCGGGTTCCAGACGCTCACCACCCAGATTTTCGACCGGGCGGATCCCGCCATCGGTCGGGATGCCGTCTTCGGGGTCAAACCCGAACTTCTGGCCGAGTTCCGCATGCTGGCGTCCCCCGATGGACCCCGCCGCCATGCGCTCGACCTCAACCTCGTGCTCTGTCCTGAGGGACAGCGCGCATCCGGCCCAGTGGGAGGAGCCCGACTATGAGCCAAATCAGCGGTTATCATCACCTGACCATGTCGACCGACGGTGCCCAGGAAGACTTTGACTTCTACACCAAGGATCTCGGTCTGCATTCGGTCAAGCGCACCGTGCTGTTCGACGGCGTGATCCCCGTCTACCACCTGTACTACGGCTCGCCCAACGGCGATGCCTCGACCATCATCACCACCTTCCCGTTCCGCAAGCCCGGGGTTTACGGCCGGCGCGGCACCAACCAGGCCCGCACCATCATGCAGGCCATCCCGATGGGCGCGGCCGATTTCTGGGTCGACCGCCTGAATGGCCGCGGCATCGAGGCCAAGAAGATCACCCGTTTCGGCGCCGACCGCGTGGCCTTTGCCCATCCCTGCGGCATCCCGCACGAGCTGGTGGAAAGCGACAGCGACCCGCGCGAGCCGATCACCAACGCCACCCAGGGCATCGGCAAGGCGCATGGCATCAAGGGAATCTATGGCGGTCTGGTCGCCTGTTTCGACCGCACCGCGATGGATGACTTCCTGACCATCGCCCTGCCCCTGACCAAGGAGGCCGACAACCACGAGGGCACCGTCTACCGCGTGCCGGACGCCAATGGCGTGATCCAGCGGGTCGAGGTGATCGACGACCGCAGCTCGCCCCAGGGGACCTGGACGCTTTCGGGCGGGACGATCCACCACATCGCGCTGAACACCGGCGACGAGGAAAGCCAGCTGAAACTGCGCGCCCATATCGAGGGGTTGGGCTTCACCGACATCTCGGAACAGAAGGACCGGATGTACTTCAAGTCCTGCTACGTCCGCAGCCCGGGCGGTGCGCTGTTCGAACTCGCCTGGACCACGCCCGAAGGCTGGGCCAAGGACGAGGCCCCCGGCGAGATCGGCAAGACCCTGGTGTTCCCGCCGTGGTTCAAGAACCGCGAGGACGAGCTGCGCTCGGGTCTGGAAGAGGCCGCGTTCGTCTGATGGCCCAGACCGGCCCCCTGCGGCGCGGCGCGCTGGGCCCCGGGGCGAAGGCGCTTTGCGTCTTCGTCCACGGCCGCAGCCAGTCGCCCGAAGAGATGGAAAGCCATGTCCTGGCGCGGCTCGACGCGCCGGGGGTGGCCTTCCACCTGCCCCGCGCCGAGCGCGGCGCCTGGTATGACGCGAAGGCGGTGGACCCGCTGGTACCGGATTGCCGGGCGCAGCTGGCCGCCTCGCTCGCCCAGCTGGGTGCCGAGATTGCCGCCTTCCGCGCCGAATATCCCGGCCTGCCGCTGTTGCTGGCCGGGTTCTCGCAGGGGGCATGCCTGTCGCTGGAATACGCTTTCTCGGGCGCCCCGGCGCCCGAGGCGCTGGCGGCCCTCACCGGCTGCCGGGTCGGCACGCCGGGTTGCGCCCGCGACGACGCCCTGCCCCCGGGCCTGCCGGTCTATCTGACCGGCGGCGACGCCGATCCGTGGATCCCGGTCCATGCCTTCGCCGAAGCGGCGCAGGCGCTGGGAATGCGGGGCACGCAGCTCAGGGCCGATCTGTTCCCCGGCCGCGGGCACGAGGTCGCCGGGGCGGAAATCGCCATGCTCGGGTCCCTGCTGGCCGATCTGGTCGCAGGCCGTGCGCCCGCCCTGGCGGCCCCGCGCTGAGAACGACGCCGGGATGCGGGGCCGGGAGGGCGCCGCATCCCGCCAAGACGACGAGACGGCACTGCAACCAAGGGAGGATTACCATGTTCACGAGACGCAGATTCCTGACCACCACCTCGGCGACCGGGCTCACGCTCGCCGCCTCGGGCCTTGCCGCGCCGGCCATCGCCCAGGGCCGCAAGATCAAGCTGGGCTATGTCTCGCCGCAGACCGGGCCGCTGGCCGGTTTCGCCGAAAGCGACGCCTATAACATCGCCCGGTTCCTGGCGACCGAGGCGGGCCAGAACTTCGAGGTCATCGTCAAGGACAGCCAGTCCAACCCGACCCGGGCCGCGGATGTGGCCAAGGATCTGATCATCTCGGACGAGATCGACCTGATGCTGGTCGCCTCGACGCCCGAGAACACCAACCCCGTCGCCACCACCTGCGAGGCCGAGGGGATCCCGGTCATCTCGACCAAGGCGCCCTGGCAGCCCTGGTTCATCGGCCAGCAGGGCAACCCAGGCGATCCCGCCAGCTGGCGCCCCTTCGACTTCGCCTTCCATTATTTCTGGGGGATGGAGGACATGGGCGCGGTCTTCACCGCCATGTGGAACCAGCTGGAGACCAACAAGCAGATCGGCGGGCTTTTCCCCAACGACGCCGACGGCAACGCGCTGGGCGACCCGAACCTCGGCCTGCCCGCGATCTATGCCGCGGCGGGCTACACCACCCATGACCCGGGCCGCTATCAGAACCTCAGCGACGATTTCACCGCGCAGATCAACGCCTTCAAGGCCGCGAATGCCGAGATCGTCACCGGCGTGGTGATCCCGCCCGACTTCACCACCTTCTGGAACCAGGCCCGCCAGCAGGGCTTCAGCCCCAAGGCCATTTCGGTGGCGAAGGCGCTGCTCTTCCCGCAATCGGTGGAAACGCTGGGCGCGGCCGGGCACAACCTGTCGTGCGAGATCTGGTGGTCGCCGTCGCATCCGTTCCGCTCGTCCCTGACCGGGCAATCGGCGCGGGAGCTGGCCGAGGATTACGAGGCTGACAGCGGCCGCCCCTGGACCCAGCCCATCGGCTTCATCCATTCGCTGTTCGAGGTCGCCTCGGACGTGATGGGCCGCGTGACCAGCCCCGAGGATCCCGAGGAAGTCGCCGCCGCCATCGCCGCGACGGATCTTGAGACCATGGTCGGCCATGTCGCCTGGAACGGCGAGGGCGTGCCCGATTTCGCCGCCGCCAACGTCTGCAAGACGCCGCTGGTCGGCGGTCAGTGGCGCCGGCGCGAGGATGGCGGCTTCGATCTGGTCTGTGTCGAGAACGGCATCGCGCCGCAGATCCCGACCGCCGACACGATGCAGCCACTGGGCTGATTCCTGCCGGGGCGGCGACCGCCGCCGCCCCGCTTCCGTCCTGAAGGGATGCAGACGATGCTCACCCTCGACAATGTGTCGAAATCCTTTGGCGCGCTGACCGTCACCGATGGCGTCAGCCTGAGCGTGCCCAAGGGGCAGGCTCTGGGCATCATCGGCCCGAATGGCGCCGGGAAATCCACGCTCTTCAACCTGATCACCGGCAACCTCATGGTCAGTTCCGGCCGGATCGAGCTGAGGGGCCAGGACGTGACCCGCCTACCCGCGATGAAGCGGGTGCGCATGGGGGTCGGGCGCAGCTTCCAGATCCCGCAGCCGTTCGAGGGGCTGACCGTCTTTGAGAACCTGCTGACCGCCGCCCGGTTCGGCGGCGCCGCCGCCCATGACCGCGCGGTCCACGATTGCGCCGAGATCCTGCGCGAGACCGGCATGCTGGCCCGCGCCAACCAGCTGGCGGGGGAATTGAGCCTTCTCGACCGCAAGCGGCTGGAACTGGCCCGGGCGCTGGCCACCGGGCCGGAACTGCTGCTCTTGGACGAGATCGCGGGCGGCCTGACCGAGGGCGAATGCCGCGCGCTGGTCGAGACGATCCGCACCATCCACGCGGGCGGCACCACGATCATCTGGATCGAGCATGTGCTGCACGCCCTCACCTCGGTGGTCGAACGCCTCGCCGTCCTCGATTTCGGGCGGCTCATTGGCGTGGGCGAGCCCGAGGACATCATGGCGTCCCGCGAGGTGCGCGAAATCTATCTGGGGATCGAGGTCTGATGCTGCTGGAAACCCGATCCCTCGACGCGGGCTATGGCCGGTTCCGGGCGCTGTTCGGCGTCGATATCCGGGTCGATGCCGGCGAATGCGTCGCCATCATCGGCGCGAACGGGGCCGGCAAATCCACGCTGATGCGCTCCATCGCCGGGGTCCTGCCCAACGCGCCCGACATGATCCGGCACAAGGGCGACCCCATCGGCGCGCTGAGTTCCGCCGCCATCTTGCAACGCGGCATCGCCATGGTGCCCGAGGGGCGCAAGCTCTTCCCCTCGCTCTCGGTCGAGGAGAACCTGCTGATCGGCGGCCAGAAGCGGCGCGGCAGCGGGCAATGGTCGCTCGACAGCATCTATGCCCTGTTCCCGATCCTGCGCGAAAAGCGCGCAGTGCCGGGCACGGCGCTGTCGGGCGGACAACAGCAGATGGTGGCCATCGGCCGGGCGCTGATGTCGAACCCGGAATTGCTGCTCTGCGACGAGATCAGCCTGGGCCTGGCCCCGGTCGTGATCCGCGACATCTACGCCGCCCTGCCGCGCATCCGCGAGTCGGGCGCGGCGGTCATCGTGGTGGAACAGGACATCACCCAGGCGCTGCGCGTCGCCGACCGGGTCTATTGCCTGATGGAGGGGCGCGTCACCCTCAGCGGCACCCCGGCGGAGCTGACGCGCGAGGCGATCCACAGCGCCTATTTCGGAGGCCACGCATGATCTGGCTGGATACCATCGTGCAGGGGATCCTGCTGGGCGGGCTCTATGCCCTCTTCGCCACCGGGCTCAGCCTGGTCTTCGGCATCATGCGACTGGTGAACCTCGCGCATGGCGACATGATCGTGCTGGCCGCCTACCTCATTCTGGTGCTGGTCACCGGGCTGGGCCTGTCGCCCTGGCTGGCGGTGCTGATCGCCGCACCCTTGATGTTCGTCCTCGGCTGGCTGCTGCAACGGGTGGTGCTGAACCGGGTGCTGGGCCCCGATATCCTGCCGCCGCTGCTGGTCACCTTCGGGCTGTCGATCGCCATCCAGAACGCCCTGCTCGAGGGCTTCTCGGCCGACAGCCGCCGCATCCCGAACCCGGATCTTGAGGGCGCTTCGGTCGCGCTGGGGCCGGTCACCGTGGGGGTGATGCCGGTCCTGACCTTCGCCTCGGCCGTGCTGGTCATCGTCATCCTGAACCGAGTGATCTATGGCACGCCGCTTGGCCGGTCGTTCCGCGCCACCTCGGACGATCCGGTCACGGCGGGGCTGATGGGGATCGAGCCGATGAAGGTCTTCGCTGTCGCCACCGGCCTCGCCATGATGGTCGTCACCGTCGCCGCGCTCTACCTCGGCACCCGGGCCAATTTCGACCCGGCCATCGGACCCGCCCGGCTGATCTATGCCTTCCAGGCGGTGATCATCGGCGGGCTCGGCAGCCTCTGGGGGACGCTGGCGGGCGGCGTCATCATCGGCGTGGCACAGACTTTGGGCGCCGCGGTCAATCCCGAATGGCAGATCCTCGCCGGGCACCTCGCCTTCCTTCTCGTGCTGCTGGTCCGGCCGCGCGGGCTGTTCCCCCGCGCCCGCGATTGAAACGGAGCTTGCCGATGTCTTCCCCCTCCGCCCCCTGGCGCGCGACGACGCGGACCCGCACCGGAACCCTCGTGGCGCTTCTGGCGCTGGCGCTGATCGTCGCCGGGCTGGTCCTGCCCGCCTTCGCTTCGCGCCGGTTGATCCAGGACCTGTTCTATATCCTGACCATGCTGTCGCTCGCCCAGATCTGGAACCTGCTGGCGGGCTATGGCGGGCTGGTGTCGGTCGGGCAGCAGGCCTTCGTCGGCATCGGCGCCTATGCCCTGTTCGGCGGCGTGATCCTGGGCGGCATGGACCCGCTGCTGGCCATCCTGCTGGGCGGTGCCGCGGGCCTCGTGCTGGCCATCCCCATGGCGTTCTTCGCCTTCCGCCTGCACGGCGCCTATTTCGCCATCGGCACCTGGGTGATTGCCGAGACGACGCGGCTGCTGGTCGCGCAATGGAAGGCTTTGGGCGGCGGCACCGGCACCTCGCTGCCCCGCGCCGCGACCAGCGACATGATGGGCGTGGCGCAGGTGGCGGAACTTTTCGGCGTGCGGGACGCGGCGGCGCGGGACATCCTGGCCTATTGGATCGCGCTGCTGCTGGCCGTGGCGCTGATCGCCGGGATCTACGCGCTTCTGCGCAGCCGTCTGGGCCTTGCCCTGATCGCCGTGCGCGACAATGCCGAGGCCGCGGGTTCGGTCGGCGTCGACGTGCGCTGGCTGAAATGGGCGGTGTTCCTGATCGCCTCGGTCGCGACCGGCCTCACCGGCGCGCTGATCTTCCTGCAGACCGCCCGCATCTCGCCCGACGCGGCCTTCGCCATCACCGACTGGACGGCCTATGTCATCTTCATCGTGGTGATCGGCGGGATCGGCACCATCGAGGGCCCGATCCTGGGGGTGCTGGTGTTCTTCGCCCTGCGCAGCACGCTGGCCGATTACGGCTCCTGGTATCTGCTGACGCTGGGCCTGACCGCCATCGTGGCGATGATCTTCGCGCCGAAGGGCCTCTGGGGGTTGTTGTCGGCGCGGACCGGGTGGCATCTGTTCCCGATCCGCCACCGGCTGGTCGGCCCGACCGGGGATTAAGCGCGGGGGCGAGCGCCAGGCGCCCGCCCCCCTATGCGTCAGGCGCCCGGCCGGGTGCCGTCCCAGGCCTGCTGCAGCAGCGCGCGGATATCGGCGCGCTCGAAGGGGCGCGGGTTGGAATAGCGGTTCTCGACCGCCAGATCCGCCGCGCGGTCCAGATCGGCCTCCGTGATCCCCACCTCCTTCAGGCTGAGCGGCGAGCCCACCTCACGCGCGAAATCCCACAAACCGCCCCCCGCCGAGCCACCGCCGAAAGCCTCGGCAATCGGCGCCAGCGCATCCGGCACCGCGACCTCGTTGAAGGCGGTGGTATAGGGCAGCAGGATCGCATGCGTCTCGGCATGCGGCGTGTCAAAGGACCCGCCGAAGACATGCGCCAACTTGTGGTGCAGCGCCATCGAGACGTAGCCCAGCGCGGTCGAACAACACCAGGCGGCGTAAAGCGCCCGGGCCCGCGCCGGTTGTGAGCGCGGGTCGGCGATCAGCGCCGGGATGCCCGCCTTGAAGGCCTGCATGGCGTCGCGGCACATGAGTTCGATCACCGGCGAGCGGTCGGGGGCGTAGAAGGCCTCCATCGCGTGCGCAATCGCGTTCATCGCCGAGGTGACGGTCAGCCCGACCGGCAGCGTCAGCGTGAGATCGACGTCATAGATCACGGTTTCCGGCCGGATCGCGGCATCACGGCGGGTGGTCTTCCGCCCCTCCGCCGTCTCGCCCAGAATATCGGTCATCTCGGAGCCCGCATAGGTCGTCGGGATCACCACCTGATCGGCGCCGGTGCGCAGCGCGATGGCCTTGCCGAGGCCGGTGGTCGACCCGCCGCCAAGGCTGACCACCGCCCCCGCGCCGCTTTTCTCAAAGGCGGCGATGGCCTTTTCCGTCACCTCGACCGGCGTGTGCATCGCGGCCCCGGCGAAGACCCCGACCGCGCGTCCGCCCAGCGCCTCGGTCAGCTTCTGCGCGTCGCCCTCCTGATGCGGGGTCGAGAGGACCAGCGCCTTGCCCTGTCCCAGCCGGTCGAGTTCATCCCCGGCCTGCGCCAGCGTGCCCGAGCCGAAGACGACCCGCGTCGTCATGCCGGGAAATACGAAGGATTCCATCATGATCTGTCCTTTCAGCCCCAGGGGGCGTGGGTTGCTGCCCGCCCGGACTGCCCCACCAGGGGGCGCCAGACAGGCCAGCGCCCGCCCGCTGCCGTGAGGCGCGGACGGGCGGAATATGCGTTGCGCGCGGCGCGGATCAGCGGGCCAGAACCTGCCGCAGCACGCGGAAGAGGTCGCCCTCCGGATCCTCGGTCATCGCCGTCGCGCGCCAGGCGACATGCTGGTCGGGGCGCACCAGCAGGCAGCCGCTGTCGCGGATCTCGCAGATCCGCGCCCAGTCGCCGCCATGGTCCACATAGGGCTGACGCGGGCCGATGACATGGGTGACGAGGTCGATCCCCAGCCGATCCGCAACCTTGGCCGCCGCCTCCGCCCAGGCCTCGCCGCCCAGACCCGTGAGGATGGTGAACCGCCCCTTGCCGCAGAGGTCCAGGGTCGAGGTCTCGGCGCCGGTATCGCGGCGGTAGAGCCAGGCATGGGGCAGCCGGGCGCCGGGCCAGGTGGTCGGCTGATAATAGAGGTCGGCATCCAGCTCCAGCGCCGGTTCCATCTGCCCGTCGGTCACCACCGCCGAGGAACGGTAGCGCTGGTTCATCTCAACCCCATGGGCGTCGAATTCGTATTTCTTGAAGGCGATGGCCTTGCGGATCGCCTCGCGCTGGGCCTCGGCCGCGGGCGTGCCGTCGCAGCGCGCCTCCAGGTTGGCCTGCATCTGCGCCGGGTCCACCCCCTCGGCCATGCCGAGCGCGGCGAAGATCGGCCCGGTCTCGGCAATCGACTGGTTGGCGCGGGTGACGATCTGCTTGGCGATCGGCGCGCGTTCAGCGTCATAGCTGTCCAGAAGCCGCTCGCCCGCCTGCCCTTTCAGCACCATGGCCAGCTTCCAGGCCAGGTTGAACGCATCCTGGATCGAGGTGTTCGACCCCAGCCCGTTCGATGGCGGATGCCGGTGGATCGCGTCGCCCATGCAGAAGACCCGGCCGTTCGAGACCCGCGTCGCGTAGTAATTGTTCACGGTCCAGGTGCTGACCGACAGCAGCTCGATATCCAGATCCGGATCGCCGATCAGCTGCCGTGCCACGCCGGTCGCGAACTCGGGCGTCACCTCGGGCTCGGGCCCGTTGATGTCATAGCCCCAGACGATCAGCCATTCGTTCCAGGGCCGCACCATCCGCACCAACCCCATGCCGATGCCGCCGACATCCGCGCCGGGCTGCATCACCCAGTAGAGGACCGAGGGCCGGTGCGCGACATAGCGCGACAGATCCGCCCGGAACAGGATGTTCATCGAACCGCCGACACCCATCTTGCCCTCGAAGGGCAGGCCCGCGTGTTCGGCCACCAGCGATTTGCCGCCATCGGCGCCGATCAGATACTTGGAGCGGACGGTCACGTCCTTGCCGGTCAGCCGGTCGCGCAGGACGCTGGTCACACCCTCGGCATCCTGCGTGTGCGACAAGTATTCGGTCGACATCCGCGCCTGCGTGCCGCGCGAACAGGCGGTCTTGAACAGCAGCGGCTCCATGAAGGTCTGCGGCAGGTCGTTCATCCGCGTGGGCGAAGCCATCTGATGCGCGGCGCGCGACAGCGGATGGTTGCCCCAGGCCTTCATCCGGCCGATTTCCTCACCCGCCAGGCTTTCGCAGAAGATGTTCTCGCCCATCAGCTCCTGATGCGTGGCGAAGAGATAGGCCTCGTCCTCGACCTCGCGCCCGAGGTCGCGCAGGACCTCCATGGTGCGCTGGTTGGTGATATGGGCGCGCGGCGTGTTGGCCAGCCAGCGGTAGCGGTTCACGGCCATGGTCTCGATGCCATAGCTCGACAGCAGCGCGGCCGCTGCCGCCCCCGCCGGGCCCGTCCCGATGATCAGCACATCCGTCGAAATATCGGCCATGAGCCCCTGTCCTTTCGCTTCTTCCTCTGCGCAGACGGCCCGCCCTGCCCCGGTTCAGGGGCGAAGAAAGGCCGCATCGGAGGCGGAGGCAGGCCACGCGGCCCGGCGCCCCCGGGGGCTCGGGCCTTTGCGCGGTCGGACTCCTCCCGTTCCGACGGGTCAAAGGTAGACTGACAAGCAGACAATATTGATCGCATCCTGCCCAGCTTATATAGCTTGTCGGCATGAAACTCAGCGCCGAACACCTCGAAATCCTGGCCGTCATCGTCGAGAAGGGCGGCCTGACCGAAGGCTCCGAGGCTTTGGGCAAGTCGCAGCCCTCGGTCTCGCGCAGCATGGCCCTGCTGGAACAGCGGGTCGGCATGCCCTTGTTCGAGCCGGGACGCCGCCCGCTCAGGCCCACGGAACTGGGTCTGAGCCTGGCCAAGGCGGGGGCAAGGATCCGCGCTGCGGGGATCGAGGCCGGGCAGATGGTCCGCCGATTCCAGCAGGGGCAAGCCGGGCGGCTCAGGGTCGGCGGCACGCCGGTCTTCATGGATGGCGTCGTCTCGGGCATCATCGCCGATTTCCAGTCGCGCAACGCCGATGTGCAGATCGAACAGGTCTACGGTTATCTCGACGCGCTGGCGACCAGCCTCAGGAACGGCACGCTGGATCTGGCGATCCTGCCGCTGCACCCGACGCAGGTCCCGCGCGAAATGACCTTCACGCCGCTGCTGGCCGGGCACAACGTGATCGCCTGCCGGGCCGGGCATCCGCTGACCCGCCGCAAGGGCCTGACCATGGCCGATATCGAGGATTTCAGCTGGATCGCACCGCCCAGCGACAGCCCGCTCTACCGCGACCTGCAACGCGCGCTGCGCTCGATCGGGCGCGAGGATTTCCAGGTCAGTTTCTCGGGCGGAACGCTGTCGTCGATCCTGGCCGTGCTCTCGGCCTCGGACGCGCTGACGGTGCTGCCCTATTCGGTGGCCTTCCTCGCGCGGCGGACGACGCCCCTTGAGATCCTGCCGGTGCGCATCGAACACCCCGACCGCCAGCTTGGCATCCTCACCGCGGCCGAGGGGCGCGAGGCGCGGACGCTGAAGGCCTTCGCGGGCTTTGTCGGGGACGAGCTGCACCGGCTGCAGAACCGCATGGATCACGAGCGCCAGGTCCGCCGCCGGGGCTGAGGCCTATTTCGTCGCCAGATAGGTGCTGCCGTCGAGCGCGGTGAAGCGCACCGCCGAATGCAGCCCGGTCGCCTGCCGCACCGCGTCGCGCAGCAGCCCCGCCACCTGCTCCATCCGGTCGCGGGTCCGGGCCGGGGCGGGCAGATAGCTCATCTCCAGATTGACGGGCGGCTGGTCGGCCAGGCCCGCCACCTCGATGGCGGCGAGCTGGCAGGCGGCTTTCTGCACGCCCAGGGTTTGCACCACGATGTCGCGCAGGTCCGCCATCAGCGCCTGCATCTGGCCGCGGGCCTCGGGGTGACGCTGCATGTCGACGTAGAGCTTGATGTTCGGCATGGCGGGCTCAGGCCGGGACCAGCACGAAGTCGTAATCCGACCGCCAGAGCGTTTCGGCCCCCTCCAGCCGCTCATAAGGCGCGACCAGCGAGCTTTTCACGCCGAAGACCGCGTCCGAGGTGAGGTAGGTATCGTCGCCGACGAAGGTATGCGTGACCAGCTTCTGAAAGCCCGGCGCGGTGACCAGGTAATGCATATGCGCCGGCCGGTAGGGGTGGCGGCCCAGATGCCCAAGCATCTGGCCGACGGGGCCGTCATCGGGGATCGGGTAGGCCACCGGCTTGATGCCGACGAAGGCATAGCGCCCGTCCGGGCCGGTATAGAAGCGGCCACGGTTGTTCCATTTCGGCTGGATGCCGGGCTGCTGCACGTCATAGAACCCGTCCGCATTGTCGGACCAGACATCGACGCAGGCGCCCTCGACCGGGTTGCCGTCCAGATCGCGGACCTCGCCCTGAAACAGGCAGCTTTCTCCCTTGCCGTCGAGCGAGATCGTCTCGCCCATCTGGCGGATCGGCGCGTCGGCGACGTGGAACGGGCCGAACACCGTGTTCTCGGTCGCGCCCTTGGGGCGGCGGTTGTTGATCGCATCGACCAGCATCGAGAAGCCCAGCACATCGGACAGCAGGATGAATTCCTGCCGCTCGTCCGAGCACATCTGGCCGGTCCGGGTCAGGAAGCCGATGCCGTATTCCCATTCCTCCTGCGTCAGCGAGACGTCGACGGCGAAGGCGTGCAGATGGCGCACCAGGCTTTCCATGACCTGCCGCAGGCGGGCGTCGGTCTGGGGACCCATCCGGCCGTTGACGGTCTCGGCGGAACGGGATTCATCGAAATAGCTCATGGTCTCAGGGCCCCTGGACTGCGGCCCGGGCGTGGCGCCGGGCGTGGACGGATCCGACCCCGGCGGACCCGCGGGACAAGGCCCCTGCCCCGCCCCGGCACGCCACCGTGTCGTCCCGGCCCTTATCCGGGATCGCCCCCGTTCAGGTCAAATGCGCATCCCGTGAGGCAATATACCTTTGGGGTATATTGCGCCGGAACACGGCCCGAAGGGCATGAAGGCAGGGTCAGGAAGCGTCGGGCGCGGGCTCTTCCAGACGGCCCAGCGCGGCGATGGCGGCGTTGCGGACATGCAGCGTCACCGCCTCGCGCGCGGCCGGGGCATCGCGGCGCTTGATCGCGTCGATCACCGCGCCGAGTTCGGCGAGGCTGTGCTCGGTCCGCCCGGGCGCGCTGAGGGACGCCGAGCGCAACAGCGTGATCCGCGAATTCAGCATGCGCAGCGTGTCACCCACCGCCTGATTGTCGGCGGCCTTGATCAGCACGTCGTAGAAATGGTTCTTCGCCACCAGCCGGTCCAGCACATCGGCGCTCTGCATCGCGACGCGCAGCTGGTCGAAGGCCGCGGCGAGGCCCGCCACGGCGGCGTCATCGGCCTCGGTCGCGACCAGCTCGGCCGCCAGCCCTTCGAGCAGGCTGCGCACGCGGTAGATGTCCTCGGCCTGCTTGCGCGAGAGCTTGGTCACCATCGGGCCGCGGTTGGCGTGGACCTCGATCAGGCCCTCGGTCTCCAGTTGGCGCAGGGATTCGCGCACCAAGGTCCGGCTGACCCCGGCCATCTCGCACAATTCGCGCTCGCGCAGGCGCTGGCCGGGCTTGAAATGCCCCAGCGCAATCGCGTTGCGGATGCTGTCGGTCACCTGCTGGCGCAGGGGTGCCGCCACTCTCTCGACCAGAAACGTCACGTTCACTCCGGCTTTATCAACGTCGGCCCTCAGCATGCCAAACCTCCTGACATGCATGACGGTAACACAATCCATAGCGCATGGTCGGCCAACATGAAAGGGAGCGTGGCGGGCACCCGCCCCGGGGTCAGCGGCCCCAGACCACGGCATTCTCGTGCCGCTGGATGATGTGGCGCAGGTCGTTGAAGGCGGCCATGATGTAATGCGCCAGCCGGTCGGCAGCGGGCGAGCGCGGCGCCCCGGCCAGCCGCAGGATCCCCAGCGAGCGGTTGGGCTGCGGAATGTCGAAGGGCAGCACCGTGACCCGGTTCTCCTTGCGCTGGGCGAAGACCACCGAGAAGGGCAGCACCGCCAGCGCATCCGAGCCCGACAGGAAGCTGATCACGCTCATCAGCGAGCCGCCCGCGTAGCGGATGCTGAGGTCGGACACGCCGATGCTCATGAGGATCATCTGCAGGTCTGACATCAGCGGCGAGCCGGGCAAGGGCGCGATCCAAGGATAGGCGGTCAGGTCCACCGCCTGCAACCGGGTGCGGCGCATCAGCGGATGGCCGGGGCGGCAGGCGACGATGTTGCGCCCGGGCAGCAGCTCCACGAAGTCGAAGGCGGGGCCGGGATGCGCCGAGCCCACCGGCACGATGGCAAGGTCGATCATCCCCGCCTCCAGCGCGACGGTCATCTCCGGCAGGTTGCCATAGCTCTGTTCGACCGTGACCTCGGGTTCCTCGCCGTGGAAGCTGGCGATCATCTGGCTGATCATCGCATCCATGAAAAAGGGCACGCCCCCCACCCGGACCACGCCCCGCGCCCCGGTCACATAGCCGCGCACCGCATCCGTGGCATGGCGCGAGGCGGCGAGGATGGCGCGTCCGTGGATCGCCAGTTGCTCGCCCAAGGGCGTGGCCTTCAGCGGCCGGCGCCCCCGCACGAAGAGCGGCTGTTCGACCCGGGCTTCCAGCATGCTCAGCGAGCGGCTGACGGCCGATTGCGTCATACCCAGAAGCGCCGCGCCCTCGGACACGCTGCCGGTGTCGAGGACGGCCGCCAATTGCATCAGATGGCGCTCGTTCAGCTTCATGGGGCAATCTATAGGCTCCGCTCAGAGACCCGGCAATGCGGATTGTCCGACCGGCGGGCGATCGGACCACGCCCCGCCGGGCAAGGGGGCGCTCAGGCGTATTGCGCATGCACCCGGTCGACCAGCGCGTCGCAATCGGCATCGGCGCGAAAGCCCAGCCGCACGGCCATCTCGGCCTTGAGCGGGGGTTGCCAGAACATCGCCTCGATCTTCGGATCGGGCGCGAAGCGCACGCGCTCGGTCACGTTGGGGCCATAGCGACGCGCCAGCGCCGCCACCAGATCGCCCATCCGCGCGGTCAGCGCGGGCAGCGCCCAATGCCGCCGCGCGGGCAGCGCCCGGGCCGGCAGCCGCGCCGCCAGTTGCAGGTTGAAGGTCATTTCCTGACGCGAAATCAGCCAGCTGGTCATGTCGGGGCTGCAGGGCATGACGATCTCGCCCCCCTCGCGCGCGACATGGAAGACGTTGTTGAGAAACGCCGACGAGGTGCTGGAAAACCCGGGCGTCCGCGCCATCACCCCCGACAGCCGCAGCGACAGCCCGTCGACATGCCCGCGCCGGGTGAAATCGTCGAGCAGGATCTCGCTGACCAGCTTCTGCGCGGCATAGCTGCTGTTGGCGTTGGGCAGGGTGTAGTCATGCACCTCGGAGGGCACGGGCGAGCCATAGACCGCCACCGAACTGGCGTTGACGATGCGGGCGCCCGGGGCCTTTTCGGTCGCGGTCTCCATCACCGTGAGGATGCTGTGCAGGTTGGCGTCGAGGCCCGCGTGCAGGTCGGGTTCCGCCACCATGCCCAGCGCCGCCGCCAGATGCCAGACGACATCCGCGCCGCCCGCCATCGCCTCGGCCATCAGCGAGCGGTCGCTGGCCGAGCCTTCCAAGAGCCGCACCCGGCCCCGGCCCTGCACCGGCTCCAGCTGCCGGTCGATCAGCACCAGCTCGTCCGTCTCGGCCATCAGGGGCGCCAGCGCGGCGACGAGGCCCCGGCCGACGAAGCCCTCGGCCCCGGTCACGATCATCTTCATGGTCTTCCTCTCACTCCTGCTCGAAGGCCGCCAGGATGGCGCCCATCCGCCGCTCGATCCGGTCGCGCTGTTCGGGGTGGGTGATGGCATAGAGCGCACCCTGGCGCAGGGCCCGCACCACCGCCTCGGCCGCGTCCTCGGGCGGGCGCCAGGGGATCGCCGTGCGGTAATGCGCCATGGTCGAGACATCGACATCGGCCAGCCCGCCCGGCGCGGCCTCGCCCTGCCGGTGACGCATCGAGCGGCCGATGTTGGTGCGGATCGGCCCCGGGCACAGCAGCGTCGCGCCCACCTTCGCCCCGTCGCTGGCCAGTTCCAGCGCGAGCGTCTCGGTCAGGCCCGCCACGCCGTATTTCGCCGTGACATAGGCGCCCAGCCCCTCGACCGGGCTGAGCCCGCCCATCGAGGCGGTGTTGACCACCCAGCCGCCGCGCGGATTGGCCTTCAGCAGCGGCAGGAACACATGCAGCCCGTGGATCACGCCCCAGAGGTTGACCTCCAGCATCCATTTCCAGTCGGCCAGCGTCAGATCGGCCAGCCGCCCCGCCGGGCCGACGCCCGCATTGTTGCAGACCAGATCGACGCAGCCATGGGCGGTAAGCGTGGCCTCGGCCAAAGCCTCGACATCGGCGATGCGGCTCACGTCGGCCTGCACAGCCAGCGCGCCGATCTCGGCCGCGGCGGCCTCCAGCGCCACGGGGTCGATATCGGCGATGACCACATTCATCCCCTCGGCCCTGAGGCGCCGGGCAATGGCCAGCCCGATCCCCGAAGCCCCGCCGGTCACCACCGCCGTCCGGCCCTCAAAACTGCCGAATCCGGCCATGTCCCTCTCCTTGTTTTCGATGGGCCACCGCTCAGCTGAGCAGCAGCAGGGGCAGCCCCGGCAGGGCGATCAGCAGCGCCACCTTCAGCAGGTCCGCCACGACGAAGGGGATCACGCCCCGGTACATCTCGGTCAGGCTGAGTTCCGGTGCGACCGAGCGCATCATGAACAGGTTGATGCCGAAAGGCGGGGTGATCACGCCGATCTCGACCACCACGACCATCATCACGCCCCACCAGATCAGGTCATAGCCGAGCCCCTGCATCAGCGCCCCGGTGGTCGAGGCGGTGATCATCATGATCGTCATGCTGTCCATGATCGTGCCCAGGAGGATGAACAGGATGGCGATCAGCGACACGATCATCCAGGGCTCAAGCTGGGTGTCGAGCAGCATGCGCGAGAGTTCCTGCGCCACCCCGGTCGAGGACATGAGGAAGGTCAGGGTCAGCGCGCCGATGATCAGGAAATAGATCATCGAGGTGGATTTCGTGGTGTCCGAGGCCACTTGCAGGAAGTTCTGCCGCGTCAGCCTCCCGCGCAGCAGCGTCACCGCCACCGCCAGGATCGCGCCCAGCGAGGCCGCTTCCGTCGCGGTGAAGACGCCGAAGAAGATGCCGCCGATGACCAGCCCGAACAGGATGAAGGCCGGGATGCAGCGCACCGCCGCCGCGCCGATCTCGCGCGGGTTCCAGGGCTCGCCCGCAGGTCCCGCAGCGCCCAGCCGGACCGACAGGACGATGGCCACCATGTAAAGCGCCAGCGTCACCGCCGCCGGGATCAGCAGCGCCATGTAGAGCGACCCGATCGATTCCTCGACCAGCAGCGCGTAGACGACGATGGCGGTCGAGGGCGGCGTGAGCTGGCCCAGCGTGCCGCCCGCGGTGATGGTCCCGGCCGAGAGCGCCGGCGAATAGCCGCGCTTCTTCATCTCGGGGAAGGCGGCCGAGCCGATGGTGGCGACCGTTGCGATGGAGGATCCGGTCAGCGCCCCGAAACCCGCGCAGCCCGCCACCGTCGCCAGCGCCAGCCCGCCCCGGAACGGGGAAAACAGCGCGTTGGCCAGCCGGTAGATGTCGCTCGCCATGCCGCTGGTGACGGCGAAGCTGCCCATCATCAGGAAGAAGGGGATGATGGCGAGGTCGGCCGAGGTGAGCAGGCCCACCGTCTCGGACCCCAGCACGCTGACCGCGGCGCCGCTGCCGAAGAAGCCCATGACGCCGACCAGCGCGCAGAAGGTGAGCGCCGCGGCGACCGGCACGAAGAGCAGGATCATCACCCAGAGCGCCAGCACCAGCCAGAGCGCGCTCATCATCATGTTGCTGAGGAAATAGGTCTGATAGGTCGCGGCCAGCCAGTACCCAACCGCCAGAACCGCGACGCCCGCGACCAGCGCGGAAAGGCCCCCCGCCACCGGCGCCCCGGGGATCTCGCGCGCCTGAAGCGCGACGTTGACCAGCGAGACGGGCAGCGAGACGACCAGCGCAAACAGGATCAGCGCGTAGGAATACCAATAGGGGATCTGGAACAGCAGCGATTGCGAGCCCGTCTGCCAGGCCATCTCGACCTGCCCCCAGATCGCCCAGGCCAGCGCCACCAGACAACCGGCAAAGATCGTGGCGCCGAGGCACCGGAGCCAGGCGACGACACGGGGCGAGAAGGTGTTGACCAGAAGGTCCATCTCCAGAATCGCCCGGGCCGCCAGACCGTTGGGCATCACCAGCGCGATGGCCGTGCACATCAGCGCGGCATAGATCTCGTTCGAGCCGGGGATCGAGACCACGAAGATGGTACGCAGGATCACCACATCGACCGACATCGTCACGCCGACCACCAGGAAAAGCCCGATGCCGATCACGGCCATCAGGCTGGTCAGCCCCGCCAGCCCCCGCGCCAGACGGTCAAGGCCGCCCGCTGCGTCAGGGGCGGTCTCGGCCGCGGTGAGGGTCAGGTCTGCGTTCTCTTGAGCCATCTGCCCAAGCCCCTTTCAACGGACGGGTTTCAACGGGCAGGCGGCCGGTCGCGCCGGCCCCCGCCCGATCTTGCTGTCGACAGGCAGAGGCCGGGGCGCGCAGGCACGCGCACCCCGGCCCCTCGGATCACTCGGCGCGGCGGTAGGCCGCCACGCGCTCGCGGTAGGAGTCGAGGATCGCGGCGCCGTTGTCGGTGCTCTCGACCCAGTTGCGGATCGCGGGCTCGGTCGCCGCCTGCCAGATCGCCAGTTCCTCGGGCGAGAGGTCGGTCATCTCGACCGCGCCGACCAGCACCTGACGCGACTCGGCGTCGATCTCGTCCATGGCCCGGCCGATGAAGACCGACAGGTCCAGCCCCGTGACCTCGGCCAGTGCCGCGCGGCCTTCGTCGGTCAGCCGGTCATAGGATTGACGGTTCATGATCACCGCACCCGGCACCAGACCGAAGGCGAAGTTCTCGACGCCGTAGCTGACCACCTCGTTGAAGTGGAAGGCGGCGACGGCGTTGATCGCCGTGGTCAGCCCCTCGACCACGCCACGGTCCAGCGCCTGATAGACCTCGGTGATCGAGATCGAGGTCGGCGCGCCGCCCAGCGCCTCGATCACGTCCGAGGTGGCGCGGCCGGTGATGCGGATGCGGCGGCCCTGCAGATCGGCCGCGGCATGGACCGGGAAGCGGGTGAAGAGCCGGGGCGCGGTGGCGGTGACAAAGCCCAAGAGCACGAATTGCTCGCTCAGCGCCGCGTCCAGCATGCCGTCCTCATAGAGCCCCCAGAGCGCGGCCATCGCCGCCTCGGAACTGCTGGTCAGGTTCGGCAGGCCGATCACATCGGTCCGCGGGAAGGGCACGCCGATGGCGGGCATCTGGATGATGCCGATATCGGCCACGCCCGAGACCACGCGGTCCAGCATGTTGGTGTTGGTGGCGAAGGGCGGCGGGAAGGGCTGGATGGTGAATTGCCCGGCCGCAGCCTCGTTGGCGCGCTCGATGAACGGGGTGTAGACCTCGTTCATGTAGAGGTGGTTTTCCGGCAGCGCCGTCGCCATGCGCAGCACGGTCTGCGCCCCTGCCCCGCCGGTGGTGGCGGTCATCAGGCTCAGCGCGGTCAGCGCGCAGGCGCCGAAGCGCCCCAGTCTCGTCGTCACGTTCATTGGTCCCTCCCTGGATCCGTGATGTCGGACGGATCGCGCGACCCCCTCCGCGGGCCTTGGCGATCCGCCATCGTCGGCGTGCTGCGCTGCCCCGGTCAGGCCGGGATCAGGCGCAGCGGCACCCGGGCAAAGCCCGAGGCATTGTTGTTGATCTTGCGTTCGGCGGGGCCCGTCGGCTCGATCCGGCGCACGCGGGACACCAGCGCGCCGATGATGGCCGAGTATTCCATCCGCGACAGCGCCTGCCCGGCGCAGGCATGGACGCCCGCGCCGAAAGCCATGTGACCCAGCACCTTGCGCCGGTCGACGCGGAAGCTGTCAGGGTCGTCCCAGACCGCCGGATCGCGGCCCACCACATTGAGGAAGGACGCCACCTTGTCCCCGGCCCTGAGCGGCACGCCCCACAGGTCGGTGTCGCGCGTCACGCCCCGGCCGACGCTGCGCGCAGGCGGTTCCATGCGCAGCGTTTCCTCGAAGGCGGTGCGCACCAGCTCCGGCGCCTCGCGCAGGCGGTCCCATTGGTCGGGGTTGTCGGCCAGCAGCTTCAAGCCGTTGCCGATGGCCAGGATCGTCGTGTCGAACCCGGCGCTGAAGATGATGACCACCAGCGTCTGCGCGTCTTCCAGCGACAGGATCCCCTCGTCCGCCATGCGGAAGATCTGGCCGCCCATGCTGTCGGGGCGGAAATTCTCGCGCCGCATCTGATGGGCGAACCATTCCAGCACATCGCCGCTGCGCGCCTTGCAATCGAGGAAGACCTGATTGCCCGGCACGTTGGAATTGAAGGCGAGGTCGGCCCAGGGCAGCAGCCGCGGCCGGTCCATGTCGATCACGCCCAGAATGTCGGGAAAGACCTTGAGCACATAGCGCGCGGCGATGTCCTCGACGCCGTAGACCTCGCCCATCGCCACGATCTCGTCGGCCATCTTTTCGGCCTCGGCGCGGAAATAGGCGTCGTATTCCTTCAGCGCAAGCGGCGAGAACAGGCTCATCATCGGCTTGCGCACGCGGCCATGATCAGGCGGATCCTCCTGCACCAGCGTCTTGCGGATGAACTCGCGCTCGCCGAAAGCCTTCACGGTCGAGGTGAAGACCTCCCATTCCTTGAACATGACCTGCGCCAGCGCATGGCGCCCGGTGACGTAGACGCCGTAAGGCTCCAGCCAGCAGACCGGCGCCTGCGCCAGCGCCTCGCGCATGATCTCCAGATTGTCGGGAATGGTCTCGTAGGTGAACGGATCGAGGGCGATCCGGGGCACATCCAGAAGCGTCATGGCTCCTCCTTCGCGCGTCCGGGGCCATGCCCGGTGCGGCTTACGCATCGCCCCTTTGCCACCGCCTTCCTCCGAGGTGGTGGCCGGGTCGAACCTGATTACTGTATAGCAATCATACAATCATAACTCAAGAACAATGGCCTTAGCCAAGAAAATGCCACTCCCGCCAGTAATTCCTGTTTTATTTCAACCGGATGATGGCGCCGCACCGCGGAGGGGCCGTTAAGCGAGTTTAAGGTTGATTATGGTAGTATTGTATGATGATTCTGAAGCCAACCCCCGACTCGCAGCGATCCCTCCGCGGCCACACCGCGAATCGCCGGACCGGGAGGTGCCTTTCCTGCGGCCCCGCGCCGCGCATCGACCGAACCGGCGCCGGGCCCTGCCCCGCCGCCCAGCCACCGCGTCCGAGGAGACCCCCATGACCGCAACCGCAACGCCGCAGGGCGTGTCCCAGGCACTGGCCGACCACCTCGCCACCCAGCGCCCCGAGGCCATCAGCGACCGCGACCGGCACGAGGCTAGGCGCGCGCTGGTCAATATCGTTGGCTGCGCGCTGGGCGGGGCCGAGCATGAGGCGGTCGAGATCGCCATCGCCGCCCGCGGCCCCTTCGGCGGGGCGCCGACCGCCCGGGCGCTGGGCCGGCGCGAGGGGTTCGACCCGCTGCTGGCCTCGCTGATCAACGGCATCAGCTCGCATGTCCATGATTTCGACGACACGACGCCCTCGAACTACATCCACCCGACCTCGCCCGTGGCCTCGGCGCTCTTTGCCTATGCCAGCGCCAACCCGGTCAGCGGCGCGGATTTCCTGCACGCCTTCATTCTGGGATACGAGGCCGTCACCCGGATCGGCAACGCCACCTATCCCGCGCATTACCAGGCGGGCTGGCATTCCACGGGCTCCATCGGTGTCTTCGGCGCGGCGGCGGCCATCGGCCGGCTGATGGGCCTGACCCCCGAGCAGATGCGCCACGCCTTGGGCCTCGCCGCGACGCAGGCCGCCGGGATCCGCGACAATTTCGGCGCCATGGCGAAATCGCTGCATCCCGGCCGCTCGGCCGAGGCGGGCTACATGGCCGCCTTGCTGGCCGCCAAGGGCTTCACCGCCGGGCCGACGCCGCTGGAAGGGCCGCGCGGCTTTGCCCATGTCACGACCGGCACCTCGGGCACGTTCGATCTGTCGCTTGTTACCCGCGACCTCGGCCGCGATCCGCTGCTGCACGAGAATACCTACAAGCCCTTCCCCTGCGGCATCGTCGTCCATCCGACCATCGACGCCTGCCTGCAACTGGTCGCGGCGCATGGCCTGACGCCCGAGATGATCGAGGCGGTCGAGCTGGACGTGGCGCCGCTGGTGCTGGACCTGTGCAACCAGAAGGACATCACCGTCGGCCTGCAAGGCAAGTTCTCGATCTACCACGCCGCCGGGATCGCCCTGGCCCGCCACCGCGCCGGGCGCGAGGAATTCAGCGACGAGACGGTGAACGCCGCCGATGTGAAGGCGATGCGGGCACGGGTCACGCCCCGGGCCTCGGACAAGGTGCCCGAGGATGGGGTGCATGTGACGCTGCGCCTGAAGGACGGGCGGGTGCTGACCAAGGAGCTGGATGCCTCCATCGGCAATATCCGCCGGCCGCTGTCCGACGACCAGCTGGCGCAGAAGTTCCGCGATCAGGCCGAGGTGCTGACGCCCCCGCGGACCGAGGCGCTGATCGGGGCGCTCTGGTCGCTCGACAGCGCCGCCGACATGGCCACGATCATCGACCTGGCCACGCCGGAATGAGCGCGCCCTCCCCCTCGGCGGCGCTGGCCCGCTTCGCCGCCGAGACGCCGACCGAAGCGATCCCGCCCGCGCTGCGCGACCTCGCCCGCCGGTCTGTCACCAGCGCTTTGGCCGCGGGCATCGCCGGGCGACGCGACCCCGATGCGGCGGCGATGCTGCGGGTGCTGACCCGTCTGTCGGGCCCCGCCCGGGCCGGGGTGATCGCGGGCGGGCCGCAGCTCGACGTGACGCGGGCGGCCTTCGCCAATGCCATGCTCTGCAACCTCCTCGATTTCGACGACACCCATGCGCCGACGATCCTGCACCCGACCGCGCCCGTCCTCGGCGCGGTGACGGCGCTGGCCGAGGATCTGGGGACCGCCCCGGCCGAGGCGATGACCGCCTTCACGCTGGGCTGCGAAGTGGCCTGCCGTCTGGCCGATGCCGTCTCGCCCGAACACTACCGCCGCGGCTGGCACATCACCGCCACGACCGGCGCGCTGGGGGCGGCACTGGCGGCGGCGCGGCTTCTGGGCCTCGATGCCCGGCGAAGCCTCTGGGCGCTGGGCCATGCCACCGCGCAGGCCTCGGGCACGGTCGAGACCCTGGGCACCATGGCCAAGAGCACCGGCGTCGGCAACGCGGCGCAAGCCGGGGTGCTGGCGGCGCTGATGGCGGCCGAGGGCGTCGCGGGGCCGGAGACGCCGCTGGAAGGCCCGCGCGGCTATCTGCGGCTGGTGACGGACCGGCCGGATCTGGAGGGGTTGGCGCGGGGCCTCGGCCAGGACTGGTCCTTCGCCCGCAACATGCCAAAGCCCTATCCCTGCGGCGTGGTGCTGAACCCGGTGATCGAGGCGGCGCTGGCCCTGCGGGCCGACCTCGGCGCCGCCGCCATCGCCCGGATCGAGATCGCCGGCTGCCAGCTGCTTCTCGACCGCACCGACCGGCCCCTCGCCCGCCTGCCGCGCGACCTTCAGGTCTGCGCCCAGCATTGCGTCAGCGCGGCGCTGCTGCGCGGCCGCTTCGGCCCGGCCGAGGTGGATGCCGAGGCCGCCGCCGACCCGCAGATCGCCGCGCTCCGCACCCGCGTCGGGCCCATGGTCGCGGATCCCGGCTTCACCGTCGACGGCGCAAGGGTGACTCTGTGGCTTGAGGACGGGCGCACCCTCTCGCGAAGCATCGACGAGGCCGAGGGCAGCCCCGGCCGCCCGCTGGGCGATGCGGCGCTGGCGGCGAAGTTGCGCGCGCAGTGCCGCGATCCGGCGGATGCGGAAGCCCTGCTGACCGCACTTTCCGGTATCTGGAGCGAGGTGCCGCTCTCAGCCCTGACCGGCCCCGGCGGCGATCCGGCCGGAAACCGGACCTGAGAACGGACCCACGAAAAAGGGGCGCCGCGGCGCCCCTTTTCCTGTCAGCGGTCCATGTGGGTTTCCAGCGTCTTGGTGAACCCCGCCATCTGCCGCACCACATCCGGCTCATCCGGCAGGCGGCGCAGGAAGGCCAGCCGTTCCTCCAGCCAGCTGTCCTGATAGGCGTGGAAGATCAGCCGCTTGTTGACCACCGCCTGCGGCGAGGCGCGCTCGATGAACATCTGGCGGCGCCGGTCGGAATAGGTGTCGAGGTGATCCTCGGACGCCCCCTCCAGCAGGACCGCCGTCATCACCTCCAGCAGGTGATAGACATCGAACAGCCCCGAGGTCAGCCCCAGCCCGCCCGTCGGATTGGTGATATGCGCGGCGTCGCCCGCCAGCACCACGCGGCCCACCCGCATCGTATCGGCGCAGCGCTGGTGCATCCGGTAGGGCGAATACTGCACCAGCTCGTAGCCCTCGATCCCCGGCGCATAGGTGCGATAGAAGGCATCCATCCGCTCGGGCACGCCATCGAGCGGGAGGGACGCATCCTCCATCACCGTGATCCGCCACAGGTCGCTGTCGTCGATCCGCACGATGATCGCGCCATAGACCGGGTCGATCGTCAGGTTCGACAACAGGAACCCGTGCTGGCGGAAATCGTGGCGGACATTGGTGGCGATGAAACGCTCGGGATGGGTGATGCCGAAGAAATTGAGGCCCAGCAGCTTCTCGCGCACCGTGCTGCCGCCGCCATCGGCGCCGATCACCCAATCGTAACGCTCGTCCACCGGCCCCTGCGGCGTCTGCAAGGTGACGCTGACGCCCGAGGCATCCTGCGTGAGCCCGCTGATCTTGGTGCCGAACCGGACCGAGGTCCCGGGCAGGCGCTCCAGATGCTGCCAGGCGATCCGCGCCAGCTCGTTCTGACCCAGATGCAGGTTGAAGGGATAGGGCGTGATCGGGTCGAGCGCGTCGAGCGACCAGTTGATCCGCTCATTGGTGCGAAACAGCCAATGCGAGAATTCCTGCTTCACGAAACCGATCTTGCGCGCGTCGTCCAGCACGCCCAGCCGGTCCAGCCCCTCCAGCACCGACCAATGATAGACCATGGCGCGGGGCGAATTGACGATCTCGGGCTCGGCCTCGACCAGCGAGACCCGGATACCGGCCCGGGCCAGACCCAGCGCCGTCAGAAACCCGACCGGCCCGCCGCCCGCCACCAGAACATGCTTGTCGCTCATGCGTCCCCTCCCCTCGCACCCAGCTGCTGCCGGGGGCGGCCGCGACGCAGCGCCCTCAGCGAGGAAAGTGATATGATTGTATGATCGTGTGTGTCAAGAGCCCGGACCGGCCCTAGGTCGACCGCCGGTCCCGCTCGAGCGCGTCGAGGATCAGGTCGAGCCCATAGGCAAATTCCGCCGCCGGGTCATAGCCTTCCTGCAGCAGCGCCGTGGCGGCCTCGGTCAGGCAGGGGTACTCCGTGGCCGAGAGCTGCGGCAGGAACACCGCCTCGGTCATCCCGGCGAAATCCTCGGCCCCCGCGAAGGGCAGGCTCGCCTCCTGCAGGGCGAAACCATAGAGGTAGCTGTCCAGCAGCCAATTGGCGTGGATCGCCCGGCGGATCGGGAACCCCGCCCGGCGCAGGACCGCCATCATCGCCTCCCGGTGCTGCAGCGTGGCCGGGCCCGAGGCGGTGCGCGATTCCATCAGCCCGATGGCCCAGGGATGGCGGGCCAGCACGGCGCGGGCCGACAGGGCCCACGCCCGCACCGCCGCCTGCCACTCGGCCTGCGCCTCCGGCAGCGCGATCTCGGCGAAGACCAGATCGACGATGCCGTCCAGCAATGCCTCCTTGTCGCGAACGTGGTGGTAGAGCGACATCGCCCCCGCCCCCAGCTCCCGCGCCAGTTTGCGCATGCTCAAGGCCTCGATCCCGTCGGCGTCGGCCAGCGCCAGCGCCCGGCGGAGCACCCGCTCCCTGCTGAGGGGTTCCTGCCCCCCGGCGCCCTCGGCCTCTGCGCTCACCGGCACCTCCCTGGCATGGCGATCTTGACATTCCGTACAGCGTACGGCAAAGCGTACAGCGTACGGACGCGATAATCCACCGGTCCGTTTCCACCGACCGAACCACCCCTGTTACCGCACCCCTCCCCCGTCCGCCACCGCGCGACGGGCCTCAGAAGGACTGGCCGATGCCCGCCTCAGCCCCGCTCGACGACCCGCAGATCCCGGTGAAGATCCAGCTCGCCGCCGCCTGGACCAACTTCATGTTCCTCTATCTCTATGTCGATCACCTGGTGCTTTATAAACCCGGCCATCTGCAGCGGATCCTCGAGGGCTATGTCTGGGAGTTCGAGGTCAGCCAGAGCTTCCTGGTCATGGCCTTCACCTCGGTCGCCATCCCGGCCCTGATGATCCTGGCCTCGCTGATCCTGAGCGCCCCGGCGGTCCGCATCACCTCGCTGGTCGTCGGGCTGATCTACATCCCCTATTCGGCGATCAACGCGGCGGGCGAGACCTGGACGATCTTCTTCGGCTTCTCCATCGGGCTGGAGCTGCTGCTTCTGGCCTTCATCCTGCGCACCGCCTGGACCTGGCCCCGCAGCGGCGCGGAAGACGCGGGCCTGGAGGGTTCTACTTCTGCCGTGCGGTCGCGCTGATCGCGACGGCCGCCAGAATGACAAGGCCCGTGGTGACCTCCTTGAAGAAAGGATCGATGTTCAGGATGTTGAACCCGTTGTTTATCAGCGCCAGCATGTAGACCCCGGCGACCGACCGCCAGATCGCGCCCTTGCCGCCATAGATGCTCGTGCCCCCGATGATGACGGCGGCGATCACCTCGAGTTCCATGCCGACGGCGATGCCCGCATTGCCCATGGACACCCGCGACACCGCAATGGCCGCCGCGAGGCCTGCAGCGAGACCGGAGAGCACGAAGGTGAGGGTGCGGATGCGGCGGGTACGGATCCCTGACAGGATCGACGCCTCTTCGTTGCCGCCGACGGAATAGACATGCCGACCGAACACGGTCCCGTTGAGCAGGACCATCAGCAGCCCGACCGCCACGACCAGAAGCAGAATGGCAATGTTCACGCTGCCGATCGTCCCGCGTCCAAGCCAGGTAAAGGCGGCGTCGCGGACAGGGATCAGCGTCCCCCCGGTGACAAGGATGGCGATGCCGCGGAACACCATCGCCGTCGCAAGGGTCGCCAGGAAGGAATGGATGCTGAGGTACGAGACCACGAGCCCGTTGAACAATCCCAGTGCCAGACCGACCACGGGCGCCGCGAGCAATCCCAGAACCGGATCGACATTGACCGCAACCCAGGCGGCCGACACCCCGCAGACCGCGAACATGGCCCCCACCGACAGATCGAAACCGCCGCAGATCACCACCATTGTCATGGCGGCGGCCATGATCGCCAGCGGCGCATTCTGGTTCAGGATGTTGAGCAGGTTCCGGGCCGTCAGGAAGGAGGGGCTCAGGCTGGACAGCGCGATCATCAGCAGGACGATCACGATGGCGACCGCGTTCCTTTGCAAGAACCGCAGGACGGCACCGGCAGCAGGACGGGGCAAGGCCGGCTTCGGGCCGGTCAGGGTCGAGGGGGTCATGCTGTTTCGCGCTCCGCGTCAGAGGTGTCTTCGGTCTGGAACAGGCGCCGCAGCACGCGATCCTTGTCCGTATGGTCCGGGCGCACCTCGCCTGCGATGCGCCCGCGGCGCACCAGGTAGGCGCGATGCGAAAGGCCGAGCACCTCGTCGATATCCGACGAGATGACCAGCACCGCCTTGCCGGCGCGGGCCAGTTCGGTGACGACGTCGTGGATACGGCGCCGGGCGCCAAGATCGACGCCGCGGGTCGGCTCGTCGAGGATGACGACATCGGGATCGTTGAGGATCCATTTGCCGATCAGCGCCTTCTGCTGGTTCCCGCCGGAATAGGTCGAGATATCGCCATCCACCTGGGCGGGGTGGATCCCGAAGTGGCCGATCAGCCGCCGGGTTTCTGCGACTTCCGGCGCGCGTTTCAGCAAACCCAGGCGGACAAATCGCGACAGGCCGAGCAGGGTCAGGTTGCGCCGCACCGGCTGGGTCATCGTCAAGCCCTGCTTGCGCCGGTCTTCGGGCACCATCGCGATGCCGCGGAGGACCGAGCGTTCGGGCGAGCGGGCGTCATAGGGCCGCCCGGCAAGGAAGACCTGCCCGCCGGTGGCGCGATCCGCACCAAAGATCGCCCGGGCAATCTCCGTCCGGCCGCTGCCGACCAGTCCGGCCAGCCCGACGATCTCACCGGGAAAGATCTGCAACGAGATGTCGCGGATGCCCGGCGCCGACAGGCCGACCACCTTCAGCAAGGGTGGGGCTGCCCGGTCCGCCGTCTCGGGCCGCGGCGGATAGGCGACCTCGGCCGCGCTGCGCCCCAGCATGCCCGACACCAGCGTCGCCTTCGTCTCGTCCCTTGCATCACTCGTGCGCACGACCGCACCGTCGCGCATGATGGTGATGCGGTCGCAGGTCTCCAGGATGTCCTCGAGGAAATGCGACACATAGATCACCGTCCGCCCCATGACGCGCAGGCGCCGCATCGTGACGTGCAGCCGCGCGATCTCGTTGGCCGTCAACGAGGCGGTCGGCTCGTCCATGACCACCACCCGCGCCTCGCGCGCCACCGCGCGCATGATCTCGATCTTCTGCTGATCGGCCACGCTGAGCCGATGCGCCGGAACATCCGGGTCCAGGTCGAAGCCGCAGCTCTGCACGATGGCGGCGAACCGCGCGGCCTCGTTGCGCCTGAGAAGGCCGCCGAAGGTTTGCTCGATCCCCAGAAAGACGTTCTGGGCGACCGTCAGATGCGGCACGATCTGCAATTCCTGATGCATGATCGCGACGCCTCTGGACAGGGCCGCGACCGGGTCCCAGGCCGCCGGCCTTTCGCCGAAGACCTCAAGATAGCCATCGGAGGCGCTGTAATAGCCGCCGGCGATCTTGCCGACGGTGGACTTGCCCGCACCGTTCTCGCCGACGATGCCGTGGATGTCGCCCTGCCGGAAGTCCACGTCGACATTCTTCAGCACGTCGACGCCGCCGAAGGACTTGCGGATGCCGACCAGTCTGACCGCGGGGGCGCCGGGGCCGTGGGTCACCTTGTCCCTGTCATGTGCCATGGAAACCTGCCCTCTTTCATCAAAGCCATCGACCTGCGCAACCGCGAGGGGCAGCCGGTTGCCCGGCCTCCCCGGGTCACGCGGCGGTCATTGCAGCCATTCGGCCTCAAACTCGGGATGGGCATCCAGAATGGCGCGGTCGATGATGGTGGGCAGCGGCGCCAGCGCCTCCATGTCGTGCACGGGCGGCACGGTGTCGCCGTTCAGGCTGGCGATCGCCGCATCCACGGCGATCCGGCCCATGGTGTAGGGAAAGCCGCCGACCGTCGCATCCCACCTTCCCTCGCGGATCGCCTCGATGGCGATGGAGGCTCCGCCCGCGCCCGACAGATAGACCGGCGCGACGTCGATACCGGCCGCTTCCAGCGCGATCTCGACGCCGATCAGATGCTGGTCGGCCACCGACAGGACGGCGTGCACCTCCCGGTTGGCCTGAAGCACGTCCTCCATGACGGCCAGCGCGGTGGACGGGTCGTAGTTGCCCTCGACCGTGGCGACCAGATGGATGTTGGGGTGCTGGTCCAGCACAGACGCGTAGGCGTCAAAGCGCAGCTGATCGAAGGGATAGACCATCCGGCCAACCATCACGACCACGTTGCAGGGGTCGATATCGGCGCAATGCCGGGCCACGTCCTCGGCCTGCTGGACCGAGGTGCCGACGGTCGAGAAGCCGATTGTCGTGACAACGCCGGGCACCTGAGGCTCCAGCCGGTCGAGTTCCGGGCCGATAGGAAACATCATCGCGACAATCGGCACGCCCGCCGCGGCCATCTCGGCCGCCGCCCCGGCGATGCCGACCGAGTCGATGGGAAAGACCACGGCAGCATCGGCCTGATTGCCGGCCACGACATCCTCGAGCTGGCTGTATTGCAGGCCGGGGTTGAACTGGCCGTCATAGAGCGAGGTGCGCACCCCCAGCTCGGCCGCGCGGTCCTGCATGCCCTGGTACATGGCCTGATTCAGACCGTTCTGCGAAATCGACGCGAAGAAGGCGATGGTCCGGTCCTGCGCCTGAACCGAGGCCGCCGTTCCTATCCCGAACAGGGTTGCAAGCAGGGTGGTCCGGGCCTTGGCGCACGGGAAACGGGGTGATTTGTCGCGGATCATGGTCATGGGTTCTCTCTGTTGGCGGTCTGTTTCTGGTTTCTTGGTCCCGTCGCGAGGTCGAGGCGCCGCAACGGGAGGGGGCACGCCTGCCGGGTCGCCTAGCGACCGCGCACGCGGCACTCGACGCCGAAATCGGCCAGCCGGGGCAGCGTGCGCGTGCCCAGCTGATTGAGATGCGAGATGTAGTCGGGGACGATGATCAGGATGCCGTCCAGATCCGCCGCCTCGACGCGTTCGGCGATCCTCTCGGCCAGGGTGTCATAGGCCCCGACCAAAGCGCCGGGCATCACCGATTTGTACTTGGGCCCGCCCAACGGGCTGAGGGACGAACTGCTGAGCTTGTCGAACCCCTTGGTGTTCTGCTCGTAGCCGCGCGCCAGATCGGCCAGCCCTTCGAGATCGACACCCGCCTCGAAGTGGTCCAGCAGCGCCTGCGCCTCGTCCTCGGTCTCGCCGGGGATGATCGTCATCAGGCCATAGACCTTGAAATCCGGCTTGTTCAGCTTGCGCGCCATGTCCTTCGCCGCCCGCGCGGAGTCCACGAACCGCGGATCGTCCCCGGCCATCATGAAGGCCACGTCGCAATTCTCGATGGCGAAGCGCAGACCACGCGGTGAGGCCCCGGCATTGATGATCGTCGGCCGGATCGCCGGACGAGGGCTGAGGATGCCGCCGTCTGCCTCGAAATACGGTCCCTTGTGGGTCACGCTCTCTTCGGCCCAGTACCTGCGGATGACTTTCACCCACTCTTCGGCCATGTCGTAGCGTTCGTCGTGATCGAGCGTGTCCCAGAACCCGAGCGGTTGCAGCTGGGTATAATTGCCGCCGGTGACCACGTTCAGGCCGATGCGCCCCTCGCTGATTTCGGACAGCGAGGCGACGATCTTGGCAATCGCGGCGGGCTTGTGGACCGAGACATGCGCCGTGCACCAGATCTTGATCCGGTCCGTCGCCTGGCTCAGCGCGCCCGCCGCCGCGATGGAATCGACCGTGTCGCCCCAGTAGCGGTGCGGCCCCTGCGCGCCGCGCCAGTTCTGCGGGCTGAGCACGAAGTCAAAGCCCAGGAACTCGGCCAGGCGCGTGACTTCGAGCGCGTGTTTATAGGATCCGGGGGTATGGGGCGCGTTGCGGGAATGGATCCATCCGCTGCGGACCGTCGGGATAAAAACGCCCGCTTCGATCTTTCTGGTCAAGGCTCTGCTCCTGTATCTTCTGGAATTGGGGGGGAATCTGTGGCGTCGGCACGGCGTCAGGCCGTGGCGAGGGCGGGCATCGACGGCGCACCGCCTTCAGACGAATGACCGCGCCGGAAGGCCGCGATATCGCGGATGTGCAGCAGGGCGAGGCCGTGACGCCGGGCAAAGTCCTCGACCTGGCGGCCCTTCATCACGGTGCCGTCGTCGTTGAACAGCTCGCAGATCACGCTGACCGGGCTCAGACCGGCCAGACGGCAGAGGTCGACCGCCGCTTCCGTGTGACCCGGGCGTTCCAGCACCCCGCCGTTCCGGGCGACAAGCGGGAACATGTGGCCGGGACGCACGAAATCGGCAGCATTCGCCGTCGGATCCGCAAGCATCCGTGCCGTCATGCACCGCTCGCTGGCCGAGATGCCGGTCGTCAGCCCCCGGCGCGCATCGACGCTGACGGTGAAGGCCGTCGCGAGCGGAGCGTCATTCGCGCTGACCATGGGCGGCAGGTTCAGCCGTTCCGCCAGGTCGGCTGCCAGCGGCACGCAGACGATGCCGCAGCCATGCCGGATGATGAATCCCATCTGCTCGACCGTGCAAAGCTCGGCGGCGACGACGAGGTCGGCCTCGTTCTCGCGGTTCGCATCGTCGGCGACGATCACGATCTGGCCCGCGGCAAGGCGCTCGATGGCTTCGGAAATGGGGGGCATGGCGTTTCCCTTCGGATCTGTCTGACCGGACCGACACGGAGCTGGCCGGCATGATCGGAAAAATCTGTTCGGGAAAGCTGCGGCTGACTATCCGATTGCACCCCGGTGTTTATCCAGCCGCTGCGGGTCCGGAGGGCGCGCGCGGGCCTGCCCGGCAGATCTGGATAGCGTCAGGCGGGAAGTGGATAGATTCCCCCGCCATCCGCCTGTCGAATGGCGCGGCACATAGCCGGAGGAAGCTTCATGTCCACCATCGTCGTCGTCGGAAATCCGCGACCGGGATCGCGCACATTGGATGCCGCCAGTCTGCTGGCCACCGCCCTGACGGGTGAAAAGCCGAGCCAGGTGATCGACGTCATCAACCTGGGGGCCGGGCTGCTCGAATGGGGAAACGACGCCGTCACCAGTGCCGTCGACACCACCGCGAAGGCCAGGCTCGTCATCGTCGCCTCGCCGACATTCAAGGCCACTTATTCGGGCCTTCTCAAGCTGTTCCTCGACCAGTTCGCCACCGGCGACGGGCTGCGGGGCGTCGTTGCGGTGCCTTTGATGCTGGGCGCAGGACCCGCGCATGCCCTGGCGCCGGACCTTCTGTTGAAGCCGGTTCTGGTGGAACTGGGGGCGATCTGCCCGGCGCCGGGGCTCTATCTGTCCGACAAGACCTATGCGGGAGGCGAGCAGATCGACGCCTATGCGACCAGGTGGGGGCCGGTGATCGCCGCCATGGTCCGCGCATCGGGCGGCCAAGCATGACCCGGGACCCGAAGGCCAACCCGGCGCCCCTGCCGCTGACGGCGGCCGAGGACCGCCAGACACTCCTGAGAACCGCCTACGGCCGCTTCCCCTCAGGGGTCGTCGCAGTCGCGGCGATGGAGGACGGCCGGCCCCTCTGCATGGTGGCCAGCAGCTTTGTCGCGGTGTCCATGGACCCGGCGCTGGTGGCCTTCTGCGTGCAGTGGACCTCGAAGACCTGGCCTCGGCTCACTCGCGCGCCCCGTCTGGGGATCAGCGTGCTGGGCGACGCGCAGGACGGCGCAGCGCGGCGTCTGGCGTCCCGGGACGAGAGCAAGTTCGACGCGATCGCCCATTGCGCGACCGCCGAGGGGGCCGTCTTCATCGAGGGTGCGGCGGCCTGGTTCGATTGCTCGATCGCCGATGTCCTCGATGCCGGGGACCATGGGTTCGTCCTGCTGGCGCTCGAATCCCTGTCCATTTCACCCGCGGTCGAGCCGCTGGTCTTTCACGGCAGCGAATTCCGGCGTCTCGGGGTCCGCGACCTGGATAGGACTGCCCTGAAATCCGGATAGCCATCCTGACCTCGGGCCGTTCAGATGATCGCAGCACCCGGCGAAGGGCGCCAAACCGGCTGCCGCGTCGCCCGATCAGACAAGAGACAGAGGACCCGCATGACCACCCGCCATATCCGAACAATCGCGGCTGAATGGGACTGGGAGGCCGCGCTGCCCCCCGCCCCCGCCGTTCGCGCCGGGGACACGATCTACCTTTCGGGTCAGATCGCACTCGGGCAGGACGGGTCCGTGGTCGGGGTGAACGATCTTGCCGCGCAGGCCCGCCAGTGCTTTGCGAATATCCGGTCCATCCTGGCCCGCGACGGGGCGACGATGCAGGACGTGGTCAAGATGACCACCTATTTCGCCTGCCCCCTCACCGACGAGGTCACGGCGGAATACTGGCAGGTCCGCAAAGAGGTCTTTGGCACGCACCGCCCCGCCAGCACAGGTGTCTCGGTATCGGCCCTGATCTATCCCGAAGTGATGCTCGAGATCGAGGCGATTGCCGTCCTCGCACCGGCCCGCCATGCTTGAGCCCGGGTTCGACCTCTATTTCCCGAGCCTCGCGCAGCGCCGCATTGAATACAATGCCCGGGCGTCGGTGCCGGATTTCGACGCCTGCGTGCAGGAATACGCCGACCTCTCCGCCCGGGCCCGGGCCGAGTGCCCGGGGCTGTTCGACCTGAGCTACGGCCCCGCCAGCGCGGAAAAGCTCGACCTCTTTCCGGTCCCGGGATCGCGTCAGCCCAGTCCGGTCTTCGTCTTCATCCATGGTGGCTACTGGCGCTCGCAATCGAAGACCGACGCGGCCCTGATGGCCCGCACCTTTACCGATGCCGGGATCGCGGTGGCCGTGCTGGAATACACCCTCCTGCCGATCGCGACCCTCGCCGAGGTGGTGCGGGAAATGCGCAGCGCCGTCGCCTGGCTGTTCCGCAACGGGGCTGCCTATGGGATTGATCCGCACCGGATCCACGTGGGCGGCAGTTCGGCCGGGGCGCATCTGGTCGGCATGCTGCTGGCCGATGGCTGGCAGGATGAATTCTCGGTTCCCGCGGATGTCGTGGCCGGTGCCGTCGGCTTGAGCGGGCTCTATGACATCCGGCCGATCTGCGACATCGAGGCCAACGACTGGCTGCGGCTGGAGCCCGAGCAGGCCGAACGGCTCAGCCCCCTGTTCCACATACCCGATCAGGCGCCGCCGCTTGTCCTGTCGGTCGGCGGGCTAGAGACCGAGGGGTTCGTGCGCCAGACTGCGGCCTATGCCGCCGCGTGGAAAGCCAAAGGCCACGACCTGACCGTGATCCCGGCGCCTGATCGAAACCACTTCAATCTGCTGGTCGACCTGTCCCTTCCGGACGCGCCCCTGACCCGGGCGGTGTTTGCGATGATCGAAAGCCGAAAGTGACGAACCTTCCGGGCGGCGTGATCGGCAGATTCAGGCGACGCCAACCCGGCAGCACGGGGCGCCGGCACGAATCGTCCCCGCCTTTCCCGCGCACCGCAGCAGGCAACCGCTGCGCCCGATCGGCCGAAAACGTCCAATGCTTCATCAAAGACTCGCCTTTCCGCTCTGTCCTGCGGCCGCCGGACCCGGGTCTGTTGACAGGAAAATCCGATTCCGGAACACTGATTTCCATCGAGCGCAGAACAGAGCGCGGGCCGGGGCAAAGCGGCCCATGGCGATCCACGCGCACGCAGGGGCAGACGTCTGCCGGTGCTGATTGGTGCGCCCGGACGTGCAGGTAACGGACACCGGAGGCACAGGCTTGAACGCGCGACGGCTGATTGAGGTTTGCGAACGCGACGCTTCTCCGGTTTGCGACTTCATGGTGAACATGTGCGGGCCGCATTCCCTGGATTTCATGAACAGGAAAGACGTCTCGTTTTCGTATCGCGGAAGCGGCAATTCCAATTCGAACATCACCTTCGGATATCTGGCCTATGGGACAGAGACCCGGATTGGCATCGGCGCGGGCATTGGCCATTATTCGATCAGCCTGCCGCGCAGCGGTCGGCAGACGGTCGTGTCCGGCAGCCGCCGCTATCAGTCCGGCCCGCTGCAGGCGGTGATCCTGTCGCCCGGCGAGGATGTCGAGGTCGATCTGGATCGGGACTGGCGGTCAGTCTTCGTCACCATCAACAAGCGGATCATGGACCTTGCCCTCGGACGGCTCATCGGTGCCCCGGTCACCGAGCGTCTGGTCTTCGATGTGGGGATGCCGACAAGCGACGCCGCGGCGTCGTCATGGTGGCGGACGGCCGAGCATTATCTTCGTGAACTCGCCGTCGAGGACAGCCTGCTGTGTGATCCCAGCGTCTACCGTGACTTTGAACTGTCGTTGGTGCGCGCGCTGCTGATCCGGCATCCCAACAACTACTCGGACGAGATCCGCCGCAAGATCCCCGACATGATGCCGGGCTATCTGCGCAAAGCGGTAAAGCACATCGAGGATTCCTATCCCGAGCAGATGCGGCTGGAGGATCTCGGCCGGATTGCCGGCGTCCCGACGGACCGGCTGACCACCGGCTTCCGGGAATTCCTCGGCGCGACCCCGATGCAATATCTCAAGAACGTCAGGCTGTTGAAAGCCCGCGAGATGCTGATGACCAGCGGGGCTCGGAAGAACGTGTCAACGATTGCCTTTGACGTGGGGTTCAATCACCTGGGTCGTTTCTCTGTCGACTACAAGGCGGCCTTCGGCGAAGCGCCAAGCCAGACCTCGGCGCTGGCGGGGAGCCGACAGACCGCCTTGCCGTCTCGATCGAAGCCCTAGAGCCCGCCCCCAGGAGCCCGCATCCCGCGACGACCCGTCTTCCGCAAGACGGCAAGGGGCCTGAACCCGTCTGGCAACCACAAGCACGACCTCAACAGGGACGGTCAGGAGATATTATGAGGGAAAATGTGGTAGCGGAGGAGGGACTTGAACCCCCGACACGCGGATTATGATTCCGCTGCTCTAACCAACTGAGCTACTCCGCCACGCTGCCAGCGCCGGATCATCGACCCGTACCGCTTGGCTGGCGGCTTCCTAGGATAGCCCACTGGCAGCGTCAAGAGGGAAATCGACGGTGCTTTGCCCCCTCGCCTCGGGGCTCTTGCCGGGCTAGGAACAGGGCAAAGCGGAGGCGCCATGCAGACCCTTCCCCAGACCCGCGATCTGGTCCTTGTCGGCGGCGGCCATGCCCATGCGCTGGTGCTTCTGCGCTGGGCGATGGCGCCGCTGGCAGGCGCCCGGCTGACCCTGATCGACCCCAACCCGACCGCGCCCTATACCGGCATGCTGCCCGGTCTGATCGCCGGACATTACCGCGCGGCCGAGCTGGAAATGGACCTGGTGGCGCTGGCCCGGCACGCGGGGGCGCGGCTGATTCTCGGCCGGGCCACCGGCCTTGATCCCGAGGCGCGGCTGATCGAGGTCGCGGGCCGCCCGCCCGTCGCCTATGACACAGCCTCGCTCGATATCGGCATCACCTCGGACCTGCCCGCCCTGCCGGGCTTTGCCGCCCATGCCACCGCCGCCAAGCCGCTGGGCGGCTATGCGGAACGCTGGGAAGCCTTCACCGCCGCCCCGCCGCCCGAGCCTAGGATCACCGTGCTGGGCGCAGGCGTCGGCGGGGTGGAACTGGCGCTGGCCATGCAGCACCGCCTGCCCCGCGCCCGGGTCACGCTGGTCGAACGCGGCGAGGCCCTGCCCCATCTCGGCGCCGCCGCGCGGCGTCATCTGCTGGCACTGCTGAACGCCCGCGGCATCGCGGTCGAGACCGGGACCGAGGCCGTCGCGGTCGCGCCCGACGCGGTCACGCTGGCCGATGGCCGCCGCCTGCCCTCGGATTTCACCCTCGGCGCCGCGGGCAGCAGGCCGCAGGACTGGCTGGCCGGGACCGGCCTCGCCCTGACCGGGGGCTATGTGACGGTCGACCCGATGCTGCGCTCGACCTCGCATCCCGAGGTCTTCGCCGCCGGGGATTGCGCGCATATGGCCGAAAGCCCGCGGCCCAAGGCCGGGGTCTTTGCCGTGCGGCAGGCGCCGATCCTGCACCACAACCTGCGCGCCGCGCTCTCGGGCGGGGCGATGCGCCCGTTCCATCCGCAGCGCGATTATCTGAAGCTGATCTCACTGGGCGAGCGCGAGGCGCTGGCCGACAAATGGGGCCTGCCGCTGCATGGCCGGGCGATGTGGCGGCTGAAGGACCGAATCGACCGCAAGTTCATGCGGATGTTCCACGACCTGCCCGCCATGCCCGCGCCCGCCCTGCCCGCCGAGCGCAGCCTGGGCCTGGCCGAGGCGCTGGGCGAGAAACCGATGTGCGGCGGCTGCGGCGCCAAGGTTGGCCCCGACGCGCTGCGCCGGGCGCTGAGCGCCTTGCCCCCCGCCGCGACGCTGACGCTGGGCGCGGGCGATGACGCGGCGGTGCTGGAGCTGGGCGGCATGCGGCAGGTGCTGGCGACCGACCACCTGCGCGCGGTGACCGAGGATCCCTGGCTGATGGCCCGCATCGCCGCGGTGCATGCGCTGGGCGATGTCTGGGCGATGGGCGCCCGGCCACAGGCGGCGCTGATCAGCCTGATCCTGCCGCGGATGTCCGAGGAGTTGCAGGGCCGGACCCTGGCCGAGATCATGGCGGGCCTCGGCAGCGTGCTGACCGACGCGGGCGCCGCCATCGCCGGGGGCCACACCACGCAGGGCGCGGAGCTGACCATCGGCCTGACGGTGACCGGCATCGCCGGAGAGCGGATCCTGACCAAGGGCGGTGCCCGGCCCGGCGAGGTGCTGATCGTGACCAAGCCCCTGGGCTCGGGCACGCTGCTGGCGGCCGAGATGCAGAAACGCGCGCCGGGACGGGCGGTGGCGGCGCTCTGGCCGTTCCTCAGCCAGATGCAGGGTACGGCGGCGGCGATCCTGTCGCCACACGCCAGCGCCATGACCGATGTCACGGGCTTCGGGCTGGCCGGTCACCTGGACGAGATGCTGCAGGCGGGGGGCGTGGCGGCCGAGATCGACCTCGCGGCGGTCCCTTTCTACGAGGGGGCCGAGGCGCTGGCGGAAGCGGGCGTGGCCTCGACCATCGCCCCCGCCAACCGCGCGGCGTTGCTGGGCCGGATCGCCGCGCCTCCCGGGGCCCGCACCGCGCTGCTCTACGATCCGCAGACGGCGGGCGGGCTGCTGGCCTCGGTGCCCGCGGCGGAGGCCGGGAGTCTGGTCGCGACCTTGCGCGAGGCAGGCTACACCGCCGCCGCCATCGGACGGATCCGCGCGCCGGACGGCGGACCAGCCCTGCGGGTGCTGGGCTGAGGGAGGGGTTTCGCCCTCGTCACCCGCTGCCGCGGGCTTCTCGGGCGACCAGCGGCGCCGCGTTCCGCGGCGCCGAAAAGCCGGGGGACGCTGCCCCCGGACCCCCCGGGATATTTGGAGAACAAAGATGAACAGCGCGGGCTTGCTGAACGGGTCGGCGGCAGGCCGCTTCGGCGGGAACCGCGTCACGGGGCATGGGGCGGCGGGCGGGATCAGGGGACCTGGCCGGGAGCGGGCTGCGCAGCATGGGGTATCTGGTCCCGGTCGCGGCGGCAGTCGTCAGGCCGCCCCCTATCGAGCCGCTGCATGGGGCTCGCCTCGCGGGTTCCTGGGCGCCTGGGAGCGGCCCTCTCCGCCTGACGGGGGTCGGCGATGCCTTCCGGGATGCCGTGTTTTTCTGGTCAGGCGCGCATGGGCGCGGCAGGATGGGGGTGGAGGTGCCCGATGCCCGACAATCCGATCCGTCCGACCATTCCGCTCGATGCGCCCGGCAAGCGGCACGGCTTCCTGAAGATGCCGCATTCGCGCAACGACAGCGCCTGGGGCGCGCAGATGATCCCGCTCACCGTGATCCAGGGAGCGCCGGGGCCGACGGCGCTGCTGACTGGGGCCAATCACGGCGACGAATACGAGGGGCCGATCGCCCTGCAGGCGCTGGCGCATGAGCTGGAGCCCGAGGCGCTGACCGGGCGGCTGATCATCCTGCCCTTCTTCAACCATCCGGCCTTCCGGGCCGGGACCCGGGTCTCGCCGATCGACGGCGTTAACCTTAACCGCGCGTTTCCCGGGGCGCCCGATGGCAGCGTGACCCAGAAGATCGCCGATTACGTGGCGCGGCAGCTGGTGCCGCTGGCTGATCTGGTGGTCGATTTCCATTCCGGCGGCAAGACGCTGGATTTCCTGCCGCAGGCCTGCGCCCATGTGCTGGAGAATGCCGGTCAGCAGGCGCGCTGCGTCGCCGCCGCCCGCGCCTTTGCCGCGCCCTATACGCTGATGCTGCGCGAGATCGACGCGGCCGGCATGTATGACAGCGAGGTCGAGGGCCAGGGCAAGACCTTCGTCACCACGGAGCTGGGCGGCGGCGGCACGGCGACGGCGCGCTCCGCCCGGATCGCCCGGCGGGGGCTCAGGAACGTGCTTATCCACGCCGGGCATCTGCGGGGCGAGATCGAGGATCCGGGGTCCGTGATGCTCGATATGCCGGGCGACGACTGCTATCACGCCGCGCCCTGCTCGGGGCTGGTCGAGCCGCTGGTCGATCTGGGCGAGACGGTGCACCGGGGCATGGCGCTGGCGCGGATCTGGCCCACCGAGCGCAGCGGCGGCGCGCCCGAGACGGTGCTGGCGCAGACCGAGGGCATCCTGGCGGCGCGGCATTTCCCGGGGCTGACCCAGATCGGCGACACGCTGGCGGTGGTCGCCGTGCCGCAGATGTGAGTGTTCACTTTTTCAACTTCGGGCATAAAAAAGGGCGGGCATAACGCGCCCGCCCTGTCACTCTCCCAACAAAAACCGAAAGTCAGACACCCACGCCCGGGCCCAGGCAACCCAGCGGCGCCTGGCTTTGTTCAACCTCGTAGAGCTCGGTCGAGGGACCATCGAGCCCCTGGAACACCGCCCTCAGCCCGTCGCCCTCGGCGAAGAAGCGCCAGCATTGTTCGTCGGCGGGCGCGTTGTCGTAGACGAAGCAGATGTTGCCCGCGCGTTCGTACCAGCTGCCGTCCTGGCATTCCTGGCCGATGAAGGTCCAGCGGACCCGGCGGTCGGGCAGGTATTGCTCGACGCCGTACGGGGTGCCCTGGAAGACGTAGCTCAGCGTGCGGCCCAGCGTATAGGCGTCGAATTCCTCGGCGCTCATCGGCGCGGCGGTGTCACCGGGCGGCACCGGCGTTTCGGCCCTCAGCGGCAGGGCGACGCTCAGCGCGGTGGCGAGAGCCAGCAAATTGGCGCGGATCATGGCAAGGCTCCCTGACAAGTCCCGGGCACTCTGCCAGAGGCCTGCACAAAGGGCCAGCCGCCCCTCCGTCACGATGCCGCGAGTCCGCGGACACAGGCGGAAACCGGCCCTCAGCCCTGCAGCAACGCCTCGGCGCTGGGCAGGGGCGCGGCCTCGTGCTGGGCCAGAACCGCGGCCAGCCGCTTGTCCATCACCGCCTTCCACAGGGGCGGGACCAGCGCCAGCATGGCCATGGCGGGCAAGGGCGCGGGCAGCATGGCCGAGCCCTCGGGCACGGTCAGCTGCGGATAGGGCCGCGACGGATGGGCGTGGTGGTCGGAATGGCGCGGCGCGTTCAGCGTCACCGCCGAGGAATACCAGCCGACCGAGTTCCAGGCGTGCCAGGGACCGGCGGGCTCGAACTTGCCATTGGCCAGGCGCCGGCGCTTCAGCCCGTAATGCTGGACGTAATCGGCGACCAGCATCTGCGACTGGGTATGGGCGCAGAGCGCCACATAGATCAGCAGCCCCTTCAGCCCGAAGAGCGCAAAGGCCAGGACCAGCAGCGTCACCTCGCCGGTCATGTAGAAGACATAAGGGTTAATGCGTTTGCGCCCCGAGCGGCGGGTCATCGCCTTCTCGGCCCGGTAGCCGGTGATGAAACTGCCGTACCAGGCTTTCGGCAGGAACGACCAGAAGCCCACCCCCTTGTCGGCCGAGACCGGATCCTGCGGCGTCGCCACATAGGGGTGGTGCACGAAGCGATGCGCCGAGACGTGATGCCCGAAGAGGAAGCCGATATAGACCGCCGTCCCCAGCCCGGTCATGAAGCGGTCCGAGCGGTGGATCAGCTCATGCGAGGCGGGATTGCCGATCTGGCCGTAGAACAGGCCGAACCCCAGGATCCCCGCCACCCAATCCAGCCCATGCAGGTTATAGGTCAGCGCCCAGACCCCCAGCGGCAGATGGGTCAGCTGCAGGAAGCCCAGCAGGATCAGCAGAGTGTCACCGACCGGCATCTCGCTCTCATCCGCCGGGTCCGGGAACTGGTCCACGGCGATCCACATCAGCCCGATGGAGACCGGCGCCAGCCAGATGGCCCAGCCGCCGTAAACGGCGCCCCAGGCCAGCAGCGCGGCGGGCAGAAGCGTGGCGAAGGTGAAGATGGTCAGACGCATGAGCAGGCCCAGAACACGAGAACAGAGCGCGAGAAGGGTTAACGGATACCCGCGGATTTGGGCAAGCATAAGGCATCGCGCCCCTTCCATCCATGCGACCGAGAGGCTACTTGCTGGAAAACAGCCCAGAAACCGGCCCGGAGGCCCCATGTCCTTCTTCGGAAAGCTCAAGGAACGCATGTTCCGCTCCTCCTCGAAGCTCGACGAGGGGCTGGATGCGCTGGTCGCCGCCGAGCCCGCGCCCGAGGCGCCGGATGCGCCGATCCCCTCGCCCGCGCCGATCGTCGCACCCGATGCCTCGAAACCGGGGCTCCTGTCGCGGCTGACCGGACGGCAGGATGCGCCGCGCCGGGTGCTGGACGACGCCTTTGTCGAGGAACTGGAAGATCTGCTGGTGCAGGCCGATCTGGGCGTCGACACGGCGCTGAAGGTCACCGCCAACATCGCCGCCGGGCGCTTCGGCCGCCGCGTCACCACGGCCGAGATCAAGGAAGCGCTCGCGGCCGAGATCGCCCGGATCATGGAACCCGTCGCCCGCCCCCTGCCCCTCTATGCGAAAAAACCGCAGGTGGTGCTGGTGGTCGGCGTCAATGGCGCCGGCAAGACCACGACCATCGGCAAGCTCGCCAGCCAGTTCCGCGCCGCGGGCAAGTCGGTCATCATCGCCGCGGGCGACACGTTCCGCGCCGCGGCCGTGGAACAGCTGCAGGTCTGGGGGCAACGCGCCGGCGTGCCGGTGATGACCGCGCCCGAGGGCTCGGACCCTGCCTCGCTGGCCTATGACGCGCTGACCCGGGCGCAGGCCGAGGGCGCGGACCTCCTGATGATCGACACCGCGGGGCGCCTGCAAAACCGCGCCGACCTGATGGAGGAGCTGGCCAAGATCGTCCGCGTCCTGCGCAAGAAGGACCCCTCGGCGCCTCACAACACGCTCCTGGTGCTGGACGCCACCACTGGCCAGAACGCCCTGACCCAGGTCGAGGTCTTCCGGCAGATGGCCAATGTCTCGGGCCTCATCATGACCAAGCTCGACGGGACCGCCCGGGGCGGCGTGCTGGTGGCGCTGGCCGATCGGTTCGGCCTGCCGATCCATGCCATCGGCGTGGGCGAACAGATCGAGGATCTCGACGCCTTCGACCCGCAGGAATTCGCCGCGGCGCTGACCGGAACCGAAACCCGCTGACCCTTTCACTTTGCTGCAAATACGCCGGGGGGTCCGGGGGGCAGCGCCCCCCGTGCCCGGCCCGACACGGAGAACGCCGGCATGAGTGACTGGCTGATCGCCCAGGAAGGCACGCAGACCGGCCTCTATCTGTCGATGGCGCTGGCCCTCTCGGCTGCGGTCCTGCACGCGATCTTCGGCGCACTGCAAAAGGGGCGGCACGATCCCTGGCTGTCACGGGCCGGGATCGACGTCTTCGCCTTCCTGATGGCACTGCCGGTCGCGCTGTTCGTCGTCCCCTGGCCCGAGCCGCATATGGTCCCGATCCTCGCCGCGGTCTTCGTCATCCATGTCGCCTACAAGATCCTGCAGGCGATGACCTATACCCGCGGCGCCTATACCGTGGTCTATCCGGTGGTGCGGGGCACGGGCCCCCTGTTCACCGTGATCGGCGCCTGGCTGATCTTCGGCGAGACCTTCAACCTCTGGCAATGGCTGGGGGTGGCGGTTCTGCTGGGCGGGATCTACGGGCTCGCCCTCTACAACCTGCGCAAGATCACCGAGGGCCGCGACCGGCTGGTGCCCGCGCTGCTCTTTGCCGTGGCGACCGGGGCGATGGTGGCGCTCTACACCACGTTTGACGCCTATGGCATCCGCTCGACGGCCGACCCGTTCACCTTCCTCGCCTGGTTCTTCGTCATCGACAGCGTCTTCATGCCGCTGGTCAATGCCCGCAGGATGCTCGCCCTGCCCCGGGCCGAGCTGGCCTCGCTGCTGCGGCGGGGCTTCGTCGGCGCGCTGGTCGCCTTCTGCAGCTTCGGCGGCATCATGCTGGCGACGCGGCTGGGGCCGGTCGGCCAGGCGGCAGTGCTGCGCGAGACCTCGACGGTCTTTGCCGCGCTGATCGGCTGGCTGATGCTGGGCGAAAGCACCGGACCCCGGCGGGTGGCGCTGATGGGGCTGATCGCGGCGGGGGCGATCATCGTCCAATTGGCGGCGTAGGGTCAGGGGGGCCACGGTGCGTGCGAGCACGCACCCTACCGCAGGGGCCGTCACCGTCGTAGGGTGCGTGCTCGCACGCACCGCTCGCGAACCCCGTAGAGTGGGATTTCATCCCACCCCGGCACCCCTCAGGCCGGAACCCTCAACCCCTGCAACACCTCGGCGGCGATCTCGAAGGACCGGATGCGCTTGGCCGGATCGTGGATCGCGCCGGTCAGGATCAGCTCATCGGGCTGCGTCCGGGCGATCATCTCGCGGAAGCGCCGTTCCAGCGTTTCGGCCCCGCCGGTCGCCGAGAACCCGAGCGCCCCCTCGACCTGCCGCATCAGCGCGGGCGGAACCTCACCCGCCACATCCGTCACCGGCCGCGGCAGCTTGCCCGGCTGGCCCGACCGCAGCCGCGCGAAGGCCAGCAGCTGCGACGAGCGCAGGAAATAGGCCTCGTCATCGGTCTCGGCCGCGAAACAGCCCGCCGCGACGATGGCATAGGGGCGCTTCAGGTAATCCGAGGGGCGGAAGGTCGAGCGGTAGATCGCCAGCGCCTCATCCAGCGCTGCGGGCGCGAAATGCGAGGCGAAGGCATAGGGCAGGCCCAGATAGGCCGCGAGCTGCGCGCCATAGAGGCTGGAGCCGAGGATGGTGAGCGGCACATGGGTGCCGGTCCCGGGCACGGCCTGCACGCGCCCGCCCTCGTTGGCGCCGAAATAGCCCAGAAGCTCCACCACATCCTGCGGGAAGGTATCCTCGGCCTGCATGTTGCGCCTCAGCGCGCGCATGGTCAGCTGATCGGTGCCGGGCGCCCGGCCGAGCCCGAGGTCGATGCGCCCGGGATAGAGCGTCTCCAGCGTGCCGAAGGCCTCGGCCACCATCAGCGGCGAATGGTTGGGCAGCATGATGCCGCCCGCGCCGACGCGGATGGTCGAGGTGGCGCCCGCCACATGGCCGATGACCACGGCGGTGGCGGCGCTGGCGATGCCGACCATGTTGTGATGTTCGGCCAGCCAGAAGCGGTGATAGCCCAGCCTTTCGGCGGCGCGGGCCAGATCGACGCTGCCTTTCAGCGCATCGGCGGCAGTGCCGCCTTCGGGAACCGAGGCCAGGTCGAGGATCGAGAAATGCTGCACGGGTGTAACTCCTTTCCCCCTACCTAAGCCGCCGCGGGGACGGCGCAAGGGTCAGGGGCAAAGGCGCAGCCGCGCGGCCCGATCAGACGCCGAGGCACCAGCGCATGATCGCCTTCTGCGCGTGCAACCGGTTCTCGGCCTCGTCCCAGATCACCGAATGCGGCCCGTCCATCACGGCCGAGGTCACCTCGTCCTCGCGATGCGCGGGCAGGCAATGCATGAAGAGCGAGTCGGGCTTGGCCACCGCCATCAGCGCCTCGTTCACCTGATAGGGACGCAGCTGGTTGTGGCGGCGCTCCTTGGTGGACTGGCTGTCATGCATCGAGACCCAGGTATCGGCCACCACCAGATCGGCACCCGCGACCGCCTTCATCGGGTCGCGCTCGATCACCACCTCCGAGCCCTTTTCGCGGGCGAAGCGGACCCATTCGGCCTCGGGGTCCAGAGTCTGCGGCCCGGTGAAGGTGAAGTCGAAGCCGAATTGCCCGGCGGCCTGCAGCAGCGAGGCGCAGACATTGTTGCCGTCGCCCGCCCAGACCACCTTCTTGCCGGTGATCGGGCCGCGATGTTCCTCGTAGGTCAGCACATCGGCCATGATCTGGCAGGGATGGGTGCGGTTCGTCAGCCCGTTGATCACCGGCACGCTGGCGTATTCCGCCATCTCCTGGATCACCGTCTCCTCGAAGGTGCGCAGCATGATCAGATCGACATAGCGGCTGAGGACGCGGGCGGTATCGGCGATGGTCTCGCCATGGCCGAGCTGCATGTCGGCACCCGACAGCACCATGGTCTGCCCGCCCATTTGGCGCACGCCGACGTCGAAACTGACACGCGTCCGGGTCGAGGGCTTTTCGAAGATCAGCGCGACCATGCGGCCCTTCAGGGGCTGATCGTCATCGGCCTCGCCCTTGTGGCGGCCGCGGCGGGCGGCCTTCATCGCCGCGGCATGGTCGATGATCTGCCGCAGATCGGCGGAATCGGTGGTATGGATATCGAGAAAATGCTTCATGAGACGGGTCTTTCTGGAACCGGAGGGAGGGGGCACTGCCCCCTCTTGGCCTGTGGCCAAGTCACCCCCGGCGTATGGGTGACACGATGAGGCTCACTTGCCCTCATAGGCGCTGGCGGCGGCATCGAGGCGGGCGACGCCCTCGGTGATATCCGCGTCGGGAATGTTGAGCGCAGGCAGCAGGCGCAGCACGTTGTCCGCCGCGGGCACCACCAGCACCCCGGCTTCGCGCGCGGCGGCTGCCAGCTCGACCGCCGGCTTCTTGCACTTCAGGCCCAGCATCAGGCCCATGCCGCGCACCGCCTCGAACGTGTCGGGATGGGCCGCAACCAGCCCTTCCAGCCGCTGCCGCAACAGGCCCGCCTTGCGGCTGACCTCGTCCAGGAAAGCCGGGTCCGAGACGATCTGGCTGACCTTCAGCCCCACGGCGCAGGCCAGGGGGTTGCCGCCATAGGTCGAGCCATGGGTGCCCACGACCATGCCCGCGGCCGCGTTCTCCGTCGCCAGCACCGCGCCCAGCGGGAAGCCGCCGCCGATACCCTTGGCAACCATCATGATGTCGGGCGTGACGCCGGCCCATTCATGGGCGAAGAGCTTGCCGGTCCGGCCCATGCCGCATTGCACCTCGTCGAGGATCAGCAGCGCCCCGGTCCGGTCGCAGGCGGCGCGGATCGCGCGCAGGTCTTCCTCGGGCATCGGGCGGATGCCGCCCTCGCCCTGCACGGGCTCGACCATCACGGCGCAGACGCTCTCGTCCATGGCGGCCTCGAACGCCGCCATGTCGCCCCAGGGCAGATGCTTGAACCCGGGCATCAGCGGCCCGAAGCCCTTGACCATCTTCTCGCCGCCCGAGGCGGCGATGGCGGCGGTCGAGCGGCCGTGGAAGGCGCCCTCGAAGGTCAGGATCGTCTCGCGCGGGGCGCCTTTTTCGTAATGGTACTTCCGCGCCATCTTGATGGCGAGTTCGGCGGTCTCGGTGCCGGAATTGGTGAAGAAGACCGTATCGGCAAAGGTCAGATCGACCAGAAGGTCGGCCAGCGCCTGCTGTTCGGGGATCTTGTAGAGGTTCGAGACATGCCAGAGCTTGCCCGCCTGCTCGGTCAGCGCCGAGACCAGCTCGGGATTGGCGTGGCCCAGCGCATTGACGGCGATCCCCGCCCCCAGGTCGAGGAATCGGCGCCCGTCCGCCTCGATCAGCCACGAGCCTTCGCCCTTCACGAAGGAAAGCGGCGTGCGGTTATAGGTCGGCAGAACGGTCGAAATCATGGGAATGCCCTTGGATGCGAAGGCCCATTCGTGCCGAAGGCAACGGGCCAAGTCAATGCGGGTTCGGAGGGGGGACTGCGGCCGACAGGCGCGCAGCAATGATCGTCAGACGCTTGTCAGCGTCGGCGTCGCAGCGAAAGAGAGGCGCTTTGGTCGATCATCCCTGCCCGATAGCGCGGGGCGCGGGTTTTGTCGAGGGGGCAGTTGCGCAGGCGCCGCAAAACATTGGGCAAAAGCCGCGCCGCCAGGCTGCGCCCGGCCCGCGCTGCCGCCCGCGGCCCTACTCAAAGGCACAGGCCCCTTGCCGCCCCCCCTTGCGTTAAGTATCCCAGTCTCAGGATCCCACGATGCCCGCAGGCCCCATGCCCCCCAATCCCAGCCCTCCGCCGCGTGACCGCGTCCTGCCCGCGCAGGCGCCCGGGGGCCGATGGTGGAGCGGCTGAGCCGATGCGACGCGCCCTCCTCCCCCTCCTCCTTGTCCTCGTGCTGCCGCTCTCCGGCTGTTTCGAGACCGCGCCGCTGACCGAAGCGGCGAGCCGCGCGCTCCAGCCGACCTCGGGTCCGGCCGAGCTGCGGGTTCTGGACGGGGCGGTGGCGGTGGCGGGCCCGGCGGGCTATTGCATCGACGCCGAGGCGACGCGCGAAAGCGATATCGAGGCCTTCGTCCTGCTGGTGCGCTGCCGCTACACGCTGCGCCCCTCGCCGGTGCTGAGCGCCACGGTGACGGGGCTGAGCTCTGACGGCAACCCGGACACGTTCCGCCGCCTCACCGGCTTCCTGCAAAGCGCCCCGGGCCGGGCGCAGCTGTCGCGCTCGGGCGATCCCAGCGATGTCGAGGTGCTGGAGGCGACCTTCGCCGAGGGCGTGGTCTGGCTGCTGATCCACGACGCGGGCAACCCCAATTCCTTTGACGAGACCTATTGGCGCGCCATCCTGCCGGTCGCCGGGCGGATCGTCACCCTCTCGGTGCTGGCCGCCGCCGATCACCCGTTCGAGCGCGACAGCGGGCTGGGGATCCTGCGCGGCTTCGTCATGCGGATGCGGGCGGTGAACGCGCGGGGATAAGCGCCGAGGGCTCAGGCCACCAGCACGATGCCGAGGATCGACAGCGCCAGAAGCGCCATCCCCGCCACTTCGACCGGGCGCGGCTTCTCGCGGAACAACAGCGCCGAGACCAGGATCGAATAGAGCAGCTCGACCTGCCCCAGGCTGCGGACATAGGCCGCGTTCTGCAGGGCGAAGGCCACGAACCAGCCGAGGCTGCCCAGCACGCCCGTCACCCCGACCAGCGCCGTCGCCCGCCAGGACGCCAGCACCCGCCCGACCTCACCCGGCTCGCGCCAGCCGAGCCAGAGCGCCATGGCCAGCGCCTGAAAGCTGGTCGCCATGGCCAGGGCGGCGGTGGCCCGGAACAGCGCGTCCTGATGCGCCACCTCCAGCGTGGCGCCGCGGTAGCCGATCGCCGAAAGGCCGAACAGCGCCCCGGCCAGCACGCCCAGCACCGTGGCGCGGTTCAGGATGCCGCCCTGCCGCCAGCCCTCGGGCGGGCGCGAGATCAGGATGACCCCGGCCACGCCGACCAGAATTGCCAGCAGGCCCGCCGCCGAAACCCCTTCGCCCAGGACCAGCGCCGAGAAAGCCGCCACCTGCACCGTCTCGGTCTTGGTGAAGGCGATGCCCACGGCGAAGGACCGTTCCGAGAACAGCGCGACGGTGCAGAAGGTGGCGATGATCTGGCCGAGCCCGCCCAGCATGGCGAAGATCCAGAACCTCGGGCCGGGCAAGGGCACCGGCTGCGGGTCGAGCGCCATGAGCAGCGCCAGCCCCGCAAGCGCCAGCGGCGCCGCGAAGAGGAAGCGCGAGAAAGTGGCGCCGCCGGTGCTGAGCCCCAGCCCCTTCAGCCGCTTTTGCAGCGTGAAGCGCAGGGTCTGGACGGCGGCGGCGGCGAGGGTGACGAGGACCCAGAGTTCCATGGCATTCTTCCCGGCGGAGTCGGTGACCCTGATACGCCCAGCCTCTGTTCCGCACCAGCCCCGGCGCCGCGCGGAGGAAGCGGGGGGCCAGCCCCCCGCGCCCCCCGCTCAAGGGGGTTTTCCACCCACTTGAGAAACCCCCGAGGATATTTGGAGAACAAAGATCGGGGTTAAGAGGGCGCCAACCTGCAATCTTTGTTCTTAAAATATCCTCGGGGGGTGAATGCCCGCAGGGCAGAGGGGGGCAGAAAGCCCCCCTGCCCGGTCCCCGCAGGCGCTAACGCACCGAGGTCGCGCGGCGGGTCGACATCAGGAGATGCGTCTCCGATTGCGTCACCGCCTCCAGCTTGCGGATCCGCGACAGCGTCTCGTCGAGATGGGTCAGCGAATCCGTGGCGAGGTCGACGATCACGTCCCAGCGCCCGCTGGTCGCATGCACCGCCTGCACCGCGGGCATCGCCAGCATCCGGCCGACGGCGCGGTCAGTGCCCGCCCCCTCGATCGCCACCATCATCAGCGCCCGCACCGGGCTTTCCGCCAGATCGCCCCGGGTCAGCGCCGTGAAACCGGCGATCTCGCCCGTCTCGATCAGCCGCGTCATCCGGGCGCGCACCGTGTTGCGGCTGATCCCCAGATCGGCGGCCAATGCCGCCAGCCCCTTGCGGCCGTCGCGCTTCAGCGCGGCCAGGATCTTCTGGTCCGTCTCGTCCAGGCTGATCATTCCGCCCCCCCTGATTGAGCATTTCGCTCAATACACCGCCCGAAACGCGCATCCTGTCAAGCGGAACTCCGGCCGGTCCGCGCTATACTCAGCCCATCTGAGCCGCGAGGATCCCATGACCCAGACCCATTGCCTGCTGATCGGCGCCCCTGTCGATACCGGCCAACGCCGCCCCGGCTGCCTGATGGGCCCGGCCGCCTATCGCACCGCGGGCCTGGCACCGGCGCTGGAGGCGCTGGGCCACCGCGTCACCGACCTGGGCGACGCCATCTGTACGCCGGTGCCCGCCACCGTCACCAACCCGGCCGTCCACCACCTGCCCGAAACCCTCGGCTGGGCGCAGTCGCTGGCGGCGATGGGCGAGGCGGCGATGGCCGAGGGCATGCCGATCTTCCTCGGCGGCGATCATTCGCTGTCGCTGGGTTCCGTCGCCGGGGTGGCGGCGGCGGCGCGCGCGCTGAACCGGCCGCTCTTCGTCCTCTGGCTCGATGCGCACAGCGATTTCCACACCCCCGCCACCACGGAATCGGGCAATCTGCACGGCACCCCGGTGGCCTATCTGGCGGGCCGCGATTTCGAGGCCTTCCCGCCCTTCCCCGCCCCGGTCCCGCCGGAAAACATCTGCCTTTTCGGCATCCGCTCGGTCGATGCCGCCGAACACGCGGCGCTGCTGGAGCATGAGATCGCGATCAACGACATGCGCGTTCTCGATGAACGCGGCGTCGTCGCCCCCTTGCGCGAATTCCTGGCGCTGGTCGAGGAAGCGGACGGCTTGCTGCATGTCTCGCTCGACGTCGATTTCCTCGATCCCGTCGTCGCCCCCGCCGTCGGCACCACCGTCCCCGGCGGCGCCACCTTCCGCGAGGCGCATCTGGTGATGGAATTGCTGCACGAATCCGGGCGCGTCACCTCGCTCGATCTGGTGGAGCTGAACCCGTTCCTCGATGAACGCGGCCGCACCGCGCATCTGATGGTGGATCTGGTCGCCTCGCTGATGGGCAAGAAGGTCTTCGACCGGCCGACGCGGGCCTATCGGGGGCAGGTATGATGCGCGATCTTCCCCAACCCTCGGCCCAGGCGCTGGTGCCCTTCGTCTCGGTGGCCGAGATGATGGCGACCCTCCACCGCATCGGTCTGGAACCGGCGCTGACCGACCTCACCGCAAGGATCGAGGCCGATTTCCGCCGCTGGCCGCTCTTCGACAAGACGCCGCGGGTCGCCGCCCATTCGCCGATCGGCGTGATCGAGCTGATGCCGACCTCGGACGGCCACCGCTATGCCTTCAAATACGTGAACGGCCATCCCGGCAACACAAGGGCGGGGCTGCAGACCGTCACCGCCTTCGGCGTGCTGTCCGAAGTGGCAACGGGCTATCCGCTGCTGATCTCGGAAATGACGCTGCTGACGGCCCTGCGCACGGCGGCCACCTCGGCGCTGGCGACGAAGGCGCTGGCCCGGCCGGATGCCAGAGTGCTGGCGCTGATCGGCAATGGCGCGCAGGCGGAATTCCAGGCGCTGGCGCTGCGGGCGGTCTGCGGCATCGCCGAGGTGCGGCTCTACGACACCGACCCCGGCGCCACCCGCAAATGCGCGCAAAACCTGCGGGCGGCGGGGCTGCAGGTCACCCCCTGCGACAGCTCCGAGGCGGCGATCCAGGGCGCCGACGTGATCACCACCTGCACCGCCGACAAGCGCAACGCCACGATCCTGCATGACAACATGATCGGCGCCGGGGTGCATATCAACGCCATCGGCGGCGATTGCCCGGGCAAGACGGAACTGGCGCCCGCCCTCCTGTCCCGCGCCGCGACCTTCGTGGAATACGAACCGCAGACGCGGGTCGAGGGCGAGATCCAGCAGGTCGCGCCCAACTATCCGGTGACCGAGCTGTGGCAGGTGCTGACCGGCGAGGCCACCGGGCGCACCGACCCGGCGCAGATCACCCTTTTCGACGGCGTGGGCTTCGCCATCGAGGATTTCGCGGCGCTGGGCTGGCTCTACGATCAGCTGCGCCCGGAGACGCCGCGGCTCGACGTGATCGCCGACCCTGACGACCCGCGCGATCTTTACGGGATGGTGATGCGGGCGCGGTGAAATCCTGCGGGCTCGGGCGGCTTTCGTGCTAGGCTGCCGGGGCCTCCGGCGCGACGGGCGCCCGGGCCGGGGCATCGGCATTCGGCGCCCTTGCGGTTTGCCAATGAAGCATTTTGCCTGCCTGACCCTTGCCGCCCTGCTCCTCGCCCCCGCGGCCGGGGCGCAGAGTGTGACGGATTGCGACCGGCTCGCCGGGTATCTGCCGGTGCCGCGCGCGCCTGACCTGCCCGGCGTGGTCGAGATCGCCGTCCCCACCGAGGCCGTCGCCGCCTGCCAAGCGGCGCGGCGCAGCGATCCCGATCCGTTCCTCGCCTTCCTGCTGGCCCGGGCGCTGGAGGCCGCCGATCCCCAGGACCCAAACCTGCCCGCGCTGATTGCCGAGGGCGCCGCGGCCTCTCCCCCCTTCGCGGCCAGCCGTCTGGGGCTGCTCTATCAGCAAGGCCACGGCGGCCTGCCGCAGGACGAGGGCCGCGCCCGCGCGCTCTTCGGGGAAAGCTGCGCCGCCTTCCCCGATCCGCGCGCGCTGGCGGGCTGCAACAACCTCGCCGCGGCGATGGTGCAGGACGACGAACTGCCCGCCGCCGTCTCGCTGTTCGAGCGGACCTGCGACGCGGGCTTCGGCCGGGCCTGCGCCAACCTCGCCGACCGGATCGAGGAGGGGCGCGCGCCGGGCTATGACCCGCTCAGGATGCAGCCCCTGCGCGAACGCGCCTGCGACCTGTTCGAGCCCTACGCCTGCATCCAGGCGGGTTACGAGCTGACCCAGACCGACCCGCCCGAGACGCTGGGCGCCCTGCGCCGCTTCGAGATCGCCTGCGATCTGGGCCTCGCGGATGGCTGCTACCGGGCGGGCGCGGTGATGCGTGATGCGACCGACATGGCATTCGGCTGGCGTGCCCGGCAGGAGGCCTTCGGGCGGGGCTGCGACGGCGGCGTGGCCGACTCCTGCTACGAGGTCGCCATCGGACTGGTCTATGGCGAGGATGGCACCGGCAGCCTGGCCGATCCCGGCGAGCAGGCGCAGGGGGTGACGATGCTCGACCGGCTCTGCACCGAGCGCGATCCCTGGGCCTGTTCGGACCTCGGCTATCTCTACGCCGAGGGGATCGCCGTGAGCCGCGACCCGGCGCGTTCGGCCGAGCTGGCGGCACGGGCCTGCGCGCTGGGTTCGGCGGTCGGCTGCAACAACCTCGCGGTGCATCTGGCCACCGCCGATGGCGTGGCGCAGACCCTGCCGCAGGCGGCGCGCTATTACGAACAGGGCTGCGCCGGTGGCTCGGGTCTGGCCTGCCTCAACCTCGGCGAGATGCTGGCGGGCGATGCGCTGGGCGCCCCCGATCCCGCCCGGGCGCAGGCTGCCTTCCTCAAGGCCTGCGCGCTGGGCGAGGCCGAGGCCTGCACCCGCTAAGCCGCGGACCAGGGGCGCAATTCCCTTTTCGCCCCGGCCGCCCGCGTGTTAGCCTTGCCCCAAGACCGCAGACGGGACAGGCGACGAGGGACCTGCACGATGAACCGATGGTCGGCCCTGGGGGTCGCTCTGGCTTTCCTGCTGCCCGCGCCGCTCTGGGCTCAGGTGACCGATTGTGACCGGCTCGCCGGTTTCTCGCAGCTGCCGCGGATCGAGGGCGCGACCGGTCCCTATGTCGTCCACGACCCCGCCGCCGCCGTCACCGCCTGCGAGGCCGCCCGCGCCGCGCAGCCCGAGGATCCCTTCTTCGCCGTCCTCCTGGCCCGCGCCCGCCTCGCCGCCAATCCCGAGGATCGCACCGTCGTCGAATTGCTGGCCGGCGTGGTCGAACAGATCCCCCCTCTCGCCGCCTCGGAACTCGGTCGGCTCTACGAGATGGGGCTGGCCGGGCTGCCGATCGGCGACCGGCAGGCGCGCGATTTCTATCGCCTTGCCTGCGATACCTGGCCCGACCGGCTGGCCGCCCCCGGCTGCACCCGCCGCGCGGTGATGATGATCGAGGGCCGCGGCGGCCCGACCGACGAGACCGGCGGCTTCGCGCTGCTCGACAACCTCTGCCGCGGGGGCTGGGGCGGGGCCTGCACGCAGCAGGCCTTCCAGACCGACCTGCGCGGCACCGGCGATTTCGACACGCTGGGGCAGGAAATCGCCCGCCTCTTCGAGGCCGGCTGCGACGCGGGTGATCTGCTGGCCTGCAGCCAGTTCGGCTTCCGGCTGGAACTGGGCGAGGGCGTGGACCTCGACGTCTCCCGTGCGCAGGACCTCTACCGCCGCGCCTGTACCGGGGGCGAGCCGCAGGGCTGTTCCTATCTGGGCGAGATCTACCGCTCGGGACTCGGCGTGCAGCCCGACCCCGATCAGGCCGCGCATTTCTTCACCCTGGGCTGCGAGGGCAACGACCCCTATGCCTGCGTCACCCTGGGCGACATCCTGTCCGAAGGCCGCGGCGTGGAACGCGACGTCCCCCGGGCCATCGTCGCGCTGGAACGCGCCTGCGGTCTGGGCGACCCCGAAGCCTGCGACATGGCCGACGTCCTGCGCTGAGGCCCCCCACCCCGGAGTGTCCGACGATGAAACCCCTGCCGTCCCTCGCCGTCCTGACGATCCTGCTGGCCGCCCCGGCGCTGGGCCAGACCGGCCCCACCGACTGCGACCGCCTGGCGGGCATGCGCTACGCCCCGCGCGTCCCCGATGCGGGCGGCGCCACTATCATCACCCGCGCCCCCGAAGCGGTTGCCGCCTGCGAGGCCGCCGCCGCCCTGCACCCCGCGGATCCCCATATCGCCCTGCAACTCGGCCGCGCCTATCTGGCGGCCGATCCCGCCGATCCCCGGGCCGAGGGGCTCTTCACCTCGGCGCTGGCGGCGCTGCCTGCGCTGGCCCGCCTGCGCCTCGGCACGCTGCATGACAACGGCTGGTCCGGCCTGCAGCGCAACCTGCCGAAGGCGCTTTCGCTCTACGAGGAGGCCTGCGCCCTGGCCGGCCAGCCCGGCGCGCTGGTCGCCTGCAACAATGTGGCGCTGGTGCTGCTGGAGGGCACCGATGCCGCGCAATACCCCCGCGCCATCGCCCTGATGGAGGCGGGATGCGCCGCCGGTGATCCCTATTCCTGCGAGAACCTCGGCTTCGAATACGAGACCGGCGCGCATGTGCCCCGCGACCGGCAGCGCGCCGCCGCCCTCTACCGGCAGGCCTGCGACGCGGATTCTCCGCTGGGCTGTTCGAACCTCGGCAATGCGGTTTCCGAAGGATTCGACGGCCCGCCCGACCTGCCGCTGGCGCAACGCCTGTTCCGCCGCGCCTGCGATCTGGGCGAGATGCTGGGCTGCTCGAACCTCGGCTGGGCGCTCTGGCAGGGGTTCGACGGTCCCGAGAACCCCGAGGCCGCCCTGCCGCTCTTCGAACAGGCCTGCGCCGCCGAAGTCGGCGTCGGTTGCGGCAACCTTGGGGATTTCCTCTATGACGGCATCGTCGTCGCCCAGGATTTCACGGAAGCGGCCCGGCTCTATGGCCTGGGCTGCGACCAGGGCGACGGCTGGTCCTGCCTGCAACTGGGCCTCCAGCTCAGGGGCGGCACCGGCGTGCCGCAGGACGATCCCCGCGGCCAGGCACTGATCCGTCAGGGCTGCGCGCTGGGCGACAGCGACGCCTGCGCCATGGCCGCCTCCCTGCCCTGAAACCGCGGCAGGCCTTGCCACAGCCCCCCCGAACCGCTATCCGCCGCGCCTGATCCGCAGGAGGCACCATCATGGCACGCAAGGGCAAGGGCCGCCCCGTCAACGGCTGGCTGATCGTCGACAAACCGGCCGGCGTGACCTCGACCTCAATCGTGGGCAAGGTGCGCTGGGCGCTCGACGCGCAGAAGGCGGGCCATGCCGGCACGCTGGACCCCGCGGCAACCGGCGTGCTGGCCGTGGCGCTGGGCGAGGCGACGAAGACCGTCCCCTATGTCACCGACGCCACCAAGGGCTACCGCTTTCTGGTGCGCTGGGGCGTCGCCACCGACACCGACGACGCCGAGGGCAAGGCGATCGAGACGCGCGACACCCGCCCGACCGAGGCCCAGATCGAGGCCGCCCTGCCCGCCTTCCGCGGCCTGATCCAGCAGGTCCCGCCGCAATATTCGGCGGTGAAGGTCGAGGGCGAGCGCGCCTATGACATCGCCCGCACCGGCGAGGCGATGGAGCTGGCCGCCCGTCCGCTCGAGGTCGAGAAACTCGTGCTCCTCGCCCGCCCCGACGCCGATACCGCCGAATTCGAGATGGTCTGCGGCAAGGGCGGTTATGTCCGCGCCATCGCCCGCGACCTGGGCCGGGCGCTGGGCTGCCTCGGCCATGTCGTCTGGCTGCGGCGCGAATGGTCGGGGCCGTTCCGCGCCGAGGACGGCATCGGCCTGGCCGAGATCGACGCGCTGGCCCGCACGCCCGATCTGGACGCGCGCCTCCTGCCCCTCGAAATCGCCCTCGCGGGCCTGCCCGAACTGCCGCTCTCGCCCGAGGGCGCGGTGCGGCTGAAGAACGGCAACCCCGGCCGGGTGCTGTCGTCCCGCGCCGAACCCGGCGACACCGCCTGGGCCAGTTTCGAGGGCAAGCCGGTCGCGGTCGGCACCTATCTGGGCGGCGAACTGCACCCGAACCGCGTCTTCAACCTCTGACCGCGCGCGCCCTCCTCGCCCGTCCCGCAGAACCGGCGGGGTTCTCGGCGGCTGATCGGCATCCCGGAAGCGGCCCGCCAAGAGCGCCGCGCCCCGGTCTTGACCGGGGGCGCCGCTACCCACCCCGATCGCGCCCTCCTGCCCGCCGCCCCCTCACACCCGCTGATCTGCCCCCTGACAACGCAGCCCCGTCAAAGCGCGACATCCCCTGACGCACGCCCCCCCTTCATCTTTGTTCTCCAAATATCCTCGGGGGTTCCCAAAGGGGGTGGAAAACCCCCTTTGGCGGGGGGTGCGGGGGGCTGGCCCCCCGCCTCCGGTCGCCCGACGCCCGAACGCCAACGGCGTCAGGGCCGAGGGCGAAACCCCTCCCGCTCTGGACCTTCGCCG
>NZ_JAUCCQ010000004.1:0-117258 GCF_034676075.1 Pararhodobacter sp. | reverse complement strand
CCCGCCCCCCGCACCCCCTGCTTCAAGGAGGGTTTTCCACCCTCCTTGAAAATCCTCCCGAGGATAGTTGAAGAACGAAGATGACAGGGCCCGTTCCTTGAGGAGAGGTTAAGGCGCCCTGGCAAGGGATTGATCTTGTTGGGTGGGGTGGGTGTCCCATGCGTGGGACACCCTCTGGTCAGAAGGGAAGGCCGACGTAATTCTCGGCCAGCGACGAGAGCGCCGCTTCCGACGAGAAGAGATAGGCGAGTTCCGTATCCTGCAGCCGCTGGTCGTAGGTCAGGCTGTCAGGGAAGCGGTGCAGCAGCGTGGTCATCCACCAGCTGAAGCGCTGCGCCTTCCAGACGCGGGCCAGGGCCTTCTGCGAATATTGGTCGAGCCCGGTATCATCGCCGTTCAGGTAATGCCCGACCAGCCCGTGATAAAGGTAATAGATGTCGGAGGCGGCCGAGTTCAGCCCCCGCGCCCCGGTCGGCGGCACGATATGGGCGGCGTCGCCCGCCAGGAACAGGTTGCCCCAGCGCATCGGCTCGGCGACGAACGACCGCAGCGGGGCGATGGATTTCTCGATCGAGGGGCCGGTTTCCAGACGCCCGGCGACCTCTTCGGGCAGGCGCTTCTTCAGCTCTTCCCAGAAGGCCTCGTCCGACCAATCCTCGACCTTGTCGGTCAGCGGCACCTGGATGTAATAGCGGCTCAGCACCTGGCTGCGCAGCGAGCAGAGGGCGAAGCCGCGCTCGGATTTGGCGTAGATCAGTTCCGGGTTCACCGGCTTCGTCCGGCTCAGCACACCCAGCCAGCCGAAGGGATAGACCTTCTCGTATTCGGTCAGCACATCCTTCGGGATCGCCTTGCGCGAGGGGCCGTGGAAGCCGTCGGCGCCGATCACGTAATCGCAGTCGATCCGCACCACCTCGTCGCCGTCGCGGTAGCTGACCCAGGGCTTGCCCTCGGTGTTGAGGTCATGCAGCGCCACATCCTCGACATTGTGCACGACCTTGCCGCCCATCCGGTCGCGCGCCTCGTAGAGGTCGCGGGTCAGTTCGGTCTGGCCGTAAACCATCACCGAGGAGCCGCCCGAATACTTGTGCAGATCGACCCGCTTCAGGACGCCGTTGTCGGCGATCTCGAACCCGTCGTGGATCTCGCCCTCGCGGTCCATCCGCTCGCCGCACTGCGCCTCGCGCATCAGCTCGGCAAAGCCGTGCTCCAGCACGCCGGCGCGGATCCGCCCCAGCACGTATTCGCGCGAATGCCGCTCCAGCACGATCGTGTCGATGCCCTTGAGATGCAGCAGCTGGCTGAGCATCAGGCCCGAGGGGCCGCCGCCGATGATACAGACCTGGGTTTTCATGGAAGTCCTCCTCCTGCGCGGGCCAGAGGGGCACCGCCTTGGGGGCCAGAATAGGAATATCCACGATCTTTGAAATGGACCCTCTGGGGTAAAACTTGTACGAATCGCGCATGAGCCGCAGCCCTGCCCCCCTGATCCCCAACTACAACCTCTTCGGCGAGGCGGGCGACCTGCCCGATGTCGTCCATTGCGAGACGATCGAGACCCGCTCGCGGCTGCACGATTGGGAACTGGCCGTCCACCGCCACGCACGGCTGCATCAATTGCTGCTGCTGCAGGAGGGTGGCGGCGAGATCAGCCTGGAGGGCGCGCGCCTTGCCCTGCCGCCGGGCACGCTGGTCAATGTGCCGCGCGGCGTGGTGCATGGCTTCCGCTTCGAGCCCGAGACGCGGGGGCTGGTGGTGACCTTCGCCGCCGAGATGCTGGACCAGACCCTGCGCCCGGGCGAGGGATTGCGCGAAATCCTGGCCGAAGCGCGGGTGATGCCCGCCGATCCCGAGGCCGCGCAGAGCCTGACCGCGCTGCTCAACGCCTTCTCGGGCCGCGATTTCGCCCGGGCGCAGATCCTGCGCTCGCTGGCCGGGCTGGTGCTGGGTCAGGTGGCGCGCGCCATGGCCGGGGCGGGCGCGGCCAGCGACGCCGCCCCTGCGCCCGAGCTTCTGGCCCGGTTCGAGGCGCTGATCGACGCGCATTACCTGCAGCATTGGGGGGTGGCGGAGTACGCCCAGGCGCTGGCGGTCAGCGCCGCGCATCTGTCGCGGCTGACCCGCGGGGCGACCGGGCGGCCCGCCTCGGCGCTGATCGAGGACCGGCTGATCCGCGAAGCAAGGCGCAACCTCGTCTACACGAACTTGCCCGTATCGCGCATCGCCTATGCGCTGGGGTTCGAGGATCCGGCCTATTTCACCCGGGTCTTCACCCGTGCCACCGGCCTTTCGCCCCGCGCCTTCCGGCAACGGCTGGCGCAGGGCTGAGCTTCATTCTGCCGGAAATACGCAGGGGGGTTCTCAGGGGGCGCCTGCGCCCCCTGAGGCGGGGGGTCCGGGGGGCGGCAGCCCCCCGGTCCTTCAGGCACATTCGAGCAGCAGCGTCCCGGCGGCGGTGTTCGAGATCGGGATGTGGTAGTTCCGGGTGATCTCGGTCACGTCGTCGCCCAGCGCGCCGCGCATCATCATCCACATCAGGAATTCGGTCCCCTGGGCGCCCGCCTGTTTCACCAGCTCCTGCCGGGTGATCTTGGTCAGTTCCTCGGGGTTATGGACGATGTTCTCCAGGCAATACTGGTCGAAGTCCTTGTTGATGAAGCCCGCGCGCTGGCCGTCGAGCTGATGCGACAGCCCGCCGGTGCCCAGCACGACGATCTTCGCGTCCTCGGGGAAGGACAACAGCGCCTTGCGCAGGGCTTTCCCGAAATTCAGCGCCCGGTTCAGCGTCGGGATCGGGTGCTGCACGGTATTGGCGCTGATCGGCACGGCCTTGGGCATATGCGGATGGTGCGGCGCGCCGGGCCAGAACAACTGCATCGGCACCACGAAGCCGTGGTCCACGGCCAGTTCCTGGCAGGACGTGATGTCGAATTCATCCGCCACCATGCTCTCGATGATGTGCCAGCTCAGTTCCGGCGCGCCGGGGAACGGGTCCAGCGCGGGCAGGCCCCAGCCCTCGTCCTCGTTGCGGTATTCATGCGCCGCGCCGATGGCGAAGGTGGGCATCCGGTCCAGGAAGAACCCGAGGCCATGGTCGTTGTAGATGTTGATGACGTAATCGGGCCTATTGTCCTGAATCCACTGGTGAACCTTCGGATAGCCGTCGAAGAACGGCTTCCAATAGGGATCGTCCTGCAGGTTCTTCTGGATCGCGTTGCCCACCGCCGGAATATGCGAGGTGGTGATCCCGCCGAGAATGCGTGCCATCTGGGTCTCCTCCGCTTACGCCTGGCTGGCGAGATATTGCTTGAATTCCTCGGTGGTGCGGCCGGTTTGCAGCCCGCCCACATCCTGCACCGAGAGCTTGAAGATCCCGGCGAGCTTCGCGAGGTAATAGATGTTCCCGCCGGCATCGATCATCGCCAGGATGTCGCGCTTGCGCACCGCCTCCTTCTGCGGCTCGGTCAGGCCGTATTTGGCCATCCAGCCCTCTTCATCCGCCTTGAAGCCGTCGCGGTTCGAGGCCTTGTTGAAGTCGTAGCACATCTTGTTCAGGGCATAGCCCTTCATGGCCTGGGTACCGTCGAACAGGACGGTGCCGGGGATGTCGATGTGGTAGTCGTATCCGGGCATGTCGTGCATGGGATCTCCTCCTTCGCTCATGGGGATTTGTCGCATGCACGGGGGGCGGCCAATTTGACCTGAATCAAGTGACCCCGGCCCCGGACGCGAAACGAATAGAGGCGACGGAAAACTTATGGACCGGGTTACGGCGCGCATGAAAAAGGGCGCCCCGGCGGGCGCCCTTTGCAGCCGTGTCGCGGCGGTCAGTCGGCCCAGTAGAGCCGCATCGGGTTGTCCACCAGCAGCTTCTGGCGCTGCGCCTCGGTCCGGGCGATGCGGGGGATGTAATCGACCAAAAGGCCATCATCCGGCATGTGCGATTTCATGTTCGGATGCGGCCAGTCGGTGCCCCAGAGCACGCGATCCTCGAACCTGTCGACGATCGCCTGATAATAGGGCACCACGTCGTCATAGGGCTCGCCCTGCTTGGTCAGCCGCTCGGGGCAGGTCACCTTGGTCCAGATCCGCTCGTTCTGCGCCATCAGGTTGATGAAGCGCTGGAAGTCGGGGTGATCGACGCCCTTGGTCACATCCGGGCGGCCCATGTGATCGACGACGATGATCCCCGGCAGGGTGTTGAGGAAGGGCTCGAGGCTCTCCAGATCCTGCGCCTCGAAATAGACCACGGTCGACCAGCCGAATTCCTGGATCTTGTCGGCGATGCCCAGAAAGACCTCGGGCGGAGTGGCATCGACCAGCCGCTTGACGAAGTTGAAGCGGACGCCGCGGACGCCGCCTTCGTGCAGGGCCTTCAGCTCGTCCCGCGTGATGTCCTTGCCGACCGAGGCCACGCCCCGCGCCTTGTCACCGGCGGCGATACAGGCATCGACCATGGCGCGGTTGTCCTTGCCGTGGCAGGTGGCCTGCACGATCACATTGCGCTCGAACCCCAGGTAGTCGCGCAGCGCGAACAGCTTGTCCTTGCCCTGATCGCCCGGCGTGTATTTGCGCTCGGGCGCATAGGGGAACTCGGCCGAGGGGCCGAAGACGTGGCAATGCGCATCGACCGCGCCCTTGGGCAGGACGTAGGCGGGCTTCTTGGGGTTCGGGTGGACCACCAGCCAGTCGGGATCCATCGGTTGCGGTTGGGTATTCATGCGTCTCATCTCCCTGCGCGGCCGGGCGTCGCCGTGGCGGCGCATCCTGCCCCATCCACGGCGAATTGCCTATTTCGATCTGAGGCCCTAGAATAAGTTTTCGCTATTCGGGTGCAAGATGACCGAAGCCCTGCCCAACCTCCGCCACATGCGGGTCTTCCTGGAAACGGCGCGGACCGGCTCGGTCTCGGCCGCGGCGGAACGCTGCCTGCTGTCGCAGCCTGCCGCGACACAGGCCATCGCCCGGCTGGAGGCCGAGGTGGGCACCCCCCTGCTGGTCCGCCGCACCCGCCGCTTCAGCCCGACACCCGCCGGCGCCCTCTTCGTCGGCCGGGTCGAGGCGGCGCTGGACCATCTGCACCACGGCGCCCGCACCGCGCTGCGGGCGGCCCGCGACGGGGCGACGTGGAGGGCGGGATCGGGGCGCGCGGCTTTCGACCATCTGGTGACGGCGGCCCAGCTTCGGGCGCTGATCGCGGTGGCGGGCAGCGGCAGCTTCACCCTCGCCGCTCAGGCCCTGGGCCTGTCGCAGCCGACCATCCACCGCGCCGCCCGCTCGCTGGAGGATGTGGCCGGCGTGCCCTTCTTCCAGACCACGGTCAGCGGCGTCGAACTGACCGCCGCGGCGCAGGCCTTCGCGCTGGGGGCAAAGCTGGCGCAGGCCGAGATCCGGCAGGGATTCGAGGAAATCGGCCGCGAACTGGGCGATGACCGGGGGACCTTCACCCTGGGTTCGTTGCCCTTGGCCCGCACCACCATCGTTCCCCGCGCCACCCATGCGATGATCGGCGAGACGCAGGGCGTGCAGGTCCGCGTCGTCGACGGCCGCTATTCGGAACTCTTGCGCAGCCTGCGCGAGGGCGAGCTAGATTGCCTGATCGGCGCGCTGCGCAGCCCCAACCCGGCCGAGGACGTGACGCAGGAGCCGCTTTTCGACGACCTGCTGGCCATCGTCGCCCATCCGAGGCACCCGCTGGCCGGGCGGACGCAAGTCTCGGTCGAGGAGACGCTCGCCTACCCCTGGGTCGCGCCGCCGAAATCGACGCCTGCGGGCAGTTACCTCTATGAAACCCTACGCATTCAGGACCGGCCGCGGACGCCGGTGCGGGTGGTCTCGTCCTCGCTGGTGTTCCTGCGCGGGCTGATGGCCGAGGGGGATTACGTCACCATCGTCTCGCTGCACCAGATCAGCACCGAGATCGCCGACGGGCATCTGGTGCCGCTCGATGTGGCGCTGACCGGCAATGCCCGCAGCATCGGCCTGACCTATCGCACCAGCTGGCGCCCGACCGCGACACAGGCCCGTTTCCTGGACCTTCTGCGCCAATCCAGCCCGTCGGAAACCGGCCGAAAGATACCGGTGCAATAGCTTTTTTCAATGCTAGCCCGCGCGATTCTATTGGCACCGAACCGGCTGCCGGATGTATACATTGCGTGATCGGGTCTCGGCCCGCGCTGGCATCATGGCCTGGCGCAACGGGTTCGGAGCACCGCGATAAACGGGAGAATACCATGCATAAGGACTATGAGGACATCCCCGGGACCTTCGTCTTCGACGCCGACAGGTCCCGCGAGGGCTACCACCTCAACCAGTTCTGCATCTCGCTGAGGTTGCAGAAGAACCGCGACGCCTTCAACGCCAACGAGGAGGCCTATCTCGACGCCTACCCGATGACGGCCGAACAGCGCGATGCGGTCCTGAAACGCGACTGGAACCGCCTGCTCGAGCTGGGCGGGAACATTTATTACACCTCGAAACTGGCCGCCAACGACGGGATCAACTTCCAGAACCTCGCCGGGCTGATGACCGGCATGGGCGTCGAGGCCTACCGCGAGATGATGCTCAACGGCGGCCGCTCGATCGAGGGCAACCGCTACAAATCGGAATGGGAGAACAAGTAATGGCACGCATCGTCGCAGGGGTGGGTTGCTCGCATGTTCCCGCCATCGGTGTCGCGATGGACACCAAGATCACCGACCAGCCCTATTGGCAGCCGGTGTTCAAGGGCTTCGAATTCTCGCGCAAATGGATGGCCGAGGAAAAGCCCGACGTCATCTTCCTGGTCTATAACGACCATTGCACGGCGTTTGACGCGTCCTGCATCCCGACCTTCGCCCTGGGGGCGGCCGCCAGCTTCACCCCGGCCGACGAAGGCTATGGCCCGCGCCCGGTGCCGGTGGTCTACAACCACCAGAAACTGGCCAGCCACATCGCCCAGTCGCTGATCCTCGATGAATTCGACCTGACCATCATGAACGAGATGGAAGTCGACCACGGTCTGACCGTGCCGCTCAGCGTGATGTACGGCGACAAGACGCCCGAGGACGATTGGGGCGTCAAGGTCATCCCGCTGGCGGTGAACGTGGTGCAATACCCGGCGCCGACCGGCAACCGCTGCTACAACCTCGGCAAGGCCATCAAGAAGGCGGTCGAGAGCTATCCCGAAGACCTGAAGGTCATGATCTTCGGCACCGGCGGCATGTCGCACCAGCTGCAATACAAGCGCGCCGGCCTGATCAACCCCGAATTCGACACCATGTTCCTGGACAAGCTGACCTCGGATCCGGTCGGCCTGTCGAAGGTCCCGCATGTCGATTACCTGCGCGAAGCGGGCTCGGAAGGCGTGGAAATGGTCATGTGGCACGTCATGCGCGGCGCCCTGGACGAGGAAGTGGTCGAGATCCATCGCCATTATCACGTTCCGGCCTCGAACACCGCCGTGGGCCATATCATCCTTGAGAACAAGGATTACCACGACAGCCGCACCAAGGTCGCGGCCGAATAAGCGAAGGGGATTCCCATGCGAATTTGTGTAGCGGGCGCCTATGGCGCCTTCGGGATCAAGCATCTCGACGCGCTGAAAGCCATTGACGGCGTCACTGTCACCTCGGTCATGGGTCCGACCCGGGCCAAGATCGACGCGCTGGCCGCCGAGCGTGGCATCGGCCATGCCGCCACCGACCTGGCGGAATGCCTGGCGCGGGACGACGTGGACGCGGTGATCCTGGCGACGCCGACCCAATTGCACGCCGAGCAGGCCATCGCCTGCATGAAGGCAGGCAAGCCGGTGCTGATCGAGATCCCGATGGCCGACAGCCTCCAGGAAAGCGAAGAAATCTGCCGGGTGCAGGAAGAAACCGGCGTGCTGGCCATGGCCGGGCAGGTCCGCCGCTTCAACCCCTCGCACCAGTGGATCAAGAACAAGATCGACGCGGGCGAGCTGAAGGTCCAGCAGATGGACGTCCAGACCTATTTCTTCCGCCGCTCGAACATGAACGCCAAGGGCGAGCCGCGCAGCTGGACCGACCATCTGCTGTGGCACCACGCCTGCCACACGGTCGACCTGTTCCAGTACCAGACCGGCGAAGTCGTGTCCGAGGCCTTCGGGCTTGAGGGGCCGCATCACCCGGAACTGGGCATCGCCATGGACATGTCCATCGGCATGAAGACCCCGTCGGGCGCGATCTGCACGCTGTCGCTCAGCTTCAACAACAACGGGCCGCTCGGCACGTTCTTCCGCTACATATGCGACAACGGCACCTATATCGCCCGCTATGACGACCTGTTCGACGGCTACGAGAAGCCGGTCGACCTGTCGGGCGTCGCGGTGTCGAACAACGGGATCGAGCTGATCGACCGCGAGTTCATCGCCGCCATCCAGGAAGGCCGCCAGCCGAATGGCTCGGTCCATCAGGTGCTGGACGCGATGCGCACCCTCGACAAGATCGAGCGCTGCTTCAAGTAAGGGCAGTCTCGGCCCGAAAAAGGCGCCGGTCCGCTGGGCCGGCGCCTTTTTGGTGCCCGAATTAACCTTAAACTTTCGTGATATGCCCGGGGTGGCGGCCCGTCGTGCTATGTGGGACGAATAGGGCACACGTATCGCGGGTGACTGGCGAACCCTCTGCCGCCGCGATAATCACGAAGCAGGGTCGGCCGCCCCGCCGCCCCGAGTACGAAGACGGAAGTTATTCGATCATGAAGACAATCAAGAAGGCAGTCTTTCCTGTTGCGGGTCTGGGAACGCGGTTCCTGCCGGCGACCAAGGCCATGCCCAAGGAGCTTCTGCCGATCATCGACAAGCCGATCATCCAATATGCCGTCGAAGAGGCCATCGCCGCCGGGATCACCGAGCTGGTCTTCGTGACCGGCCGCCCCAAGCGCGCCATCGGCGACCATTTCGACGCCAACCTCGAACTCGAGTTCCAGCTGTCCCAGAAGGGCAAGCACAAGGAACGCGACATGGTCCGCAACATCGTGCCGGAAGGGGTGCATTGCATCTTCATCCGCCAGCCCGAGCCCAAGGGCCTTGGCGATGCGGTCCTCTGCGCCGCGCCCGCGGTGGGCGATTCGCCCTTTGTCGTGCTCCTGGCCGACGACCTGATGAAGGGCGCCTCGCTGCCCACCGCCGAGATGGTCGCCGCCTACGAGCGCAACCCGACCAATTACCTCTGCGTGACCGAGGTCGCCGACGAGGACGTCCACAAATACGGCATCGTCAAGCCGGGTCCGCTGGGGCCGGACGGCCGCGTCACCGTCGCCGGTCTGGTCGAGAAGCCCGAATTGAAGGACGCACCCTCGCATCTGGCCTCGATGGGGCGCTATGTCTTCGACCCCGAGATCTTCGACGTGCTGCGCCAGACCAAGCCCGGCGCGGGCGGCGAGATTCAGCTGGCCGATGCCATCGACGAACTGGCCGCGCGCGGCCGGGTCGCGGCGATGGAGATGTCGGCGACGCGCTACGATTGCGGCTCGAAATTCGGGTATCTGACGGCGATCGTCGATCATGCGATCGCCCATGACGAATTCCGCGACCGGTTCTATGCTCTGATGCGCGACCGTCTGGCGAAGCACGATGCCGAGGCGGGCGAAGGAGCCTGACGCGTGGGGCGAGCCGGGCCGAGGGAGGCCGAATGACGAGTGCTAGAGTGCTGGTGACGGGGGGTGCGGGCTATATCGGCTCGCATGCCTGCAAGGTTCTGGCGGCCCGGGGCTATGAGCCCGTGACCTTCGACAATCTCTCGACCGGCTGGGCGCAGGCGGTCAAGTTCGGCCCGTTCGTGCAGGGCGACCTGATGGACCGGGCGGCGCTGGCGGCGGCTTTCGCCGAATACCAGCCCGTCGCGGTCATGCATTTCGCCGCCTTCAGCCAGGTCGGCGAGGCCATGGTCGAGCCCGGAAAGTACTGGCGCAACAACGTGCTGGGCTCGCTCAACCTGGTCGAGGCGGCGGTCGAGGCCGGGTGCCTCGACTTCGTCTTCTCCTCGACCTGCGCGACCTATGGCGAACAGGACGGCGTGCTGCTGACCGAGGACTCGGCGCAGCAGCCGATCAACGCCTATGGCTCGTCCAAGCGCGCCATCGAGGAGATCCTTCGCGATTTCCGCGCGGCCCATGGCCTCAGGACCGTCATCTTCCGCTATTTCAACGTGGCGGGCGCCGATCCCGACGGCGAGGTCGGCGAATGCCACCGGCCTGAGACGCATCTGATCCCGGTCATGCTGGAAGCCATCGACGGCCAGCGCCCGGAACTGGTGGTGCATGGCACCGATTACCCGACCCCGGACGGCACCTGCGTGCGCGATTACGTCCATGTCATGGACCTGGCCGAGGCGCATGTGCTGGGCCTCGACTGGCTCAGGGCGGGCAAGGAGAGCCGGGTCTTCAACCTGGGCACCGGCGCCGGGTTCACCGTGCGCGAGGTGATCAGCCACGCCCGCGCCGCCACCGGCCACAAGGTGCCGCACCGTGAGGGGCCGCGGCGCGAAGGGGATGCGGCCTCGCTGGTCTCGGGCTCGCAACGGGCGCTGAGCGAACTGGGCTGGGATCCGACGCGCTCGTCGCTCAAGACCATGATCAAGGATGCCTGGACCTGGCATCGGACGGGTGGCTACAGTGGGTAACAGCGCGCGCGTCTGAGCGGTCGCCGCGCCTGAGGGGAACGTGCCATGGAACTCCACGATTTCATGTGCCCCGAGGTCTGCCCGAAGACACGCCAGCTGCGCAGCCGCCCCGGGCTGCTGGCGCGCTATGCGCCCAGCACCCTCATGGTCGCGGATTTCGAGGCCAACCGCCTGTTCCACCAGCCGCAGCGGCGCAACGGCACGGTCTTCGAGACCACCATTCGCGATACCGCCCTCGAAGCGGCGCTGGCCCCGATCCGCAACAAACCGCACCGCGCCGCTGAGCTTATCGCGCAGCTGGGCACGCTGGGGGCAAGGTGGGCGGTGGCGGATATGGCGGATGCCGCGCCCTTCGCGCCCGACTTCTATCTGGGTTTCGCCGCCAACATCCTGCAATACAACCGCCGCCGCGGTCAGCGCAGCGCCGCGCTCTGGCGCCTGCCGCTCTATTACGAGCCCAGCGCCAGACTGGGGAACTGGCTGGACCCCGAGGCCCCGGACGACATCGACTTCGCCGACAAGCTGCCCCGGGTCTATTGGCGCGGGGCGACCAGTGCCGCGCGATGGAGCACGCCCTATAGGTTGGAGCAGCCGGCCCTTCCGCAAAGCCTGGAGGACCTCGCGGCGCAGCGGCAGACCAGCCTGCGGGCCGCCGCGGTGCTCTATTCCCTTGAAAACCCCGACATCACGGATTTCCGCTTCGGGCTGCGCCCCCGCTTTCTGCGCCAGCTTTCGCCCGAGGCGCGCCGCGCCGGTTTCGCTGCCGGGCGCGACCCGCCGACCGAGGCCTTCCGCCACCGCTATGTCCTGTGCCTGCCCGGCAATGACGTGGCGACGCAGCTTTACTGGGTCATTTCAACGCAATCCGTCGCGTTCGTTGTCGAAAGCGATTACGAATGCCTGCCCGATTATTTCCTCAAACCCTGGGTGCATTATGTGCCGGTCCAGCGCAATCTGGGGGATCTGCGCGAGAAATTCGACTTCTGCGAGGCCAACCCCGACCTCTGCCGGTCGATCAGCGAACGCGCGCGGGCTGCCTATGCCGCGATCTGCAACCCGGCGCTCTGGCATGAAGCGGAACTGAAGGTTCTGGACAAGCTGGATTTCCTGGCCTGACGAGTGCCAAGGCAAAGGGCGCAGCCTGACGGCTGCGCCCCTTCTTCCTTGCCATGTGCCGAGGGCTCAGGCCCGGACGTCGAAGCGGTCGGCGTCCATCACCTTGGCCCAGGCGGCCACGAAGTCCTGCACGAACTTGGCGGCGTTGTCGTCCTGGACATAGACCTCGGCATAGGCGCGCAGGATCGAGTTCGAGCCGAACACCAGGTCGATGCGCGTGGCCGTGCCCTTGACCGCGCCGCTGGTGCGGTTGCGGATCTCATAATGGTCGCCCGCCTTGACCCAGGTATAGGTCATGTCGGTCAGCACATCGAAGACATCCGGCGTCAGCGCCCCCACCCGGTCGGTCAGTACGCCATGCTTGGTGCCGCCGTGGTTGGTGCCCATGGCCCGCATGCCGCCGAAGAGGACGACCATCTCGGGCGCCGTCAGACCCATCAGCTGCGCGCGGTCGAGCAGCAGCTCTTCCGGCGAGACGATGTAGTCTTCCTTCAACCAGTTGCGGAACCCGTCGGCCAGCGGCTCCAGCACGCTGAACGAATCGGCGTCGGTCTGCTCCGCGGTGGCATCGCCCCGGCCCGGGGTGAAGGGCACGGTCAGCTCGTAGCCTGCGGCCTTCGCCGCCTGCTCGACACCCAGATTGCCCGCCAGCACGATGGCATCGGCCACCGAACAGCCCGAGGAGGCCGCGATCGGCTCCAGCACCGACAGCACCTTGGCCAGACGCGCCGGTTCATTGCCCGCCCAGTCCTTTTGCGGCGCGAGGCGAATGCGGGCGCCATTGGCCCCGCCGCGCATGTCCGAGCCGCGATAGGTGCGGGCCGAATCCCAGGCGGTGGCGACCATGTCCGACAGCGACAGGCCCGAGGCGGCGATCTTCGCCTTCACCGCGGCCACGTCATAGCCCGTCGGCCCGGCGGGGATCGGATCCTGCCAGATCAGGTCCTCGGCCGGGACATCGGGACCGATGTAGCGCGCCTTCGGCCCCATGTCGCGATGGGTCAGCTTGAACCAGGCGCGGGCGAAGGTGTCCTTGAAATACTCGGGATCGGCCATGAACTTCTGGCAGATCGCGTTGTAGGCCGGGTCCATCTTCATCGCCATGTCGGCGTCGGTCATGATCGGGTTCTGCCGACGCGACGGGTCCGAGGCATCGACCGGCATGTCGCTTTCGGCGATCGAGACCGGCTCCCATTGCTGCGCGCCGGCGGGCGAGCGGCGCAGTTCCCACTCATGGCCGAACAGCATGTCGAAATAGCCCATGTCGAACACGGTCGGATGGGTGGTCCAGGCGCCCTCGAAGCCCGAGGTCACGGCATTCGCCGCCTTGCCGCCCATGTTCGGGTTGGTCCAGCCCATGCCCTGGTCGATGACATCGGCGCCCTCGGGATCGGGGCCCAGCTTGCCCGCGTCGCCATTGCCATGGGTCTTGCCGACGGTATGGCCGCCCGCGGTGAGCGCCACGGTTTCCTCGTCGTTCATCGCCATGCGGGCGAAGGTCTCGCGCACCTGGGCCGCGGTCCTCAGCGGATCGGGCTGGCCGTTCACGCCCTCGGGGTTGACGTAGATCAGGCCCATCTGCACGGCGGCGAGCGGGTTCTCCATCGTCGAGGGGTCGTTCACGTCCTCGTAGCGGTTGTCGGACGGCGCCAGCCATTCCTTTTCCGCGCCCCAATAGGTGTCCTTCTCGGGCGCCCAGATGTCGGCGCGGCCGAAACCGAAGCCGAAGGTCTTCAAGCCCATGGATTCATAGGCAATATTGCCCGCGAGGATGAACAGGTCGGCCCAGGAGACCTTGTTGCCGTATTTCTTCTTCAGCGGCCACAGCAGGCGCCGCGCTTTGTCGAGCGAGGCGTTGTCCGGCCAGGAATTCAGCGGTGCGAAACGCTGGTTGCCGGTGCCCGCGCCGCCGCGACCATCGGCCAGACGGTAGGAGCCCGCCGCGTGCCAGGCCATGCGGATCATCAGGCCGCCGTAATGGCCCCAGTCGGCCGGCCACCAGGGCTGGCTGTCGGTCATCAGCGCCCGCATGTCGGCCTTCAGCGCGTCGTAATCGAGGGTCTTGACCGCCTCGCGGTAGTCGAAGCCCGGCAGCGGGTTGGTCTTGCTGTCGTGCTGATGCAGAATGTCGAAGTTCAGCGAATTGGGCCACCAATCCATGACCGATTTCGCGCTGGCGGTATTGCCGCCATGCATGACCGGGCATTTGCCCGCGTTGTTACCGTCCATCTTTCTCTCCTTGCTCTCAGGCACGACGAAGGCGCAGCCGCGCGCCACCCCGGCGGGGCGGCGTTTTGCTTGGATCGTGTCGAGGGGTCCTCCCCGCCTTCGTTAGAATCACTCTAGCAAAGGGTTTCGATTAGGATAAGTTTGATTTCCTGATTGGCTTGATAAGATTAACTGATGATCAACCTCACTCTGCGCCAGTTCCGCTATTTCGAGGCCCTCGCCCGCCTCGGCCATTTCGGCCGTGCCGCCGATGCCTGCGCCATCTCGCAACCCGCCTTGTCCATGCAGATCAAGGAGATGGAGGAAACGCTCGGCACCCCGCTCTTTGAACGGGCGGCGCGGCAGGTGCGGCTGACCTCGTTCGGCGAGGAATTCGCCGGGCGGGTGCGCGAGATCCTGCGCGCGGTCGATGAGCTGGAGGATCTGGCCCGTGCCTCGCAGGCGCGGCTGGTGGGGCGGCTCAGGCTGGGGGTGATTCCGACCGTCGCGCCCTATCTGCTGCCCGGGCTGATCGGCAATCTGACGCGGATGAACGCCGATCTCGACATCCATGTGCGCGAGACGGTGACGCCGAAGCTGCTGACCGAATTGCACGAGGGGCGGCTGGATACGGCCATCGTCGCCCTGCCCGTCTCGGAACCCGCTTTCACCGAGGTGGCGCTCTGTTCCGAGGATTTCGTGCTGGTGCGCCCCCGGGCCGAGGCCAATCTGCCGGTGCCGACGCCGGACCTGCTGCGTGAGATGCGGCTTCTGCTGCTGGAAGAGGGGCATTGCTTCCGCGACCAGGCGCTGAGTTTCTGCAACCTGCAAAGCGCCCTGCCCCGCGAATTGCTGGATGGCTCGTCGCTCTCGACGCTGGTGCAGATGGTGGGCGCGGGCATCGGCGTGACGCTCATTCCCGAGATGGCGGTGGCGGTCGAAACCCGGTCCGCCGATGTCGCGGTCTCGCATTTCCCCGAGCCGCAGCCGCGCCGCACGATCGGCATGATCTGGCGCAATTCCAGCCCGCTTTCCAAGCAGTTGATGCAGATTGCCGCGGTGGTGCGCGACACGGCGCTGGCGCTGCCCGGACGGATGCAGCCCGGCGCGCCCCTGGGCGCCGGGCCGCGTTGATCATTCGCCCATGAACGCCCGGCCGAGGATCGCCACGATCTGGCCCCAGCCGCGCACGGCCTCCAGCGGCACGTTGGTGCCGACCAGCTGCCCGGTCACCGCGACATTGGTATAGACCCCGTCCTGCGTCGCCCGGCCCGAGTTCGACATGGCCAGCGTCCCGGTGATGCCGTCCACCGTCGCGAACGGGTCTGGCGCCGCGAAGGGATCGCCGCCCGAGCCGCCCTCGCCCGGGATCACCAGGTTGACGACATATTCCTCGTCATGGTCCGAGCCCGCCGGAGCCTCGCCCAGCGACATGTTGCCTTCCAGCCGGAAACGGGTGTTGCCGCAGGTCACGTCGAAGGCGCCGTTCCACGATTCGGCGGCGTAGGAATAGACCCAATCGCCGTTCCAGGTGCAACCGGTGGCATTGGCCTGTCCGACATGCGGGATGGCGAAGTTGTTGAAACTGATGGAATCGATGCGCGTGTCGTATTCCACCGGCGCGCTGCCCGCCGCGTTCTGCTGCAGATAGGCCAGCGCGTTGCGCCCGATCTCCATGGCCGAGGCCGAGGGGCTTTCCGGCATCATCACCAGATTGCCGCCGAAGGTCGTGGCTTCCTGCGGGGCCGAGCCCACGCGGCGGTAGCCCACCGTCAGCGAGCGCATGTCGGTGAAGCCGTCCTGCGAGCCCGAGATGGTGAAACCACCGGCGAAATCGACCCGTGGCACGCTCTGCGACGGGTTGTTGGGGTTCTTGATCACGCCCGAGCCCGAGACCGCGCAGGCCTCGTCCGTGCGGCTCAGCCCGAAGAGCGCCGAGGTCCCGGCCGAGCATTCCACGTTCAGCGTCGTGGTGCCGCTGCGGTCGTCGATCACCGTGCGGAACACGTCGCGGCGGGCGGTGTCGAAGAGCGACGGCTGGTTGACCTCCATGGTCAGGGTCACCGTCTCGGTTCCCGATTGGGCAAGGGCGGGCAAAGCGCCGAAGCACAGCGCCTGGGCCAGGGCGGCCCCGTAAATGATCCGCATTTTGTCCTCCATGGGCAGCGGCTTGAAATAGGTCGTCAAAAAGTCGTTCCGCCCTGAAAATCAGGAGGGCGGGGCCTGAAGGTTACGCATGTCGGGCCGTGTCAGGCAAGTCCCGGCTGCGTGAACGGCGGCGGGGAGGGGCCGCCCCGGGGCCACGAACCCATTTTTAAGGGTTGGCTGGCAGATACAGAGGTCAGGACGTTGCTTGTTGTTAAAAGGTGATCCCGTGCCCGATCCCGCTTCCGACCGATTGTTGCTCGATGCCGACGGCTGGAGCGATGCCCCCCAGGTCATCCTCGACCGGCTGCGGACCCGCGGCGGCACCGATCTGGTGATCGACGCCGCCGGGGCCGGACCGATCCCCGCGCAAGTGGCGCAGATCCTGCTGGCCGCCCGCGCCACCGCCCTGTCCCGGGGCCATGCCTTCCGGATCGAGGATCCGTCCGACGCCGCCCGGCAAAGCCTGGAAGCGATCGGCCTCGGCCAGCTGCTGGAGACCGCGCCATGACTGCCAAGACCATCCTCGCGATCGACGATTCCCGCACCATCCGTCAACTCGTCTCGCAGACCCTGGGCGATGCCGGGTTCTCCGTCACCACGGCGGTCGATGGCGCCGACGGGGTCAGTACCTTCCAGAACACCCGCTTCGACGCGGTGATCACCGACATCAACATGCCCAAGCTCGACGGTTTCGGCGTGATCGCGGCGATCCGCGGCGGGGGCGCCAACCGCAAGGTGCCGATCCTGGTGCTGACCACCGAAAGCTCGCCCGAATTCAAGGACAAGGCGCGAAACCTCGGCGCCACCGGCTGGATCGTCAAACCCTTCGAGGACCGGCAATTGGTCGACATCCTCAAACTGGTCACGGGGGCGGAGGGATGAGCAACGAAACCCTGCGCGACACGTTCTTCGCCGAATGCGAGGAATTGATCGAATCGCTGACCGAAGGCCTGCAGGTCGTCGCCTCCGGCGCCTGGGACGGCGAGACGATCAACGCCATCTTCCGGGCCGTCCATTCGATCAAGGGTGCGGCCGGTGCCTTCGGCTTCACCGATCTGGTGACCTTCGCCCATGCCTATGAGACGGTGCTGGACCTGATCCGCTCGGACAAGCTCGACATCGCGCCGGATGTGCTGCGGCTGATTACCCGCTCCTCCGACGCGCTGGCCGAACTGGTCGACACCACGCGCCAGCAGGGCTCGGCCTCGCTCGACCCGGTGCGCGACCTGATCGGCGAGCTGGAGGCGACGGCAAAGGATGCCAAGGCCGACACCCCGCCCGAGCCGGAATTCACCTGGGCGCCCCTGGCGCTTTTGCCGATCGAGGTCGGGGAACCGGCCCCCGCCCAGGGCTTCACCATCCGCTTCGCCCCCGGCGCCTCGTTCTATGCCAATGGCCACGAGCCGGTGCGCTTTCTGTCGGCGCTCGACGCCCTGGGCACCCTGACCGTCACCTGCGACAGCAGCGCGGTCCCGCCGCTCGACGTTTTCGATTTCGACAGCGGCTATCTGGTCTGGATCCTGACGCTGGAAGGCGCCACTGACGAGGAAGCGATCCGCCGCGTCTTTGCCTTCGCCGAAGGGCTTTGCACACTCGACATCGCCCCCCTCGGGGACAGCGCCGCCCCCGATCTGCCTGAGGTCGAGGTGGAGGCAGCCCCCCTCTTCATCGCCCGCGCCCCCGCCGCCGATCCCCCGGCCGAGGCCCCGGCCGCGCCCGCAGCCGCCCCGCCTGCCCGCGCAGCAGCCCCCCGTGCCCCCGCGCCGCCGGTACAGACCACGCTCCGCGTCGATCCCGAACGCGTGGACCGGCTGATCAACAGCGTCGGCGAATTGATCATCAACCACGCAGTCATCAGCCAGAAGCTGGAATCCTGCGGCCTCGGCACCGATTCCGAGATCATGGCCGCGCTCGACGATTACCGCTATCTGGCGCGCGAGATCCAGGAAGCGGTGATGTCGATCCGCGCGCAGCCGGTCAAGGCACTGTTCCAGCGCATGGGCCGCGTGGTGCGCGAGGCGGGCGAGGCCACCGGCAAGGCGGTCATGTTCATCAGCGAGGGTGAAACGACCGAGATCGACAAGACGATCCTCGAACGCCTGGCCGATCCGCTGACCCATATGCTGCGCAATTCGGTCGACCACGGGCTGGAAACCGCCGAGAAGCGCCGCGCCGCTGGGAAAAGCGAGGTCGGCAGCGTCCGCCTCAGCGCCGCGCACCGGTCCGGCCATGTGGTGATCGAGGTTTCCGATGACGGCGCCGGTCTCAACCGCGAACGGATCCTCGCCAAGGCGATGGAAAAGGGGCTGGTCCCACCCGACGCCAAGCTCACCGAGCCCGAGATCGACAACCTCCTCTTCATGCCCGGCTTTTCCACGGCCGAGAATGTCACCAACCTCTCGGGGCGCGGGGTGGGGATGGATGTGGTCAAGACGACGATCACCTCGCTGGGGGGCAAGGTCGGCATCACCAGCCTTGCGGGCGAAGGGTCGACCTTCACCATCTCGCTGCCGCTGACGCTGGCGGTTCTGGACGGCATGATCATCGGCGTCGGCGCCGAGACCATGGTGCTGCCGCTCTCCAGCGTGGTTGAAACCGTGCGCCCGCAACGCCGCGACATCCACGAGATTGCCGGTGAACTGGTGCTCTCGGTCCGCGGCACCTATGTGCCGATCGTCGATCTGGCGCTGCTCTTCGGCATGCGCAGCGCCAAGGGGCAGAGCGCCGAACGCTCCTACGTCCTGCTCGACGCGGGCGGCGCCAGCATCGCCGTCGCCGTCGATGCGATCCAGGACCAGCGCCAGGTGGTCATCAAGAGCCTCGAAGGCAATTACGGCACCGTCCCCGGCATCGCCGCAGCAACCATTCTGGGCGACGGCAAGATCGCCCTGATCATCGATTCCGAGGCGCTGGTCGAGCTGGTCTCACCGCGCCGCAACGCCCGCCCCCTCATCGAACTGGAGGCCTGACATGAGCGACGAGGAAACCAACGACCGCGGCAATACCACTGAATTCGTGTCGCTTTCCGCAGGCGGCCAGGGATTTTGCGTCCCCATCACCTCGATCCGCGAGATCCGCCGCTGGAGCCAGGTGACCGCCCTGCCCTTCGCCGAGGATTCGGTGCTGGGGGTGATGAACCTGCGGGGCGCCGTGATCCCCATCGTCGACCTCGCCGCCCGGCTCGGCCTCGGCACCACCGAAATCGGTGCGCGCAACATCGTCGTGGTCGTGGCCATCGGCCCACGGATCATGGGGATGCTGGTCGATTCGGTGTCCGAGATCCTCTCGGTCAACAGCGAGACGATCCGCCCCAACCCGACCATCCGGCGCGACGGCGGCGCCAGTCACGTGACGGGCCTGCTGCCGGTCGATGACATCATGCTCAGGGTCCTGGACCTCGACGCGCTCTTCGCCCGCGAGGGTGAGGAGGCCGCATGACCACCCTGGCGCGCCCTTCCACCAGCGACAGCGACCTGCCCCTGACCGAAGCCGATTTCGCGCGCATCGCGCGGATCGCCAAGGCGGGCTGGGGCCTGAGCCTGGAAAGTGCCAAGCGGCCCCTGATCCGCTCGCGCCTGGGCCGCCGGGTGAAGGCGCTGGGCCTCGCCAGTTTCGATGCCTATTGCGATGTCGTCGAATCGGGTGAGGCGCAGGAATCCGACCATTTCATCACCGCCCTGACCACCAATGTCACCCATTTCTACCGCGAGGCGCATCATTTCGAGATGCTCGAAAGCCAGATCCTGCCGCCGATCCTGCAAGCGGCGCGGCAGGGCAAGCGGGTGCGCCTGTGGTCGGCGGGTTGTTCCAGCGGGCAGGAGGCCTATTCCCTGGCCGGCTCGATCCTGGCGCTCGCGCCCGAGGCCGCGAGGCTCGATCTACGCATCCTCGGCACCGATATCGACCCGACCGTCCTGCAGATCGCGCAGGACGGGCTCTATGACCCCAAGATCTGCCTCTTCCCGACCCCGGCGCTGGAGGAACGCGTCTTCGGCCGCGCCCCCCCGACGGGCGCCCTGCGGGCGGTCCGACCGGAACTCAAGGCCCTCGTCACCTTTCGCCGCCTGAACCTGGTCAAACCCTGGCCGATCAGCGGGCGCTTCGACGTGATCTTCTGCCGCAACGTGGTGATCTATTTCGACAAACCCACGCAGCGCCAGCTCTGGGCCCGCTTCGCCGAGGTCCTGCATCCGGGCGCCTGGCTGCTGATCGGCCATTCCGAACGCATCGCTGACCCCCAGGACCTGGGACTCGATCCTGCGGGCATTACCACCTACCGCCGCGCCGCCACCCCTTCCGGCAAGGCCCCCAGTTGAAGGCAGATCCGCCATGGCCCTTAAAGACGTCCTTAAGATCATGATCGTCGACGATATGTCGGTCAGCCGCGGGCTGATGACCCAGAGCCTGGAAGAGATCGGCGTCAAGAACATCGACTTCCAGACCTCGGGCGCCGAGGCGCTGAGCCGCCTGGCGGTCAATCCCGCGCATCTGGTGATCAGCGACTACAACATGCCCGGCATGAGCGGCCTCGACCTTCTGGAAACCCTGCGCGCCAACAAGATGACCGCCAAGATCGGCTTCATCCTGATCACCGGCTCGCCCAGCCAGGAAATCCTGGAACGCGGCATGAAACTGGGCCTCAACAACCTGATCAAGAAGCCCTTCACCACGGCGAGCCTGAAAGCGTCGATCGAGGCGGTGGTGGGCCGCCTATGACCCTTGCCGCGCCCTTCCCCATTCCGCCGCTGCTCGCCGGCATGGCCGAGGCCATGGGGGAGATCCGCCTGATGTTGTTGCGCTACGAGGCCGCCATGGTCGAGGCCCCCAGCAACGCCGCCAACCGGCAAGCGGTGCAGGATTTCGACCTTGCGGTCCAGCTGTTGCAGGATCTGGAGCATATCGCCCAGCTTCTGGGGCGCGAATTGCCGGCCGATCTGATGGCCCAAAGCGCCCTGCCCCTGGCGGGACTGCGCCTCGAACGAAGTCGAACCCGTTTCCTGTCCGCGGGCGTGCGCGACCCCGCCGCAGACCAGCGGCCGCCGCCCCGGATCGATCTCTTTGCTCCCCTTGTTCCTGCTGATGACGACAGCGCGCCCCCGGCCAGACCGGCATCGCTGCCCGACACACCCTAGTCCCGTGCTTTCAGAGGTTCCGCCATGTTCCAACGCCTCACTCAATCCCGCATCGCCCTGCGTTTGCCGCTGCTGATCGCCACGGCGCTGGTCCTGAGCATCGGCGCCTCGACCTGGGTCTACCATTCGCTGTTCCGCACCGAGCTGGAATTGCAGACCAGCCAGCGGGCCCGCATGCTGGCCGATCATGCCGGTACTGCGTATACCAATTGGCTGAACCGGATGTTCCGCACCGTCGAGGATCTGGGCGAAGGCCATCTCGCCCCCGACGCGATGCGCCTCTTCAACGAGGCGCTGGCGCTGCAATCCCCGGGCTGGCTGGAGGAGGTGCGCAACGCCTATGTCGAGCGCAACCCCCTGCCGGCCGGTCAACGCGGCGATTACGACCGCGGTGACAGCCGCCCCGCCTATGATGCGGTGCACGAGGCGTTCAACCCCTATATGCGGGCTCATCGCGACAGGTTCGGCTATTACGACCTGTTCCTGATCACCGCCGAGGGGGATGTGGTCTACAACATCTCCAAGGAAACCGACTTCGGGATCAACCTTAACGAGGGCGCGATGCGCGATTCCGAGCTGGCACAGGTCTGGCGCGCGGCGATGGACGGGCCGGTCGGCACCACCTCGTTCAGCGATTTCGCGCCCTACGCGCCCAGCAACGGCACCCCGGCCGCCTTCGTCGCCCGCCAGATCGTCGATCACGAGGTGCCGGGCAATCCGGTGATCGGCGTGGTGGCGCTCGAATTGTCCGAGGAAGGGATCAGCGCCTCGCTCGAATCCGCCGATCTGCTCGATCGGGATGAGATCTATATCGTCGCCCCCGACGGCACCACGCGCAACGCCAGCCGCATTGGCGATGCCTTCCCGATGTTCGGCACGCTGCCCGATCTGCCGCAGGTCGCCGCCGCGCGGGCCGGTGAGATGGCGGAATTCGACGAAGCGACCGGCATCCACGGCGCCCCGGCCATCGTCGCGGTCCATGCCTTTTCCGCCCATGACAACCATTGGAGCGCGGTGGTCGAACTTGATCAGGCCGATGCCTTCGAGGCCCTCACCGATTTCAATCAGCGCGCCATGATCGTCGTGGCGATCGGTGTCCTGCTGTCCCTGGCCATCGGCTGGGCCGTGGCCCGCTCGATCACCCGGCCGCTGGGGGATTTCTCCCTGTCGATGCAGGCGCTGGTCGACAAACGCTATGACCTGGCCATCACCGGCACCACGCGCCGGGACGAAATCGGCGGCCTGTTCCGGGGCCTCGACCTGTTCCGCCAATCGCTGTCCGCGGCCGAGGAGGCCGCGCAGGCCCAGGAACGGGGGCGCGCCGAACAGACACGGGTGGTTGCCGATCTGGGCAGGGGGCTGCGCGATCTGGCCAGCGGGCACCTCGATATGCGTCTCGATGATCCCTATTCCGCGGGCTACGAGAAGCTGCGCACCGATTTCAACGCGACGGTGGACACGATGGAAACGCTGATGCGGACCATCGCCGCCAATGCCAGCGAAATCCGCTCCCGCGCCGAGGAGATCAGCGCGTCTTCCGACGACCTGTCGCACCGCACGGAAACCCAGGCGGCGACGCTCGAGGAAACGGCCGCGGCGCTGGACGAGCTGACCGCCAGCGTGCGGGCCGCCGCCGAATCGGCCTCGGAGGTCGAGACCGTGGTTGCCGATGCCCGGAAGGAGGCCGAGAAGAGCGGCCAGGTCGTCTCGGAAGCGGTCGCCGCGATGTCGCTGATCCGCAAATCCTCCACCGAGATTTCGCAGATCATCGGCGTGATCGACGATATCGCCTTCCAGACCAACCTGCTGGCGCTGAACGCAGGGGTCGAGGCCGCGCGCGCGGGCGATGCCGGGCGCGGTTTCGCGGTCGTTGCCTCCGAAGTGCGGGCTCTGGCCCAGCGCTCGTCGGAGGCGGCCAAGCAGATCAAGATCCTGATCACCGGCTCGACCGAACAGGTCGAGACCGGGGTCGGTCTGGTCGGCCGCGCCGGCGAGACGCTGACCATGATCATCCAGCGCGTCGGCAATATCGACCAGCTGATCGGCGGCATCGCCAATGGCGCGCGCGAACAGAGCTCGGGCCTGCAGGAGATCAACGTGGGCGTGTCGCAGCTCGACCAGGTGACGCAACAGAATGCCGCGATGGTCGAACAGGTCACGGCCGCCTCGGTGACGCTGAAGAATGAATCGCAGTCGCTCAGCCAGGTCGTAGCGCGCTTCCGGGTCCGCAACCCGGCCGAAGGGGGGCAGCTGCCCGTTCACATCGACACCACGCCGCTGGCCGAGCTGACGCCCCGCCCCGCCGCGGACTTTGACCTGGAGCAGGCCTTTGCCGAAAGGGCGGCAGACGCGCTGCCCCCCGCGTTTCCGATCGCGGCCAACACCGCTCGCTGGCAGGATTTCTGATCCTGCCGGATCCATGAAGGGGGGAATCGATGCGCATCCTGGTGGCAGATCCTGACAAGACCCGGCGGCGGCGCCTTGCCGAACGGCTGGCCGCACAAGCCGATGTGACCATCAGCGACCTGTGCAGCGACCTGACGGAGACCTTCAACGCCGTCGAACACCGGCCACCGACCCTGGCCCTCCTGGCCGAGGAACTGACCCGCCGGCCCGAGTTCGAGATGATGGAAATCCTGTTTCGCACCCTCTCGGTGCGCTGGACAGTGCTGGCGGCACGCCAGGGCGCGCCCGGCCTCGACCCCGAGGGGGACGAAGCCACCCTGGCGGAGGGCCTGCGCCGTTGCCTGGTCGGCGGACGGCAGCCGCCCCCGACCGCGGGCGCCGGCCTGTTGCGCGCGGTGGATCCCTCGGGCGCGGACCGGCTGATCCTGATCGGCTCCTCGACCGGCGGCGTCGATGCCTTGTTGCGGGTGCTCGGCAGTTTTCCGGCCGATTGCCCGCCGACCCTGGTGGTCCAGCACACCGGCGCCGCCTATAGCGCCGGGCTGGCGCGGCTTCTCGACCGCAATGTCGTCCCCGATGTGCGCGAGGCGGCCGAGGGCGAAGTCCCGGCCTTTGGCCGCATCCTGATTGCCCCCGGCGCCGAGACCCATCTCGTGCTGGAGAATGCCACCTCCCTGCGCTGCCGCCTGAAGGCCGGGGATCGGCTGAGCGGGCATCGCCCCTCGGTCGACGCGCTGTTTCATTCCGCCGTGCCGGTGGCGCGGCGGGTCACGGCGGCGCTGCTGACCGGCATGGGGCGCGACGGGGCCGAGGGGCTCCTGGCCCTGCGGCAGGCGGGCGCGCGCACCATCGGACAGGATCGCGCGACCTCGGTGGTCTATGGCATGCCGGGCGCGGCACGCGATCTCGACGCCGTGGATCAGGAACTGCCGCTGTCGGCGATCGGGCCGGCGCTGCTGAAGGCAACACAGAGGATACGCGCGTGAGCCCGTCGAAACACTCCTGGCCGGAGGGCTACAGCACGCATGTCGTGCCGGTGATCCGCGGCGAATTCCTGGTTTCCGACGACCCCGATGTGGTGCTGTCGACGGTCCTCGGCTCCTGCGTGTCGGTCTGCCTGTTCGATCCCGATTTCGGGATCGGCGGGATGAACCATTACCTGCTTGCTGATGCCTCCGAGGGCGAGGCGACCAGCCTGAAATACGGCGCCAATGCGATGGAGCTGCTGATCAACAACATGCTCAAGCGCGGCGCCGCGCGGACGCGGTTGCAGGCAAAGGTGTTCGGCGGCAGCCGGATGAGCGGCCGCTTCGCCGACATCGGGCCCCGGAATGTGGAATTCGCCCTGCGCTACCTCGCGGCCGAGGACTTCCCGGTGGTCGGCCGCGACCTGGGTGGGGCCGAGGCGCGGCGGGTCAATTTCCACCCGGCGACCGGCAAGGCGCGGGTGGTGCATGTGACCGGCACCGTCGAACCCGCCATCGCCGCCCCACCGCCGCCCCGCCCCTCGGCGCGACCGGCACCCGCGGGGGGCGTTACGTTGTTTTGACACCGCATCGGGCGAGGTCCGGCGCAAGGAATGGGCTGAGCTGGGGGCCTGGCCCGGCGGTCCTGGCCCGAAGAGCGGGGAGGCGACGGGAGGCCAAGTGAGGGGCCAAGCGGTTGTTCCGAAGCCCCCCGGCGGCGAGGGGCACGACTTTCCAATCCGGGGACGCCGCCTCGGCCCGGCGTCAGGACGGTCAGCCAACGGGCACCTCCGGGGGCCTAAGCGGCGCACCCTCCGCCAGGCACCCCGGGCGCATCGTCACCCCGCCCCCGCCTCCAGCAGCCGCCGCAATTGGTGTCGGTCCGCGATGCCCAGCTTCGCATAAGCCCGGCGGCGGTAGGTTATGACGGAACTGGGCGCGAGGCCCAGCGTCTCGGCGATGCGGGGCTGGTCTTCGCCCGCGGCGGTCAGGCGCGCCACCTCCGCCTCACGCGGGCTCAGTCCCGCCAGCGGATCGGCGGGCACCGCCACCGACACCAGCCGCGCGTGCCGCAAGAGCGCCGCGTGCAGGACCGGCGCGCGCTCGGCGAAGGCGCGCAGCGCGGCGGGCGGAAAGGGGCCGGTGTCACGCGCGCGATAGGCGTTGGCGATGATCCCTGGCGCGCCCGCACGATAGAGCGACAGCCGCTCCAGCACCGCGCCCTCGGTATAGCATTCGTGACGGTAGTCGATGTCGCGGATCCCCTGCGCCGGGCGTTTGAGCACCTGCATCGCCCGATGCGCCCGGCCCAGCGCCGTCACCGCCGAAGTGTCGCGCCGCCAATAGCGCTGCGCATAGCGCAGCGAGGCGATGCGGGCGAAGGCGCTGGCCTCGGGATCGGCGCTTTCGGCGACCAGCACCCGGGCGCTGTCCCCCTCGATGGCGAAGACTGAACAGAGATCGGCCCCGCATTCGTGGCGTAGAAAGCGCATCAACGCGGGCCCGAACCCGGGCTCGCCCAGCGTGAGGATCAGATCGGCGAGGTTGTCCGGCATACTTCCTGTCCCCCCTGAATGGGGACGCCAGACTGGCCGCCCGCATGCCATCCTGTCAAGGCAAGCTGAGGAGGATTCCATGCAACCGCCCAAGATCAAGGGTCTTTACCATTATTCGTTCCCCTGCCGCGACGGCGAGGAGACCCGCCATTTCTACGAAGACATCCTGGGCCTGCCGCTGGTGGCCTGCATGATGTCGGACAAGGTGCCCTCGACCGGCGAGGAAAAGCCCTATGCGCATTTCTTCTTCGAGATGGGCGACGGCTCCTACATCGCCTTCTTCGATCTGGGCGAGAACCAGATGCCCGAACCCTCGCCCAACACCCCCGGCTGGGTCATGCATTTCGCCGTCGAAGTGGCGAGCGTGGCCGAGGTCGAGGCGATGGGCGAGCGGCTGAAGGCATCGGGCGTCAGCGTCACGCCGGTGGTCGACCACCATTTCATCAAGTCGATCTATTTCTTCGACCCGAACGGGCTGCGGCTGGAAGTGACCGCCCGGGTCGACGAACCGGGCTATCTGGAAGAGCAGGCGCGCGAGGCGCATGACGTGCTCAAGGCCTGGGGCGCCAAGAAGGCCAAGCTGCTGGCCAACGCCTGACACCCCGTCCTTCCCGCGAAAGGCCGCCCCCGGGGGCGGCCTTTTTCATGTCCGCGAAATGGTTGACGCGGGCCGGATATTCGGAATAATTGAACCACGTTTGACAAAAGCAAATGCGCCGACAGGCGGACACCCCCTGGAAGAGAGACGGAAAGACCCTGAAAATGCAGCAGAAAACCCCGTGGCAGCGGCATTTGCAGATCGTCTCTTTCGCCGAACAGGTCAAAGCGACCGAGGTCTACGGCTTCGCCGGAAACTCGGGCATGGTGAACCTGGAGGGGCAGCTTCTGAAGGGCGAGCGCCCGTCGAAGACGGTCTTCGTCTTCATGCACCCGACCTCGACCCTGCAACTGCTGCCGATGCCGATGGCGCTGGCCGACCGGGGGTTCCACGTCCTCTGCGCCGCCAGCCGCTATGCCCGCAACGATTCCGCGCTGATCATGGAGAAGGTGGCGCTGGACCTCGGCGCCTGGATCCGCCATGCGCGTGAAACCCTGAGCTATGAGAAGGTCGTGCTGGTCGGCTGGTCCGGCGGCGGGTCGCTGTCGCTCTTCTATCAGGCGCAGGCCGAGAACCCGACCATCACCCACACCCCCGCCGGCGACCCGGTGGACCTGACCGCGGCGGGGCTGATCCCGGCGGATGGCGTCATCTTCATCGCCGCCCATCTCAGCCGGGCCGAGACGCTGACCGAATGGCTGGACCCCTCGGTCCTGGACGAGACGGACCCCGACCGGCGCGACCCCGACCTCGACATCTACAGCCCCGATTGCCCGCATCAGCCGCCCTATGACCCGTCCTTCGTCGCCCGCTTCCGCGAAGCGCAGCGGGCCCGGAACCGGCGGATCACCGACTGGGCGCTGACCCTGCTGAACAACCTGAAGTCCCGCGGCACACCCGAGGTGGAGCGCGCCTTCGTCGTCCACCGCACGATGTGCGACCCGCGCTGGCTGGATCCGACGCTGGACCCGAACGGGCGGCGGCCGGAATGGACCTATATGGGCCATCCGCTGACGGTGAACGTGGGGCCGGTGGGGCTGGCGCGCTACACCTCGCTCAGGTCCTGGCTCAGCCAGTGGAGCTATGACCTGTCCAACGCCAAGGGCCCGATGAACGCGGCGAAGATCACCCGCGCGCCGGTCCTGCAGATCGTCAACACCGCCGACGATGCCGTGCCCGCCACGCATAACCCGGCGATCCGCGACGCGCTGGCGACGCCGGACAAGACCTATGTCGAGCTGGAAGGCGCGACGCATTACTACCTGGGCCAGCCGGAATTGCTGGCGGCCTGTATCGACGCGGTGGCCGATTGGTGCGCTGCCCGCAAGCTGGAGGGCTGAGATGGCCAAGGCGAAGGTACTGATCGCAGGCGGCGGGATCGGCGGCATGACCGCGGCCCTGGCCCTGTTGCAACGCGGCTTCGACGTCACGGTCTTCGAACAGGCGCCCGAGTTGAAGGAACTGGGCGCGGGCCTGCAACTGGCCGCGAACGGCACCCGGGTGCTGATCGAGATGGGGCTGGAGGAAGCCCTGAAGCCGGTGATCTGCGAGGCCGCGGCCAAGGAGGTGCGGCTGTGGAACACCGGGCAGAGCTGGAAGCTCTTCGACCTCGGCGCCGACAGCATCGCCCGGTTCGGGGCGCCCTATTGGATGGCGCATCGTGGGGAATTGCACCGGGTGCTGACCGAGGCGGTGCTGGCCGCCAAGCCCGGCGCGGTGGTGACCGGCGCGCAGGCCATGGGGTTCGAGCAGGACGACAGCGGCGTCACGCTGCTCATGGCCGACGGGCGGCGGGAGCGGGGCGATCTGCTGGTCGGCGCCGATGGCGTGCATTCGCGGATGCGCTCGCAGATGTGGCAATCGCCCAAGGCGCGCTTTACCGGGCTGATGGCCTGGCGGGGCCTCGCGCCGATGGAGGCGCTCCCGGCCGAGCTGCAGCGCCCGGTGGGGACCAACTGGATCGGCCCGGGCGGGCATGTCATCACCTATCCGATCAGCGGCAACCGGCTGATGAATTTCGTCGGTCTGGTGGAAAACCGCGAATGGACCAGCGAAAGTTGGACCGCGGCCGGCAGTACCGAGGAATGCAAGGCCGATTTCGCCGGTTGGAACCCGTTGATCCACTCCGTCATCGACGTCATGGGCACGCCCTTCCGCTGGGCGCTGGCGGCGCGTGACCCGCTGCCGCACTGGACGCAAGGGCGCGTCACGCTCCTGGGCGACGCCTGCCACCCGACCCTGCCCTTCCTGGCGCAGGGGGCGATCATGGCCATCGAGGACGGCTATATCCTGGCCCGCTGCCTGGACGAGAACCAGCAGGATCCGGCCGGGGCGCTGATGACCTATGAAGGGCTGCGCAGCGAGCGGACGGCGGCGATCGTCAAGGGTTCCGAGGCCAACCTGCACCGGTTCCACAACCCGGTGCTGGCCGACCCGGTGAAGGCACCGCAATACGTCGAAAGCGAATGGCAGCCCGACAAGGTGCGCCTGCGCTACGACTGGCTGTTCGAATACGACGCGACGCGGCTGCCGATCCCCGCCTGAGCCGGACCCTCAGACCTGCTGCATCATCCGGTGCAGCTGGTCGCGCAGGATCCTGTGCAGGGTCTTCATGTCGGCCTGCGGCAGACCGCCAAAGACCTCGGCCTCGACCTCGTTGGCGATGGCGTCGCATTGCGCCAGCAGGGCGCGGCCCTCGTCGGTGATGCGGGCGCAGAGGATGCGCTTGTTCGCCTCGCTCTCCGAGCGGGTGATCAGGCCCCGGCGTTCCAGCGCCGTGACGCTTTCGTTCATCGTCTGCGGCGTGACGAAGAACCGCCGCGACAGTTCGGCCGAGGAGATCCCCTCGCGGTCCCGGACCAGCGTCAGGATGGTGTATTGCAGCCCGCCCAGCTGGTGCGCCTTCAGGCGCTCGTCCAGCGATTTGCGGGTCAGCAGGTTGATGTTGTTGACCAGATAGATCAGCCGCGGGCGAAGGTCGGACAAAGCGATGTTTTCGGACATTGACAGTATAAGGCACCCTGATATGTTCAGCATCAAAGCGTAGTGGAACTCAGGGAGTCTGACAATGAGTCACGATGGTGCAGGCAAGGGCTGGGGGGATAATGTCACCCTCGCCATCGAGGACGGCGTGGCCTGGGTCACCCTGAACCGGCCCGACAAGCGCAATGCCATCAACCCCGGCATCGTCTACGAGATGACGGCGGTGATGGACGCGCTGGAGGCCATGGACGAGGCCGAGGTCATCGTCATCACCGGCGCGGGCAACGCCTTCTCGGCCGGTCAGGACCTCAAGGAATACTTCCGCGAGACCGAGGCCTGGCCGCCGCATGAGCGCGACAAGCTCTTCGCGATGAACGCCGCCTGGCAATGGCGCCGGACCATGTTCTACAGGAAGCCGACCATCGCCGCCGTCAATGGCTGGTGCTTCGGCGGGGCGTTCCAGGTGCTGATCGGCTGCGATCTGGCCATTGCCGCCGAGGACGCGACCTTCGGCCTGTCCGAAATCAACTGGGGCATCATCCCCGCGGGCATCGTGACGAAATCGGTGTCCATGGTGATGAGCCAGCGCGATGCGATGTATTACATCATGACCGGCGAGACCTTCGACGGCAAACAGGCCGCCGAGATGAAGCTGGTGAACAAGGCGGTGCCCGCCGACCAGCTGCACGCCGAGGTCAGCACGTTGGCGCAGACCCTGCGGGCCAAGAACCAGCATGTCCTGCGCGGCGCCAAGACCGCCTATCACCATGTCCGGCAGATGGGCTGGGATCAGGCGCTGGAATACCTGATGGCCAAGGCGGATTCGACGACCTTCCGCGACCGCACCCAGGGCGCGGCCAAGGGCATGAGCCAGTTCATCGACGAGAAGCGCTATCGCCCGGGTCTGGGCGCCTACGACCGCAGCGGCGACTGAGCGCAGCTCAAGGGTTGGGAAAGACGGGGGCGGCGGAGCGATCCGGCCGCCCTTTTTCCGTGCCGCTCCCTCGCGGGTGCAAAAGAAAAGGGCGGCAGGATCACCCTGCCGCCCTTTCGTGTGTCACCGGGGTCCGGTCACTCCCCGCCCGCGGCCAGCGCGGCGCGGCGACGCGCCCGGGCGCGGAACATGCCATAGATGGTCCAGGCCAGGATCAGCACGGCGATGCCGATGAACAGGGCCGAGATCGGCCGCGTCAGGAACACCGTGTAGCTGCCGCGATACAGCGTCAGCGACCGGCGCAGGTTCTCTTCCAGCATCGGCCCCAGGATCAGGCCCAGCACCAGCGGCGCCGGCTCGAACCGCAGGATGTTCATCACGATGCCGAGGACGCCGAAGAACATCAGCACATAGAGGTCCACGACCGAGTTCGAGACGCTGTAAACGCCGATGCAGATGAAGGCGATGATGAACGGGTAGAGCACCCAATACGGGATCGCCAGGATCCGCACCCAGAGCCCGATCAGCGGGATGTTGAGGATCAGCAGCATCAGGTTGCCGAAGAGGAAGCTGACCAAGAGGCCCCAGAACAGGTCGGGGTGATTGTTGATCACCGAAACGCCCGGCTGGATCCCGTGGATGGTCAGCGCCCCCAGCATGATCGCCATGACGATATCGCCCGGAATGCCCAGGGTCAGCGTCGGGATGAAGGCGGTCTGCACGGCGGCGTTGTTGGCGGCCTCGGGCCCGGCGATGCCCTCGATGGCGCCCTTGCCGAAGCGCGACGGATCCTTGGAGACGCGGCGCTCGGTGGCGTAGGACATGAAGCTGGCCAGCAAACCGCCGGTGCCCGGCAGCGCCCCGAAGAACGAGCCCAGCCCCGTGCCCCGGAACATCGCGCCCCAGCTGCGGCGCCAGTCGTCGCGCGTCGGCCACATGGACGAGAACGAGATCGAGCGCGCCTCGACCGTGCGGCCGGTGATCTGGCCCGCGTTCTTGATGACCTCGGGCAGGCCGAAGATGCCGAGCGCCACGGCCACCAGCGGCAGCCCCTCATAGAGCTGGTCGACGCCATAGGAAAAGCGCAGCAGACCCGAATAGAGGTCACGCCCGACCATGCCCAGGATCAGCCCCAGCCCGATCATCGCCAGCCCCTTGATGGGCGAGCCCGAGGCGAGCGTCGAGGCCGCGACCATGCCCAGCACCATCAACGAGAAGAACTCGGGCGCCGAGAAGCTGAAAGCCAGCGCGGCGATGGGCGGCGAGAAGATCGCCATGATAAGCATGCCGCAGATCGAGCCGATGAACGAGGCGATGGCGGTCATGAAGAGCGCCACACCCGCCCTGCCCTGCTGGGACATCGGGTAGCCCTCGATACAGGTCACCGCCGACGAGGGGGTGCCGGGCAGGTTCAGCAGGATCGAGGCGGTCGAGCCGCCATAGTTCGACCCGTAATAGATCCCCGCCAGCATGATCAGCGCATGCGCCGGTTCCATGCCGAAGGTGAGCGGCAGCAGAAGGGCAATGGCGGCCAGCGCGCCGATCCCCGGCAGCACGCCGATGAAGGTGCCGAGCGTCACGCCGACGAAGCAGTACCACATGGCCTGCCACGAGAAGGCGACCGAGAAGCCGAGCGCGAGGTTGGAAGCAAAATCGCTCATGGGCGCCACCGGATGACATCGACGTTGAGCGAAAGCCCGTATTTGAAGATGGCGACGCAGACGGCCGGGACGGCGACCGAGATCGTCAGCTTCTGCCAGATCGAGGTGTTGGTGTCGGCCAGCGAGCCGAGGAAGACGGCGACGAAGATCGACGGGAACATGCCGAAGCGCTCGATCATCACCGCGAAGGCCGCGACGGCGGCCAGGATCAGGAAGGGCGAGCGCATCGGCGGCAAGCTCCAGCCGAAATCGCTGGCGGTCCGGGTCCAGAGGTTCTCGACCGCGATGACGAGGCCGAGGAGGACCATCAGCACGCCGACGTAGAACGGGAAGTATCCCGGCCCGATGCGGCGCGATGTGCCCATGTCGAAACTGGTCGATTCAACGATGGCAAGGACGCCGATGAGTACGACGAATCCCCCTGCCAGGATGTCGACTGCCTTTATTCTGCTCAAAAGCACCTCCCGTGTGCCTTGGACCCTGGCGTCGGGCCCCTCATGCAAGAGCGTCGGAGAGCCCTGCCCCCCGACGCTCGGTTCGTGCAGGTGGCGCGATCACGCGCGCCCCGGTCAGTTGCGCGGAAGTTGCGCCAGATCGACGAGGAAGGCGCCCTGCTCGACGTTCTCCCGCATCCGCTGGTCCACTTCCTCGGGCGTGGCGATCCACGGAACGCCGCCCATCGTGCGCAGGAAGTCCTGCGTGCCCTGCTCGGCCATCACCGTGCCGAACATCTCGGCCAGGGTGGCGACGACATCGTCGGGCGTGCCGGCCGGAACCCAGGCGGCCCAGACGCCGACCTGATCCACGGTCATGCCGTATTCGGTCAGCGAGGGCACGTCAGGGGCGATGTCCATCCGCGAGCCCGAGCCGGTGGCCAGCACCCGCACCCGGCCTTCGCGGGCCTGCACCATGGCGGTGACCGGGTCGGTAACGGCGAAATCGACGGCCAGGTTGACCACGTCCGGCACCATCTCGATCCCGGTGCGATAGGGCACTTCGGTCGGGGTGGCGCCGAGTTCGGACAGGTATTGCGCCGCCAGCAGCCGCCCCGAGGTGGCCGAGGTGCCATAGGTCGCGTTCTCGCCTTCGGCCAGCAGATAGGCGTTCAGCTCCTCGATGGTCTGGATCGTCGAATCGACACCGACGACGATGAAGAAGGGCTGTTCGTTGATCCCGGCGACGCCGCGCAGGTCGGTGCGCGGATCGATGGCAGGGTTGTTCCACAGCGAATAGTTCACCGCAGTCGAGAAGCCCGAATGCACATAGACGGTGTAGCCATCGGGATCCGAGCGGGCCACGAACTCGGCCGAGATCGTCCCCGCCGCGCCCGGCTTGTTGTCGACGATGATCGTGTGGCCAGTGGCTTCCTGGATCGCGTTGGCGAAATAGCGAACCAGCGTGTCGGCACCGCTCCCGGCCGGGAAGGCGCAGATGAAGGTGATCGGCCGGTTCGGAAAATCGCTGGTCTGGGCCAGCGCCGGGGCCGAAACGGCCGCGGTCATGGCCGCAGCGCCGACCAGCGACAGCAGCTGGCGGCGAGTGGTCTTAAGCAGGTCCATCATAGGGTCAATCCTCCCAATCTCCCTGAGGCACGCTCGGTGTCGGCGGCAGTCGCACCCGGATTTCGTCGGAACGGACCCGCCTTTTGCCGGGGTACGATCCGAACGGGAACCCGGTCGGGCGACCGCTTCCTGCCCTCATTCATGCGGCACAGGCCCCCGCAGTCAACAGGTATTTTCGCGGTGATTCGCGCCGAGATCAAGCCTGACGTTCACGTAAACGCCTCGCAAATATCTGTATTGTCGTGATTTTTTTGTATATTCGGCTCCCGAATATCACTTCAACTCTGTCACATGAATTTATACGATGTCGGATGACAGGCCTTGCGGGGCCGATCTTGCGGGCAGAACGCCGCCCTCGGCGGGGACCTCGGGGACCGACGCTCAACCGCAGGAGGATTGTTGCGACGCGGGGGCTGATTCTGGCCGCCGTGTCGGGGCCGAACATGGACACTCTGGGAGGAAGACATGCTGCTGAAGGATCGTATCGCCATCGTCACGGGGGCAAGCTCGGGCATCGGGCTGGCCATTGCCGAGGCTCTGGCGGCCGAAGGCGCCAAAGTCGTCGTCGCCGCGCGCAGCGCCGACAAGCTGGCCGCGCTGGTGGCCGGGATCGAGGGCAAGGGCGGCACCGCGCTGGCCGTGCCCACCGACATGACGGACGAGGGACAGGTCGAAGCGCTCTTCGCCGCCTGCGAGGCCACCTATGGCACGCCGAAACTGGTGATCAACAATGCGGGCATCGCCGATCACACCCCGACCGTCGACCTGACCCTCGACCGCTGGTCCGAGGTGGTGGCGATCAACCTCACCTCGGTCTTCCTGGGCGCACGCGCCGCTTTCCGCGCCATGATCCCGGCGGGCGGCGGGCGGGTGATCAACGTGGGCTCGATTTCGGCCAAGGTGCCGCGCCCGGATACCGCCGCCTATGCCGCCACCAAGTTCGGCCTCGAGGGGCTGACGCATTCGCTGGCGCTGGACGGCCGCCCGCATGGCATCGCCGTGTCGATGGTGCATCCGGGCTCGACCGTCAGCTCGCTGGTGCCGGGCATCACCGACCAGCCGCGCCCGGGCACCATGGCGGCCTCGGACGTGGCGCGGGTCGTGGTGCTGATGGCCTCGCTGCCCGATGACGTGAACCTCTACGAGGGTACGATCCTGCCGGTGACCATGCCCTTCCTCGGTCGCGGCTGAGGACGGGGCGAACGGGGATCAGGGGGCGCGTTGACAGATATACGGCTCCCTGATACCCATGCCTTCGCCGGACTGAAAACCGGGACTTGAGGGAGGGGCATGATGGGCGAAACTGCAAAGCCGGAGGGCAGCGCGCGCGGCGCGGTCGAGCGCCTGCTCAACCCGCGGTCGGTGGCGATTCTGGGCGCGACGCCCGAACGCGATTCGGTGGGCGGCGGCGTCCTGTCCAACCTCGAACTCTTCGGCTTCCAGGGCGACATCCACCTCGTCAGCCGATCACGCGACGAGATCAACGGGCGGCCCTGCGTCAAATCGGTGGCCGACCTGCCGAGGAGCGTGGATGTGGCCGTGCTGATCGTGCCCTTCAAGGCGATCCGCGACTCGGTCGTGGCCTGCATCGCGCAGGGCGTCGGCGCCATCGTCATCTTCACCTCGGGCTTCGCCGAGGCATCGGAAGACGGCCGCCGCGCGCAGGAGGAGCTGGCGCAGCTTTGTGCCGATGCGGGCGTGGCGCTGCTGGGTCCGAACTGCATGGGCTACACCAATTTCGTCGCCGGTGTGCCGATGACCTTCGAGCCGGTCGCGCGGCACGACGTGGGCCAAGGCTCGCGCGTGGCGATCATCGCCCAATCGGGCGCCACCGCTGCCAATATCCGTTTCGCGCTGCAGGCCCGCTCGGTCGCCATCTCGCATGTCGTCGCCACCGGCAACGAGGCGCTGCTCAGCGCCGAGGATTTCATCGAACACGCGCTCAGTGACGCCAAAATCGCCGTCATCGCCGTCTATGTCGAACAGCTGCGCGACCCGGCGCGGTTCCTGTCGCTGGCCGCCCGGGCGCGGGGCTTGGGCAAGCCCATCGTCATGCTGCACCCGGGCTCGTCCGAACGGGGCCGGAAAGCGGCGGAATCCCACACCGGGGCGCTGGCGGGCGATCACGCGCTGATGCTGGCCGCCGCAAGGGCCGAGGCCGTGGTCTGCGTGCCGACGCTGGACGAGATGTTCGACACCTGCGCCATCCTCGCCCGCTTCCCCGCCCCCGGCCCGGGTGCAGCGGGCATCGTCACCAATTCGGGCGCCATCCGCGGCCTTGCCTTCGACTTCGGCGAGACCATCGGCCTGCCCATCGCCACCCTGACCCCCGAGGTCACGGCCGAGCTGACCGAACAGGTCCCGCCTTACGTCCATGTCGACAACCCCTTCGACATCGGCACCACGGGCTTCGCCAATCCCGGGATCTACGGCACCTCGGCCACGGCGATGCTCAAGGACCCGGGCGTCGGCATCATCCTCAGCGTCCATGCCGGCGGCTCGCCCGCCATGCAGGAAAAGAAGATCGACTACCTGCTGCCGGTCTATGAGACCGCGACCAAGCCCATCGTCTTCTGCCTGATCGGCGACGATTACCCGCTGGCGCCCGCCTTCATGGAAAAGGTGCGCGCCTGCGGCATCCCCTTCTTCCGCTCGCCCGAGCGGGCCATGCGGGCCATGAAGCTGGTGGCGGACTATGCCGCCGCCCGCGTCGCGGCCGAGGATCGCGACACGAGGACCGCCCCGGTGCTGGACCTGCCCAAAGGCGGCGCGGTGGTGGAATATGTCGGGAAACAGGTGCTGGCCGATCTGGGCCTCTCGGTGCCGAAGGGCGACATGGCCAGGACCGCCGACGAGGCCGTCGCGATTGCAGATCGCATCGGCTACCCGCTGGTGCTGAAGGCGCAGGCCGCGAAGCTGAGCCACAAGAGCGACGCGGGTGGGGTCATCGTCGGCCTCAAGGACGAGGCTGCGCTGCGCGCCGGTTGGGACCGGCTCCACGCCAATATCGCGGCCCATGCGCCGGGCCTGACGCTGGACGGCGTGCTGGTCGAGGAGATGGTGCAGCCCGGCCTCGAACTGGTGATCGGCGCCAAGCGCGATCCGAACTGGGGGCCGATGGTGCTGGTGGGCCTCGGTGGCGTCTGGATCGAGGTGCTGCGCGACTCCCGCCTGATGCCCGCCGATGTCAGCCTCGCCCGCGCCAAGGCCGAGATCCTGCAATTGAAATCCGCCCGCCTCCTCGGCCCGTTCCGCGGCCAGCCCGCGCGCGATGTCGATGCGGTGGCCGAGGTGGCGGTGCGGCTGGGCGCGCTGATGCGGGCCAATCCGCAGATCCTCGAGGTCGATATCAACCCGCTGGTTGTCCATGCCGAGGGCGCGGTCGCGCTCGACGCCCTCTTCGTGTCGGAGTGAGCCATGACCAAGATCGACGACCGCTACGGCGCCTTGCAGCTGTTCATCGCCGGTGAATGGCTGGGCACCGCGGGCCGCGAGACCGAACCGGTGCTGAACCCCGCGACGGGCGAGCCGGTGGGCCTGCTGCCCCATGCCAGCGCCGCGGATCTGGACCGCGCGGCAGCGGCGGCGGAAGCGGCCTTTGCCAGCTGGCGCCGGATGCCCGCCTATGACCGGGCGATGATCCTGCGCAAGGCGGCCAATCTCTTGCGCGAGCGCGCCGACCACATCGGCCGCCGGATGACGCTGGAACAGGGCAAGCCCTTCGCCGAGGCGCGGTTGGAGGCGCTGATCTCGGCCGATATCTTCGACTATACCGCCGACGAGGGCCGCCGCACCTATGGCCGCATCGTCCCCGCCCGCGTGCCCGGCATGCGCTGGATGGTGACGCGCGAGCCGGTCGGCCCGGTCGCCGCCTTCACCCCCTGGAACTTCCCCGCCGTGATCCCGGCGCGCAAGATCTCGGCGGCGCTGGCGACCGGCTGCACCATGGTCATTAAGCCGTCCGAGGAAACCCCGGCCTCGGTCATCGAACTGGCCCGCGCACTGGACGATGCGGGCCTGCCGAAGGGCGTGCTGAACGTCGTCTGCGGCGTCCCGGGCGAGGTCAGCGAACGCCTGATCGCCGCCCCGGAAATCCGCAAGATCACCTTCACCGGCTCGACCAATGTCGGCCAGCAACTGGCGATCCTTGCCGCCAAGGCGGGCGTCAAGCGGGCGACGATGGAGCTGGGCGGCCACGCTCCGGTGATGATCTTCGAAGATGCCGATGTGGACGCCGCCGTGCAGGTGCTGGCCGGGGCGAAGTTCCGCAACGCCGGGCAGATCTGCATCGCGCCGACCCGCTTCTATATCCACGAGGCGGTGCATGACCGTTTCGTGGACGGCTTTGCCGCCGCCGCCGAGAAGCTGAAGGTCGGCGACGGGATGGATCCCACGACGACCATGGGCCCCCTCGCCAACCCCCGCCGGATCACCGCCATGCAGGCGCTGGTCGAGGATGCGGTGAACCAGGGCGCGGGTCTGCGCCTGGGCGGTGAGGCCTTGGGCAACCGGGGCAATTTCTTCGCGCCGACGATCCTGACCGACGTCCCCGACACCGCCCGGATCATGAACGAGGAGCCCTTCGGCCCCATCGCCGTGACCGCCCGGTTCCAGTCGCTGGATGAGGTCATCCATCAGGCCAACCGCCTGCCCTTCGGCCTCGCCTCCTATGCCTTCACCCGCGACAGCGCGACCGCGCAGGCGCTGGCCGACCGGGTCGAGGCCGGGATGCTCGGCATCAACAACACCATGATAAACATGCCCGAAACCCCCTTCGGCGGCGTCAAGCAATCCGGCTACGGCAGCGAAGGCGGGACCGAGGGGATGGATGCCTATCTGGTCACCAAGACCGTCAGCCAATCGTAAGGAGAGACCATGTCCAATGATCCCTGGGGCCAGGATGTCCTGGTAGACTTCGAGGACGGCATCGCCTGGGTGCAGCTCAACCGTCCCGACAAGCGCAACGCCATGTCGGTCGGGCTGGCCAAGGAAATGAGCGCCACGCTCGACGCGCTGGAAGTGGACGAGCGCTGCGGCGTCATCGTGCTGACCGGTGTGGGCGAGGCCTTCTCGGCCGGGATGGACCTGAAGGATTTCTTCCGCGCCACCGATGGCGTCTCGGATGTGGAGCGCATGCGCGCCTATCGCTCGACCCGCTACTGGCAGTGGCGCGGGCTGATCCACTACGCCAAGCCGACCATCGCCATGGTCAACGGCTGGTGCTTCGGCGGCGCCTTCACGCCGTTGATCTGCTGCGATCTGGCGATTGCCGATGAGGGCGCGACCTTCGGCCTCAGCGAAATCAACTGGGGTGTGATCCCGGGCGGCGTGGTGTCGAAGGCCATCTCCACCGTGATGGGCGACCGCAAGGCCATGTATTACGTCATGACCGGCGAGAAATTCGACGGCCGCAAGGCCGAGGAAATGGGCCTCATCAACGAGGCCGTGCCCACCGACCAGCTGCGCGCCCGCACGACCGAGCTGGCCAAGGTGCTGCTGGGCAAGAACCCGACCGTCCTGCGGCAGGCGCGCATGGCCTACAAATACGCCCGCTACATGGATTGGGAGCAGGCGGCGGAATACCTGACCGCCAAGGCCGACCAGACCACCTTCGTCGACCCCGAAAAGGGCCGCGAACACGGGCTGAAGCAATTCCTCGACGACAAGACCTATCGGCCCGGCCATGGGTCCTACGTGCGCGAGGGCTGAATGCGGCTGACATCGGGGGATGACGAGCGCCTCTTGCGGGATGCCGCGCGGGGGGTGCTGGCGCGTGGCGCAGCCTGGGCCGATTTCGCCGAACAGGGCTGGCTGGCCCTGCCGGTGGGCGAGGCCTTCGGCGGGCTCGGCGGCTCGGGTCCCCTGATCGGCGTGCTGGCAGAGGAGATGGGCCGCGCCCGTGTCCCCGGCTGGGTCGCGGGTGCCGTCCTGCCCGCAGCGCTGATCGAGGCGGCGGGGAGTGCGGCGCAGAAGGCCGAGTGGCTGCCCGCGCTGGCCGAGGGCACGCTGCGCGTCGCCGCCGCGCATAGCGAGGGACGCGGGATTCTGGGCGTCTCGACCCGCTGGGACGGGGCGCTGCATGGCGTCAAACCGGCGGTGGTCGATGCAGGAGCCGCCGACCTCTGGCTGGTCACGGCCACCACCGGCGCAGGGCTCGGCGTCTTCGCCGTGACGCCCTTCGCGGCCCCGGACTACGCCCACATCGACGGCGGCCGCGCCGCGGATCTGACCTTCGTCGCCACCCCCGCAATCCCCCTTGGCGATCCCGCCAAGGACGCCACGCCCGCGATTCTCGAAGCGCTCGACCGCGCCAATGCCGCCGCCTGCGCCGAAGCGCTCGGCGCCATGGACGGGCTGATCGAGGCCACGGTCGAGTACACCAGAACCCGCGTGCAATTCGGCCAGCCGCTGGCCAAGTTCCAGGCGCTCAGGCACCGCATGGCCGAGATGGCGGTGAAGCGCGACGAGGCCCGGGGTTCAGCCCTGCTCGCCGCCCTCAGCCTGACGCTCTCGCCCCGGGACCGTGCCCGCGCCGTCTCGGGCGCCCGCGCCAAGATCGGGCGCCTCTCCCGCACTGTCGCGCATGAGGCGATCCAGCTGCACGGCGCGATGGGCGTGTCCGAGGAGATGCCGCTGGGCCTCTGGCTGCGCCGCCTCTTCGCTTTCGAGAATTCCTGGGGCCACACCGACGCCCACCTCGCCCGATACGCCGACCTCATGGCCGACCCCGCCCTGCGCGAGGAGGGCCTGCTGCGCCCCGGCCCGGACGAGGGGATGAACCTGTCGCTGTCGCCCGAGGACATCGCCTTTCGCGATGAGGTCCGCGCCTTCTTCACCGCGACGCTGGACCCCGCCACCGAACGGGCCGAGCGCCTGAACCCCTCGTTCCTGGCCCATCCGCCCACCGGGCTGACCTGGCTGCAGAAGCTGCCGAAAGGCTGGGCCGTCCCCTCATGGCCCGCCGAGCATGGCGGCCCCGGCTGGACCCTGACCCAGCGCTACCTCTTCGATCAGGAGAGCGAGCGCGCCGGCGAGCCGCATTTCCGCGGCGCCAGTTTCAAGATGATCGCCCCGGTGCTGATGCGCTACGGGAGTGAGGCACAGAAGGCCCTCTACCTGCCCCGCATCCTGAAGGGTCAGGATTTCTGGGCGCAGGGCTATTCCGAGCCGGGCTCTGGCTCGGACCTCGCCTCGCTGTCGTGCAAGGCGGTGCGGGAGGGCGACGACTACATCGTCACCGGCTCGAAGATCTGGTCGACGCATGCCCATCACGCGACGAAGATGTTCGCGCTGGTCCGCACCGATGACAGCGGCAAGAAGCAGCAGGGCATCACCTTCCTGCTGATCGATCTGAAGGCGCCGGGCGTCAGCCTGCGCCCGATCCGGTCGATCGACGGGACGCATGAGTTCAACCAGACCTTCTTTGACGGCGTGCGGGTGCCGGTCGCGGACCGCGTGGGCGAGGAAGGCGACGGCTGGGAAATCGCCAAGTACCTGTTGGAGTTCGAGCGTGGCGGGTCGTTTGCCGGCGGGCTCTTGCGCGCGCTGTATGGACGGCTCTGGCGGATCGCCGAGGGCTCGGGCCTGACCGGCGATCCCCTGTTCCGCGCCCGCTTCGCCGAGATCGGCACGGATATCGACGCCAATGACATGCTGGAGCTGGGCGCGATGTCGGCCGTGGCCTCGGGCGGGAACCCGGGCGCGGTGCCCGCGGCGGTGATGAAGATCGAGCGCAGCCGGATCCGGCAGGCGATCACCGAACTCGCCGCCCATTCCCTCGGCCCCGAGGCCCTGCGCTGGGAGGCGACGCGCCCGCTGGACGCCCTGCCGCCGGAAAGCGCCTTGGCCGAAGAGCGCAAGGTCGCCGTCCCCGCCTATCTGAACGCGCGGGCGCAGAGCATCTTCGGCGGCTCGAACGAGATCCAGCTGGAGATCATCGCCCGGGCCCTCATCGGCTGACTTGCACCGGCCTGCGCGGGGGTTCAGAAAGCCGTCATGGCAAAGACGACCCCCGCGACACAGGCGCTGGTCAAGGCCAAGGCGGCCTTCACGCTGGCGAGTTACGAGTACGACCCCGAAGCGCCCCGCGTCGGGCTGCAGGCGGCCGAGGCGCTGGGCGTGCCCCCGGCGCAGGTGTTCAAGACCCTGATGATCGAGGTCGACGGCAAACCGGCCTGCGCCATCCTGCCGTCCGATCAGGAATTGACGATGAAGCTGGCGGCGGCGGCTTTGGGCGGGAAGGCTGCCAAGATGATGCCGGTACCGGATGCGGAGCGGCGGACGGGCTACAAGGTCGGCGGCGTCAGCCCCTTCGGCCAGCGGTCGCGGGCGCCGGTGGTGCTGGACGACAGCGCGCTGGCCTTCGAGGCGATCTATGTGAACGGCGGCGCGCGCGGGTTGCAGGTGTTGATCGCGCCGGGCGAGATCTTGCGGGTGTTGGGGTGCAAGACGGCGGCCCTGACGCGGTGAGGGGGTAGGTGGGGTGAAACCCCACCCTACGGGGCGCGCGTCCGGCCGCCCGCACCGGGGTCGGCGACGGGGTGGGATGAAATCCCACCCTACAAGGTGCCGCGACTATGGTTGGGTGGGATTCCATCCCACCTCCGCCCACGCCAAGGTGCGTGCAAGCACGCACCCTACGGGTCATTCCTCATCCACGACCCATTGTTGCGCGTGAAGAGCGCTGCCCGGCGTGCCGCCGGGCGGGACATTCCTGAATAGAGCCAAGGCAACCCAGCCCGAGGACCCGTAGGGTGGGATTTCATCCCACCACCGCAACGTCCCGTAGGGTGCGTGCTCGCACGCACCGCCCGCGTCCTACCCCTCCTGCCCCAGCTTCCCCGGGTTCATGATCCCCTGCGGGTCGAGCGCCGCCTTGATCGCCTTCATCAGGTCGACCCCGCCCCCATGCTCGCGCCGCAGGTATTTGAGCTTCGACACCCCCACCCCATGCTCGCCGGAAAACGTCCCGCCCATGTCCATCGTCCGCTGGTAAAGCCGCTCGGCCAGCCGGTCGGCGATGGCGTATTCGCCCTCGTCCCCCGGCATGATCAGATAGCCGACGTGGAAATTCCCGTCCCCCACATGACCGATGATCTTGACCGGGAAGGGCGCGGTATCGGCCTCGCGCCGGGCCTCCAGCACCGCCTCGGCCAGCCGCGACACCGGCACACAGACATCGGTCGTGTAGGTCTTGCAGCCCGGGCGCAGCGACTGGTTGGAATAGATCGTCTCGTGCCGCGCCTTCCAGAGCCGCGCCCGGTCCTCGGGCCGCGTCGACCAGGCGAAATCCGAGCCGCCGTTGTCCAGCGCCAACGCCTTCACCGCCTCGGATTGCTCGGCGACCCAACGCTCGGACCCGTGGAACTCCAGAAACAGCGTCGGCGCGACCTTCAGCCCCAGCCCGGCGTGAGCATTGGCCGCCTTCACCGCCACCTCGTCGAGGAACTCGATCCTTGCCACCGGCAGGGCCGATTGCATGGTCTCGACCACCGTCTGCACCGCGCCCTCCATCGTCTCGAAAGCGCAGATGGCCGAGGCGGTGACCTCCGGGATCGGGTGCAGCCGGACGGTAACTTGCGTGATGATGCCCAGCGTCCCCTCGGCGCCCACAAACAACTTCGTCAGATCATAGCCGGTCGAGGATTTCTTGACCCGCCGCCCGGTCTCCACCACCTCGCCCGAGGCCGTGACGACGCGCAAGGCGATCACCGTCTCGCGCATCGTGCCGTAGCGGACCGCCGTGGTGCCGGAGGCGCGGGTCGAGGCCATGCCCCCCAGCGACGCATCCGCGCCGGGGTCGACGGTGAACATCAGCCCCCGGTCGCGCAGGTGCTCGTTCAACTGCTTCCGGGTCACGCCCGCCTCGACCACCGCGTCGAAATCGGCGTCGTGGACGGCGAGGATGCGGTTCATGCCCTTCAGATCGAGGCTGATGCCGCCCTTCACCGGGATCGTATGCCCCTCCATCGATGAGCCGGCGCCGACCGCCACCACCGGCACGCCATGCTTCGCGCAGAGCTTCACCGTCGTGACGACATCGGCCTCTTCGGTCGGGAAGACCACGGCCTCCGGGCGGTGGGCGGGAAGACGGCTCATGTCGTGGCCGTGGTGGTCGCGGACGGCCTCATTCAGCGAGACTATCTCGCCCAAAGCCTCGGTCAAGTCGGTCAGGAAGGGATTCATGGCAGGCTCCAGGCGCCCGGGTGACGGGTGGCCAGCGTCGGGATATCCTCGACGCGGGTGACGCCGGTCTGGCCCATGGCGAGGCTCAGTTCCTCGATGAACGCGCCGCCCATGTGCCGCGCGCCGATATCGCCCAGCGCGGCGAGCGACAGCATGAAGGCCCGGCCCGCCAGCACGCCCTTGGCGCCCAGCGCCAGCGCGCGCAGCACATCGACGCCGGCCGTGACGCCGCTGTCCAGCATCACTGTGGCCCGCGAACCCACCGCCGCCGTGACCAGCGGCAGCACATCGGCCGAGGCCGGGGCCGCGTCGAACTGCCGCCCGCCGTGGTTCGAGACGACGAACCCGTCGATGCCCAAAGCCCCGGCCCGTTCCGCATCCTCGGGGTGCATCACGCCCTTGACCATCATCGCCCGCGGCCAGCGGTCCCGCAGCCGCGCCAGCGCGTCCCAGTCGAAACCGCCGCCAACATGCTTGCCGACAAAGGCCGCCGTCACATCGCGACCGGGACCGGAATAGGGAACGATGTTGGCGAAGGTCGGGATGCCGTGCCGGGCGATGGCCATGGACCAGGGCCAGGCGACGGCGGCCTGGGCGAAAAGGCTCGCGGTCAGCCGGAAGGGCATCCCGAAGCCGTTGCGCATGTCGCGCGGCCGCTTGGTACGGGCGGGCACGTCCAGCGTCGCGGCCAGCACCTTGGCGCCCGCGCGTTCCGCCCGGTCAGCGAGGTCGAAGGTCACGCGATGATCCTCGGCCGCCAGCGGATAGAGCTGGAACCAAGTCACATCGGGGGCGAGCGCGGCGACCGTCTCGATGGTCTCGGTCGCCAGCGTGCCGACCATGTAAGGCAGGTTCAGCGCCTGCGCGGCCTCGGCGAAGGCGCGCGTCGCGCCCGGCCACATGATGCCGTCAAAGCCGATGGGCGCGATCCCCACGGGTGCTGCGTAGCGATGCCCGAACAGCTCGGCCGAGGGGTCCACATCCCCGACCTTCACGCCATAGCGCGGCATCACCTCGATGGATTGCAGCGCGCGGCGGTTGCGGGGCATGCCCGTCTCGTCCCCCGCGCCGCCTTGCAGGAAGTCGAAGGCAAAGCGCGGGATGCGCCAGCGCGCCCGGCGTTCCAGATCCGCCACCATGGGGAAACGACGCCGGAGCGGGACGAGGCGCGGGTCCATCAGTAGCTCACCACCACTTCCAGAAGCGCCTGCTGCCCGGCCCGTGTCGCGGCCAGCGCCCGCTGGATCGCGGCGGGCAGGTCGGCGCCGTCCACCACCTGCTCGGCATGGGCGCCATGCGCCCGGGCCGCCGCCGCGTGGTCGGGCATCGGCGCCAGCGAGGTGATCGGCATGGTGTTGGCCTGCGCCGCCTTGCCGTCCGGGTACATGTAGAGCGTCGAGCGGCGGACCGCGTTCCAGATGCCGTTGTTGAAGACGACCGTCAGCAGCGGCAGGCCCAGCGCGGCCGCCGTCTGGTGGCAGGCCGAAGGATTGGCGAAGAGGTAGGACCCGTCGCCCACACAGGCCACCACCTGCCGGTCCGGCGCCGCCAGTTGCGTGCCCAAGGCCGCGGTCATCCCCCAGCCGAGGCCCCCGGACAGGGGCGAGCCGAACAAAGTGTTCGGCGCGCGGAATTCCATCACCGAGGGGTCGACGCCCAGCTCGTTGACGAAGGTGAAGCTGTCGTCGGCCGCGTCGGACAGGCATTTCGAGACATAGGCCGGGCTCATCGGCTGCCCCTGCCCGGCGGCGACGCGCTTCGCCACGCCCTCGGCCTGCTTCGCGCGGAACTCGGCCACCCGGGCGCGGCGTTCGGGATGCGCGGTGTCGGTGGCCAGCGCGTCCAGTTCCGCCTTCAGCGCGGCCAGCGTCGGCGTGATGCCCCCCGCCAGCGAGATGTCGATGGGGAAGCCCCGGTTCGGCACCGTCTGGTGCAGCGGATCGGGGCCCAGCGCGATGATCGTGCAGTCAACCGGCGGCTCGACCGTCTCGGGGATCCACGGCACCATGGCGTTGAGCGCGACGATCACGTCGGCGTCCTTGACCCAGGGCGTCGGCTCGCGGCCCGCGTGCATCGGATGCGTCGTCGGCAGGGCCTGCCGGATCGACCAGTATTCGACGACCGGGATTGCATGGGTCTCGGCCAGCGCGGCCAGCAGATCGAAGCCCGCGAAATGGTCGGGGCTTTGCGAGATGATGACCGGGCGCCTGGCCTTGGCCAGAGCCTCGGCCGCCCGGCGGATCGCGGCGGGATCGGCGGCGCCGTAGCTGGTGGGCGCGACGTTAGTTCCCGGGCGATGCGGCGGAATCGGCTTTTCCTCGGCCAGAACCTCGCGCGGGAGGGACAGATAGACCGGCCCGCGCGGCTCGCTCATGGCGATGCTGACGGCCCGGTCCACCACCGCGCCGCCCTGCTCGGGATAGCGCAGCTCGTAATCCCATTTCACCACCTCGCGGATCATCGCCGACTGGTCGCGCATCTCCTGCCCCCAGTGGATCGGCGAGGAACGGGACCCAAACCGGTTCCCCTCGGTCAGCGGCGTCCGGCCCGAGCACATCACCACCGGCACGCTTTCCGATCGGGCGTTGATCAGCCCCATCACCGCATTCGCCAGCCCCACGTTCACATGCACCATGACCCCGGCGGGCGAGCCCTTCATCAGATACCAGCCATGCGCCATGCCCAGCGCCACGCCCTCATGCGTGATCGTATGGACCGTGGGCAGGTCCAGCCCGCTTTCGCCCGCATTCGCATAGGCCTCGATGATCGAGGGGAAATCGGTGCCGCCATTGGCGAAGAGCACCTCGACCCCCGCGGCTTTCAGGCGGCTCAGGACATCTTCGGCCGCGGTGGTGCCGGTCGGGATCTGGTATTTCATGGCGGCCTCAGGTGACAGAGATGGTTCGGGTGACGAGATAGGCGTCCAGACCTTCGGTCCCGACCTCCGACCCCAGCCCGCTTTCCTTGACCCCGCCGAACGGGGTTTCGGGCATCGAGATGTTGAAGGAATTGATGCCGAACATCCCGGCCTCGATCTCGTCCGAAAGCCTGTGGATATTGGCGACCGACTGGGTGAAGGCATAGGCCGCCAGACCATAGGGCAGCGCATTGGCCTTCTGGATCGCGTCGTCGATGCCGGTGAAGCGGTTCAGCACGGCGACCGGGCCGAAGGGTTCCTCGGACATGATGCGCGCCTCGTCAGGCACATCGGCCAGCACAGTCGGCGCGTAATAGAAGCCGTCATTGCCCAGCCGCTCGCCCCCCGCCAGCAGCTTGGCGCCCTTGGCCACGGCGTCCTGCACCAGCGCCTCGATCCCGTCGCGGCGCCGCGCATGGACCAGGGGGCCCATCTGCGTATCCGCCGCCAGCCCGTCGCCGACGCGGATCTTCTTCGCCCTTTCGGCAAAGCCCGCGCAGAAGGCGTCATACGTGGCGTCCTGCACGTAGAAGCGGGTGGGCGAGACGCAGACCTGACCGGCGTTGCGGTACTTGCGGAACACGGATTGCTCCAGCGTCGCCTCGAAGGGCGCGTCGTCGAAGACCAGCACCGGCGCGTGGCCGCCCAATTCCATCGTCGTCCGCTTCACCCCGTCGGCCGCCAGCTTGATGAGGTGCTTGCCGACCGGGACTGAGCCCGTGAACGAGATCTTCCGGATCACCGGCGAGGCGATCAGGTGCCGCGAAATCGTGTCCGGCACGCCGAAGACCACGGCGATGACGCCCGCGGGCACCCCGGCATCGACCAGACAGCGCGCCACGGCGAGGGCCGAGGCCGGGGCTTCCTCGCCCGGCTTGTAGATCATCGGGCAGCCGGCGGCCAAGGCTGAGCCCATCTTGCGGCAGGCGTTGCCGATCGGGAAGTTCCAGGCCGAGAAGCCGGCGGCGGGGCCGACCGGCTGGCGGATCACGCTGAAACGGGTGTCGCCGAAGCGGCCCGGCGGGATGCGGCCCCAGGTGCGGCGCGCTTCCTCGGCGAACCATTCCAACTCCTCGCAGGCGACATGCAACTCGATCTTGGCCTCGCCCAGCGGTTTGCCCATCTCCAGCGTCGCCAGCCGGGCGATGGCATCGCCCCGGTCATGCAACAGGTCGGCGGCGCGTTTCAGGATGCGGCCCCGTTCGCGCGGCGAGAGTTTGCGCCATTTGGGGAATTCCCGCTCGGCCGCGGCCAGCGCCCGGTCCAGATCCTCGGCGCTGGCATGGGGCACACGGCCGATGGCGCGGCCGGTCGCCGGATTCACGACGGGCGTGGAAGGACGGGCATCAGCGCCGATCCATTCCCCGTCGATCAGCAGTTCCGCCTCGGTATAGCCTTGCGGCACAAGCATTTCCGCGCTGTCGGTCATGCGATCCCTCCCCCTGTTCCGGCCGCGCAATCGGGCCTTGCCCTCGCCCGCCGGTTCCGCTTTGATATAAGAAAGCCTGATATTGTCAACATTCGAGGACCGCCCCGTGCCCGCCTGCCAACCCTCTCAAACGGGTGCGACCCGCGACGCCCTGCGCCTGCCCCTTGTTTGTCAATGTCTAAACTGGTTCATGATAGTCACGCAAGAAGGAGTGGCCCGATGAGCGACCCGGTGACCCCCCCGAATCGCGGCAACGGCAATCGCTGGATCGGTGCCGCCCTGCCCCGGCGCGAGGATGTGCCGCTGTTGCAGGGACAGGGCCGCTATGCCGACGATCTGGCCCTGCCCGATGCCGCCTTCGCCGTCTTCGCCCGGGCGCCCGTGGCGCATGCGCGCATCGCCGCGCTCGATGTCGAGGCCGCGCGGGAAATGCCCGGCGTGCTGGCCGTCCTGACCGGCGCCGATCTGGCCGCGGCGGGCGTCGGCCCGATCCCGCACCAGATCGGCAGCGCCGACCGGGGGTCCGACATGCCGCTCAGGCAGCGCGACGGCTCGGCGCGGCTGAGAACCCTGCACCATCCCCTGCCGCTGGACGCCGTGCGCTTCGCCGGAGAGGCCTATGCCTGCGTCATCGCCGAGACGCCCGATATCGCCAAGGACGCCGCCGAGCTGATCGAGGCCGAGTTCGACGACCTGCCCGCCGTGACCGATGCGGTGAAGGCCCTCGCCCCCGAGGCACCGCAGGTCTGGCACAACGTCCCCGGCAATCTGGCGCTGGAGGCCGAACTGGGCGACGCCGCCGCGACCAATGCCGCCTTCGCCAAGGCCGCCCATGTCGTCCGCTTCGAAAGCCACGTCAACCGCGTGACCGGCGTCCACATGGAGCCCCGCACCGCCGCCGCCGAGTACCGGGACGGCCGTTATGTCGTGCATTGCTCGGGCGGTGGTGGCGTGGTGCAGATCCGCGAGCATATCGCCGCCTCGCTGGGCGTGGGGTTGGAAGCGGTCCGCATCCTCGCCCCGCCGGATGTGGGCGGCAATTTCGGCAGCCGCAACGCGACCTACCCGGAATGGGTGGTCATCGCCCATGCCGCCCGGCTGATCGGCCGCCCGGTCAAGCACCGGGTCGAACGGCTGGAGGCCTTCGTCAGCGATTTTCAGGCCCGCGACCTGCATATCGAGGCGGAGTTGGCGCTGGACAGTGACGGCAAGTTCCTCGCGCTCCGCTGCGTCAACACCTCGAACCTCGGCGCCCATACGGTCAGCTACACACCCTTGAACAAGGGCCTGCAGCTGATGACCGGCGTCTACCGCGTGCCGGTCGCCCATGCGGTTGGCCGCGCGGTGCTGACCAACACCCCCTCCACCATCCCCTACCGCAGCGCCGGACGGCCCGAGGCGATCTATGCCATCGAGCGGCTGGTGGATCTGGCGGCCTTGCAGACCGGCATCGACCGGGTAGAGCTGCGCCGCCGCAACATGATCCCGCGCGAGGCCTTCCCCTATCGCAACCCGTTCGGCGTGACCTATGACAGCGGCGACCATCTGGCGACGCTGGCCACCGCGCTGGAGATGGCCGATGCGGCGGGGTTCGAGGCTCGGCGGGCCGAGGCGCGGACCCGCGGCATGTACCGGGGCCTCGGCATCGGCAATTACATCGAGGGCGCGGGCGGCTTCCCCCGCGAACGCGCCGTGGTGACAGTAGAGGAGGATCGGGTCGAGGTCGTGCTGGGCACCCAGGACACCGGCCAGGGCCACCGCACCGCCTTCGCCCAGTTGGTCGCGGGCTGGCTGGGGCTGGAGCCCGAACAGGTGGTGCTGAAGACCGGCGACACCGATCAGGTGCTGGCCGGCGGCGGCTCGCATTCCGGCCGCTCGCTGAGGTTCGGCAGCATCGTCATGGATCAGGCGGTCAAGGGCGTGCTGGCCCGCGCCAAGGCCGTCTTCGGCGCGCTGACCGGGGCCGAGGCCGAGTTCGAGGACGGCGTGTTCCGCGCGCCGGGCACCAACCTCGCCATGACGCTGTTCGAGATCGCCGCGCGCAGCCACGATCCCGCGCTGCCCGAAGATCTGCAAGGCCCGCTGACGGCGGTGGGCGACGCGGTGACGGCGGGCCTGAGTTTCCCCTATGGCGCCGCAATCTGCGAGGTCGAGATCGACCCCGAGACGGGCGCCCTGACCATCCCGCGCTACACCTCGGTCGATGATGTCGGCCGGGCGCTGAACCCGCTGATCTTGCACGGGCAGACCCACGGCGGGATCGTGCAGGGCGTGGGGCAGGCCTGGCAGGAGGCGATCCGCTTCGACGAGGACGGCCAGCCGGTCGCCGCCAGTTTCATGGATTACGCCATGCCCCGCGCGACGGATTACCCCTCCTTCGCCACGGCGCTCAGCGAGGTCCCCGCGACCAGCCACCCGATGGGCTTCCGCCCCGGGGGCGAGGGCGGCACGACCCCCGCGCTCGGCGTCTTCGTCAGCGCGATTGCCGATGCTCTGGGCGAGCTCGGCGTGCATCATGTGGAAATGCCGGCAACACCGCTGGCCATCTGGGAAGCGATCGGGAGGGCACGCGATGGAGCTTAAGGTCGAAACGAAGGGCAAGGTGCTGGAGATCACGCTCTGCCGGGGCGAGGCGGGGAACGCGCTGACCGCGGGCATGACGGAGGGGATCGCCGCGGCGGTCTCGGCCCCGGCGCCGGAGGTCACGGTGATCCTGTTGAAAGCCGAGGGGCCCGATTTCTGCACCGGCCGCGCGCCGGTCATGCCGCCCAAGGACGCGCGGCTGACAGCGAATGACCTCAGGGCAAAGATTTCGGACCCGGTGCTGGCCTTCTACGAGGCGCTGCGCTCGGCCCCGGTGCCGGTCGTGGCGCGCGTTCAGGGCCGCGCGGCGGGGGTCGGCTGCGCGCTGGCGGCGCTGGCGGATGTGGCGGTGGCGGACAAGGCGGCGGTCTTTTCGGTGCCCGAGATGAACCACGACATCGCGCCGACGCTGGTCATGGACGCGCTGGTCGACCGGGTGCCGCGGGCGGTGCTGGCCCGGCTGGTGCTGACGCGGCAGGCGGTGACGGCGGCCGAGGCGCAGGCGATGGGGCTCGTCGGCGTGGTGGCCGAGGATCTGGACGCGGCAGTGGCGGGCGTGGTCGAGGGGCTCTCGGCCAATTCCCCGGCCGTGGTGCGGGCAGTGAAGGCCTTCCTCAAGCGCGCGCCCGAGGCCTCGGGGGCGACAAGGCGGGAGCTGGCGGCGTTGCTGAACGCGGCGGCGACGGCGGAGCGGTTCCGGTAGGGAGGCGCGAGGTGGGTTGAAAACCCACCCTACCGGGGCGCGCCCCCTGTCGTTCCGAGAGGCGAGGGCGGGGATGGTGCGTGCAAGCACGCACCCTACGGATGACGATCTGGTTGTCGCGATGAGGGCGGCGCCCGGACCGGAGGAGTGGACGAGAGGTACCCGGCCCTCGGGGGAGCCGCACCCAAATGACTGGCCCGTAGGGTGCGTGCTCGCACGCACCGATGCGACCCCGACGAAAAAGGCCGCGCCCCCCACGCGCCCCGGAGGGTGGGATTTCATCCCACCACGCGCGCCCTCACATCCCCAGATCCGGCAAACTCAACGGCGCCAGCAAGTCCCGCGCCCGATCCGACACCCGGATCACCTTCCGCGTGTCGAGGTCGAAATTCACCGCGATCGACTGCATCGTGCCCCAGACCTGCCCCGTCACCGGGTCGAGCATCCAGAACACCAGCTTCTGCACCTGCCCCTCGATCCCCTGCAAACCGCCCCGGACCTCATAGGCGTCCCCCAGACGCGGCCAGTCCAGATGCAGGATGCGGAATTCCACCACCGCGCCGCCAACCCGCGTGGGCACCGGATCGGCGTTCTGGGCGATGATGTCGCGGAAGGGGCCGGTCAGCGAGCGGATCCCGTCCGACACTGCGCCGATGAAATTCCATGCCCCCATCCGCCCGAAGGCATCCGCCCGGTCCGGCCCGACGACCCCCATCGACAAGCGCTTGAGATCCTGCGCCTTTTCAGCCGACGCAGCCGATTCCACCGGCCCGACCGGGGTCGAGCGCGGCGCGGCATTGTCGGGCATCGACACGCGGCGGGCTTCGGACCGGGCGGCGAAACCCTCAGGCCAGGGCAGGGCCGCACCGCTTGCAGGGTGGATATGGCGCAGGCGGATGCGGAACGTGGCCTTCACCTCGGCCTTGGCCACCTCCTCCATCACCAGCAGCACTTCGACCCAGTCCGGCCCCGCCTCCAGCACCCCGCCCGACAGGCTCAGCGACGCGGCCTGCCGCGCCTCGCGGTGGAAGCGGATATGCATGTCCTCGACGGCGAAACTGGTCTCGGCATCGGCGCGGGTCGTGCCCGGCAGACCCAGCTGCGCCAGCAGCATCGCCACGCCCTCGACGGCGCGCAGCACGTAGAAGCGGGTGTTCAGATGCCCCATCTCGTCGCATTCCCAGGCCGCGACACTGCCCCGCCAGACTTCGGTATCCACCCTTCGCCCCTCCGTTTTGGCCGCAGCCTAGGGGGCGCCCGGATATAAGGCAAGTTGATAAAGAAGCCCTTGCCCTGCCGCCCGCCGCAGGTAACAATGACGGATAGAATTCAACGATGTTGAACGGGAGGCAGCATGCGGGAATTCCTCGTGGGCCCCGCCGAGGCGATTGCCGAAGGCGGGCGGCTGGTGGTCGATTGCGACGGCGCCGAAGTCGGCGTGTTCCGCGTCAAGGGCCGGCTGGTCGCCTGGCACAATACCTGCCCGCACCGGCAGGGGCCGGTCTGTCAGGGCCGGATCTATGCCCGCGTCATCGAACCCGTCGCCGCCGATGGCACGACCCGGCTGCTGGCCTATGCCGAGGATGAACCGCATCTCGTCTGCCCCTGGCACGGCTACGAATTCGATCTGGAAACCGGGCGTTGTCAGGGGCGCGAGGCGATGCGCCTGAGACCCGCCAAGCTGCGCGAGGACGGGGGCGTGGTCTATGTCAGCGTCTGATCCCCTGAAGAACGACCCCTACGGCTGGATCGACGAGGCCGCGCGACAGATCGACGAGGCCTCGGTCGCCATGGTCGCGCAGGGCGAGGCCGCGCGTGTCTCGGACGAGGCGGTCGCGCAGCTGATGACGGCGGCGATCCGCCTCTATGCCGCCAAGTCGGATGGCGAGGAGCGGACCTTCCCGCCGCTGACCGGCCGCGGCGACCAGATCAGCGCCACGGAACTGCTGACCGCCGTCTCGGAACTACTGCGCGCCCAGCATCTGAGCCCGATGGAACTGGCGCTCTGGTTCCGCCACCGCCCCGAAGAGATGAAGGCCGATTGATGGACGCCAAACCGATCCCCGCCGCCCGCCCCCTGCCCGTCCAGGAAATCGACGTCTTCACCGACACGCGCGAGGTGCTGGCCCATGCCCACAAAGGCGCGCAGAAACGCGGCTTTCAGGACTGGCTGATCTGCGACGTGGACGCGCATCACGTCGAGACGGTGAACTGGCACGAGATGGTCAGGTACATCGAGGACCCGGTGATCCGCCATCAGGCGATGCTGTTCCATCAGGAGAAGACCGGCGGCGCGCCCTATGGGCTGAACGGCGACGCGGGGCTGAAATATCAGGACGTGGGCGGCCGCATCCCGCATCAGGCCGGGGTGCGCGAGCCGGTGGACGACAAGAGTGTCCACCGCGACGTGACCCTGACCCGCCGGGCGATGCACTCGCTGGGGATCGACTACATGGTCCTGTTCCCGACGCCGATGCTGACCCTCGGCCTGCATCCGCAGCCCGAGATGGAGGTGCATCTGTCGCGCGCCTACAACCACTGGCTCATCGACAACGTGCTGAAGGCCGACAGCCGCATCAAGACGCTGGCTTACCTTCCCTTCAACACCCCCCGCGAAGCCGAGGCGATGATCACCGAATTCGCCGACCAGCCCGGGGTGATCGGCTTCTGCGTCCCCTCGGTCCGCCACAAGGCGCTGCACCACAACGATTACATGCGCTGCTATGCGATGCTGCAGGAGCTGGGCAAGCCGGTGGCCTTCCACGCTGCCTATCACTGGCAGGACCCCTCGCTGGCGACCGTGAACCGGTTCCTCGGCATGCATGCGCTGGGGTTCGCCTGGTGCAACATGGTCCACATGACCAACTGGATCCTGAACGGCATTCCCGAACGCTTTCCGAAGCTGAAAAGCATCTGGGTGGAAAGCGGGCTGGCCTGGGTGCCCTTCCTGATGCAGCGGCTGGATGATCAGTATCTGATGCGCCCCTCCGAGGCGCCGCAGCTGAAACGCCTGCCGTCCGAGTACATGCGCGAGCATTGCTGGTACACGACCCAGCCGATGGAAACGGTGAACATGAAGGCGCTGCAGGTCACGCTGGAGATGATCAACGCCGAGAACCAGCTGCTCTTTGCCTCCGACTGGCCCCACTTCGATTTCGACCTGCCGCAGGAGATCTACGACCTGCCGTTCCTCAGCGAACAGGCCAAGCGCAACATCCTCGGGCTCAACGCGGCGAAGCTCTTCGGGCTCGATCCGCGGCCCGTGAAGTCCCTGTGATGGATTCCCCCCGTGAAGCCGGGTAGAACAGGTCGAAACGGGCCGGGGACAGGCATGAAGAAGGGCGAGAAAGACGAGGATTGGTCGCAGCGGCGCATCCAGTCCATCGAGGTGGGCTTCAAGGTGATCCGCGCCATGGAGGCCGCCGATGGCCCCATGCCGCTGCGCGACATCGCCGCCGCCGCCGGCATGCCGCCGTCGAAGGCGCATCTCTACCTCGTCAGCTTCATCCGCGAGGGGCTGGTCCGACAGGACCCCCACACCGGCCATTACGGGCTGGGCGCCTTTGCCATCCAGCTGGGCCATTCGGCGATCCGGCAGGTCGATATCGTCGACCTCGCACGCGAGGAACTGGGCGTGTTGCAGGCGGCGACCGGCTTTGCCACCTATCTCTCGCTCTGGGGCAACCGGGGCCCGGGGATCGTGTCGAAGGTCGATGGCCACCGGCAGGGCTCGCTGGCCGTGCGGCTGGGCTATGTGCTGCCGCTGACCGCCTCGGCCACCGGGCAGGTGTTCCTGGCCTGGCTCGACCGCGGCGTGACCGCGCCGATCCTGGACGAGGAGCGCAACAGCGCCCGACTGAGCGAGGAGAACTGGACGCTCAACCCCGACCTCATCGCCGATACCGAGCGTCTGGAGGCGCTGATCGAGGGCGTCCGCGAGCGCGGCTTTGCCACGTCGAAGAACAACATCAACGCCAATTTCGCCGCCATGGCCGCGCCGGTCTTCGACCATTCCGGCCAGATCGCTGCGACGGTCACGGTGCTGGGCTCGGACAAGTCGATGACCGGGACCAAGGCGAAGGCGGTCACCAGCGTCTTGCTGGAGACCACCGGAAGGTTGTCGCGGCGCCTGGGCTATGCGCCGCGCGTCAAGGGCTGAGGCTCAGAGCTTCAGCCCCAGCAGCTCCACCGCGTTGTCCTGGAAGATCTTGCGGCGCAGTTCTTCCGAGATGTCCATCCGCTCGATCAGGTTGATCGTCTCGCGGATGTAATAGGGCCCGCCCTCGGGGTCGAAAGGCGCGTCCGAGGCGAAGAGCACCCGGTTCTCGCCGAAGAACTCGATGGCGTGCTCGATCGCCTTGCGCGAGCCGAAGGACGCGGTATCGGCGTAGAATTCCTTGAAATACTCCAGATGCGGGCGCTTCAGCGCCGTCCGCACCACGCTCAGGTCGCGATCCGAGGTCCGCTTGCCCATCTGGTCCCAGCCGGGGCCGACGCGACCCTCGAAATAGGGGATCATGCCGCCCGCGTGGTGGGTGATGATCTTCAGATCCGGCCATTTGTCGAAGAATTGCGAGAAGACCATGCGCGCCATCGCCGCCGAGGTCTCGTAAGGCCAGCCGAAGGTCCAGAAGATCTCGTATTCCGAGCGGCTCTCGGTCTTGTAATCGGCGAAGTCCTGACCGCGCGCCGGGTGCAGCCAGATCGGCTTGCCGACGCTGTTCATGTACTCGAAGAAGGGCGCATAGGCGGGCAGGTCCAGCGCGGTGCCGTTCACGTTGGTGAAGATCTGCATGCCGACCGCGCCCAGTTCCTCGATGGCGCGCTTCGATTCGGTGACCATCCCCTCGGGGTGGGTGATCGGCGCGGTGCCGACGAAGCCCGGGAAGCGGTCGGGGTATTTCTGGCAGAGCTCGGCCATCGAATCCGAGCCGATCTTCGACAATTCCAGCGCGATCTCGGGATCGCCGAACTTCTCCAGCGGCGGCGAGGCCAGCGACAGGATCTGGCAGTAATCCTCGCCGAACATGTCCATCACCTCGAACCGGCGGCCGAGGTCGGTCATCATCGGCACATCGCCCGACCGCTTGGTCATGTCGCTCATCGAGCCGATCTGCTTGATCAGCGCGTTGAAAAACGGCTCGGGCCAGATGTGGTTGAATACGTCGATCTTTTTCATGCGCTCCTCCCGGGCGGCGAAGTCCGGCCGCGTGCGGGGCACGCGCCACCCGCGCGTGTTGCGGGCCGCATCATTCAACATTGTATTTCGGACATACACAATATCAAATCTCAGGGAACCTGCGACGCAGCGGAGCCTCGGCGGGGGCATGGACAATCGCGCGGGCTTGGGCAAAGTCAGACCCCGGGCGCGGGAAGGTGAGCGATGCGGAACAGATTGATCCTCGATACCGATGGCGGCGTGGATGACGCGCAGGCGCTGCTGATGCTGATCGCCGCCGGGCGGGTGCCCGACGCGGTGACCACGGTCTTCGGCAACGTCGATCTGGAGACGGCGACCGGCAATATCCTCAGCGTGCTGACCCACGCGGGGGTCCCCGCCGTGCCGGTCCACAAGGGCGCGGCGGCGGCGCTGATCAACCCGCCCATCGCCGCGCGAGAGATCCATGGCGAGGATGGCCTGGGCGGTGCGCCCCGCCCGGCGACGCTGCCGCAGGCGGCGGGCGAGGACGCGGTAGCCTTCCTGATTGCCGAGCTGCGCGCCGCCATCGCCGGGGGCTGGAGGGTCGATCTGATGATGATCGGCCCCTTGACCAACCTCGCGCTGGTCCTGCGGCAGGCGCCGGACTGTGCCGCGGGCGTCGGGCGGCTGGTGATCATGGGCGGCACCATCGACGGCCGCGGCAACGTGACCCCCGCCGCCGAGTTCAACATCTACGCCGACCCCGAGGCCGCGCAGATCGTGCTGACCGCCGGGCTCGATTGCACGCTGGTCCCGTGGGAGGCCTGCGCCGATCACCGAATGCCGGGCGATCAGGTCGCGGCATTGTTCGCGGGCCTGCCCGACGGCGACCTTACCCGCTTCTCTGCCGCCCTCTCGGTCCATGCCATGCGGGTCATCAAGGGTTTTACCGGCAAGGATTATTTCCGCTTCGTCGATCCGCTGGCGGCCGCCGTGCTGATCGAACCCGGGATCGTCACCGAAAGCCTGCGCGCCTCGCTCGCCGTCTCGCTCGCCCCTGGCCTCACGCGCGGGATGGTCGTCGTCGACCCCTCGGGCCGCCTCGGCACCCCGCCCGTCACGCTGGTCCGCCGCTGCGACATCGCCCGCGTCATCGCCCTCTATTCCGCCTCGGTATCCGCATGACCCTTCCCGACGACCTGCTGATCAATCCCAAGGACGAAGTGGCGATCCGCCAGCGCCTGACCCGCGTCGCACGCGGCGACCTGCCCGCCGACCGGCGCATTCGGGTGGGGCGGCTCTTGGACGTGCATTCGCGGATGTGGCTGGAGGATCAGGAGATCATCATCGCCGGGCGCCGCATCGCCTATGTCGGACCCTTCGGATCGTGGCCGGGGACGGCGGCGGAAACCGTGGACCGCTCCCCCCTGATGGCCGTGCCGGGCTTCGGTGAGGTGCACAAGCACATCGAATCGAGCCACGTCTCCCCGGAATGGGAGGCCGCGCTGGTCCTGCCCCATGGCAACACCTGGACCTGCGAGGCGAGCCACGAATTCTCCAACGTCAACGGCGCCAAGACGCTGGATTTCTGGCTGGCCGCGCGGCTGGCGGGCTCGCCGCAGAAGATCTTCCCGCTGCCCGGTTCCGCCGTGCCGCCCACCGCCTATGAATGGGGCGGCGGCTATTTCGGGCGCGACGAACAGGCGGCGTTCCTGTCGGAAAGCCTGATGGTCGCGGGGCTGGACGAGGTGATGGACTGGCCCGCCGTCTGGTCGCCCGAGAACCCCTCGCACGACCGACTCTGGGGCATGATCGAAGCCACCTTCGCCGCGCGTGGCGTGGTCGAGGGGCATGCGGCCGGCATCCGCGACCTGCCCAACATCAACGCCTTCGCCGCCGCGGGGCTGGCGTCCGACCACGAGGCCTGGACGGCGGACGAGGTTCTGGACAAGCTGCGCCGCGGCCTCTTCATGGAACTGCGCCCGCATTCGGCGCGGGAAATGATCCAGGGGCTGCTGGCGGCCGGGCTCTCCGAATGGAGCCAGTTCGCGCTGACCACCGATGACCGCTCGTGCTCGGACACGATGAAGATGGGCGCGACCGACTATAACGTGCGCCTCGCCATCGAGGCCGGTCTGGCCCCGGAAATCGCCATCCAGATGGTCACGCTGAACCCCGCCCGCCACATGCGGCTGACGCCCTGGGTCGGCTCTATCGCGCCCGGCCGCTTTGCCGATCTGGTGCTTCTGGACGACCTGCCGACCCTCTCCATCGCCGAGGTCTGGGCCGACGGCGAACAGGTGTCCGAGGGCAAGCGCTACCTCAAACCCGTGCCCCGCATCGACTGGCCGGACTGGGCCACCCGGACGGTGAACATCGCCCGCCCGATGACCGCCGCCGATTTCGCCGTCAAGGCCGAACCGGGGCGGCAGACGATGCAGGCGGCACTTCTGCGCCCCTTCCACTGGGCCGACGATTTCCTGACCGCCGAGCTGCCGGTCGAAGATGGCGAGGTCCAGCGCGACGCCGCCCGCAACATCACCAAATTCGCCATCGTCGACCGTTTCTCGGGCGAGGGGCGGACTTCGGCCATGTTCTGGCTGGGCACCGGACCGAAGACGCCCGATTCGGCACTTGCCTGTTCGATGGGACATGACAAGCACAATATCTGGGCAGTCGGGTCGTCGGATGAGGCAATGGCCATCGCCGTCAACGCCCTGAACGACCTGCAAGGCGGCTGGGCGCTGGTGCGCGAGGGGCAGCTGGTCGCCACCGTCCGCTACGAGATCGCCGGGCTGATGACCTGCCGCCCGCCCGAGGACCTCGACGCCGAGATGCAGCGCCTCTATGCGGAAGGGGCGAAAATCGAGTGGATGTACGAGCCCACGTTCAGCCCCCGCTGGTTCCCGGGCTTCCCCGAGCGTCTGGCCTTCGCCACGCTGACCTGCGCGCCCTGGCGCTGGGTGCTGGTCGCGCCCTCGCCGCTGGCGCCCGAGGGCTTCGTCAATGTGGCCACCGGGCAGACCCATCCGGTGGTCTGGTAGCCCGGAACGCCGGGCGGGACCGCTTGCATTGACGCTGACACGCCCTTAGCCTGCCGGCCGAGGCCGCCCGCCCGGGCGCCCCTGCCACCCCTTCCACAGCGGATGTCTGCCATGCCCCGATACCAGCGCCTTGCCCTGTCCTCGATTTCCGCCGCCGCCCTCCTCGCCGCCCTGCCCGCCGGCGCCACGACCTTCACCATCTCGTGGTGGGGCTTCAACGGCGACAAGATGCAGGAGATCATCGTCAACCCGTTCCAGGAACTCTGCGGCTGCGAAGTCGTGTTCGAGACCGGCAACAACGGTGACCGGCTGAACCGTCTGGCGATGCGCTCGGGCGCCGGGGTCGATGTCATCTACCTGACCGACAGCTACAGCCAGGCCGGGATCGAGCAGGGGCTCTTCCAGCCCATCGACCGCGCACAGGTGCCGAACATCGCCGAGCTCTATGACCTGGCCCAGGCGCCGCAGGGCGAGTTCGGCCCGGCCTATACCGTGGGCCGCATCGGGCTGGTCTATGATTCCGCCCGCGTCAACCCGCCGATCACCTCGTGGAACGACCTGTGGCGCGCGGATCTGGCAAGCTCGCTGTCGCTGCCCAACATCACCACCACCGCCGGCCCCATGGTCGTGCTGCAGGCCGGGCGCCACGCGGGTGTCGATGCCTATACCGATGAAGACGCGACCTTTGCCGCGCTGGCCGAGCTGGCGCCGAACATCGTCACCAATTACAACACCGGCTCCGAGATGATTAACCTCTTCTCGACCGGCGAGATCTCGGTGTCGATGACCCAGGACTTCACGCTGGGCCGCCTGCGCGACGCGGTGCCGACCATCGAATGGGCGACGCTGACCGATGGCGAGATCGCCGTGCTGAACACGATCAACATCCCCACCGGCTCCGAGAACGTGGAACTGGCGCATCAGTTCATCAACTTCGTCCTCTCGGCCGATATCCAGCGCCAGCTGGCCGAGCAGGGCGTCGATGCCCCGGTCAACGCCACGGTCGAGCTGTCGCCGGAAGCCGCGGGGATGTGGACCTATGGGCAAGAGCAGATCGACAGCCTGCAGCGCATCGACTATTCGCAGCTGAACCCGGCCCGCGACCGCTGGCTGGACCGCTGGAACGAAACCTTCGGCATGTAAGCCGAAGACATGCGACGACAGGCCCCCGGCTGACGGGGGCCGGACCTGCCGGAGACCCCCATGAAACGACTGGCCGGATGGATGCTCGCCTCACCGGCGACGCTGGCGATCACCTTCCTTCTGGTGATCCCGGTCGCCATCACCGTGGGCCTCAGCTTCGGCAGCCCCGGACAGGGCGACTGGGGCATCGTGCAGCCCTATGCCGATTTCTTCGCCTCGGGCTTCCGGCGCAACGTGTTGTGGCGGACCTTCACCGTGGCGGGCTGGGTGACGGTCATTTCGCTGGCGGCGGGGCTGGCCACCGCCTATGTCGTGGCCCGCTGCCCGCCCTGGATGAAATCCACACTGATCGTGCTGGCGGTCTTTCCGCTGCTGACGGGCGTCGTGGTCCGCTCCTTCGCCTGGCTGGTGCTGCTGGGGCGCGAGGGGATGGTGAACCAGGTCCTGCAAGCCACCGGGCTGACGGATGGCCCGGTCGCCATGCTCTACACCCAGGGCGCGGTGATCGTCGCCATGGTCTATATCTTCGTGCCGCTGATGGTGCTGGTGCTGGTGGGCGTGCTGGAGAACATCCCCGAGGATCTGATGCAGGCCTCCTCGAGCCTCGGCGCGGGGCCGGTCGCCAGCTTCTTTCAGGTCACGCTCCCCCTTGCCGTGCCCGGCCTCATCGTCGGCGCGGTGCTGGTCTTCACCGCCAGCTTCACCTCCTACGCGACGCCGCATCTGTTGGGCGGCACGCGGCAGATGATGATGGGCACCTTCCTGCAACAGCGCGCGCTGGTGGCCTTCGACTGGCCGGGCGCGGCGGTGGTGGCGGCGATCATGCTGGCGGTGATCGTGGCGACGGTGCTGGTCATGACGCGCGTGGCCCGGCGCCTCAACCCGATGGCGACCTGACATGGCAACCCGCATCCATCCCCTTCTGATCCTGTTCACGGTGCTGGTCTATGTCTTCCTGCTGGGCCCGCTCATCATCATCTTCGGCGCGTCGCTCAGTGACACGACCTACCTCACCTTCCCGCCGCAGGGGCTGAGTTTCCGGTGGTTCCAGAACATCTGGGACATCTCGGCCTTCCGGCGCACCATCGTCACCTCGTTGCAGATGGCCTTCCTCGGCACCGCGATTGCCTTGGTGATCGGCATCCCGGCAGCCTATGCGCTGAACCGCTACCGCGTCACCCTGCCCGGCTGGCTGTCGACGCTGTTCGTCCTGCCCATTCTGGTGCCCGAGATCGTCATCGGCTTCTCGCTCCTGCGCTCGGTCACGGTGCAGGCGGGGGTCCCGGTCTGGTACGCGCTCTTGATCGGCCACACGCTCCTGGTCATCCCCTATGTGATCCGCGTCGTCTCGGCCTCGCTGGCGTCCTTCGACTTCTCCATCGAGGAGGCCGCCATCAGCCTCGGCTCGCCGCCCGCGCGGACCTTCTTCACCATTGTCCTGCCCAACATCCGCTCGGGCGTGATCGCGGCCTTCATCCTGTCGTTCATCACCTCGATCAACGATGTCTCGGTCTCGCTGTTCCTGACCGGGCCGGGGGTTTCGACCCTGCCGATCCAGCTTCTCGCCCATATGGAGCAGTTCTTCGACCCGACCATCGCCTCGGTCTCGGTCGTGCTGATGCTGCTCACCATCCTCGTCATGATCATCGTCGAGCGCACGCTCGGCCTGGCCATCGTCGCGAAATAGACCCATGACCCAGCCTCTCACCATCGACCGCATCACCGCCCATTACGGCACCACCAAGGTGCTGGAAGACCTCTCGCTTTCGGTGGCCGAGGGCGAGCTTGTCTCGCTTCTGGGCGCCTCGGGCTGCGGCAAGACCACCACCCTGCGGCTGGTCGCAGGCTTCCTGCAACCGACCGCCGGGGCCATCCGGCTGGGCGACAAGGACCTGACCAGACTGCCCGCGCATCAGCGCGACATCGGGCTGGTGTTCCAGAACTACGCCCTCTTCCCCCATCTGACGGTGCGCGAGAACGTGGCCTTCGGGCTGAAACAGCGCAAGGTGGCGGGGCCTGAGCGACTGAAACGCGCCGATGCGATGCTGGACCGTGTGGGCCTCGCGCATCTGGCCGACCGGCTGCCGGCGGCCCTGTCCGGCGGGCAGAAGCAGCGCGTGGCGCTGGCCCGGGCGCTGGTGATCGAGCCGCCGCTTCTGATGTTCGACGAGCCGCTCTCGAACCTCGACGCCAAGCTGCGCGTCGACATGCGGGTCGAGATCCGCCAGCTGCAGCGCGCGAACGGCACCACGGCGCTCTATGTGACGCATGATCAGGAAGAGGCCTTCTCGATCTCCGACCGGGTGGCGATCATGCATCAGGGCCGGATCATGCAGCTGGACACGCCCGAGGTGCTGTATCAGCGCCCGGCCAATGCCTTCGTGGCGAATTTCGTCGGTTTCGAGAACCTGATCCCGCTGCGCGTCACCGCCCGTAACGGCGCCGACATCACCGCCCAGACCGCCGAGGGCGCCGCGCTCACCCTGTCGCAGGACCAGCTTGGCCCGATCCCCGACGCCTTCACGCTCGCCACGCGGCCCGACGGGCTGCAGGTCACCGTGACCGGCGGCGCGGGTCTGCCCGCCACGCTGGGGCTGCGCACCTATCTCGGCCGGGCCTATCAGTATCAGGCCAAAGCGGGGGGTCTGGCGCTTCTGGCCAATGGCCCCCTCTCGCAACCGCTCGACCCCGGGACCGCCGTGACGCTGGTCCCGAACCCCGAGCAATGCGCGATCCTCAAACCGGAATGAGCCTCACCCTCGCCAATGCCTGGGTGCTGACGATGGACCGGGGCCTGACCCAGTTCCGCAACGGCTGGGTGAGGATCGAAGGCGAGACCATCGCCGCCCTGGGCGAGGGCCCGGCGCCCGAAGGGGGCGAGGTTCTGGACATGGGCGGCGACGTGGTCATGCCCGGCATGGTCAACCCGCATTGCCACCTGCCGATGTCGCTGTTCCGGGGCCTGGGCGAGGATGTGGACGACCGCCTCTCCCGCTACATCCTGCCCCTCGAACGCAAATTCGTCTCGCCCGCGATGGTCCGCGCAGGCACGGCGCTCTCGGCGCTCGAGTCCATTCAGGGCGGCGTCACCACCATCGCCGACATGTATTATTTCGAGACCGAGATCGCCGAGGTGATGGACCGCGCGGGGCTCCGCGGGGTGCTGGGCCAGACGCTCGCCGATTTCGCCGCCCCCGATCATGCCAGCTTCGACGAGGGTTTCGCCCTCTGCGATGCGCTGGCGGACAGGCTGGCCGGCCATCCCCGCCTCATCGCCTCCATCGCGCCGCATGCGCCCTATTCCACCGGCCCCGCCGTGCTGGAACGCGCCGCGCGCTGGCACGACGACCACCCCGGCACCCTCGTGCAGATCCATCTGGCGGAAACCGAGGCGGAAATCGCCTGGGCCCAGCGCGAACACGGCATGTCGACCACGGCGCTGGCCGCGAAGTCGGGCATCCTGCGCCCCGGCACAATTGCCGCGCACTGCCTGCTGATGGACGACGCCGACATCGCGATCCTGGCCGAGACCGGCGCGGGCGTGGCCCATAACGCCCGCTCGAACGGCAAGGCCGGGCGCGGCATGGCGCGGGTCGAGGACATGCGCCGCGCGGGCATCCCGGTGGGCATCGCCACCGACGGGCCGATGAGCGGCAACACGCTCGACCTTTTCGCGCAATTCGGCCCGGTCTCGATCTTCGCCAAGATCCTCGGCCATTCCCGAAAGCCCCTTCCGGCGGCCGAGGTGGTCCGCATGGCCACGCTCGAAGGCGCGCGGGCGTTGGCGCTCGACGACAAGATCGGCTCGCTCGAGCCCGGAAAAAAAGCTGACATTGTCCGTATTTCGCTGGATGCTCCCCGCCTGCATCCCGTTTACGATGTCTATTCGATGCTGGTTTTTGCCGCTCAGCCCGCCGATGTGCGCGACGTCATGGTTGCCGGCCGCTGGCTGATGCGGGACAGGCAGGTCCAGACCCTCGACGCCGCCGAGGTCCTGTCAGATGCGTTGCAAGTTGCCGGTCAGTTCCGGGCCGAAATGAACGCCATCGACCAAGGGCAGACATGAAAGTCATCATCGACACCGACCCCGGCCTCGACGACGCCGTGGCCATTCTCTACGCGCTGAACGAGCCGCGCTTCGACGTGCAGGCGATCACCAGCGTGGCGGGCAATATCGGCATCACCCGCACCACCGACAACGCCCTTCGCCTTGTCGCCGTCTCGGGGCGGCAGATCCCCGTGGTTCAGGGCGCGACCGGCCCCCTCAGCGGCACCGGCCGCAACGAAGAGACGATCCATGGCGCCGACGGGCTGGGGGGCGTCACCCTGCCCCTCTCGCCCAACGGCTCGCTGTCGGATGCCACCGGATACGTGGCGAAGCGGCTGATGGCCGAACCGCCTGGCACGCTGACCCTTCTGGCGCTGGCGCCGATGACCAATCTGGCGATCCTCGCCCGCGATCACCCGGAGGCCTTCGCCCGCGTCGGGCATATCATCGCCATGGGCGGGGCGATCCACGAGAAGGGCAACGCCGGGCCCTTCGCCGAATACAACATCGGCGCCGATGGGCTGGCGGCCTCGATCGTGCTGGGCTCGGGCGTGCCGATCACCCTGATCCCGCTGGACGTGACCCGCCGCTTCCGCGCCACCCTGGCCGAGCTGGAGCCCTTGCGCGCCAGCGGCACGCCCGCGGGCGTCACCGCCGCCGCGCTGATCGAGGCCTATTTCCTGGGCTCGGCGCGCGAATCCCGGCCGCTGCACGACCCCTGCGTCATGCTGATGGCGCTGGCGCCCGAGCTCTTCGGCTGCGACGAGATGCGGCTGGGCGTCGATCTGGTCGAACATCCGGGCCGCCTGGTCCCCGACGCCAGCCGCCCGCCGATTCAGGTGGCGATGCGCATCGACGCGGTGGCGGTCAAGCGGATGCTCTGGGACGGGCTCATGCGCGCAGATCAGCCCTGACCAGCGCGCACCAATAGGCCACGCCCGGGGCAATCGCCGCGTCGTTGAAATCGTAACGCGTGTTGTGGTGCAGCGCCCCTTCCACCGCCGGGCCGTTGCCCAGCCAGGCGTAGCAGCCCGGCACCTCTTGCGAGAAAACCGCGAAATCGTCCCCCGCGGTCGAGGGCGGGAAGGCGGTCCGCACCTTGGGCAATGCTGCGCGGGCGGCGCCCAGCGCGATGGCGGTGGCGCCCGGGTCATTGACCACCGGCGGCACGCCCCGGCGATAGGTGAAGGCGGCGCTGAGCCCATAGGTCGCGGCGATGCCCCGGGCGATGCGGTCGAGCTCCGCCTCCAGCTGGTCGCGGACCCCGGGTGCATAGGCCCGGGCGGTGCCACCCACCCGCGCCGTGTCGGGGATCACGTTGAGCGCCGCGAAATCCCCCGCCTCAAGCGCGCAGGCGCTGACCACGGCGGGCGCCAGCGGATCGACCACCCGCGCCACGATGGTATGGATCGCGCTCAGGAAGGCCCCCGCCGCGGTGATCGGATCGCGGCCGAGATGGGGTTTGGCGCCATGCGTGCCCTCGCCGGTAAAGACCACCTCCCAGCGGTCGGAGGAGGCCAGCTGCGGCCCCTCGACCACGGCGATCTCGTCCGGGTCGAGGCCCGGCATATTGTGCAGCCCATAGACGCGATCCACGGGAAACCGCTGGAAAAATCCGTCCGCGACCATCCGCGCGGCGCCGCCCCGCCCCTCTTCCGCCGGCTGGAAGATGAAATGCACCGTGCCGTCGAACCCGCCGTCCCGCGCCAGTTCCAGGGCGGCGCCCAGCAGCATCACCGTATGCCCGTCATGGCCACAGGCATGCATCCGGCCGGGGTTGCGGCTGGCATGCGGCAGGCCGGTCAGCTCCGGCATCGCCAGCGCGTCCATATCGGCCCTGAGGGCGATCCGCCCCGGCCCGTTGCCGCGGGTCAGCGTACCGACGACGCCGGTGACCCCCAGCCCGCGATGCAGGGTGATCCCGGCCTCTTCCAGCACCCCGGCCACCAGATCGGCGGTGCGCGTCTCTTCGAACCCCAGTTCGGGATGGGCGTGCAGGTCGTGGCGCAGGGCCACAAGGCGGCTCAGCTCGTCGGGGGAAAGCGGCATGGCTTGTCAATCGGTCAGGAGGCTTGTCATATCCCACCTTGACCGATCCCTCCGCCGATTGCCAGAGAGCCCCATGATCCTTGAACCGCACGATTTCTGGCAGACGCTCTTCGCCCCCGGCAGCTTTCCCGTGGCGGGTGTCACCCATCGCGGCTTCTATCCCGCCACCCTGCCCGATGGCCGCCAGATCCTGCTGCCGATCCGCGTCCTGCCGGGCGACGGCGGGCAGGCGGTGGCCTCGCTGATCGTCAATCAGGCCTCGTTCGCGGTGCTGGACGCGCTGGCCGACGGCATGGTGTCCCTCTGGCACGAGGCCCGGCCCGAGGTGGTGATCGGCGTCCCGACGCTGGGCCTGCCCCTGGCCGAGGGCGTGGCGCGGCGGCTGGGGCACAGCCGCGTCGTGGCGCTGGGGACCTCGCGCAAGTTCTGGTACGACCCGGCGCTGTCCGAGCCGCTGAAGTCGATCACCACGCCGGGCGGCGGCAAGGACATCTACCTCGATCCCCGGATGCTGCCGCTGCTGAGCGGCAAGCGCGTGCTGCTGGTCGATGACGTGGTGAGTTCAGGCAGTTCGCTGGCCGCGGTCCTGCGATTGCTGGAGAAGGCCGGGATCGAGCCGGTCGGCATCGCCGTGGCCATGGAACAGGGCACCCGCTGGCAGCAGCAGATCCCCGGCGCCAACCGCATCCGCGGCGTGTTCCGCACCCCGATCCTGGAGGCTGACGCCGACGGGTTCCGCGATCCCGGCGACACGGCCTAGCGGTCCGCGCCGCGCACGCGTCGGCTGACCGAAGCGCCAAGGCCGGGGTCTCCTCCCCGACGCCCGGCCGACATGCCCCATCCCCGCCCAACCGGGCGCAGGCTGACACCGATCTGCGCCGCCCCTTCCCGCCACCCGCAGCGGGCGTGCCCGGCCTCCCCTCACCCCGGTCATTTCACACTTGTGAAACTGCCTTCCCAGCATGCGATAGGTTTTGACAAAAAGCCCCCGAACCCGCCTCCTGTAGCCGGAGCGCGTGGACCAGGGTCCCGCGGGGGAGGCCAATCCAGACAGCGAAACCGTTCGCCTTCGGGCGACGAGGGTCGCCTATTGCGCCGACCCTGCCGGGAGCCTGCCGCGCCGTTGATGCAACTGCCGGAGGCACCATGCCCCTCATCCAACTCGACGACCCCGACGCCACGCTGGCCATGCTGCGTGACAGCCTCGCTGCGCTGGCGGCCGAGGCCGATGGCCCCGCCACCTTCCGCCGCCGCCGCGCCGCCGGAGCCGATCTGGACCCGCAGGTCTGGACGGCGCTGGCCGAGGCGGGCTTTCTGGCCCTACCCCTGCCCGAGGATATGGGCGGGCTGGCGCTGGGTCGCCCCGAACTGACCGTCGCCGCCGAGGCGCTGGGCCGGTCGCTGATCACCGAGCCCTTCGCCACGCTCGCCGTCTTCCCCGGCGCCCTGCTGGCCGCGCTGCCGCCCGACGAGGGCCTGCGTGAACTCGGCGCCGGGCTGGGCCGGGGCGAGGCGATCCTGCCGGTCCTCTGGCAGGATGCCCGCGGCCGCACGGCGCCGCTGGCGCTGACCGACGACCTGCTGAACGGCACCGCGCATCTGGTGGCGGGCGCCAGTTCGGCCACCGGCTTCCTGGTGCTGGCAAATGACGCCGACACGCCCGTGCTGATCCACCTGCCCGCCGGGGCGCCCGGCCTGCGCGTCGTCACCCGCCCGGGCATCGACGGCGCGACGCTGGCAACCGTCTCGCTGCATGACGTGCCCGCGGGGCCGGTCCTGGCCCGCGGCGCGGCGCTGGAAACCGCGCTCGGGACCGCCATCACCACGACCCGCATGGCACTTGCCGCGGAATTGGCGGGCATCGGCGCCCGGGCGCTGGAGATCACGGTCGAGTACACCTCGAACCGGGTGCAATTCGGCAAGACCATCGCCAGTTTCCAGGCGATCCAGCACCGGCTGGTGGACATGTGGGCCGAGGCGGAATTCGCCTGCTCCGCCTGCACCAACGCCGCCACCGCGCCCGAGGGAGAGGTCGCGCAGGCCGTGCTCGCCGCCAAGGCGCGCGCGGGCGACAGCGCCACCTCGATCACCCGCAAGGCGATCCAGCTGCATGGCGCCATGGGCTTCACCGACCAATGCGACATCGGCCTCTACCTCAAGCGCGCGATCGCCCTGAACGCGACGCTGGGCCAACCCGAAGAGCTGCGGCTGGCGTTCCTCGCCGCCGAACGCGCTGCCTGAAAGGACATTCCATGCGAAACGAGCTGATCAAGACCGAGATCACCGACCACGTTGCCGTCATCACCATGGACGCGCCGCCCGTGAACGCCCAGTCGCGCGGCTTCATGGAGGAACTGATCGAGGTCTTCGACGAATTGAACGAAATCCCCGGCGTGCGCTGCATCGTGCTGACCGGCGCGGGCAAGTGCTTCTCGGCCGGGGCCGACATCAAGTCGCGCGCCAAGGTTGCCGACGGCGTGCCGGGCGACACCTATCGTCACCTGCGCCGCGCGCGCGAGGTGGGCTTCGTCATCATGGAGATGAACGTGCCCGTCATCGCCGCGGTGAACGGCCCGGCCTTGGGCGCGGGCATGGGGCTGGCGATCTGTTCTGACATGATCGTGGCCTCCACGAACGCCGTCTTCGGCCTGCCCGAGATCGACATCGGCCTGATGGGCGGCGTGCGCCACACGATGCGGGTCTTCCCCATGTCGCTGACCCGCCGCATGGTGCTGACCGGCTGGCGCGTACCGGCCGCGGAACTCTACCGCCGCGGCCTGATCGAGGCCTGCGTCGAGCCCGAAGAGCTGATGGACACGGCGATGGAAATCGCCCGCAACATCGCCTCGAAAAGCCCGGCCGCGATCCGTCTGGCCAAGCGCGCCCTCAACACGGTCGAGACGATGGGCCTGAAGGACGGCTACCGTTTCGAGCAGAACCTCACCGTCGAGATGACCCGCCATCCCGACAGCAAGGAAGCCATGCGCGCCTTCATGGAGAAGCGCCCAGCCGTCTTCGGGGATGGTCTGTGATGCTGACGAAGGCCGTGCCCGAGCAACAGGACTGGAACGCGCTGACGGATGACGACTTCCGGGCGATCTTCCGCGACTGGGTCGATCAGAACTGCCCCGCCCATCTGCGCTTCATGCGCAAGCAGCGCCCCGTCTTCGACGAGGTGGCGGAATGGTATCACGCGCTGGCCCGCAAGGGCTGGCTCTCGCCGGTCTGGCCGCAGGAACACGGCGGCATGGGCCTCAATGCCGCCAAGCACATCGTCTATGTCGAGGAATGGGCCCGACTGGGCTGCCCGCGTATTCCCGACCACGGGATCGGCCTGACCGGGCCGCTGCTGATCGAATTCGGCACGGACGAGCAGAAGGAGTTCTTCCTGCCCCGCATCCTGTCGGGCGAGCATGTCTGGTGCCAGGGCTATTCCGAACCCAACGCGGGCTCGGATCTGGCCTCGCTGCGGACCTCGGCCGTGCGGGATGGCGACGAATTCGTCATCAACGGGCAGAAGATCTGGACCACGCTGGCGCATTGCGCCAACTGGATCCTGCTCTTGGCCCGCACCGACAAGGAGGCCGCCAAGCCGCAGAACGGCATCACCGTGCTGTTGGTGGACCTCACCTCGCCCGGGGTCGTCGTCCGCACCATCCCCAACCTGCGCGAGGAGGCCGATTTCTGCGAGGTCTTCTTCGACAACGTCCGCGTCCCGGCCAAGAACGTCGTGGGCGAGGTCAATGCGGGCTGGGCCTTGGCCAAGGCCGTGCTGGGGCACGAGCGCATCTTCCTCGGCGCCCCCTCGCGCCCCGAATACGCGCTGACCCGGCTGGAGATGCTGGCCGAAGACCGCGGCGCCTTCGACGATCCCGCCTTCCGCTCGCGGTATGCGAAGCTCAGGCTCGACCTCTACGACCTCGGCTCGGCCTTCGAGCGCTTCGCCAAGGTGCTGCGCGAAGGCGGCACGCTGGGCGCCGATGTCTCGGTCCTGAAACTCTTCTGCACCGAACTCTATCAGCGCATCACCGAGGAAACGCTGGCTGTCGCCGGTGAGGAAGCGCGGTTTTACGACGACCTGCCGCTCGGCGACGGCGGCCATGTCGATGCGATGAACCTGTTCCTCGACGCCCGGGCGCCGGCGATCTTCGGCGGCTCGAACGAGATCCAGCGCAACATCCTTGCCAAGGCCGTTCTCGGCCTGCCCTCACGGTGACGGCGATGAGCGAATATGCACTCGAAGCGCGGGGGCTGACCAAGACCTTCGGCGGCTTCCATGCGGTCAAGGACGTGAACCTGAAGGTCAGGCGCGGGTCGATCCATGCGCTGATCGGCCCCAATGGCGCGGGCAAGACCACCTGCTTCAACCTGCTGACCAAGACCCTGACCCCGACCGCGGGTCAGGTGCTGTTGGACGGTCAGGACATCACCCGCCTGCGTTCGGCGCAGGTGGCGAAGCTGGGCCTCGTGCGCAGCTTCCAGATCTCGGCCACCTTCCCGCATCTGACCTGTCTGGAAAACGTCCGCGTCGCGCTGCAATCGAACAACGGCACGGCGTTCCAGTTCTGGCGCTCGCTGAAGGCCGTGGAACCGCTGAACGACCGCGCCCGCGACCTGCTGGCGCAGGTGGGGCTTGCCGGTCGCGAGGATACCCCCGCGACCGAACTCAGCTACGGCAAGAAACGCGCGCTGGAGATTGCGACGACCCTCGCGCTCGACCCCAAGGTGATGCTGCTTGACGAGCCCACCGCCGGGATGGGGCACGAGGATGTGGAGCCGATCACCGACCTGATCCGCAAGGTCTCGGCCGGGCGGACGATCCTGATCGTCGAACACAACCTGTCGGTGGTTTCCAGCCTCTGCGAACGGATCACCGTCTTGCAGCATGGCGAGGTCCTGACCGAGGGCACCTATGCCGAGGTCTCGACCGATCCCGAGGTGATCACCGCCTATATGGGAGGCGTCGATGACTGAGTCCCTGCTCAAGGTCCAGAATCTGGAAGCCTGGTACGGCGAGTCCAAAGCCCTGCACGGCATGAACTTCGACGTGCAGCCGGGCGAGCTGGTCACGCTGATCGGCCGCAACGGCGCGGGCAAATCGACCACGCTGCGCTCGATCATGGGCATCGTCGGCAAGCGCACCGGCTCCATCCGTTTCGACGGGCAGGAACTGATCGGCAAGCGGACCTTCCAGATCGCCCGCACCGGCATCGCCTATTGCCCCGAGGAACGGGCCATCTTCTCGTCCCTCAACGTGGCCGAGAACCTGACCCTGCCGCCAGTGCTGAAGGCGGGCGGCGTCGCCGATGACGACCTTCTTCGCCAATTCCCGAACTTGCAGCGGCGCCTGAAAAGCCAGGGCACCAAGCTGTCGGGCGGCGAACAGCAGATGCTGGCCATCGCCCGCATCCTGCGCACCGGCGCGCGGTTCCTGTTGCTGGACGAACCCAGCGAAGGGCTGGCACCCGTCGTGGTCAAGGAGATCGGCGAGCAGATCAAGCGGCTGAAATCACAGGGTTTCACCATCCTGCTGGTCGAACAGAACCTGTCCTTCGCCCGCAAGGTCGCCGACCGCCATGTGGTCGTCGAAAACGGCAAAGTGGTCGACACGCTGACCAATTCCGAGCTCGAGGCCGATATGGCCCGGGTCAAGACATACCTGGGGGTCTGAGCCATGTTCGACCACATCTCGATGCAACTGCTGCTGGGGCAATTGCTGATCGGCCTGATCAACGGGTCGTTCTATGCCATGCTCAGCCTCGGCCTCGCCATCATCTTCGGCCTGATCCATGTCGTGAACTTCGCCCATGGCGCGCAATACATGCTGGGGGCTTTCGTCGCCCTCCTGCTGCTGAACCATCTGGGCATCCCCTATTGGGGCGCGCTGTTCATTGCGCCAGTGGTGGTGGGGGCCTTCGGCCTATTGATGGAGCAGACCATCCTCAAACCACTGAGACACCTCGACCACCTCTACAGCCTGCTGGCCACCTTCGCGGCGGTGCTGATCATCGAGGGGCTGATGCGGCTCGAATTCGGTTCGACCGGGCTGCCCTACGCCTCGCCCCTGCCGGGCGGCGTGAACCTCGGCTTCATGTTCCTGCCCTACTACCGGGGTTGGGTGGTGATCTTCTCGCTGGCCGTCTGCATCGCCACCTGGCTCCTGATCGAGAAGACCAAGCTCGGCGCCTATCTGCGCGCGGCCAATGAACGGCCCGAGATTGTCGAAAGCTTCGGCATCAACGTCCCGCGGATGATGAGCCTGACCTATGCCTTCGGCGTGGGACTGGCGGGTCTGGGCGGCGTCTTGGCCGCGCCGATCTATCAGGTCTCGCCCTCGATGGGCTCGAACCTGATGATCGTCATCTTCGCCGTGGTGGTGATTGGCGGCATGGGCTCGATCCTGGGGGCGATCCTGACCGGCTATCTGATCGGCATTGTCGAGGGCCTGACCAAGGTCTTCTACCCCGAAGCCTCGAACCTCGCGATCTTCGTCATCATGATCATCGCGCTGATCCTGCGGCCCAATGGCCTGTTCTCTTCGCCGGAGTCCTCCCGATGACCCGCTATCTGCTTCTGGCCGCGCTGGCCGTGGTGGCCCTTGCCGCGCCGTTCTTCGTCTATCCGATCCTTCTGATGACCATCCTGTGCTTCATGGTCTTCGCCTCCAGCTTCAACCTGCTGCTGGGCTACGCCGGGCTCCTGTGCTTCGGGCACGCGATGTTCTTCGGCACCGGGGCCTATATCGGCGGCTGGCTGATGAAGGAGGGCGGGCTCACCATCGAGCTGGCCTTCGCGGCGACGACGCTCGCCATGGCGGCGCTGGGCTGGGTCGTCGGCCTGATCTCGGCCCGCCGGGGCGGGATCCAGTTCGCGATGATCACGCTGGCCATCTCGCAATTCGTCTATTTCCTGCTTTTGCGCGCGCCCTTCACCCATGGCGAGGACGGGCTGCAACGCATCCCGCGCTCGGCCCTCTTCGGGATGATCGACGTGTCGTCGAACCTGTCGCTCTATTACCTGATCCTAGCCATTTCGGTGGCGGCGATCTGGTTCTTCTACCGCATCGTGCATTCCCCCTTCGGCGAGGTGCTGCGCGCCATCCGCGACAACGAGGGCCGGGTGGAATCGCTGGGCTTCGTGCCCGAGCGGTTCAAGATCGTGGCCCTGACCCTCTCGGCCGGGCTTGCCGGGCTGGCGGGGGCGATGAAGGCCTCGGTCTATCAGATCGCCACGCTGCATGACCTGTCGTTCCATGTCTCGGGCACGATCATCTTCATGGCGCTGCTGGGGGGGCTTGGCACCATGGCCGGACCCATGGTCGGCGCCGCGCTGATCGTCATGCTGAACGACCACCTCGCCCAATTCGGCGAATGGGCGCTGATCATCCAGGGCACGGTGTTCCTGGTGGTGATCCTGTTCTTCCGCCGGGGGTTGGTCGGCGAGTTGCAGGCTTTCATCAGGCGCCGCTCGGCGAAAGCCTGACCATCGGCCAAAGAACAGCGAGGGGCGGGTCAATCCCGCCCCTTTGTCTTGCGCTCAGTCCAGCGCGACGACGGCCTCGACCTCGAACAGCATCGGCGGGAGGGCGAGGGCCGCGACCCCCACCAGAGTCTGCGCGGGCAGCCGGTCCCCGAACAGGGCCATCACCGCCTCGGTCAGCGGGCCCAGCTTGGACGGATCGTGATCCACGACATAGGTGGTCAGCTTCACCACCCGCTCGGGCCCGGCCCCCAGCCCTTCCAGCACCGCGCCGAGGTTGGCATAGGCCTGCCGGACCTGCGTGGCGAAATCGGGCGACAGCGCGCCCGTGTGATCCTGCCCGCCCTGCCCCGAGACGAACGCAAGCCGCGCCGCCGGGGCGATCACCGCCGTGCTGTAGCCGTTCGGGCTGGGATCGGGCAGCGGGCCGGGATTGACGATCTGGGGCAGGGTGCTGGCGGTCATGGCGACTTTCTCCTGTGTGTTGAGTGCCTGACAGGGGATAGCCAGAATTGGTGACACAAAATGTCACCAACCATGCTACCCTCGGCCCATGACCACGCGCAGCCGCCAGGACCAGCTGATCCGCCACCTCCGCCGCAACGGACTCACCACCGTCGAGACGCTGGCCCGCGAGGTCGGCACATCGCGGCGGACGGTGCTGCGCGACCTGTCTTGCCTGCGAGACGAGGGCTACCTGATCCATTCCGAGCCCGGCCCGGGCGGCGGGTTGCTGCTCGATCCGCAGGCCGCGCGCTCCGGCCCGCGCCTGTCGGTCAGCGAGGTCTTCGCGCTGATCGTCACCGTCTCGGCCATGCAGATCGCGCGGGACGTGCCCTTTGCGGATCTCGCCGACTCGGGCCTTGCCAAGATCGAGAAGAGCCTCTCGCCCGACCAGCTCCGCGACCTGCGCGCGCTTCTGGAGGGGCTGCATGTCGGCCGGCTGTCACCGTTGCAGGACCTGTCCGACCGGGGCGCCATGGACCCGGCCCTGCTGCCCTGTTTCGAGACGGCGTTTCTGGACCGCCAGCCGCTGACCTTCGACTATCGCGATGCGAAAGGCCGCGTGACCCGGCGGATGGCCGAGCCGCAGGCGATGCTGATCCTGCCGCCCCTGTGGTATCTGGTCGGCTGGGACCGCGAGCGGGGCGATTTCCGCCATTTCCGCATGGACAGGATCGCGCGGCCCGAGATTGCCCCCGGACCGCCGTTCCGGCGCCGCCGCGTTCCGTTCGAAGCGGATGTCTGCCCGTTTACCGCGCTGGAATCTCGGCTTTGACCAGGTGATCCTTCCACGCCTCGCGCAGGACCTTCTTGTCCAGCTTGCCGGTCGCCGTCAGCGGCAGGTGGTCGACGAAGACCACGTCATCCGGCAGCCACCAGCGCACCACCTTGTCGCCCAGGAAATCAAGGATCGCGCCCGGCTCGACCACCGCGCCCGGCTTCCTCACCACCAGCATCAGGGGGCGTTCTTGCCAGCGCTCGTGCGTGACGCCCACCACTGCCGCGGCCTCGACCGCCGGATGGCCTATTGCTGCGTTTTCCAGCTCGATGGAGCTGATCCATTCGCCGCCCGACTTGATCACATCCTTGGACCGATCCGTCAGGGTGACGAAACCTTCGCTGTCGATCTTCGCCACGTCGCCGGTCGCGAACCAGCCCTCCGCATCGACGACCTGCCCGCCGACCCCGCCGTAATAGCCCGAGGTCACCCAGGGCCCCCGCACCATCAGCTCGCCCGAGGCGCTGCCGTCCTGCGGCAGCTCCGTGCCATCCTCGCCGACGATCCGCAGCTCGACGCCGAACATCGCCCGCCCCTGCCGGGCCAGCACGTCGATCTGGCGCGCCTTCGGCAGATCCCGGTGATGCGGCAGCAGGGTGGCGACGGTGGCGACGGGGCTGGTCTCCGACATGCCCCAGGCCTGAAAGGCGTGGATCTCGGCGGCGTGGAAGCGTTCCAGCAGCGCCCGCGGCGCGGCCGAGCCGCCCATCAGCACCCGCTCGAACGGCAGGTCTTCGGTCTTCAGCCCGGCCTCGTCGAGGTATTTGAACAGCCCGATCCAGACGGTCGGCACGCCCAGCGAGAAGGTGCAGCCCTCGGCCCGCGACAGCTCATACAGCGCCTGGCCGTCCAGCTTCGGCCCCGGCAGCACCAGCTTCGCCCCGCAAAGCGCCGAGGCATAGGGAATGCCCCAGGCGTTCACATGGAAAAGCGGCACCGCCAGCAGCGTCGAATCGGCCCGCGACAGGTGCAGGCCGTCGACCTGACAGCACAGAAACGCATGCAGCACCGTCGAGCGGTGGGAATAGAGCACGCCCTTCGGGTTGCCCGTGGTGCCGGAGGTATAGCAGAGGCCCGAGGCCTGCTTTTCATCGAAGACCGGCCAGTCCAGCACGCCATCCTCGGCGGCCAGCAGATCCTCGTAGCAGGCCAGATCCGCGCGGCCCTCGGGCATATGCTCGGGATCGGTCAGCAGGACGCGGTGCCGGACGTGATCCAGCTTGCCCGCCAGCCCGTCCACCACGGGCAGGAAGGGCGTGTCCAGCAGCAGCACCTCGGCGGCGCCGTGGTTCAGGATATACTCGATCTGCTCGGGGAAGAGCCGGGGATTGACCGTGTGCAGCACGGCGCCGATCCCGGCAGCGGCGTAATAGAGTTCCAGATGCCGGTGGGTGTTCCAGGCCAGCGTCGCCACCCGGTCGCCGGGCTTCACCCCCAGGCGCCGCAGGGCCTGCGCGGCCTTCCGGGCCCGCGCGGCGATGCCCGCCCAGTCGGTGCGCACGACCGGCCCCTCGCAGGTGACCGACACGATCTCGCTGCGCGGATGGTAGCGTTCGGCATGGGTGAGAAGGGACGAGATCAGCAGCGGCCGATCCTGCATGAGACCCAGCATGGGATACCTCCGGGGTGACGGGGAGTGCCCGGCCGCGTCAGGCGCGGCCGGTGAAGGCGACATCGGGGGGAAAGGCCTCAGCCTACGACGGCTTCGGTTTCGTGCGCGGGCTCGAAGCTGAGGTCACGGTAGCCATTGGCTACCGCAGCCTCGCAGGCCTCGCGGTACTTGTGGAAACCGCCGGTGAACATGGACATGCCCTGTGGCTTGCCCTTCACGTTCGAGCCGGTCCACCAGGTCTTTGCCTTCAGCATCAGCGAGCGGCTGGCCAGCGTCTGGATCTGGTCCATCCAGGCATCCTCGGCCCGGGCCGAGGCCTCGACCGCGCCCTGCCCGGTCTTCTGCATATGGCCGATCACGTTGGCGATGAAATCGACGTCGTTCTCGGAAATGGTGAAGATATTGGCCAGCGCCGCCGGGCCATTCGGCCCCGTGGTCATGAACATGTTGGGGAAACCCGCCATCATGATCCCGAAAAGGGATCGCGGCCCGCCTTCCCACTTGTCCTTCAGCGCGACGCCGTCCTTGCCGGTGATCTCGAAAGCCAAGAGCGCGCCGGTCAGCGCATCATAGCCGGTGGCGAGTATCAGCACGTCCAGCTCATGCTCACCCGATTGGGTGCGGATGCCCTTTTCGGTGATCTCGACGATCGGGTCTTCCAGGCAGTCGACCAGATGCACGTTCGGTCGGTTGTAGGTCTCGTAATAGCCGGTATCGAGGCAGGGACGGCGGGCAAAGATCGGATAGCCGCGGGGCTTCAGCTTCTCGGCCACGGCCTTGTCGATCACCGTGTCATGGATGCGGTCGCGGACGAAATCGGCCACCTGATCGTTGGCCGCCTGATTGACCATCAGATCCGAGAAGATGCCGAGGAAGGTATGCCCGCCGTGCTGCCAGGCCTGTTCCATCAGCTCCTGCCGGTGGTCGGCGGGGATCGAGAAGAAGGGCCGGGTCGAAACGGGGCGCGCGCCGCCGGTGGGGTTCAGCCGGCAGGCGGCGCGGATCGAGGCGTAATTGGCCTTCAGTTCCGCAACATCGCGGTCGGTGACCTTGCGGTTGCGCATCGGCAGGGTGAAGCTGGGCGTGCGCTGGAAGACGAAGAGCTCGCAATCGGTGCGGCCCAGCGTCTGGATGATCTGCATCCCCGACGAGCCGGTGCCCAGCACGCCGATGCGCTTGCCTTTCAGATCGGGCTCCTCATGCGGCCAGCGGGCGGCGCGCAGGGTCAGGCCGTTGAAGTTGTTCAGCCCCGGGATGTCGGGATCGGTCGGCTTGGACAGCGGACCCGTCGACATGACGCAATAGGTCGCTTCCAGCACCTTGCCGTCATTCGTCCGCACCACCCAGAGCTGGCGGGCATCGTCCCATTTCGCGCTGTCCACGCGGGTGTTGAAGCGGTAATGCGGCCGCAGCTTCAGCCGGTCGGCGACGAAATTGGCATAGGCCAGGATCTCGGGCTGGGCCGCGAATTGCTCGGACCAGGTCCATTCCTGCTGCACCTCTTCCGAGAAGCCATAGCTGTAATCGACCGACAGCAGGTCGCAGCGCGCGCCCGGGTAGCGGTTCCAGTACCAGACACCGCCGACGTCGCCGCCTTCCTCGATGCTGACGATGTTCAGGCCCATCTCGCGGAACTTGTAGGTGGCATACATGCCGCCGAAGCCCGCGCCGACGATGACCATGTCAATCCGTTCGGCCCCCGAGGCGACCGTTTGCGCTCGACCCATGTCGATCCTCCCTTTGAACGATGGCGCGCGGCACCCGGCTGGGCGGGTCGGCGCCAGGGGCGGCCTCCTCGCCGCCCGATCTGGGGGGATGAAACGCCGTCTTGGTCCGGCGATCAACGATTACAGCATATCGGTCGCTGACATTCACATCCGTGAAAAACCGGGCATCACAGCTCGATATGGATCGGCGTGTCGAAATCGGGCTCAGCGGGGACCGAACGCGCCGCAAGACGCAGCGCGCCCAAGTACTTGTCGAAGTTCTTCTTGATCCGGTCGGTGACGCCGCCCAGCGCCAGCGTCACCGGACTGCCCAGGATCGTGCCCGGCATCAGCACGGCGATGGTGGCGCCGCCCGCAAAGGGCACATCCTCGGCCCAGCCATAGCCACGGGCGCGAATCTCGGCCACGCGCTGGAAGATCTCGGGCACCAGCACCCGCTCGGCCGGGTTCTGCGTGGCGATATTGGCGCGGCGGACCATGTTCTCGATCTTGTCGTCGCTCATGGTCGACATCAGCACCCAGCCCGCCGCCGAGCGGGTGATCGGCCGCACCGTCCCCTCGTCGATGAAGAAGCGCAGCGCGTGCAGGGATTGCTTGGTCTTCAGGTATTGCAGGTAGACGTCGTTGCGGGTGCCGACAAAGATCCCTTCGCTGGTCATCGCATGCACGTCGTTCATCGCGTCGATGACATGCCCCGACCCGAACAGCGCGCGCGGCACCCAATCGCCCAGCCCGGTGACCTTGGTCGTCGGGAAATAGACCCGCTTGCCGCGGTCATAGTTGAGGTAGCCGAGGTTCACGAGCGTCTTCAGCAGCACCGTGGTCGAGGACAGCGGATAGCCCAGATCGACCGAGAGTTCGGACATGGTGCGGGGCTGCTGGGTCAGGCGGAAATGTTCGAGGATCTCGAAAGCCCGCATCGCGGACTTGACCTGTGCGTTGGACATCGGCGGGACCTCCCCATCCCCGTTCGGCCGGAATTCACAAGTGTGAAACTCCACTTCACCGACGGAATTTTCTAGCCGCCTGCACGGACGCGTGCAATCCTTCCCTCACACCCAGAGACCAGCCGTATCCGGCAGGCAAGACCACCGGGACGGGCGCCACGGCGCCCCGGCCGCGTGTTGCCTGCACCCTCGGGGAGGGGGCATGCGGCGGGTCGCGGGATCGGGAGGAAAGGACGAAGACAATGGGAGGCAGACTTGCCAACCGGGTCGCCCTGGTGACGGGCGGCGGACGCGGGATCGGCCGCGCGATCAGCGAGGCCTATGCCCGTGAAGGGGCGAAAGTGGGCGTGCTGGACCTCAAGCTCGAGGTTGCCGAGGAATGCGCCGACGCCATCCGCGCCGCGGGCGGCGAGGCGCTGGCGCTCAAGGCCAATGTGGCCGACCGCGAAGAGGTTTTCACCGCGGCCGCGCAGCTGAAGCACGCATTCGGGCCGATCACGGTTCTGGTCAACAACGCGATGTACAACCGCTACGGCCCGCTGGAAGAGCAGACCGAGCCGATGATCTCGCGCATGATCGACGTGGGCTTCAAGGGCGTGATCTGGGGCTATCAGGCAGCGGTGCCGCAGATGCGCGCGGCGGGCGGTGGCGTGATCGTCAACATCGCCTCGCCCTCGGCCGTTCTGGCGATGAAACACGGCATCATGTACTCGGCCATCAAGGCCGCGGTGGCCGCTGCGACCCGCTCGGGCGCCGCCGAATTCGGCCCCGACAACATCCGCGTTACCGCCATCGCGCCCGGCCCCACCCAGACCGATGGCGCCAATATGGTGGTGAGCGAGGACGGCTGGGAACGCCGCCGCCAGCGCATGCCCATCGGGCGGCTGGGACAACCTGCGGACATGGCCAATGCAGCCGTGTTCCTGGCCTCGGACGAGGCCTCCTTCATCACCGGCGACATGCTGTTCGTGGATGGGGGCGTCACCTACGCTTTTTCGTGAACTGACCCGGCGGGGGAGAGGAGCCCCCGCCAAACCCAAGGGAGGAAGACCATGACACTGACCAAGACCGGCGCCCTGGCGCTGATGATGACCTGTACCGCCCTCACCGCCGCGCCCGCCTGGGCCGATTTCACCGACGGCGTGATCCGGATCGGCGTGATGAACGACCAATCCGGCCCCTATGCCGACAATTGCGGCGCGGGCTCTGTCACCATGGCGCGGCTGGCCATCGATGACCACGGCGGCGCCATCAACGGCGTGCCGGTCGAACTGGTGATCGCCGATGACCAGAACCAGCCCGACATCGGCGTGGCCACCGCGCGCCGCTGGGTCGAGGAAGAGGGCGTCGACGCCATCGTCGGCTGCTCGGCCTCGTCGATCGCGCTGGCCGTGCAGGACGTGATGCGCCAGCACGAGCGCCCCTATCTGATCGCCGGCACCGCCACGACCGAGACGACCAACAGCCAATGCTCGCCCATGACCACCAACTGGGCCTATGACACCTATACGCTGGCCCGCGGCTCGGTGAATGCGCAGATCGAGCAGGGCAACCTGCGCTGGTACTTCATCACCGTGGACTACACCTTCGGCCATGCCTGGCAGGCCGATGCCACCCGCTTCGTCGAAGCCGCGGGCGGCGAGGTTCTGGGCTCGACCCTGCACCCCTTGGGCGCCACCGACTTCTCCTCGCAACTGCTGCAGGCGCAGGCCAGCGGCGCGCAGGTCATCGGCATCGCCAACGCGGGCGCCGACCTTGCCAACGTCATCAAGCAGGCCGAGGAATTCGGCATCGTCGCCGCCGGTCAGCATCTGGCGCCGCTGGGCATCCTGACCAACAACATCCACGGCATCGGTCTGGAAGCGACGCAGGGCCTCGTGTTCTCGGCCGCGGCCTACTGGAACTACGACGACGCGAGCCGCGCCCTGACCGAGCGCTACAACGCCGCCTTCGACGGCCGCTATCCGAACGAAGCGCAGCTGGTCACCTATTCGGCGGTCAACCACTACCTCGAAGCGCTGTCTGCGCTGGGTTCGGACGAGGGTGTGGCGGTCATGGACCAGATGCGCGCGACGCCGGTGAACGATCCGCTGATGCATGACGTCTCGATCCGCGAGGACGGCGTCGTCATGCACCCGATGATCATGGTTGAGGTGAAATCGCCCGCCGAATCGACCGGCCCCTGGGATTACTACAACGTGCTGGGCCTGATCCCGGCCGACCAATCCTGGCGCAGCCGCGAAGAGAGCAGCTGCTCGCTCTTCACGCAGTAATCCTCCCCGCTGGCGGCCGGGCTCAGCCCCGGCCGCCCTTTTTTGCCTTTTGCGGACACCAGAGATGACCTCACCCTCCGACGCCAAGATCGTCGCAACCCGCGTCGGCTCGACGCCCGACCTTCTGGGCGAAAGCCCGCTGTGGGACGACCGCCGCCAGCGGCTCTATTGGGTGGATGGCGTCTCGCGCGTGATCCGCTTCCACGAACCCGCAACCGGGGCCGAAGGGCAGATCGCCACCCCCTCGATCATCGGCTCCATCGGCCTGTGCGAGGACGGGCGGCTGGTCGCGGGCCTGTTTGACGGGATCTATCTGGTCGATCCCGACAGCGGCACCCTCGCCCCCCTGCATGTGCCACCCAAGAACGAGCGCATGCGCTTCAACGACGGCAAGGTCGACCGCCAGGGTCGCTTCGTCTGCGGCGGCATGGGCATCTTCGCCGAGCCGGTGGGCGAACTCGTCCGCGTCGACGGCACCGGCCAGGCCGAGGTTCTGGCCAATGGCATCCGCATCTCGAACTCGCTGTGTTTCAGCCCCGACGGGCGGACGATGTATTTCTCGGACAGTCTGGACCGTTTCGTGCGGGCCTATGATTACGAGAACGGCGAACTGGCCCGCCCCCGGGTCTTTGCCGATACCCAGCAATTCAACTCGGGCCCCGATGGCGCCACCGTTGATGCCGAGGGGCAGGTCTGGGTGGCACTGGTCAATGTCGGCAAGATCGCCTGCTTCGCCCCCTCGGGCAAGCTGGAGCGCCTGCTGCCCGCCCCCACCGACATGCCCAGCTGCCTGGCCTTCGGCGGGCCGGATCTGGCCACGCTCTATGTCACCTCGATCAAGGACAGCGGCTCGGGCCGCGCGATTTCCCGCCATCCGCAGGGCGGATACCTCTTTGCCGTCGACGGGCTGGGCGTGAAGGGTCTGGCCGAGCCCCGGATGCGCCTTTCCGCTGGAGGAAAAGCCGATGCGTGACGCTTTCGACGCCCTCTTCGCCCCCGCCAGCGTGGCGCTGGTCGGTGCCTCGGACGATGCCTCGCGGATCGGCGGGCGTCCGCTGCGCTACCTGCGCGAGGCCGGGTTCAAGGGCCGCGTGCTGCCGGTGAACCCCAAGCGCGAAACGGTGCAGGGCCTGCCCGCCTATCCCTCGGTCACCGCCCTGCCCGAGGTGCCGGATACCGCCATCCTCGCCCTGCCCGCCGCCGCGACCCTGCAAGCGGTCGAGGAATGCGCGGCCAAGGGCGTGCGCTCGGCGGTGATCTTCTCGGCCGGCTTCGCCGAAACCGGGCACGAGGGCGAGGCGCTGCAAGCCCGCCTCACCGCCACCGCGCGCGAGGCCGGGATGCGGCTGCTGGGGCCCAATTGCCTCGGCGTCTTCAACCCCGCGCTCGGCTATTACGGCACCTTCAGCGTGATCCTCGACCGAGAGATGATCGCCCCCGGCCCGGTCGGCATCGTCTCGCAATCGGGGGCTTACGGTGCGCATATCGCCCATCTTGCCCGCGCCCGGGGCCTCGGCATCAGCCAGTGGATCACCACCGGGAACGAGGCCGATATCGACGTGGCCGAGGCGCTGATCCATATGGTCCGCCAACCGGATACCCGCGTCGTCATGGCCTATGCCGAGGGCGTGCGCGACCGCGACCTGTTCATCGAGGCGCTGGAAACCGCCCGGCAACTGCACAAGCCCATCGTCTTCATGAAGACCGGCCGCTCTGCCGTGGGCGCCGCCGCCGCCGCCTCGCATACCGCAGCTTTGGCAGGCTCGGATGGCGTGTTCGACGCGGTGCTGCGCCAATACGGCGTCCACCGCGCCGCGACCACCGCCGAACAGATCGACGTGGCCTATGCCGCCGCCTCGGGGCGGTTTCCCGCCGGTGACCGGGTCGGGATCTTCACCATGTCGGGCGGGTTCGGCATCCAGCTGGCCGACGATCTGGAGGCCGCGGGCCTCGACGTGGCGCCCATGCCGGAGGACGCGCAGAAGGAACTGCTGGACCTCCTGCCCTATGCCTCGCCCCGCAACCCGGTCGATGCCACGGCGCAGGCCGTCAGCGACCTGAACGTGTTGAAAGCCTGTGTGCGCACCATGATGGAACGCGGCGGCTATGACGCCTTCACCGCCATCCTCGGCACCGGCCCGGGGTCCAAGACCTATGCCGATCCCCTCCGCAAGGCGCTGATGGAGGCATTGGCAGGGCATGAGGACAGCATCCGCGCCCTCACCATGTCCGCCCCGGTCGAGGCCCAGCGCAGCTACGAGGCCGATGGCTTCCTGGTCTATGAGGACGGCTCGGCGCTGGCCCATGCGCTGGGGGCGCTGGCGCGGTTCCGGCGTGCCTTTGCCCGCCCCGCCTCGGCCCCGGCACCGATGGAACCCTTGTCCCTGCCCGCAGGCCCCCTCTCCGAAGCCAGCGCCAAGGCGCTGCTGAAGCAAGCCGGCATCCAGTTCCCCGCCGAACATCTGGCCACGACCCCAGACGCCGCGGTGCAGGCGGCAGAAACGCTGGGCTATCCGGTCGTCGTCAAGATCTGCTCGCCCGACATCGCCCACAAGACCGAGATCGGCGGCGTGGCGGTGAACCTGAAGGATGCCGCCGCCGTCCGGCAGGCGACCGACGACATCCTCGCCCGCGCTCAGGCCAAGGCCCCCGGCGCCCGGATCGAGGGCGTGCTGGTCGCGCCGATGGTCCCGGGCGGGGTCGAAGTCATCGTCGGCGTCACCCGCGACCCGGTGCTGGGGCCGGTGGTGATGGCGGGCCTTGGCGGGATCTTCGTCGAGGTCCTGAAGGACGTGACCTTCCGCGCCGCCCCCTTCGACGTGGCCGAAGCCCACCGCATGCTGCGCGAAATCCGCGGCTACGCGCTGCTCGAAGGCGTGCGCGGGGCCGAGCCCGCTGATATCGACGCGCTGGCGCAGCTCCTCTCGGACCTGTCGCGCTTTGCCGCCGCGCATCGCGAGGGCGTGGTCGGCATCGACCTCAACCCCGTGCGCGTCCTGCCCAAGGGACAGGGCGTCATCGCGCTGGATGCGCTGATCGAACTGGAGGCCAAATGACCGACCTTGCCGCCCAGGTGCAGGAACTGATGGACCGCGAGGCGATCCGCGATTGCCTCTACCGCTATTGCCGCGGGATCGACCGCGCCGACGAAGCCGCGCTGCGCTCGTCCTACTGGCCCGATGCCACCGACCGGCACGGCCCCTATTCCGGCCCGGTCGAGGGCTTCATCGACTGGGCAAAACGGGTCTGGGCGACGGGGCCGCGCAACATTCATGTGGTGTCGAACATCCTTATCACCTTCACCGGCCCGACCGGCGCCGCGGTGGAAAGCTATTTCACCGCCCATCAGCGCGGCGCGGGCGCGGATGGCGTGGTGCGGCAGGTCATGCTGATCGGCCGCTATTGCGACCGGTTCGAAAAGCGCGGCAGCGAATGGCGGGTGGCTGAGCGGGTCGTGGTCTATGACTGGGCCGAGGATCAGCCGGTGCCCGAGGGCAGCGAGGCCGAGCGCTTCGGCCCCCGCCAGCCGATCGGCGGCGCTTTCCCCGACGATCCCGCCTATCACATCGCGCCCCGGCCCTGAACGCAGGACATGCCCATGAAGGCCCCCACCCCCGCCGCCGTCTCGGTCGATGAGTACAAGAACGCGATGCGCCATGTCGTCTCGCCCGTCGCGGTCGTGACCTGGACCCATGCCGGTGTGCCCGAGGGGCTGACCGTCACCGCCATCTGCTCCGCCACCACCGAACCGCCGACGCTGGTCGTCTGCATCCGCGGCGATAAGACCGCGGCCGAGCGGATCCGCGAGGCCGGGCGCTTCGCGGTGAATTTCCTCAGCGACGAACAGGCCGAGATCGCCCGGCGCTTTTCCTCGCATCCGGGCGAGGAGCGCGAGGCCTTCGCGCCCGCGCTCTGGTCCACCGGCGCCAGCGGCGCGCCGGTTCTGGACCGCGCCGTGAGCCGGTTCGACTGCGCCGTCGAGGCGGCGTTCGAACAGGGCAGCCATTGGGTTTTCCTCGGCCGCGTCATCGACCTCGGCACCGCCCCGGGGGCGAGCCTGCTCTATCGCGACGGGTTCTTCCGCCGCCTCGGAACGGAGTGACACCATGAGCCGCACCTGCCTGATTACCGGCGCCGCGGGCGGCATCGGCCGCGCCCTGATCGCCGAACTCGGCGGCCCCGACAGCCGTATCATCGCCGTCGACCTGCCCGGCAGCGGCGTCACCGCGCTGCAAGGCGTCCTCGGCCTTGAATGCGACCAGTCGGACGAGGAACAGATCCTGTCCCTCTGGCGGCAGCTCGACGTGCTGGGGGAAAAGGTTGATGTGCTGGTCAACAACGCCGCCATCGGCCCGACCATGGCGCCGACGGTCGATACCGACCTCGCCCATTTCCGCCTGACCCTCAGGACCAACGTCAACGGCCCCTTCGTCATGGCGCGGGAGGCCGCGCGGCGCATGGGCGCGGGCGGCGTCATCGTCAACACCGCCTCGCTGGCGGGCGTCCTGGGCAACCCGACCCGCAACGCCTATGCCGCGTCGAAGGCCGCGCTGATCTCGATGACCCGATCGCTCGCCTGCGAATGGGCCGGGCGCGGCATCCGCGTCAACGCCATCGCGCCCGGCTATGTCCGCACGCCGATGGTCGCGGCGCTGGAGGCGGCGGGCAAGGCCGACCTCACCGCCGTGCGCCGCCGCATCCCGATGGGCAGGCTCGCCCGTGCCGACGAGATGGCCTCGGCCATCGGTTTCCTCGCCTCGGACCGCGCGCGCTATGTGACCGGCACGATCCTGGGTGTCGACGGCGGGTGGATGTCCTTCAACCAGCCGGGCGAGGCGCATCCGCCCGCCACCGAAGTCCCCGCTGACGAACTCGCCCGCCCCGAGGCCGCCCCCGGCCCCCGCCGCGTGGTCATCACCGGCGCTGCGGACGGCATCGGTGCGGCGATGGCTGCGCATTTCGTGGCGGCAGGCGATCAGGTGTTCCTGCTCGACCGCAACGCCGAGGCGCTGGCCGCCCGGGCGGCCGCGCTGGGCCCGCAAGCCACCGCCCTCCCCTGCGACGTGACGGACGAGGCGGCGGTGGCGGCGGCCTTCGCACAGATCGGCACGCTGGACGTTCTGGTCAACAACGCGGCCATCGCCGACAGTTTCAAACCGGCGCTGGACCAGGATTTCGCCGACCTCGACCGCACGCTGGAGGTCAATCTCACCGGCGCCTTCGCCTGCGCCAAGGCCGCGATCCCGCGCATGGCGCCGGGCCGGGGGGTGATCGTCAACATCGGCTCCATCGCCGGGCTGGTGCCGATGGCGCCGCGCCACGCCTATGGCGCCTCGAAAGCCGGGATCGACATCCTGACCCGCTGCCTCGCCGCCGAATTGGGGCCGAAGGGCCTGCGCATCGCCACCGTCGCGCCCGGCTATATCCGCACGCCCGGCGTGGCGGCGCTGGAAGAGGCGGCGCGGATCGACGCGGCCGCCATCCGCGCCCGAATCCCGATGGGCGATCTGGGCCGCCCCGAGGATATCGCCGAGGCCGTGGCCTTCATCGCCTCCCCCGCCGCCAGCTACATCAACGGCACGCTTCTGGGCGTGGACGGCGGCTGGAACGCCTTCGGCAGCGCCGGGAACGCCAACTAGATCTGGCCCGGCGCCTGTTCCGGTTCGGCTCGCAGCGCATCGGCATCCTCGCCAAACCCCTCCCCGGCCAGATCGGTCGGGGGAGGGACAGCGCCGGGATGCCGAAAGCGCGTCAGGTCAACGTCCCCACAGCCCCGGTTGTCAGGCATTTTTTCGTCTGCCCGTCCGGCTGCCTCATGATCCCCTGCCGCGTGGCGCGCTTCCCAACCACAACATCCTCGGGATTGTACCAGTTCTTCGGCCGAATCTGTCCCCGGACCACGCAGAAAGTTGTAATCCTGACATCGCAGAAAACGAGCGGGCACCGGCCAGCCACGCCGCCATCCTGACCGCGGCGTCGACAGGGGCCGATCTGCCGGGCACCCGAGACCGTTGATTACCGCGGCCCCCCGTGGTTACCAGTCAGGAGGGAAATTACCGGCGAGGCGTGGTCGAGCCGATGCAAAGGAGGGCCCCGCGATGATCCTGACCGAAGACCAGAGAATGGTGCGCGACATGGCGCGGCGCTTTGCCTCGGAACGGCTGGCACCGAATGCCGCCGAATGGGACGAAAAAGCCCATTTCCCGCGCGAGGTGGTCGCCGAGATGGGCGCGCTGGGCCTGATGGGCATGCTGGTGCCCGAAGAATGGGGCGGCGCGATGACCGACAGCGTCGCCTATGCCTGCGCGCTGGAGGAAATCGCCGCGGGCAACGGCGCGCTGTCCACGGTCATGTCGGTGCATAATTCGGTCGGCTGCGTGCCGATCCTGCGCTACGGCACCGAGGCGCAGAAGGAGGAATACCTCCGCCCGATGGCGGCGGGCGGCTGGCTGGGCGCCTTCTGCCTGACCGAACCGCAGGCGGGTTCCGACGCCTCGGCGCTGAAGACCCGGGCCACGCGCACCAACACCGGCTGGGTGCTGAACGGCACCAAGCAATTCATCACCTCGGGCAAGAACGCCGATGTCGCCATCGTCTTTGCCGTGACCGATCCGGCGGCGGGCAAGAAGGGCATCTCGGCCTTCATCGTGCCGACCAGGACCCCCGGCTGGCGCGTCGCCTCCATCGAGAAGAAGATCGGCCAGCACCTGTCCGACACCGCCCAGATCGCGCTCGAGAACCTCGAACTCCCGGCCGAGGCGCTGCTGGGTGACGAGGGGCAGGGCTACCGCATCGCGCTCTCGAACCTCGAAGGCGGGCGCATCGGCATCGGCGCGCAATCCGTGGGCATGGCCCGCGCCGCGCTGGAGGCCGCGGTTGCCTATGCGATGGAGCGCGAAAGCATGGGCAAGAAGTTGATGGACCACCAGGCCGTCGCCTTCCGTCTGGCCGATATGGCGACCCAGGTCGAGGCCGGGCGCCAGATGGTCCTGCACGCGGCGGCGCTGAAGGACGCAGGCCAGCCCGCGCTGGAAGCCGCCTCGATGGCCAAGCTCTTTGCCTCCGAGATGGCGGAACGCGTCGCCTCGGCGGCGATCCAGACCTTCGGCGGCTACGGCTATACCCGCGATTTCCCGGTCGAACGCATCTGGCGCGACGTCCGGGTCTGCCAGATCTACGAAGGCACCAGCGACATCCAGCGCCTTGTCATCGCCCGCGCGCTGGCCCAGTGAGCAAGGCCCGGCCGCGGATCAATCCGCGGCCAGACCCGCCAGATAGGCGCCGTATTCGTTCTTGCCGAACTGGCGCGCACGCTCGCGCAGATGGGCCTTGGTGATCCAGCCCATCTCGTAGGCGACCTCGTCGGGGGAGCCCACCTGCTGGCCCTGCCGGTTGGTCAGGGTGCGGACGAAATTCCCCGCGTCCAAGAGCGAGTCATGCGTGCCGGTATCGAGCCAGGCATAGCCCCGCCCCATCCGCTGCACCCTGAGCGCGCCATCGGCCAGATAGCTTTCCAAGAGCGTGGTGATCTCCAGTTCGCCCCGGGCCGAGGGGGTGACGGCGCGGGCCCGGGCCGGCGCCGTGCCATCGACGAAATAGAGCCCGGTCACGGCATAGCTGGACGGCGGCACCTGCGGTTTCTCGATGATCCCGCGCACCGTGCCGTCCGGGGCGAAATCGACGACACCATAGCGTTCGGGGTCCGACACCCGGTAGCCGAAGACCGAGGCGCCATTCTCCGACTGCCCGGCCTCGCGCAGGGCCTCGGGCAGGCCGTGGCCGAAGAAGATGTTGTCGCCCAGGATCATCGCCGAGGGGGCGCCGTCCAGAAACTCCTCGGCCAGGATGAAGGCCTGCGCCAGCCCGTCGGGGCTGGGCTGGGTGACGTAGCTGAGCGAAATGCCCCATTGGCTGCCATCGCCCAGCGTGCGGCGGAACTGGTCCTGATCGTGCGGCGTAGTGATGACCAGAATCTCGCGGATCCCGGCCAGCATCAGCACGGTCAGCGGGTAATAGATCATCGGCTTGTCGTAGATCGGCAGCAGCTGCTTCGAGACGGCCGTGGTGATCGGGTAAAGCCTGGTGCCGGAGCCCCCGGCCAGAATGATGCCTTTGCGGTCGGTCATGTCGGGATGTCCAGCTCTGTCAATGTCTGCGTGAGGGCTAGGCGCCAATCGGGCCGGGCAATGCCGAAGACCGCTTCGGTCGTCCGGCAATCGAGCCGCGAGTTCTGGGGCCGACGCGCGGGGGTCGGGTAATCGGTCGTGGGGATCGGGGTGACTTTGGTGGTTCGCCCCGCCCGGGCAAAGATCTCGCGCGCGAAATCGGCCCAGCTGACGTCCGGCGCGCCCGAGAAGTGATAGGTGCCGCTGGCGCCCGGATCGCGGCCCAGACGCGCGGCGATGGTCAGGCAGGCCTCGGCGATGGCCCGGGCGGGGGTCGGCCCGCCGATCTGGTCGGCGACCACGGTGAGGCTGTCGCGGGTCTCGGACAGCCGCAGCATGGTCTTCACGAAATTCGCGCCATGGGCGGAAAAGACCCACGAGGTCCGCAGGATCGCCTGCGCGCCGCCTGCGGCCCGCACCGCCTCCTCGCCCGCCAGCTTGCTGCTTCCATAGACGCCGAGCGGCCCGGTCGGGGCTCCGGGGGCGAAGGGCTCTGTCCCCGTCCCGTCGAAGACGTAGTCGGTGGAGATTGTGACAAAGGGCACGCCCAGCGCCGCGCATTCGCGGGCCATGGCGGCGGGGGCCTCGGCATTGACGCGGAAGGCCTGCGCCTCGTCACTTTCGGCGCGATCGACGGCGGTATAGGCGGCGGCGTTGATCACCGCCCGGGGCCGATGCGCCCGGATCGCCGCGGCGCAGGCCTCGGGGTCGGACAGATCCGCCGCGTCCCGTCCCAGCGCCACGACACCGGGATGCCGCCGCAATTCCGTGGCCACCTGCCCGGTCTTGCCGAAGACCAGCACGCTCATGCCTTGTCCCCCTTCCCCAGCCGCTGCCCGACGCCGCGACGCTCCAGCAGCGGGCGCCACCAGCTTTCGTTGTCCAGATACCAGCAAACGGTGCGCTCCAGCCCCTCCTCGACCGTGACCGAGGGCCGCCAGCCGAGTTCCTGCCGGATCCGCGACGGGTCGATGGCATAGCGCGCGTCATGGCCGGGGCGGTCGGTGACGAAGGTGATCAGATCGGCATAGGCGCCCGCCTCGCGCGGCACCAGCCGGTCGAGAATGCCGCAGATCGTGCGCACCAGTTCCAGATTGCTGCGCTCGTTCTCGCCGCCGATGTTGTAGCTGCGCCCATTCTGCCCGCGCTCCAGCACCAGAAGCAGCGCGTCGGCGTGATCCTCGACATAAAGCCAGTCGCGCACGTTCGAGCCGTCGCCGTAAATCGGCAGCGGCTTTCCGGCCAGCGCGTTCAGGATGATCACCGGGATCAGCTTTTCGGGGAAGTGGAACGGCCCGTAATTGTTGGAACAATTGGTCAGGACCACCGGCAGGCCATAGGTCTCGTGCCAGGCGCGGACCAGATGGTCGGAGCCGGCTTTCGAGGCCGAATAGGGGCTGCGCGGGTCATAGGCGGTGTCTTCGGTAAACTTCACCGAAGGGTCGGCGGGCAGCGAGCCGAACACCTCGTCGGTCGAGATATGGTGAAAGCGGAAGCCGTCGGGCCGCCCCTCGCGCAGCCAATAGCCGCGCGCGGCCTCCAGCATCGTGAAGGTGCCGACGATATTGGTTTCGATGAAATCGGCGGGCCCGTCGATGGAGCGGTCGACATGCGATTCCGCTGCCAGATGCATCACCGCATCGGGGCGGTGGCGGGCGAAACAGCCCTCGACCGCCGCCCGGTCGCGGATGTCGATCCGCTCGAAGGCATAGCGCGGGTTGTCCGCCACCGAGGCCACGTTGTCGAGGCAGGCGGCGTAGGTCAGCGCGTCGAGGTTCACCACCTCATGCCCGCGGGCAATCGCCAGCCGCACCACGGCCGAGCCGATGAATCCGGCGCCGCCAGTGATCAGGAGTTTCATGCCTCACCCTTCCAGACAAAGGGGCTGTCCAGATCCGCCAGCAACGGCGCCACGGCATCCTTGGCGCTCAGCACCGCCTCGCCCTGCAGCGGCCAGTCGATACCGATGGCGGGATCGTCCCAGCGGACCGCGCCCTCGGTCTCGGGCGCGTAATAATCGGTGCATTTGTAGACGATCTCGCTGTCAGGCTGCAGCGTCATGAAGCCATGCGCGAAGCCCGGCGGCACGTAGAGCTGCGCGCCATTCTCGGCCGACAGCTCAAACCCGACCCATTGGCCGAAGGTCGGGCTGCCCTTGCGGATATCGACCGCCACATCAAAGATCGCGCCGCGACCGCAGCGCACCAGCTTGCCCTGCGCCGAGGGCGGCGCCTGAAAATGCAGCCCGCGCACCGTGCCGACCTGCGCCGACAGCGAATGGTTGTCCTGCACGAAATCGGTGTCGATCCCGGCCGCGGCATAATCGCGGCGCGTATAGGTCTGGGCAAAGAACCCGCGATGATCGCCAAAGCGCCGCGGCACCACCCGGATCACGCCCTCGAGCCTGGTTGTGAACGTCTGCACTCGTACCCTCCGTTGCGGCCGGGGCGCTCCCCGACCCGTTTGCCTGTCGATAGCACAGGGCAGACCCGGATGCCCACGTCCCCTGCCACAAGGGCGGAACGCGCGCGCAGAATCGGACTGCCGCGTTTCGCCCGAGAGGTGCGCTAGGAATATGTCAAAGATTTGCCCGGAATTTTCGGATCTCGGACAAGTCGCCATCGGCACAGGCAAATCCGCGCAAGAGAAAGCCGGAGCACCCCCTCGGGTGCCCCGGCTCGTCGGACAGTTTCAGGCCCGGAGTCAGGCGGCGTCGAAGGCCAGCACAGCCTCGGGCGTGGCCGCGATCACCGCCTGCGCCGCGGCCCGCGCGGCCTCATCCTCGGCGATGGCCGCGCTCCCGCTGCCGGTCTGCTCCCCGGTCACGGGATCGACCACCGGCCCCTCGACCAGCAAAGGCAGGGCGAGCCGCGCCACCGCCTGCCGGTAGGCCGCCAGCCGGATGTTGAAGAGATTGGCCGCCACCGCCCGCAGCCGCGCGGGCTCGGCCGCGTCGCGCCAGGTGGCATAATCCGCGGGCGAGGCCTCGCGCATGGCCAGCGGCCAGTCGCGGTCCAGGATCGCCATGATCCGGTCGGTCAGTTGCTGCTTGGTCAACGGGGCCGCGCCCGGGACGAGCCCGGCATCGGCCAGCAGGGCCTCGATTTCGGCTTCGGTCATCAGATCCTCCAGATCCGGCAAGACCCGAAACCCTGCCCCCCAAGACCGAAAGAAACACGAAGCCGCGGCGCGCCGGCATCATCCTTTGGCAAGATTTCCCCGGCCGCATCGGGGCACTTCTGTGGCAGCGCGCCGCCCAGCGGACACGAGTTCCTTAATTTGGCCTCGATAAGGCCCAGGATGGCGGGCAAACACGCCGGGCAATGTTCGGTTTCGTAGCAGGAGATTCTCTGTGATCACCCCGGTTCTGTTATCCGGAGGGTCGGGCACCCGGCTCTGGCCGCTGTCGCGGAAATCCTATCCGAAGCAATTCACGCCGCTGATCGGCGAGGAAACGCTGTTCCAGGCCTCGGCCCGGCGGCTGTCGGGCCCGGGGTTCGCCAAGCCCCTGGTCCTGACCAATTCGGACTTCCGCTTCATCGTCACCGAACAGCTTGCCGCCGCCGGGATCGACCCCGGCGCCGTGCTGATCGAGCCCGAGGGCAAGAATACGGCCCCCGCCGTGCTGGCCGCCGCCCTCTGGCTGGCGCGCGAAAACCCCGAGGCGCTGATGCTGGTCGCGCCGTCCGACCATGTGGTGCCCGACGCCCCCGCCTTCCGCGCGGCGGTCGAACTGGGCCGCCCGGCCGCCCTGGCGGGCAAGCTGGTGACCTTCGGCATCGCCCCCGATCATGCCGAAACGGGCTATGGCTATCTGGAACTGGCCGAATGCCTGGACGGCGCGGCGCCCCGGGTCATGGACCTGCTGCGCTTCGTCGAAAAGCCCGACCTCGCGCGGGCCGAGGCGATGGTCGCCTCGGGCCGGCATCTGTGGAACGCGGGGATCTTCCTCTTTTCCGTCGCCGCGATCATCGAGGCCTTCCGCACCCACGCCCCCGACCTGATGGAGCCGGTCTCCGCCTCGCTCGACGCGGCGCGGCCGGACCTCGGCTTCCTGCGGCTCGACCCCACGGCCTGGAGCCGGGTGCGCGACATCTCCATCGACTATGCGGTGATGGAACGCGCCGACAATCTGGCCGTCGTGCCCTATTCCGCGGGCTGGTCGGACCTCGGCGGCTGGGACGCGGTGTGGCGCGCGGGCGAGCGCGACCAGAACGGCGTCGCCACCACCGGCCACGCCACCGCCATCGATTGCACCGATTCGCTCCTGCGGTCCGAGGATTCGCGCGTCGAACTCGTGGGCCTCGGCCTTCAGAACATCATCGCCGTGGCGATGCCCGACGCGGTGCTGGTGGCCGATGCCAGCCGGGCGCAGGACGTGAAACGCGTCGTCACCGCGCTGAAGGCCAAGCACGCGCGGCAGGCCGAATCCTTCCCCCGCGATCACCGGCCCTGGGGCTGGTACGAAAGCCTGGTGCTGAGCGAACGCTTCCAGGTCAAGCGCATCGTGGTCCACCCCGGCGCCGCCCTGTCCTTGCAATCGCACCATCACCGGGCCGAGCACTGGATCGTCGTCTCCGGCACGGCCGAGGTCACGATCGGCACCGAGGTCCGCCTCGTCACCGAGAACCAGTCGGTCTATATCCCGCTGGGCACGGTTCACCGGATGAAGAACCCCGGCAAGGTGCCGATGGTGCTGATCGAGGTGCAGACCGGCGCCTATCTCGGCGAGGATGACATCATCCGCTACGAAGACGATTACGCCCGCGGCTGAAGCGGGCAGGCTGGAGTACGATCATGAAAATCGCGGTGGTGGGGCTTGGCTATGTCGGCCTGTCGAACGCGGTGCTGCTGGCGCAGCACAACGAGGTCTCGGCGGTCGATATCGCGCCTGAAAGGGTGGCGATGGTCAATGATCGCAAAAGCCCCATCGAGGACGCCGAGCTGGAGGATTTCCTCGCCCGGAAGCCGCTGTCCCTGACCGCGACGACGCATCTGGCCGCCGCGGTCGAGGGCGCCGATTACGTGATCATCGCCACGCCCACCGATTACGATTCCGAGCATAACCATTTCGACACCTCCTCGGTCGACTCGACGGTGCGCGCGGTGCTGGCCGCCAATCCGGCGACGGTGATCATCGTCAAATCGACGGTGCCGGTCGGGCATATCCGCAAGCTGCGCCAGAAGGTCGGCTGCGACCGGATCATCTTCTCGCCCGAATTCCTGCGGGAGGGCCGGGCGCTGCACGACAACCTCCACCCCTCGCGGATCATCGTCGGCGACCGGGGCGAGGCGGCGCGGATCTTCGCCCGGCTGCTGCAGGAAGGGGCAGCGGAGCCGGATGTGCCGATGCTGTTCACCGACCCCGACGAGGCCGAGGCGATCAAGCTCTTCTCGAACACCTATCTCGCCATGCGCGTGGCCTTCTTCAACGAGCTGGACAGCTACGCCATGGCCGGGAACATGGACAGCCGCCAGATCATCGAGGGCGTCGGCCTCGATCCCCGGATCGGCAACCATTACAACAACCCCTCCTTCGGCTATGGCGGCTATTGCCTGCCCAAGGACACCAAGCAATTGCTGGCCAATTACCGTGGCGTGCCGCAGAACATGATCGCCGCGATTGTCGAGGCCAACCGCACCCGCAAGGATTTCCTCGCCGAGCGGATCGCCGCGACCAATCCCCGGGTGGTGGGCGTCTATCGGCTGGTGATGAAGGCGGGATCCGACAATTTCCGCCAATCCTCGATCCAGGGGATCATGAAGCGGCTCAAGGGCAAGGGGATCGAGGTGACGATCTTCGAACCGGTGATTACCGACGAGAAATTCTTCGGCTCGCGGGTGATCCGCGACCTTGGCGCCTTCAAGGCTGGGGCCGATCTGATCATCGCCAACCGCATGACGCCGGATCTGGAGGATGTGGCCGACAAGGTCTTCACCCGCGACCTGTTCGGCGCGAACTGAGGGGGCAGCCCATGCCGATGACCTGTTTCAAGGCCTATGACATCCGCGGCAAGCTGGGCGAGGATCTGGACGAGGGCATCGCCCGCGTCATCGGCCGCGCCTTTGCCGAAGCCTTGGGCGCGCGCCGGGTGGTGCTGGGCCGCGACATCCGCGCCTCGTCCGAAAGCCTGGCGGCGGCGGTGGCCGAGGGGCTGGTGGCGCAGGGGGTGGAGGTTCTGGACCTCGGCCTGTCCGGCACCGAAGAGATGTATTTCGCCACCAGCCATTTCGCGGCGGATGGCGGGATCTGCGTGACCGCCTCGCATAATCCGATGGATTACAACGGCATGAAGATGGTGAAGGCGGGGTCAGCCCCGCTCGACCCCGCAACCGACCTCGCCCGGGTCAAGGCGCTGGCCGAAAACGGCGCCTTCTCCCCGGCCCCGCAGCCCGGCCGGATCATCCCGGCCGAGGGCGCCCGCGACGCCTATGTCGCGCGGGTGCTGTCCTTCGTCGATATCCCGGCGCTCAGGCCGTTGAAACTGCTGGTCAACGCAGGAAACGGCGCCGCCGGCCCGACCTTCGACGCGATCATGACCGCGCTCGCGGCCAAGGGCGCGCCCCTCACCATCCAACGGATGCATCACCAGCCGGACGGCCGTTTCCCCAACGGCATCCCGAACCCGCTGCTCGACGAAAACCAGCCCGCCACCGCCGAAGCCGTCCGCGCTTGGGGCGCCGATCTGGGCATCGCCTGGGACGGCGATTTCGACCGCTGCTTCTTCTTCGATGCCGAGGGGCGCTTCGTCCCCGGCGAATATGTCGTGGGCCTGCTGGCCGAGGCTTTCCTCGCCAAGGAACCCGGCGCGAAGATCGTCCACGACCCCCGCGTCGTCTGGAACACGCTCGATGTGGTCAGCGCCGCCGGGGGACAGGCGATCCAGTCCCGCACGGGCCACGCCTTCATCAAACAGGCGATGCGCGAGACCGGCGCCGTCTATGGCGGCGAGATGTCGGCGCATCATTATTTCCGCGATTTCGTCGCCTGCGACAGCGGCATGATCCCCTGGCTGCTGGTGGTGGAACTGATGGGCCGCCGCGGCCGGACGCTGGCGCAGATGATCGACGCCCGCCGCGCCGCCTTCCCCTCGTCCGGCGAGATCAACTTCCGCGTCGCGGATACCGCCGCCGCCATCGCCCGGGTCGAGGCCGCCTTCGCCCCTGACGCCCTGTCACGCGATGACACCGACGGGCTGTCGCTGGCCTTCGCCGATTGGCGGCTGAACCTCAGGGCGTCCAACACCGAGCCGCTCCTGCGCCTCAATGTCGAGGCGCGGGCGAACCCGGATCTGGTCACCACCCGCGTCGACCAGATCCGCGCGCTGCTCACGGCCTGAGCCCGCTCAGACCCGCCATTGCAGGATGTCGACCCGTGCCGCCGCGGCCGGGGCCACGGCGAAGACCACCTTGTGGGTGACGCCCTCGACGCTGACGACATAGGCGTCGCCCGGCCCCTGCCGCTGCATGACGCCATCCTTCCAGACCACGCCCGGCTGATGGCCCGCCTTGCAGGCGAAGGTCTTGTTGGTGCCGTCCCCGACATAGGCCAGCGCGGTGGGCTGGGTCGCCCCGATCCGCTGCTCGAGACCGGCAATCCGCGCCAGAAGGTCGCGCAGGTTCAGGGCGGGTTTTTCGATACGGACGGTCATGTCATTGCTCCGCGATCATGCCGCCCGCCGCGCTGAGGGCGGTGGTGACGGCGGTGGTGGTGTTGGCGATGCGGCGCAGGCCCTGGAAATCGCTGCGGCCCGCGCTGGTGCCGACGTGCAGGAGCCCCGTCTCGGGGTCCTCGGCCAGCGCCGTCACCACGTCCGAGGCGCCATGGAGCGTGCCCTGCGCGCCGGGCAGGAACAGCGCCTTCTCGTCCTCGTGGATCTTGCGGATCTGCTCGGCCGAGGGCGCGGTCGCGCCGATCCGCCAGAGCGCGAGCGTGCCCGCGGTGAACGGATCCGCGCCGTTGACGGTGACGCCCAGCCGCATCACCGCGCTGGCGTTGCTCAGGTTCGCCGCATCCGCGGCCGACAGGTGCAGCCGCCCGTTCAGATAGAGCTGCGCCACGCCGTCCTTGCGCAGATAGGCGACATGCCCCCAGATCCCGGTGTTCATCGGCAGCGTGCCGGTCAGGGTCGCGCCACTGGAACTCGCGGTGAGCGCGCCGCCCGCGGTCGAGATCCGCAGCCGCGCCCCCGCCAGCCCGCTATCCTGCCGGGCGAAGACGCATTGCCCGGCGGTCCCGGTGAAGCGCAGCCAGCCCATGACGCAGAAATCGCCGGTCCCGAAGTCGAGCCCCGCGGTATAGGCCTGCTCCAGGTAATTGGCCGCCGACCAGCCGCCATAGCCGACCAGACCCGCCCCGCTCGCCACCGCTGTCCGGGTGATCGTGCCGGTCACGGTGAGGGGCATCGCATTGGCCGAACGGTCGGCCTCGGTCCCCCCGACCAGCGGCGCGGTGCTGGTGCTGGCAAGCCAGGCGCCCCTCACCGCGCCCGGCAGCCAGCCGGTGGTGTAGTCGCTGGTGATCCGGCAGTGGAGGTTGGTCTGGGGGCTCACCGCCCGCGCGCTGTTGGCGGACAGGAAGAGCCCGCCGCCGCCGCCCATGGCGACCTCCTGCCGGATCGGGGCCAGCGCCCTGGTGTCATGGAACGATCCGACCGGCCATTGGCTGGAGCCGGACCAGCCCAGATTGTTGTACTGGAAGGTATTGGGCGTGACCCCCGCCTGATCGGAGGCCGGAAGGGCGAAGCCGTAGACCGCCTCGGGCGCGCCGGTGTCGAAGACGGCGTAAACAATGCTGCCGCCGAAGGCGATCTTGGTCGCCACCGAGGTGGCGATGTCCACGACACTCCCGTCGTGCTTGATCACCGAGACCCCGCCCGCCGTCGCCACGGCAATCGTCGGCACGGGCAGGCCGGTGGTCGGATCGACCGGCGCATCGGGCAGGACGGTCATGGCGATGTCGTTGGCGACGGCGTTGATCATTCCCGGCGCACCATAGTCGCCCGGGAAGAGGGTCACGAAGCCGGTGAGGTCTGCCGGCCAGGACCCCAGGCCCGACGTACTCCGCTTCGATCCGGCGGTGAAATAGATCCGCGCACCATCGGCTGCGAAATCGAGGATGGCGCAGGCGATCGACGACCCCGAGTTGTTGCCGAACACGAGGCTGCCGTTCTGCATCGCGATGCACGACACCGCCCCAACCAGATACGAGAGCGTGAAGACCTTCCACATCGGCAGCGCGGGGTCGTCGCCGTCGTAGATGGTGACCTTCCCGGCCTCGGCGACGATCACCGCCACCGCCGGAAACTCCCGCCGGGCGCCGCGGGTGGCGGTGTTCAGGGTCTCGTTCCACCAGCTGGTGTGCTGGCAGCGCCGGCGCCAGACCCCGCCGTCGCTGTCGCGGCTGGTGTCATAGACCAGCACATCCACCGCCGTCACAGCCTTGCTCGCCGCCAGCGCCGCCAGGTCGAGCCGCGCCAGCGGCGCCAGCGCCAGTGCCACCGTGCCGGTGCCCGCCTCGATGCTCAGCGCCTCGTGCCAGGTGCTGCCATCGGCGCTGACCTTGATGTGGAAATCGTCGTCGCCCGCCAGCCCCATCTCGGCCCGGCCCGACCAATCGTCCTGAAACAGCAGCGACGCCGTGTCACCCGCCGCGGCCTTGTTGACCTTCAGCTGATGCCCGGCCCCCTCGTGGGTCAGCAGGGTATTGGCCGAGGCCACCGCCAGCCGGTTCAACCCGTCCGAGGTGGTGTTCACCCCGACCCCCGGCAGGTTCTGCAGCACCGGCCCCTCGGGCGCCACCCAGGCGCTGCCGGTCCACAGGCGCAGCACATCGGTGCCCGCCTGCGTCGCCATCCAGCCCGGCCGAGGGGTGACGAAGTGCCAATAGCCGTCGGCCAGCAGCGCCAGCTCGCCGTCATGGCCCAGCCAGTCGCCACTGGCGCCGAGGCCCAGGGCATAGACCTCGCCCTCCTGCGGCAGCGCGGGCGGAATCGTCTGGTCGAAGGCGACGAGGGTCAGCTGCGTCACCATGTCGAGGATCCGCAGCGCCTCGTTATGGGTCACGTGCTTCTGGGCTTGCGCGGATTGGAGATAGGGCAGGTCAAGCCGGGGCGAATGGTCGGACATCGGGGCTCCTCGCGATTTGCCCCGGAGTGATAGCCACGCCGCCCTTAACGACCGCGAAGCCCCAGCGCGCCGCGTTCACCTTCTGTCAACGCCCGGCCCTGCGCCACCCCTCGACAAAATCCCGGTTCCGGTGATCATGGCGAGGGCCCGGGCGATCCCCGGAGGAGGGCTGCGCGATGATGACCGGGTCGGAACTGTCGCTGGTGCTGATCCTGATCCTGCTGGTGCGGACGGTGCTGATCGCCTCGCCCTGGCCCGCCGCCCTGCTGGTCGCGGCCAGCGCCGCCGAGGCCGGGCTGGCCAGGGGGCTGGCCGCTGCCGCCGGGGTGGTCCTGGCGGTGCTGGGCTGGGTCCTGCTGGGCTGGTCGGGATTGGCGGCGGGCGCCTTGGGCGGCCCCTGGCTGACCGCGCTTTCGGCGCTGGTGCTGCTGGGGCTGGCCGGGTGGGCGGCGCGGGTCGCGCTGGGCCGGGCGCCGCAGGGACCGGGATCGGCGGCCGCGGCCATGGGCCTCGCCGCGCTCCTGCATGGCACGCAGCCCGGCGTCGCCCTGCGCTGGGCCAGCGAGCCGGGGCAGATCGCCGATCTGGGCTGGAGCGCGCTGCCCGGGCTGGCGCTGGTCGCCGTCCTTTACGCCGCGCTCGCCTTCAGCCTGTCGCGCCCCCGCCCCCGCGCCGCCTATGCCCGCCATGCCCGGGTGCTGCAGAGCGCGCTGGCCGGGCTTTACCTGCTTGGTGCCCTGATCGCCCTTCTCAACCTGGCCTGAGCGCCACTTGCCGCTTGCGCCGCGCCCGCGGCCCGATACTCTCAGCCCCGACCCACCCCCGGAGCCTGCCATGCCGCTGTCCGACCTGATCCCGATCCTCGTCGCCTGGGTGATCGCCATTTCCTCGCCCGGTCCCGCCACGCTGGCCATCACCGGCACGGCAATGGGCGCCGGACGCGCGCGCGGACTGGCGGTGGCGCTGGGCGTCGTCGCGGGCTCGGCCTGCTGGGCGCTGGTCGCGGGCATGGGGCTGGGCGCGGCGATGATGAGCCACGCCTGGGCGCTGGAGGCGCTGCGCTACGCGGGGGCAGGCTATCTGGCGTTCCTGGCGTGGAAATCGGCCCGCTCGGCGCTTCGCCCCGGTGCCGCCGCAGCCCGCGACGCGGGGGCGGAGAGCCTGCGCCACGCCTGGGCCCGCGGTGCGCTCATCCACCTGACCAACCCCAAGGCGGTGCTGTTCTGGGGCGCGGTCTTTGCCGTGGCGGTGCCGCCCGGTGCGCCCGCGTCGGTCCTCTGGCAGGTGGGGCTTTCGTGCCTCGCCACCTCGGTCCTGACCTTCACCACCATGGCGCTCGCCTTTTCCGCCCGCCCCGTCGCGCGGGCCTATCTGCGGGCGCGGCGCTGGTTCGACGCCGCCTTCGCGGTGCTCTTCGGCTTTGCGGCCTTCAAGATCCTGACCGCCCGGCTCACCTGACCTCACGTCTTCGCGCGGGGCGTTGCCCGGGGCGGTCGCATCGGGGATGATACGGGCTTTCAGACCCGGAGATTGCCATGAAACCCGTTTTCGCCGCCGCCCTCTCGCTCCTCGCCACCCCGGCCATGGCGCAGGTCATCACCGATTGCGACTGGATCGGCAATCCGGGCAATATCGTCGAACCCTGGGAGCAGAACTCGCGCACCTTCGCCAATGGCGCCATCCGTGTGGCCTGGCTCGATACCGGGGGCGAGCCCGCCTGTTGTTCCTCGCATCTGCTGATCCTGTCGCCCAATGGCGACGGCAGCGCAGAGCCGATCTTCCGCCAGTGCCGAGTCGCCTCGGCCTCGACGGGGATGGGGTTCTACGGGCTCGACATCCAGCGCATCACCGCCGATTACGACCCGGCGCGCGGGCTGCTCTTGTCGTTGCCGGTGTTTCACTGGCATCAGGGCGTCGAGAACGGCGCGCCGCCGATCGAGGAGCGGATGGAAATCCGCATCAATCAGGCGACCGGCGCGGTGACGGCGGAATGAGGACGGCGACGTGAGGAACGGGGCGTGATTCTGGGCATCGGGACCGATCTGGCCAATATCGACCGGATCCAGGGCACGCTCGACCGCTTCGGCGACCGCTTCCGGCGGCGGGTCTTCACCGATCTGGAACTGGCCAAGGCCGCCCGCCGCAAGGACGAGGCCGGGACGCTGGCCAAACGCTGGGCCGCGAAAGAGGCCTGCTCCAAAGCGCTGGGCACCGGCCTTGCCATGGGCATCTCGTGGAAGGACATGGGCGTGGTGAATCGCCGCGGCGGGCAGCCGACCATGGTGCTGACCGGCTGGGCGGCCGAGAGGCTGGCGACGATGACCCCGCCCGGACACGAGGCCGTCGTGCATGTCTCGCTGACCGATGACCACCCCTGGGCGCAGGCCTTCGTGGTGATCGAGGCCCGCCCGCTGGCCTGAGCGCCTACCAGCAGGCGCTTTGCGCCAGACCCTCGACAATCTCGCGCATGCGGCGCTCGGTGCCGGGATCGGTGTCCTGCGGCAGATCGTCGAGGCCGAAATAGCCGATCTCGGCGATCTCGACGCTGGCGGGCTTGCCGGGAGCCCGGCCGCTGACCTCGCACAGATAGGCCAGCACATGGTCGCGTTTGCTGACCTTGCCGTTGTAGAAGACGCCGTGCAGCACCGGACGGCCGACCAGTTCCAGATCCGTCTCCTGCAGCAATTCCCGCCGCAGGGCGGTCTCGGTCGTCTGGCCCTTTTCGACCCCGCCGCCGGGGAAATGCCAGCCGGGGGTATAGGTGTGGCGCACCAGCAGGAACTTCCCGTCCGCCGACCGCACCATGGCCCGGACGCCGATCGTAAGGCTTCGGCGCATCAGGAAATAGCTGTGCAACAGACGGCTGAACAGGGCGCGACCGAACCCGCCCTGTCGGTCTTCGGCATGGATCATGGCCGCGGGCTCGGCTGGATCAGGGCCTCGGAGCCCTGCTCGGCGCCCCACAGCCGGTCCGAGACGTCGGTGTTGAGCGGCGCATATTCCAGCGGCAATTCGTGCAGCATGGCCAGGATCGTCGGCAGGTCGAACGCCTCGCAGGCCTTGAACAGCCGGTCCAGCGCCTCGGAAAGGGCCGCGCGCGGCAGGGCGACTTCCGAGGCGGTCATGATCCGCGGATGCGTGGTCGGCGCCGGATTGTTGCCGATCAACAGCTCTTCATACAGCTTCTCGCCCTTGCGCAGCCCGGTCACGCAGATCGGGATATCGCCCTTTTCCGACAGGAACTGATCGGGGTGATCGACCAGATAGGGGGTCAGGCCGTGCAGCTTCACCATGCTGAAGGCAAGGTCGATGATCTTCACCGGCTCGCCCATGTCCAGCACGAAGACATCGCCCCCCTGCCCCAGCGCACCCGCCTGAATGACCAGCTGCGCGGCTTCGGGGATGGTCATGAAATAGCGGTTGATGTCCTTGTGGGTGACCGTGACCGGCCCGCCGCTTTCGATCTGGGCGCGAAAGCGCGGGATCACCGAGCCCGAGGACCCCAGCACATTGCCGAAGCGGACCATGGAGAAGACCGTGCCCGAGGGCTCCTGCGCCTCGGCCTGGCAGATCAGCTCGGCGATGCGTTTGGTGGCGCCCATCACATTGGTCGGCCGCACCGCCTTGTCGGTCGAGATCAGGATGAAATTCTCGACCCCGCATTTCTTGGCGGCGGCGGTGATGGCGAGCGTGCCGAAGACATTGTTGCGGATGCCCTCGACCACGTTCTCCTCGACCAGCGGCACATGCTTGTAGGCGGCGGCGTGATAGATGGTCTGGACCTTGAACGCCTTGATCGCCATCTCCAGCCGGCGGCTGTGCTGGACCGAGCCCAGGATCGGCTCGATCCGCGTCTGGTAGCCCAGCCGCTTCGAGGTTTCCGTCAATTCGCCCTCGATGGCATAGAGCGCGAATTCCGACATCTCATAGAGCACCAGCACCGTGGGCCGCTGGCTCAGGATCTGGCGGCAGAGTTCGCTGCCGATCGATCCCCCCGCGCCCGAAACCATCACCACCCGTCCGGTGATGTTGCGGCTCAGAAGCTCGGGATCGGGGGCCACGGGGTCGCGCCCCAGCAGATCCTCGGCCGAAACCGTCCGCAATTCCGAGATCTTGGCCTTGCCGCTGATGATGTCCGACATGCCGGGGATCGTCTTGATCTCCAGCTGCAGGTCTTCCAGCGCGCCGACGATCTCGCGGCGACGCACGCGTCCCATGCTGGGGATGGCCAGAAGCACGACCTGCGCGCCGGTTTCCTTCATCAGCGCCGGGATCTGGTCCGAGGGAAAGACCTTGAACCCGCCGACCGTCATGTTCTGGATGCTGGGATCATCGTCGACCAGCGCGACCGGCGCGTATTCGCGCCCGTGAAAAAGGGCGTTCAGCGTTTGAAGACCGGCTTCACCGGCGCCGTAGATGATCACCGGCCGCTTGTTCAGCGTCCGCGGGCTGCGGAAATAGGTCCGGGCCAGAAAACGCGAGCCGCCTACCGAAAAGAAGACGAACATCAGCATGATCACCGGGACGGATCGGGGAATGCCCGCGCCGAAGACCAGATTGGCCAGCGCCAGCGCCAGCGCCGAGCCAACGGCGCCCTTGCCGACCGTCACCAGGATCTTGCCGGTGATGAACCTGACCAGCGAACGGTAAAGCCCCAGCCAGCGGAAGGCCAGCAACGTCGCGATCACCGCCACAAGGAGCGAAAGCCAGACCGCAGGCCGGGCCAGAAAGAAGAGGCTCTCCAATCGGAGAAACATCGCCATGATGAACGAGGCGGCGATGAGCGCCCCGTCCCACAGAAGCTGAAGGGCCACTTTTGCACGCCGGTCCAGGGCAGCCAGCGTCTTAACGTATGTGGGCGTCAATCGATGTTCCAATATGTTACGAGCGATCCCTTCGCCGTACGTGCCGAACGAAGCGACCACAGGTTAGCAACCCCAGGCGAAAGAGCTGCCGTTCAGAGACAATACCTCGAACGGACACTGGGCCGGGCGACCGCGAATGCCGGACAATCGGCGCGGCTCGCCCGGTGCGCTCGCGCCAGGTACCGCCCTGATCCATACTGCACGACAAGGCTCAATGCCAGTCTCGCAACCGCAGCGAGAGGCCTCTTCGGCCCCGGAGCGCCGATGGCTGCAGAGCGCGCCGGGCGACGCCCGGACAGGCGGGGCTCAGCCCCGCGCCGCGTCCATCAGCCGCCGCATTTCGCGGATCGCCGGATCGAGGCCCAGGAACACCGCCTCGGAAATCAGGAAATGGCCGATGTTCAGCTCGCGGATTTCCGCCGTCGCCGCGAAGGGCGAGACGGTGGCGAAGCTCAGCCCGTGGCCCGCGTGGACCTCCAGCCCCAGCGAGGCCGCGAACCGCGCGCCCTTCATCAGCGCCGCCAGTTCCAGCGCCGCATCCTCGGCCCGGCCCTCGGCCACCAGATCGCAATAGGCGCCGGTGTGCAGCTCGATCACCGGGGCGCGGACCTGCACCGCCGCCTCGATCTGCCGGGGATCATGGCCGATGAACAGGGACACCCGGCACCCGGCCTCGGACAGGGGCGCGATGAAATCGGCCAGACGCCCGATATCGCCGGCGACATCGAGCCCGCCCTCGGTCGTGCGCTCCTCGCGCTTTTCCGGCACGAGGCAGACGGCATGCGGCCGGTGGCGCAGCGCGATGGCCTGCATCTCGGCCGTGGCCGCCATCTCGAAATTGAGGGGCACGCGCAAGGCCGCCATCAGCGCCTCGATATCGGCGTCGCGGATGTGGCGGCGGTCTTCGCGCAGATGCGCGGTGATGCCATCCGCCCCGGCCTCTTCGGCCAGAAGCGCGGCCCGCACCGGGTCGGGATAGGCCGAGCCGCGCGCGTTGCGCAGCGTCGCCACATGGTCGATGTTCACACCCAGACGCAGGGGGGCCTTGCTCATGTCTCGTCTCCGGCTTCGAGCGCCCGCTGGCGCTGCCGCGCGGCCTCGAACCGCGCCTTCAACCGCTTGGCACGGCTGCGCTGATAGGCGCGCACCAAGGGCAGATGCACGAAATACGCAGCCACCGCAAAGGGCAAGCCCAGAAGCAGCCCACCCACCATATAGGGCAGGTAGACGTTGGAATAGAACCCGATCAGCCGGTCCCATTGCGCCGTCTCGCCGGTGAAGACGCTGACGAGGTTGTGCATCAGCTCGCTGCCCGCGCGCCCGACGACGCCGACGATCCGCGTGACCGAGACCCGCACCTCGGTCCCCAGAAGCCAGCTGCCCAGCTCCATCCCCCCCGCCGCCATCAGCGGGAAGGTCAGCGGGTTGCCATAGAAGGTGCCCAGCAGCGCCGCCAGGATATTGCCGCGAAAGATCCAGGCGACCAGCGCCGCGGTCAGGAAATGCAGCCCATAGAGCGGCAGGAACGAGACATAGAGCCCGGCGGCGATGCCGATGCAGATCCGCTCGGGACTGTCGGGCAAGCGCCGCATCCGGTGCAGCACATAGGTCGCAGCCCGACGCCAGCCGCCGCGGGGCCAGAAGAACTCGCCAATGGCCCGCAACAGCGGTCTGGGATTTCGGCGCTTGAAGATCACGCGCGGCGGTCCGTGTTCAGGGGGCCCCGGTCAGGGCTTCAGGCTAAGGTCGCGAATCCTGGTGACCTGGGCCACGTCGGTTTCGGCCGAAAGGACGGTCAGGATACGGTGCAAGTGCTCGGCATCCGATACCTCGATTTCTACCGCAATGAGGAAAAAGTCGGGCTTGGGGTCCTTGAACACCAGATTCGAGATATTGGCCCCCTGCTCGCCGATCAGCGTGCAGCAGCGCCCCAACACCCCCGCGCTGTTCGAGATCGTCATCTCCAGCGTGACCTTGTTGACCGCCGCGTGCTTGCCCTCCAGCCAGCGCAGATCCACCCAGCGCTCGGGCTGGTTGTCCAGATCGGCCAGCACCGGGCAATCAATGGCATGGGCAAAGACGCCCCGCCCGCGATAGGTGATGCCGACCATCCGCTCGCCCGGCAAAGGCTGGCAGCAGCTGGCGCGGCGGAAGGGGATGTCCTTGTCCAGACCCATCACCGGGTGGCTCGCATCCACCTCCACCTCGGCCATGGTCGAGGTCTCGGGGTAAAGCTGCGCCACCACGGCCCGCGCGCTGATCTCCTCGGAGCCGATGCGCGCCAGCAGATCGTTCGCGCCCTTCAGCCTGAGGGTCTTTGCTGCCGTATCCAGCGCCTTGTCGGTCACCCGGCGGCCCACCTTGTCGAAGGCCACGCGGCACAGCTCGCGCCCCAGCCGCACGAACCGCTCGCGGTCTTCCTCGCGCAGGGACCGCCGGATCGCGGCCTTGGCCCGGCCGGTGTGGACCAGCTCGATCCACATGGTCTGCGGGCGCTGGCCGTCGGCGGTGATGATCTCCACCTGCTGACCGTTGCGCAGCCGGGTCCAGAGCGGCACGCGCAGGCCGTCGACCTTGGCCGAGACGGTGGCATTGCCGATCCGGGTATGGATCGCATAGGCGAAATCGAGCGGCGTCGCGCCCTTGGGGAGCTGGATCACGTCACCCTTGGGCGTGAAGCAGAACACCTGATCGGCGTACATCTCCAGCTTGACGTGTTCCAGGAACTCGTCGTGATCCTCGTCCTTGTCGACATCCAGCCGCTGCGTCAGGCTCTCGATCCACTTGGCCGGGTCGATGGCGAAGGGGTTCACCGCCCGCATCCCGTCCTTGTAGGACCAATGCGCGGCGACACCGGCCTCGGCGACCTCGTGCATCTCGCGCGTGCGGATCTGCACCTCGACCCGCTTGCCGTCACGGCCCGAGACCGTGGTGTGGATCGAGCGGTAGCCGTTCGATTTCGGCTGGCTGATGTAATCCTTGAACCGCCCCGGCACGGCCCGCCAGCGCTGATGGATTAGGCCAAGCGCCTGATAACATTCCGATACGTCATCGACGATGATGCGGAAGCCGTAGATGTCGGAAAGGCGGCTGAACGCCAGATCCTTCTCCTGCATCTTGCGCCAGACCGAATAGGGCTTCTTGGCCCGGCCATAGACGGTGCCGTCCAGATTGGCCTTTTCCAGCTCGAAGCGGATATCGGCGGTGATCCGGGCGATCACGTCGCCCGATTCGCGCTGCAGCGTGATGAAGCGGCGCAGGATCGAATTGCGGGCTTCCGGGTTGATGACGCGGAAGGCCAGATCCTCCAGCTCCTCGCGCATCCATTGCATGCCCATCCGGCCGGCCAGCGGCGCGAAGATCTCCATCGTCTCGCGCGCCTTCTGCAGCTGCTTGTCGGGACGCATCGAGCGGATGGTCCGCATGTTGTGCAGCCGGTCGGCCAGCTTGACCAGGATCACCCGCAAGTCGCGGGACATGGCCATCAGCAGCTTGCGGAAATTCTCGGCCTGCTTGGCCTCGGCCGAGGCGCGGCGCCCCTCGCCGCTGGAGGGGTCGGCGGCTGACAATTGCAGATTGGTCAGCTTGGTCACGCCATCGACCAGCTCGGCCACGTCATGGCCGAACATCCGCTCGACCTCGGCATAGGTCGAGCGCGTGTCTTCGATCGTGTCGTGCAACAGCGCGGTGACGATGGTCGCATCGTCGAGCCGCATCTCGGTCAGGATCGAGGCGACCGCGACCGGATGCGTGAAATAGGGCTCGCCGGAATGGCGCATCTGCCCGGCATGCATGGATTCGCCGTACTCCCAGGCACGGCGGATCAGCGCTTCGTCACAGCTCGGGTTGTAGTTGCGGACCAGCGCAACCAGGTCATCGGGCGTGATCAACATCGGACCCTGCCCGAGCCATCTCAGTCTTGCTCGATCTGCGCCGCGACAAGTTGCCGCAGCATCTGCTCCTCGGTCAGATCGTCAAGCTGCGGACGGTCCGCCTGGTTGCCCATGCGCATCGCCATGTCGTCGTCTTCGGGCATGTCGACTTCGTTCTGGGTACGCATCGATTCGATCAGCCGCTCGCGCAGCTGGTCGGCACCCTGGGTCTCGTCGGCGATCTCGCGCAGGGCGACCACCGGGTCCTTGTCGTTGTCGCGATCAATGCTGATCGGCGAACCAGCCCCGATCTCGCGCGCACGATGGGCGGCCAGGATCACCAGCTCGAACCGGTTCGGAACCTTGTCAACGCAATCTTCGACCGTCACGCGGGCCATCAAGCACTCCATCTGCATGGGAGGGGTCAGCCTTTGGCATGTAACGGCATTTGCCGGGCTTGACAAGCGCAGCCCGGCCCGTTTCGGCCACCCTGACCCTCAAATCGGCCTGATCGCAGCGATTTCCGCCGGATCGAGCGCCGCCAGCATCGCCCGAACGCTCTGTCCGGTCAAGGGATGGACCCAGTCCGGCGCCACATCCGCCAGCGGCACCAGGACGAATCCGCGCTCGTGCATCCTGGGGTGCGGCAGGATCAGCCGGTCGGGCGCGCGGCGCATCTGCTCGTCCAGCGGCAGCGCCATCCAGTCGCGCAGCGCTGCCTCGTCGGGCAGCACCCGCTCGCCCGAAGCCAGCAGGTCGAGGTCGATCACCCGCTGCCCCCAGCGCTCGCGCCGGACCCGGCCCATCGAGGCCTCGACCCGGTGCAGGATGGCCAGAACGTCCTCGGGCGGCAGCGGACTCTCTACAACCAGAGCGGCATTGACGAAATCCGGGCCCGCCCCTGCGGGGAATGCCGGGGTAGAAAACAGCCGGCTCAGACGCCGGGTCGCCAAACCTTCTGCCTTGATCTCGGCGACAGCTTGCTTAAGTAGCTCGGCATTGGAGTGTTCCCGCTCCGTCGCGTTGCTGCCGAGCGCCACGAGGTGCAGGTTGCTGTGGACGGTGCGCGTAATTTTGTCCAATCTGGTTCCGGTCGCATATGGTCGCCCGCCAGACCGTGACTCCACCCAGGGGCGGCAGGCCAATCGTGGCGACGCTTATTTCAATGACGCTGCGATTTTGAAAGGAATTGCGATGTTTTACAAGGATGAGCGGCTTGCCCTCTTCATCGACGGGGCGAACCTCTTCGCTGCGGGCAAGGCGCTCGGCTTCGACATCGACTACAAGCTGCTCCGGCAGGAGTTCATGCGCCGCGGCAAGCTGCTGCGCGCCTTCTACTACACCGCGCTGCTGGAGAATGACGATTATTCGCCGATTCGCCCGCTGATCGACTGGCTGAACTACAACGGCTACACGATGGTGACGAAGCCGGCCAAGGAATACACCGATTCCATGGGCCGCCGGAAAGTGAAGGGCAACATGGACATCGAGCTGACGGTCAACGCGATGGAAATCGCGCACCGGCTCGACCACGCCGTGCTCTTCTCGGGCGATGGCGACTTCCGCCCGCTGGTCGAATCGCTGCAGCGCCAGGGCGTGCGGGTTTCGGTCGTCTCGACCATCCGCTCGCAGCCGCCGATGATCGCCGATGAACTGCGCCGTCAGGCCGACAATTTCATCGAGCTCGACGAACTCCGCGACGTGATCGGCCGCCCGCCGCGCGAACCTCGCCCGGCGCGCGAGGATGTCACCGCCGACGAAGCCAATACGCAGGGCTGATCGCTGCTCGCCACGGTTTCCGCCCTCTCGGGCCTGTTTGCCGCGGCCTTCATCGCGGCAACCGTGCTGCCCTTTCAGTCCGAACTGATTTTCGCCGCCCTGCAGGTGGCGGAGGCGGCGCCGGTGTGGCTGCTGATTGTCGTGGCCTCGGTCGGCAACACTCTGGGCGCCTTCGTCAATTACTGGCTGGGCTGGAAGCTGGAGACGGCGGGCGGCCACCGCTGGTTGAAGATCCCCGAGGACAAATTCGCCAAGGCCCGCGGCTGGTGGGACCGCTGGGGCGTCTGGACGCTGCTGCTGTCCTGGCTGCCGATCGGAGACCTGACGACGGTGCTGGCCGGGGCCATGCGCACACCGCTGTGGCTGTTCACCCTCTTCGTCGGCGCCGCCAAGACCGCACGCTATATCGTGCTGGCGGGCATCACCGCCGGGCTGTTCACCGGCCTGACGGGCTGAGCAGCGCCGCGGTCAGCACCGCCAGATCCCCGGCCAGCTGCGCCCGGTCCCTGATCCCCTGATGCACGGCGCCGGTATAGGCCATGAGGATCAGCCGCGCCGCCTGCCCCGCCCGGGCGGCCTCCAGTCCCATCCCCGCCAGCAATCCCTCCAGATAGGCGGCCCGTGCGCGGTCGGCCTGCGCCTGCGCCTGCGCCGCCTCGAGATCGGTCCGTGCCCAGTCACGAATCGCCGCCTCGGTCGACAATCCGCCATAGGGCTCCGCCAGATCGCCCGTCGCCAGCTCCATCAGCCGGGTGAGGCGCAGGGCGGGATCACTGCCCCCCGCCTCCGCCAGAGCCACGATCCGCGCTGTCGCCTGATCCAGCCAATGCGCCAGCATCCGCGCCTTCAGATCCGGCAGGTCCTTGAAGTGCCAATAGAAGCTGCCCTTGGACACGCCCAGATCGCGGGCAATCGCCTCGGCCCGGACAGCGGCGATCCCCCCCTGCCCCAGACGGCGAAAGGCGGCGGCGATCCAGTCTTCGGGGGTCATGCGGTCACGGCTCATGGCAGCACCATACGGCAGCGTATTGACTCGGGCAAGCCGAGGCGCCATCCATACGCCACCGTATGCTTGTCCCGGAGTCGCCGATGCCCGCCCGCCCCTCGCCCCGCCTGATGACCGCCGCCGCGCTGCTGGGCTTGACCGCGGCCGTTCATGTCCTCATGGGGGCGCCCGAAGTCTACGACCCGCTTCGCGCCGCGACCGAGGCCCCGGTGCTGCGCCTTTACCTCGCGCTGCTCTGGCATTTCGTGACCGCTTTCTTCGTGCTGGGCGCGCTGGCGGTCGGCTGGGCCGCCTTCGCCCCCCGGGCCCGGCGCCAGACGGCGGTGGCCGTGGCCTTGCTGCTGCAGGCCATGGGCGCGCTTTTCGCGGGTTTCGGGCTGGCCGTGCTGGGCGAGCTTTGGACCGCGCCGCAATGGCTGATAGCGCTGGTCATCGGCACCTTGCTCCTCTGGCCGCCCCGCGCGGAGGAACCGGCATGACCCTCCGCCGCCTCCACCGCCTGAACGCCGTCGCATTGGGCCTCTTCCTCGCCCTGCACCTGACCAACCACGCCGCCCTTCTGGCCGGACAGGCTGCCCATGCCGGGGTGATGGCCGCCTTGCGCCCCCTCTACCGCAATCCGCTGGTCGAACCGGCGCTCATCGCCCTCTTCGCCGCGCAGATCGTCCTCGGCCTGACCCTCGCCTGGCGCCGGGGCAGGCCCGGCAGCGGCTGGGCAGGGGCGCAACTCGCCTCGGGCCTCTATCTCGCGGTCTTCCTGATGCAACACATCCCCGCCGTGCTGCTCGCCCGCCCCGCGACCGATACCGACATCGCCTTCGCCGCCGCCACGGTCGAGAGCCTGCCGAAAGCCCTCTATTTCGCGCCCTATTACCTGCTGGCCGTCACCGCGCTCGCCACCCATCTCGCCGCCGCGCTCCGCTTCGCCCGCTGGCCCGCGCCACCCGGCGTTTGGGCCCGGACCCTGCCCGGGATCGGTGCTGCTTTCGGCCTTGTGATCCTTGCCGGGCTGTGGGGCGCCTTCGGCTGAGCCAAGGCGCTGGACCTCGCCCGCCCCAACGCTTACCTCTGGTCCGAACCGGAGTGACGCATGACCAAGCCCCCCCTGACCCTCTATCTCGCCGCGCCGCGCGGCTTCTGCGCCGGCGTCGACCGCGCGATCAAGATCGTCGAGTTGGCGCTGACCAAATGGGGCGCCCCGGTCTATGTCCGCCACGAGATCGTCCACAACAAATACGTCGTCGACAGCCTGCGGGCCCAAGGCGCCGTGTTTGTCGAAGAGCTGGACGAATGCCCCGATGACCGCCCGGTCATCTTCTCGGCCCATGGCGTGCCGAAATCCGTCCCTTCGGCGGCGCAGGCCCGCAACATGACCTTCGTCGATGCCACCTGCCCCCTGGTCTCCAAGGTCCATATCGAGGCCGAGCGCCACCACGAGGCCGGGCTGCAAATGGTCATGATCGGCCACGCCGGCCACCCCGAGACCGTCGGCACCATGGGCCAGCTGCCGGAGGGCGAAGTCCTGCTGGTCGAAACGGTCGAGGATGTGGCCACCATCACCCCCCGCGACCCCGCGAAACTGGCCTTCATCACCCAGACCACCCTCTCGGTCGATGACACGGCCGGCATCGTCGCCGCGCTGCAGGCCCGCTTCCCGGCGATCATCGGCCCGCACAAGGAAGACATCTGCTACGCCACCACCAACCGGCAGGCCGCGGTGAAACAGATCGCGCCCAAGATCGATGCGCTGCTGGTGATCGGCGCGCCCAACAGCTCCAATTCCAAGCGTCTGGTCGAAGTGGGCCGCGCCGCCGGCTGCGCCTATGCGCAACTGATCCAGCGCGCCGTGGACATCGACTGGCGCGCGCTTCAGGGCATAAGCGCCGTGGGCCTGACCGCCGGAGCCTCGGCCCCCGAGACCCTGGTCAACGAGGTGCTCGACGCCTTCGCCGCCCGCTACGACCTGACCACCGAAATCGTCGAAACCGCCGTGGAATCGGTCGAGTTCAAAGTGCCCCGCGTCCTGAGGATCCCCGCATGAGCCCCGAATTCCTGCTGACCGCCTTCATCGTCTGCCTCGCCCCCGGGGTCGGTGTGATCTACACGCTCTCGACCACGCTCGGCCGGGGCCTTGCCGCCGGGCTCTGGGCGGTGCTGGGCTGCACGCTGGCCACCATGCTGCACCTCGGCTTCGCCATGGCGGGGCTGGCGGCGGTGCTGCAGACCTCGGCCGTGCTGTTCACCACCATCAAATACGCGGGCGTCGCCTATCTGCTCTGGATGGCCTGGGGCACGCTCAGGGGCGCGGGCGCCCTGCAGATCACCCCGGACACCAGCCGCCACGGCGCCGCCACGCTGGTCCGCCGCGGGATCCTGCTGAACCTCTTCAACCCGAAACTGCCGATGTTCTTCGTGGCCTTCCTGCCGCAGTTCATCCCCGCCGGCAGCCCCGACGCTGCCGCCCTGCTGGTCGAACTCGGCCTCGGCTTCACCGCCATGACCGGGGGCACCTTCCTGCTCTACGCGCTGGCCGCGGGCTGGCTGCGCCACCGCATCCTCGAATCCGAACGCGCCATGACCTGGCTGCGCCGCGCCTTTGCCGCCTCCTTCGCCGCGCTGGGTGCCCGCCTCGCGCTCGAACGCGCGTGAGCGCCGATCCCGACACGCTCGCCGTCTACGCGGCCCGCGCGGCAGATTACGCGGCGATGGCCGAAGGGCTGGACGACCAGCCCCTCGCCGCCTTCCTCGCCCTGCTGCCGCCCGGCGCCCGGATCCTCGACCTCGGCTGCGGCCCGGGCGTGCAGGCGGCGCAGATGGCCGCGGCGGGTCATCACCCCGACCCGGTCGATGCCGCGCCCGAGATGGTGGCGCTGGCCAAGGCCCGGGGCCTGCCCGCCCGCCGCGCCGATTTCGACGCGCCCCTGCAAGGCCCCTATGACGCCGCCTGGGCCAGCTTCTCGCTTCTCCACGCACCCCGCGCCGACCTGCCCCGGCATCTGGCCGCGATCCATGCCGCGCTGAAACCCGGCGCCCCCTTGCATCTGGGCATGAAGCTGGGGCATGGCGAGGGCCGCGACGCCCTCGGGCGCTTCTATACCTATTACACGCGCGAGGACTTGCTCGACCTGCTCACCGCCGCCGGGTTCACCGTGACCCGCGCCGACGAACGGATCGAGACCGGCCTCTCCGGCCAGCCCGCGCCCGGCCTTCTGGTGACTGCCCATGCCTGACCTTTTCGCCTGGACCGACGGCGCCTGTTCCGGAAACCCCGGCCCCGGAGGCTGGGGCGTGCTGATGCGCGCCATGGAGGGCGCGACCGTGGTCAAGGAGCGCGAGCTGCAAGGCGGCGAGCCGCAGACCACCAACAACCGCATGGAGCTGATGGCCGCGATCAGCGCGCTGGAGGCGCTGACCCGGCCCACCACGCTGACCATCACCACCGACAGCGCCTATGTGAAGAACGGCGTGACCCAGTGGATCCACGGCTGGAAGCGCAACGGCTGGAAGACCGCCGACAAGAAGCCGGTCAAGAACGCCGAACTCTGGCAGCGGCTGGACGAGGCCCAGCGCCGCCATACGGTCACCTGGGCCTGGATCAAGGGCCACGCCGGCCATGCCGAGAACGAACGCGCCGACGAACTGGCCCGGGCGGGCATGGCGCCCTACAAGCCATGACGCTGCTTCAGGGCCTCGATTACCTCTCGGTCTTCATCTTCGCCCTGACCGGGGCGCTGGTCGCCAGCCGGGCACAGCTGGACCTCGTGGGCTTCCTGTTCATTGCCTCGCTGACCGCGGTCGGCGGCGGCACGGTGCGCGACGTGCTGCTGAACCGCGAGGCGGTGTTCTGGATCGCCAACCCCTGGTACATCGCCATCGCCTGCTGCGCGGCGGTGCTGGTCTTCTTCACCGCGCACCGGCTGGAGAACCGCCGCCGGGCCATCGACTGGCTGGATGCGGGCGCGCTGGCCGTGGCGGTGCCCGCCGGGGTCGGCGTGGCGCTCAGCCTCGGGCACGGGCCGGGCGTGGTGGTGATGATGGGCATGATGACCGGCGCCTTCGGCGGGCTCATGCGCGATGTGGTCTGCAACGAGGTTCCGCTGGTGCTGCGCCAAGGCGAACTCTACCTGACGGCGGCCTTCGCGGGGGCGGTGTCGGCGCTGCTGGTCCGCTGGGGGATCGGCCCGACGCCGGTGGCGCTGCTGGCCTGCGCCGCGGTGACCTTCCTGTTGCGCGCGGGCTCGATGCTCTTTGGCTGGAAACTGCCGGTCTACAAATCGCGCCCGCCCCGCAACAGGATTTGAGGCAATCGCATCTGACAGGCTTGACAGAGCGGGCGCCGCGCCCCATTTCGCATTCAAACCTCTGAATGCGAGTTGCTCCCATGTCGCAGAAGATCCGCCTCACCTGCCCCGAATGCGGCCAGGCCAACCAATTTCCCCAGGACAAGGCCGGGGCCGCGCCGAAATGCGGCATCTGCGGCCATGCGCTGAACGCGGGCAAGGTCTCGCCGGTCGATTTCCGCACGCTCGAGAAGATGGCGAAAACGGACGGCCTGCCGCTGCTCGTCGATTTCTGGGCCCCCTGGTGCGGCCCCTGCCGGGCCATGGCGCCTGAATTCGAGAAGGCGGCCAAGGCGCTGGCGCCGCATGTCCGGCTGGCCAAGATCGACACCCAATCGCATCCCGACGCGACGGTGCGCTACAACATCCGCGGCATCCCGGCCTTCATCCTCTTCGCCCAGGGGCGCGAGGTCGCCCGCCTCGCCGGCGCCCGTCCGGCCGCGGATGTGGTGCGCTTCGTTCAGGAAAAGCTCGCCCTGATCGCCTGAAGCGCGCGTGGGACTTTCCTAAGATTCCCTGAATCCGCTCCCACAAGCCCTTGGAATTGCTAGAACGCCGAAGCGTCCCACGCATGGGACACCCCTGTTCATCTTTGTTCTTCAAATATCCACGGGGATTTTCAAGGGGGGCGTGCCCCCCTTGAAGCAGGGGG